>NZ_QEQJ01000004.1:0-413127 GCF_003383195.1 Haloferax sp. Atlit-6N | reverse complement strand
CAGAGCGGTGAGGTTCCACCCGTACCCATCCCGAACACGGCAGTTAAGCTCACCTGCGTTCTGGTCAGTACTGGAGTGAGCGATCCTCTGGGAAATCCAGTTCGCCGCCCCCACTCATACAGAGCCCGCTGGACTTCGGTCCAGTGGGCTTTTTTCATTTATGGCGAGCGGCAAACGCTCGCTCGCACACTACACAGACAGCGACCGCTCTCTCGGTCGAGACAGCGAAAACGCCCGACTCAGGTCGCACACCGTCAGGCTTAAGCACAAGACAGGGATACCAGTAACTGCGCCAAGGTGGCAGAGTTCGGCCCAACGCATCCGCCTGCAGAGCGGAACCCCCGCCGGTTCAAATCCGGCCCTTGGCTTTTCTCTTCGAACGCAACTCTCGCGAGCGACGCGTCTCGGTATCGAAGCGGCGACTGACGACGCTATCGTACGAGCCGCTGTTCGAGCGCGCTGACCGCGTCGTCGTCGCCCAGTTCGTGTGCGAGTTCGAGGGCGTCAAGTGCAGTCTTCCGCGCTCGAACCCCGGCTTCGACGGAGGAAAAGCACGCTGCAGCGCGTCGTAATTCGGCGAGTGCATCGGAAACGTCTCCGGTCTCACAGAGCGCCGTAGCGTACTGTCGGCGACACCGGCCTTCGAGGACTGCCGTCGGCGCGGATTCGATTGCAGTCCTGAGTAGCGAAGTCCCGTCGTCAGTCTCTCCCGACCGCACGTACACCTCTCCGAGCGTCACGCTCGCGAGCGTCCTCGGCTCGTCGCCGAGTCCGGACGCTCGTTCGTGGGCGCGTTCTGCGACCGTTCGCGCGTCGTCGAGATCGCCGCTGTCCAGGAGAGTTCGGGCGCGGACTGTCTGGAGTTCGGTCCGCTTCGACTCGTTTTCTTCGAGGAGGTCGATGGCGCGTTCGGCGTATTCGATGGCGGTCTCGGGTTCACCGAGTTCAGAGAGCGTTTGGGCGAGACCGTAGTACACGTCCCTTCGAATCCAATCGAACTCCGGGTCCTCGACGTCGTCGAGAAGCGATTCGTAGCGCTCGCGCGCGTCGTCGAGCGCCCCGCGGTCGAACGCTATCTTCCCGAGGTTGTTCGATGTCGACGCGACGCCGATGGAGTCGCCGATTTCGACGCGGATGTCGAGCGCGAGTCGGGCGTATCGCTCCGCTTCGTCGAGCGTCCCGTTTTCGAGTTCGATACGGCTGAGAACGGCGAGGCTCAGCGCTTCTCCCCACGGATACTGAATCTCTCGGCGAATCTGGAGACTCGTGCGGGCGTGCGCCGCGGCTGACTCGAACTCACCGAGCGTTATCTCGACGAGTCCGAGGTTCGCGAGCGTGCTCGCAACTTTCGTCTCGTCTTCGAGGTCGCGACGGAGTTCGAGCGCTCGCTGGTAGTAGCCTTTCGCGGCCTCCGGATTGTCGGTCTGTGCCTCGATACCACCGAGCGCGTTCAACACGTCGCTGCGGCCCACCTCGTCGTCGATTCGACTGAATCGTTCGAGGGCCTCCTGTGCGTATTCGCGGGCGGGCTCGAACGAACCGCGGTAGCGTCCGACCTCGGAGCGTCCGGCAAAGCCGTCGGCGCGCGCGCGGACCAGTGCCGCCTCGTCGAGGCGCTCGTCGTCGAGCGACGCGAGCGACTCGAACTCTCGTTCGGCGCGTTCGAGTTCGCCCCCGTTGACGAACATGCGGGCGCGCCACCGACGAACGTCGAGTCGGAGCGTGCCGTCGCAGGCCCGCGGCACGTCGACGTCGGAGTAGTCGGTCTCGGCGTACAGCTCGGAGAGCGTCGGCGTGTTGACGCCGAGTTCGAACACGCTACGGACGAGTCGTTCTCCCCACGTCGCGGGGTCGCTCTCGATAGTGCGAACGATATCGGCGGTCCCGCCGAACACCGATTGGACGGTCCGGCGCGCGTCGCCGTCGTCGACGAGCGAGCAGAGCGCGTCGAGACACCGCTCGAACCGGCGGCGGGCGCGACGCTCGGATTCGAGGTCGAGCAGTCGCTGGAGGAAGCGAGCGGACCACGTCTCGTGGACCGCGCGAACCCGGTCGCCGTCGGACTCGTCGTCGCCGAACGCGGAGTAGAGGACGGTCCGTTCGAGCGCGTCGAGCGCTTCTTCGACGACCGATTCGTCCTGCTTCGACTCGGTGAGCGCGTACGCGAGCGGCGGCGAGACGCCGATGCCCGAGGCGTTCAGGAGATTCACGAGAACGCCGACGTCGACGCCGAGTCGCTCGTCGACGCGTTCGAGGTCGGCGTAGACGGAGTCGATGTCGTCGAGGAGGCTCGTCGGGGCGGCGTTCCCTCCTGCTGCCGGCTCGGCGTGCCGGGCGAGTCGATGCAAAAAGAGATACATCTCTCCTGGTTCGAGGTCCCCGCCCTCGTTCGGGGTGAGTTCCTCGGGGTCGATATCGACGTTCGTTCCCACAGTCGCCTCGAAGTGCTCGACCAGTCTGGCTCGCTCGCGGGCGTCGACGACGGGAACAGAGACCACGTCTATCGATTGTCTCCGGTGGAATTCGAGGCGAGCGGTGCCGCGGAGCGAGTCGTCGCGCCACTCGCTTTCCCGACTGTCGAGGAGGAACGTCACGCGGTCGTCGTCGTCGAACTCGCGGACGAGTTCGAAGATGCTGTTCGCCTCGGTCCGGGTCGCGTCCTCGACGACGACGAGGACGTGCCCGCTGGCCTCGGCGAGGTACGACCCGAGGTGCGCCGTGGAGGTAAACGGGTCGTGCTGGCCGGACTTCCGGTAGAGGACGGTACCCTGCTCGTGGTCGTACCACCGGCACGCGACGGACATACAGACCGTGCTCTTTCCCGCGCCGGGCGGCCCCGTCACGACGTGGTCGGTCCCCGAGCGGAGTCGGGAGAACAGGTCGTCAGTCACGTTCTCGCGTCCGTCTTCGGTCGGGCGCTCGCGGTCGAGCGCGTAACCGGCGCGGACCTCGCCGAGGTCGAAACCGGCGCGCCAACACGCCAGCGGCGGCGAGACGCCGACGCGGTCGAAGTACGCCGGTGCGAGCCGGGCGAACCCTTGCGACCGCAGCTCCGTGGAGAGCACCGGGCCGCGAATCGCCGCACTCCCACCGCGGTCGTCGGTTACGTTCCGGGAGCCGGCCGTCGTCGCTTCGGCGTCCGCATCGCCCGCTTTGGCGTCCGCGATGTCGGCTTCGGTTTCGGGAGCGTCACCGTCGGCGTTTCCGTTGAGGTCGAACGGGCTCGCGGCTTCCCAAATCGACTGCACGCGGCTCCGGGCCCACGCCACGGCGCGCTCGCTCGTGTTCTCGATGACGCAGCGTGCGCGCGCGTCGTCGTCGTAGGCGACCACCATCGCGTGGGGCGTCCCGTCGAGCGTCGTCTGCGCGATGGCGAACGGGGGAACCTCGCCGACCCGAAGCTCGCAGTCCGGGACGGTCTGTACGGTTTCGAGAAACGCCGGGTACGCCCGCCAGATAGCGGTGACGACGGAGTTGGGAGCGACGAACCGACAGGAGTGCCCGTCGACGAGCCAGGTCGTACACCGGTCGACGAACGTCTGACTCGGCAGGTACGGGAGGACGAACGTCCCGTTGTTCGTCGCTTTGAGCCTGTTTCCGAGCGCATCGAACGGGTGTGAGACGCGCGGGTCGGTCCGCAGTTCGTCGCCCCCGACGACGGCCTCGACCGGAAGCGGGTAGTCGGCGGCCGCTCCGGCGACGAACGAGTCGAGTTCGAGCACGTCGGCGGCGGCGTCGCGAGTGGCGCGAAACAGCGAAATGAACTGTCCGCCCTTCAGCGACGTGGTGTAGTCGCCGTCGTCGAGGACGAACCCCGCGGCGGTCAGGTCGCGTATCGCGCGGTCGACCGTCGAGCGCGAGTACGGAAGCACCTCGGTCAAATCTCGCTTGTCGAGGCGCGCGCCGTCCAACGCGTTGAGGAAGTCGAACCGATCGGCGGCGAGTTCCAACTGTTCTGTGACGAGGTCGTCGTCGCGCGTCACGACCAACTCCCGGTTCGGCTCCGTCGAACGACTGGTCGATATCTCATTGACGGGAGGTTCGGCCAATAGTTTCAAAAACCCTTGTCAATCCACAGCTTCGACTGTTCGTCTGCACCGTCGTATTGGGGGCGGGAGTCGCCGCCGGCAGTCGCGCGACGCGGTGACACGCTCCGAGGAAAAGTAATCGTTATACGCCGCGTGGCCCATGCCGAAACCATGCAACGACGCGCCGCGGTCATCTCCGTCGTGTTCTTCCTGGTCATCGGTGCCGGTGCATACTCACTTATCGCGACTGCATCGACGCCGTCGGTCAGTTTCGAGAACCCCGAGTACTCGCTGGCACAGGGGGACGAGTTCTCCGTCCCCGATAGCGACCAGGCGTACACAGTGTCGTCGATAACCGAAGAGGAGGAGTCGGGCGGTCACGGTGGTGGCACCACGCTGGTCCGCTCCGGTGAACTCACCTACGTGAACGACTCCGCTCGCTTCACCGAGACGTGGGACAACGAGAGCACCGTCACGCTCGACGGCACGGACTACCGTGTCGAAATCGCCAACGTCTCCGACCCCACCGAAGCGACGCTGGTCGAACTGTACAACGAGACCGCAATCCTCCAAGCCGACTCGAACGCCGACAACGAGACCGTCACCCGCGACGGCGAGCGCTACGTCGTCGTCAACGATTCGACGCTCGTCTCGGTCGACGAGTACTTCCCGGCCAACGAGACGCGCACCGTCGCCGAGGGTGACTCCTTCGACTACAACAACCAGTCCGTCACCGTCGACGCGGTCGAGACCTCCGGCGTGACCCTCGAGTGGTTCGCGTCCGAGGAGAACACCGTCACCGTCGAAAACGAGGCGAACCTGACCATCTCGGGACAGCAGTACCTCGCGTACTTCCCGGACGGCGAGACGCTCGTCCTGACGCAGAACTACGACAGCTACCAGGCGCAACTGTCCGAAATCGACAGCTTCCACGAGACCGAAAACGGTCTCTGGGGCATCGCCATCGTCTCGTTCACCACGGTCATTCTCCTCATCGGCATGGCGTTCCTCCCGTCGCGGTACTGAACGTCCCGTCCGTCACCGTTTTTCGCGCGCCTCGACCGCCCCGAGCCACGCGGCTCCGGCACCGATGACGACCGCCGACAGCGACCCGACTATCTGGAGCGCCGCGACCGCGACGACCGACCCGCCGGCCGCGTAGCGCCACGGGGCGCTCGCGAGCGTTCCGAGGCCGACGAGAACGAGGAACGCGCCGACGGCGACCAGGAGCCACGGCTCCGTCCGCGCGGGGGTTCGAGTGGACATACCCTGAGAGAATCGCCGCGCGAGGAGAAAAGCGAGACGGCGAAGCGGACTACCGCCGGAGGAAGTCGAGGAAGCGGTAGTCGTGGTCCGGCGTGTAGGCCCGGAACAGGAGGCTGTTCGTGAGGACGGACACCGACGACAGCGCCATCGCGCCCGCGGCGAACACCGGCTGGAGGAGGCCGAGCGACGCGAGCGGAATCATCGCGGTGTTGTAGCCGAGCGCCCAGAACAGGTTCTGTTTGATTTTCGCGAGCGTCCCCGCGGAGATGCGGATGGCCTTCACCACGTCGAGCGGGTCGTCCCGCATGAGCGTCACGTCGGCCGCCTCGATGGCGACGTCGGTTCCCGAGCCGAGCGCCGTGCCGACGTACGCGGCGGCGAGCGCGGGCGCGTCGTTGACGCCGTCGCCGACCATCATGACTCTCGTTCCGTCGGCCTGCAGGGACTCGACGGCGTCGGCCTTGTCCTCGGGGAGGACGCCGGCGCTGACGTTCTCGGGGTCGATGCCGACCTGCTCGGCGACGGCGCGGGCGGTCCGCTCGTTGTCGCCGGTAATCATGTGGACGGTCGCGCCGCGGTCGCGGAGCGCGGCGACGGCCTCCGCGGCCGACTCCTTGATTTCGTCCGCGTCGGCGACGACGCCCGCGAGGTCGCCGTCGACCGCGACGAGCATCGCGGTCTTGCCCTCGCGTTCGAGGTCGCGGAGCGCGTCCTCGGCGGGCGCGGGGTCGACGCCCGCGTCCGAGAGGAGTTTGCGGTTACCGACGAGGACGGTCTTCCCGTCGACGGTCGCGCGAATCCCGTGACCGGGGACGTTCTCGAAGTCCTCCGGGTCGGCGAGGTCGAGGCCGCGGCCTTCCGCGCCGGCGACGATGGCGCGGGCCAGCGGGTGTTCGCTGTTGCGCTCGGCCGAGGCGGCGTACCGGAGGACCGCGTCCTCGTCGAGCGTCTCGTCGTCGGCGGTGACGACGCCGGAGCCGTCGGCGGCGGGGCCGACGGCGACCACGTCGGTCAGCGTCATCTCGCCTTTGGTGAGCGTGCCGGTCTTGTCGAAGACGACCGTCTCCACGTCTTTGACGCGTTCGAGCACGTCGCCGCCCTTGAACAGGACGCCGTTGCGCGCGCCGATTGCCGTCCCGACCATCGTCGCGGCCGGGGTCGCGAGGCCGAGCGCGCAGGGACAGGCGATGAGCACGGCCGACGCGAAGACGACGACGGCGAACTCGAACGTCGAGACCGCGCCGCCCGCGGCGACGGGGCCGCCCGCGACGAGCCCCCAGACCGGGAGCGACCGGATGAAGCCCGCGAGCGCCTCGGGGAAGAGGAACCAGACGACGCCCCACAGGAGGGCGTTGGCGATGACCGCGGGCACGAAGTACGCCGAGATGCGGTCGGCGAGGTTCTGAATCTCGGGCTGACGGCCCTGGGCCTCCTTGACGAGCGAGACGATCTGCTGGATTGCGGTCTCGGAGCCGACCTTGGTCGCCTCGACCACGAGGACGCCGTTTTGGTTCACCGTCGAGCCGACGACCTCGTCGCCTTCGGCCTTCGAGACGGGGACGGACTCGCCCGTGACCATGGACTCGTCGACCGCGGAGTCGCCGTCGACGACGACGCCGTCGGTCGGAATCTTCTCGCCGGGACGGACCTTCATGCGGTCGCCGACCTCGACCTCGTCGAGGGGGACCTCGCGTTCGGTCCCGTCGTCGTCGACGAGCGTCGCGGTGTCGGCTTCGAGTTCGAGGAGCGTCCGGAGCGCCTCCGACGCCTGTCCCTTCGAGCGCGCTTCGAGGAAGTTCCCGAGCGTGATGAACACCAAGATGAGCGCGGCGGTGTCGAAGTAGAGACTGCCGGCGAGGAGACCGACGAGGACGGCGACGGAGTAGAGGTACGCCGTCGAAGACCCCATGGCGATGAGCACGTCCATGTTGGCGGTGCGGTTCCGGACGAGCGCCGTGTAGGAGTTCTCGTAGAACTCGCGGCCGAGGTAGACCTGCACCGGCGTGGCGAACGCGAAGCCGA
The DNA here is from genome assembly GCF_003383195.1 of Haloferax sp. Atlit-6N. Taxonomy (NCBI): domain Archaea; kingdom Methanobacteriati; phylum Methanobacteriota; class Halobacteria; order Halobacteriales; family Haloferacaceae; genus Haloferax; species Haloferax sp. Atlit-6N. Next base: position 405,811 of record NZ_QEQJ01000004.1, on the reverse strand, counting down.
CCCAGCCGATTGGAACGCCCGTGCCGGGAATCGTCTCGGGGAGGCCGCCGCCGAACAGTTCGACCGCGAGCATCGCGAGGAGCGGCAGCGACAGCGCCGCGCCGAACAGCGTCAGGCGCTTCTGCCGGCGAATCTCCTCGTTACGGGCGGCGTCGCGGGCGTCGTCCGCGTCCCCCTCGTCGCCGTCGTCTTCCCGGACGGGCGTGTAGCCGGCTTCTTCGACCGCTCGGTACATGTCGTCGAGGCTCGCGTCGGCGGGGTTGTAGGTGACGTGCGCCTCGTCGGTGGCGAAGTTGACCTCGGCGGCGACGACGCCCGGAACCGACTCCAGCGACTTCCGGTTCGCGTCGGCGCAGTTCGCACAGCTCATCCCGGTGATGCCGATGGTCCGGCTCTCCGAGAGCGCCTCGTAGCCGGCGTCCTCGATGGCGTCGTATATCTCGCCGAGCGATACCTCCTCGGGGTCGTACTCCACGGAACCCTCGTCGGTGGCGAAGTTGACGCTGGCGCTCGCCACGCCGTCGAGCGCCTCCAACGCCTCGCCGACGGTGCGCGAGCAGTTCGCGCAACTCATCCCGCGGATATCTAAATGGGCCGTTCGGCTACTCATCTCACCTATACGTACGTGCCCCTCTCTTACCTCGATTTCCCCTTCAGGACCGAGCGTCATCGAGGGGTCGAACTTTGGATTCGAAACCAGTGGCCGCGTCGCTCGATTATCGGCCCCCGGCCCGCTCAGTCGTCGTTCGCGCCGGCTTCGAGGCGGTCGTATCGGTCTTCGAACCGGCCGAGACAGGACGAACAGCAGAAGTGGTAGAGCGTCCCGCCGATGCGGGCGCTCTCGCCCTCGCTCGTCACCGTGTTGCCGCACTCGGCGCACTCGAGGGCGAATCCGGTTCCGTTGACCGTCGGCGTCCACTCGGCGGACTCCACGAGGCTCACCTCGTAGTCGCGGACCCGCGAGAGGTCCACGAGGTCGTCCAACTGGGCGCGGACGGAGTCCCCGTCGAGCCGGGCGTGGACGGTCACTTCGCCGTCCGCCGCGACGAACAGGTGGTGGACCGGGTCTGCCGCTCGGAGGGTGTCGCGGACCTCGTCGACGAACTCCGGGCGGACGGTGAGTCTGACGAGCACGGGCGTCCCGCCCGAGAGCGTTGACTGGTCGAGGTCGACGGTGAACCGGCGAATGATGCCCTCCTCGCGGAGGCGGTCGATGCGGTCGGAGACCGCCGGCGCGGAGAGGCCGACTTCGGCGGAGATGTCGCTGAAGGGTCGGCGGGCGTCTTCGGCGAGGAGTTCGAGGATGTGGAGGTCTGTTTCGTCGAGCGCGCGCATGCGACTCAGTTGGTACCACGATGTCATAGGTGTTCCTCGCGTTTGGCTTTCGAATCGAAAGCTAACGTCGGGAGTTTGTCGAACCGCCGAAAGGGAAATCCACTAAATCGGGAAGCCCCTATCTCGAACCGCATGTCGACCACGCTCACCGTCACCGGGATGACCTGCGAACACTGCGAACAGCGCGTCGCCGACGCCCTCGCCGGCGTCGACGGCGTCGAGGACGCGACCGCCGACCGCGAGGCGGAGCGAGCGACCGTCGAGGGCGACGCCGACACCGACGCCCTCGTCGCGGCCGTCGAAGAGGCGGGCTACGACGCGAGCGCCTGAACCCGAGACGCGCCCGACCCGGACGGCGAGGAGACCGGGTGCCACGACCGGGGAGTCGGTTCGATGCGCCCACCTCAACGGTTTTCTCCGGCGACCCGCTATCAACGACCATGCACGCGCGGTCGTGGGCGGCCGTCCTGTTCGCGCTCGTCATCGGACTCCTCCTCGCGCTCGGCGTCGTCAGACTCGCCGCCGGTGACACCGGCGACTTCGCGCGGAACGCCGGCATCGCCGCCCTGCTGACGGTTTTCGCCGTCGCGCTGGTCAGAGACTGGGCGTCGAACGCGGAGTGAGGCTCGCGACCGGGAGCCTCGCCCGGCCGATTCCGCGGGAATATATCAACAGATTGTCTTTCACTTCGGGGGCAGACGGTTACAAGAGGCCGCGGTCCCAATCCCGCCTGTGTCTCCACCGAGCGACGACGACTTTCGCACGCACTCCCCGACGGCCCCGATAGACGACACGCCGACCGTCTCGTGTTCGCGGTGCGGCGAGGAGTGGGACCTCTCGTACGAACTGGACGAGCTACAGCTCGGCAACCAGTCGGTCGAGCAGTTCGCGCTCGACCACCGTCGCCACACCGGACACTTCCCGGACGACGTCTCGCCGTGGGTCGTTAGCTGCCGACAGTGTCCCGACGGCGAGCAGTTCCTCTCCGAGGCCAGCGCCCGTCGGTGGGCCCGCACCCACGCCCGCCACACGCGACACGAGGTGGCGATGGACCACGCCGACGACGACGGGGTCGTCATCACGCCCGAGTGAGTCGGCGGGGACGGGTCAGTCTCGCCCGACGACGCCCGCCGTCGGCCGTGTGACCGGTGGAACCCACGCACCGTATCGAGACGTATCTTCGCGTTCGCGCCCGCCGAGGGTGCCGGTTCGAATCGACGTGGACGGCCCGCCGATTCCCAGTTTCCGAGGATTCGAAAATCGCTCCGGATTTATAACCTCCCGGCGGCCCACGCTTCACACGTGAGGTGACAGACGATGGCCGCAACCGGCGAAATCGAGATGCTGGGGAACCGGATGGAGTTCGACTACGCCGAGGGCGTCACCGGCTACGTGCTCGTGTTCGCCCGAATCATCACGGGGTACTGGTTCCTCCACGCGGGGGTGACGAAGTACCTCGCCGCCGAGCCGTTTAACGCGGGCGGCTGGCTCGTGAACGGCACCGCCGGCGCGCCCGGCCCGGTCCACGCGTTCCTCGCGTGGGTCGGCCAGACGCCGTGGATGCTCGAGTTCACGAACGTCATGGTCCCGCTGGGCGAGACGCTCATCGGGTTCGCGCTCATCACCGGGGCTGCCGTCCGACTCGCCGCCGCCGGGGGGACGTTCCTCATGACGTTCTTCTACCTCGGCAACGCCGACTGGGGACACGGGCTGGTCAACGGCGACCTGCTGGGGCTCGTGCTGTTCCTCGTCGTCGGCGCGCTCGCGGCGGGCCGCATCCTCGGCCTCGACGCGTACCTCGAAGAACTGGAGTTCGTCCGTCGGCGGCCCGCGCTCCGGTACCTCCTCGGCTGAGGCGATTTCGGCCGCGCTGGGCCGCGTTCGTCAGGCAGTCCGGCGGGCTTTCTCTCGGACGTCGTTACCGGTGATTCGCGTGAGTCAGCCTCTTTACGGGCCGTTCTCCGCGTGTCGGTGGATTTAGGAGTACCTAAAATCCGAAAGTGGTTTATTGTATTAGGGACGCCTAAAACGTATGAACGAAGACGGAGCCGACTTCGACCACGCTCCCCGACGGGCTGTTCTCACGGGGGCGGTCTGAGCCGTGACCGACCAAGGCACCGAACCTGACTCGACGGACGTGGTCGTCGTCGGCGGCGGTCCCTCGGGGTGCGCCGCGGCCGTCTTCACCGCGCGATACGGCCTCGATACCGTCGTTTTCGACCGGGGCAACGCCGCCTTCCGCCGGTGTGCGTACCTCGAAAACTACCTCGGTTTCCCCGCCGGCATCGGCGTCGACACCTTCACCGCGCTCATGCACGAACACGTCGCGGAGGTCGGCGCGGACTACGTCGCGGACATGGTCGTCTCGGTCGAGCGACCGGGCGACGATGCGGGTGGAAACGCGAGTGACGCCGCCGCCCGGCGATTCGTCGTCCGCACGCAGGACGACCGTCGGGTCGAAGCCGACTACGTCGTCGCCGCCGCGTGGTACGACGGCGACTACCTCCGCGGCCTCGACGACGACGACGCGATGTTCGAGGAACACGACCACCACGGCGAGGTCCACGAGCACTTCGACGCTTCGTACGCCGACGACGACGGGCGAACTCCCGTCGAGGGGCTGTACGTCGCCGCCCCGTCGGGCGAGCGGAACGCGCAGGTCGGTATCGCCGCCGGACAGGGCGGCCACGTCGCCCGGTGTCTCATCGAGGACCGCCGGCGCGAACGCGGCTTCCCCGGCGACCTCGCGCGCCACTACGACTGGCTCCGCGCCGACACCGAGTTCCAAGGCGAGTGGGGCGACCGCGACCGCTGGCGCGAGTGGTTCGAAAGCGAGGTCCCCGACGACGCCGACCTCGACGACGAGCGCCTCGCGGAACTCCGCGAGTCCTACATCGACCGGGCGTTCGACACCCGCCGGACCGACCACGAGGTCGAGACCGCCGAACCCCGCGGCATCCGGCGACTCGTCGAGGCGATCGGTACCGAACGCGTCCTCGACGCGCTCCCTGACGAGGCGCTCGCGGACTACCTCGACGGACGCGAACTCGGGGGTGTCGAGCAGTGAGCGGGACGACGTCGACAGAACAGTCCTCGGGGTCGGTGCTGAACCGGCTGTTCGGCTGGATAGACGGCTCGCTCGTGTCGCTTTGTCTCGCCAGCCTCGTGGTCGTCGTGGCCGGCGGCCTCGTGCAGGTCAGCTTCGGTGCGTTCTCGATGACCATCGGCGAGGCGTGGCGCGCCGTCTTCGACCCCGCGGTCATCTTCGACCCGCAGGTCTGGCAGGTGTTCCTCCTCGGCGGCGAACTCCCAGACCTCAGTCGGCGGACGCTCATCGTCTGGAACATCCGGCTCCCGCGGGTGTTCGTCGCCGCCCTCGTCGGCGCGAACCTCGCAATCTCGGGCGCGATTTTCCAGGCGGTCACCCGGAACGAACTGGCCAGCCCGTTCATCCTCGGCGTCTCGTCGGGGGCCGGACTGCTCATCCTCCTCACGCTCGTCGTCTTCTCGGGGCTCGCGGCGTACCTCCCGCTTCTGGCGGCGCTCGGCGGGATGTTCGCGTTCGTCCTCGTCTACCTCATCGCGTGGAAGAACGGTACCTCGCCGGTCAGACTCGTCCTCGCGGGCGTCATCGTCGGCACCGTCTTCCAGAGCCTCCAGACGGGGCTGTTCTTCTTCGTCGACGACATCGGCGTCGTCCAGTCCGCCATCGCGTGGACGACCGGCTCGCTCACCGGAACCGACTGGGAGCAGGTTCGCATGGCCCTCCCGTGGTCGATTATCGCTATCGGCCTCGCGCTCGGGAGCTCCCGACAGCTCAACGTCCTGCTTCTGGGCGAACAGACCGCCCGCTCGCTCGGGATGTCAATCGAGAAGGTCCGATTCGCCCTCTCGGGCGTCGCGGTCCTCGCGGCCGCGGCGAGCATCGCCGTCGCCGGCATCGTCGGCTTCGTCGGGCTCGTCGTCCCGCACTTGGTCCGGAACGTGGTCGGCAGCGACTACAAGCGCCTCGTCGTCGGCTGTCTGTTCGCCGGCCCGGCGCTGATGGTCGCCGCCGACGTGGGCGCGCGCCTCGCGCTCAACCCGATTCAGCTCCCGGTCGGGGTCGTCACGGGCCTCGTCGGCGGGCCGTACTTCCTCTACCTCATGCGCAAACAGCAGAACATCGGTGAAGTGTGATGTCCGAACAGCAATCAGGAGACTCCCAACAGATGGTACAACACGGCGAAACGGACGCGACCGCGGACGGACGCGCGAGCGTCGAAGACGGCTCGACACGCGAGAGCGCGCTCACCGGTGACGCGCTCGAACTGTCGTATCCGACGAGCGAGGAGCCGGTCGTCGAGTGTGACCGAATCGACATCCCGCGCGGCGAAATCACGGCGCTCGTCGGACCGAACGGCTCCGGCAAGAGCACGCTCCTGAAGTCGCTCGCCAAACAGCTCTCGCCCGACACCGGGAACGTCTATCTCGACGGGAAGTCCATCACCGAGTACGACGACAAGGCGTTCGCGCGCGAGTTGGGACTGCTCTCCCAGCAACACGACTCGCCCACGTCGCTCACCGTCGAGGACCTCGTCTACCACGGCCGGTACCCCCACCGGAGCTTCTTCGAGCAGGTCAACGAGGACGACCACGAGGCGGTCGAACGCGCCATCGACCTCGCGGGCGTCGAGCACATCCGCGACAAGCAAATCGGCAACCTCTCGGGCGGACAGAGCCAACTGGCGTGGATTGCGATGGTGCTCGCACAGGACACCGACGTGCTCCTCCTCGACGAGCCGACGACGTACCTCGACTTGCACCACCAGCTCCGGGTGCTGGAGACGGTCCGCCAACTCAACGAGGAACGCGGCGTCACGGTCGCGGTCGTCCTCCACGACATCGCGCAGGCGGCGCGCTTCGCCGACTACCTCGTCGCCATGCAGGACGGCGAACTGTACGACTGGGGCCCGCCGCGCGAGGTCGTCACCGAGGAACTCCTCGCCGACGTGTTCCGCGTCGAGGCCGCGGTCAACTACACGCCCGACCCGGAAATCGTCCCCAAGCACTCGCTGTAGCGGCTCGGCGCTCCTTCTCGACGCTCAGTTCCGTTCCGTTCCCGTTCCGTTCTATCGCCCCGTCACAACTGCTCCAACTGCTCCGACCGGCCGCGACCGTCTACTGGACGGCGACGATTTCGATGTCGAAGACGAGCGTCTTCCCCGCGAGTTCGTGGTTGAAATCGACTTCGACGGCGTCGTCGCGAACGGCGGTGACGTCGCCGTGGAGCCCGTTTTCGGCGTGGACGTGCAGGCCGACCTCGGGCGTCTCGCCGACCATCCCCTCGAACGTCTCGGGGTCGTAGGTCCGAATCCGGTCGGGGTCGAACTCGCCGTAGGCGTCCGCCGGCGGGACGGTCACGGTGGCCTCCTCGCCGGCCGACATCCCGACGACGGCCTCGTCGAGCCCCGGAATTATCTGCCCCGCGCCGACGACGAACGTCTGGGGGGCGTAGTCGTCGCGGTCCTTCTCCTGGGCCTCGTACAGGCCGTGTTCGACCGCGACCTCGTACCGCGAGGTGTTGAAGACGGTCCCGTCTTCGAAGCGTCCGACGTACGCGAGCGCGACTCGGTCTCCCGACTCGATTGCCATAGCGGGGCTCGGCGGAGGACGCGCATAAAAGTCGTCATCGAGGCATCCCGCCGGGGGGTTACTGCGGTCGGGCGGGCGTCCGAAGCGCCGGCGGCCTGTTGCTGTCGGCTGTCGTCGCCATCCCAGCTGTCGTCCCGTTTTCGACGCCCTCGACCCACGCAGGGGGCGTCACAGTCGTCTCGCCGACGCGGCCGTAGGTCCACTCGAATCGCACCCAGTAGAACCCCTCGTCGGAGACGAGCGCATAGGTCGCCGTCGCGTCGGCGACGAACCCCCGCTCGTCCACGTGAGCGACGAACTGGTAGTCCTGGACGGGTTCGACGCCGCCGATGGCCGGGCGTTGACTCCCCTCGATTCGGTAGTACGTGACGTTCTCGTCGGTCACTTTCCCGGTCACGTTCGTCGCCCGCGTGTCGAGGTACTGGCGGACGAGCCCGCGGTTCAGCCCCCGCGGCTCGAACTGCACCGGCGGCGCGGTGGCGTTGCCGTCGACCTTCCGGGTCCGCTCGACCGCGTCTTCGGTCTCGGCGACGTACCACGCGTCCCCGTCGTAGTAGACCGTCTCCAGTCGGGTCCGCTCGCGGCCCGACTCGACGGTCTCGGCGATGACGTAGCGGTCGCCAGCGACGGCGATGTCGGTGTCGTACTGTCTCCGCGTCGAGTTCGGGTCCGCGCCCTCGGGTCGGTAGATGTCGACCCACAGCGTGTAGGACTCCTCGGCCAGCGCGCGCTCGTGGGCCGTGCTGAGAGCGGTCAGGTTCTCGATGCCGTCCGGCCCGACGCCCGGAACGCGCTCCAACTCGCCGGGTTCGATGGGCTCGACCGGCCCGAGGCGCTGGCCGCTCCCGAGTCCCGGCGCGCCGGCGTTCCGCGTTTCCGACCCGGAGGCGGTCTCGGTCGCCGCGGTTTCCGACGGTCCCTCCGTCGCCGCGTCGTCGCGCTCGGGCGTGGCCGTCGGCGACCCCGACTCACCGGCCCCGCCCGTCCCGACTCCGGCGGACTGCATCGACCCGTCGAGCGGCGAGGGCACGAGGTCGAGCGCGACGGCCGCCCCGCTCACGACGGCGACGACGACGAAGAGCGCGGTGATTCCCCGGGCGGCGTCGCGGCCGACCGCGGCGGTTCGGTCCCCGAGTCGTCGGACCCTCCGCCGGGCACGAACCCGGAGCGGCGGCCGGAGGTCGTCGAGCGACGCGCCGAACTGGCGGCGACAGACCGCATCGGCGTCCTGCCGGTCGATGGCGTACAGGAGCGCCTCGGCGATGTCGCCGGCGCCGAGGTGTTTCACGCCGGCCGTGTCTCGCTCGGCCGCCGCCGACGCTCTCGACCGACGGCCGAAGGCGGGCCGAATCCGGACCGACCGGCCGCGGCGCTCGGCGCGGACGACCCCCGCCTCGACGCGCGTCTCGAAGCCGCGGGCGGCCCAGAGGTCGGAAACGAAGGCCAGTCGCGCCCGTGTCGGGAGGCGTTCGAGGCGGGCGACGACCGTCCGGTACCGGTCTGATCGCTGGTCGGCGTTCATCTGGTGCTTCCCTAGATAGAGGGGGCCGACGGTGATAGGCACTTCTGCGGCTCGGGGGTTCGCGGCGTCCCGCCCTGTCGGGTCCCCGGCTCAGACGACCCTGTCGAGGAGCGATTCGAGGACGGGCGCGACGCCGAGCACGTCGAACACGACGAGCAGGTAGTAGGCGCTGACGACGAGCATGACCGCGCCGGTGACGCGGTTGATGGCGGTGGTGTGTCGGGCGAACCACCGGGTCGCCCGTCGGCTGTACCGCTCCGAGACGAGGGCGAAGACGAGAAGCGGCGCGCCGATGCCGAGGCCGAACGCGAGGAACCCGAGGAGGCTCTCGGCGGCGGTGTCGAACAGCACGGGGACGCGCGCGAAGAACAGGGCGATGAAGCCGGGGTTGCAGGGCAGGACGATTGCGCCGAAGAAAAAGCCGTAGGCGAACGCCGACAGCGCCGGGTGGCGCGTCTCCGGCGGCTCGACGGTGGGGAGCCGCGCGAACACCTTCGCGTCGAAGAGGAGCGCGAGGCTCACGACGAAGAGGACGCCGAAGGCCGCCGGCGAGACGACCTCGACGACCGCCGTGAGCGACAGTTCGAGGAGGAACGAGAACACGACGCCGACGACGAGCATGAACGATACCGCGCCGGCGGTGACGAGGCCGCCGAGAACGGCTATCGGGAGGCCGCCGTCTTCGTCTCCATCTCTGTCTCTGTCCCTGTCCCTGTCTCTGTCCTCGCCCTCGACTCCGTTCCCGTCGCCGCGACCTCTCGAACCGCGTCCGTCAGCGACCCCGCCGGCTGGTGACGGCGACTCCGCGTTCGCCCGCGAACTCTGTCGCGCGAGGTACGCGAGGAAGCCGGGGTACAGCGGGAGGGCGCAGGCCGCGGTGAGCGGGGTGCCGACGCCGAGGAGGAACAGTTCGAACAGCCGCGGCGCGAGGTCGGTCAGCACTCGTCGACCCGCTCGCGGAGGAACGCGGTCGTCTTGTGGCCGTCCTTGAGCCGCGTCGCGGTCCCGTCGGGACAGAGCCGGACCATCGGCACGACCGGGGCGCTCGCCATCGACGAGCCGAACTCGGCGGTGAGGCTCCGTGTGACCGGCTCGGGCGAGACGGCGTAGCGCCAGTCGAAGCCGTGGTCCTCCGCGTGTTTCCTGACCTTTTCTGCGTCCTCGTTGGGGTCGATGTCGAGCGCGACCGTCAGCACGTCGTCGCCGACGGCCTCGTGGAACTCGACCAACTCGCGCTGTTGGTGCAGGCAGTTCGAACACCACACCGCGAACGTCTCCAGGAGAACCGGTCGGTCGAGGAGCCCCTCGATAGTGAACGTCTCGCCGGTGCGAACGTCAGTGAGTTCGGTCGTCCGCCACGCGCCCTCGTCGGCCGGCGTCCCGGTCGACCCGTCCCCCGTCGTCGTCGCGTCACCCTCGGCGTCGACAGTTCCGCCGCCGCTTCCGCCGAGGCAGCCAGCCAGCCCGACCGTTCCCGCCACGGCGCCCGCGCCCGCGAGCCGAAGGACGTCTCTCCGCGTCGGCGTTCCTCTCATATCGTTGTAGGGTCGCTATCGGAGCTTAATTCGGCCGCGTTGGGGCGCGGGTGACGCACAACCCCGAAGTCGCGCCGGGGCGCACGTCGGACGGGCCAGCCGCCGGGTGCCGGTCAGTCGCCCGCGCTCATCTTCCGGGCGTGCTGCGGGGGGAGCCGAAGTTCGTCGAGGCCGGGGAGGTGTTCGATGTTGTAGACGACCTGCAGGTCGTCGGTCACCGGGAGGCTGATACACGACAGCCGGACGCCCTGCTCCAGCATCTCCTCCGAGAGGATGTGGTTCGAGGGCATCTTCACGTCGCCTTCGACGACCGCCACCGCGCAGTTCGCACAGGCACCGCCGCGACAGGCGAAGGGCCAACTGTGGCCCGCGTCCTCGGCGGCCTTCAGGAGGTTGGTCCGCGGCTCGACGAACACCTCGCCGTAGGCGTCGCCGTCGAGGCCGCTTTCGGCGGCCTTCTCGAAGAGGTCGTCGTCGGCGAGCGACCAGCCGCGGTCGGTGAGCACGTCGTAGTCGAGGAACTCGACCCGCGCCCCGCGTCGTTCGGGTTCGGGCTCCGGGTCGGGTCCGGTATCGGAACCCGCGCCGCCGGTCCCGTCGCCGCCCGTCTCGCCGTTTCGGGCGGTGCCGGCGTCGTGCTGTCCGTTTCGGCTCGCCCCCTCGTCGGCCGGGCGACGGCCGTCAGTCTCGACGGGTTCGAGTTCGTCGCCGGGTTCGTAGCCGGCTCGAATCGCCTCGTAGGCCGTCCGAACCGCCTGAAATTCCTCGGCCGACCCGCCGTGGTCGGGGTGGGCCGACTTCACCCGCCGACGGTACGCGTCGACGAGTTCGTCCTCGTCTGCGTCCGGGTCGATGCCGAGCGTCTCGAACGGGGAGTCCACATCGGGGCTAGTAGGAACTCGCGAGCATAAATCCACGGCCACCGGCCGTCTCGTCGTGGTTTAGTCCTCGAATCGAGGCAGGGCCCCGACGACCGACGCGGCCGCGAGTCGCGGCGGTTTTGTAGCGGGCTTCGCTTCCTTCGGGTGTGAGACGCGGGATTCGGTTCGCCGTCGGCGCGGGGCTCGGTATCGGAGCGCTCGCGGCGTACCTCTGGTACGTCGGCCCGCAGGAGGTCGGCTCGCGCGTCGCGGCCGTCGCCCCGTGGGCCGTCGGCGTCGTCTGCGTTCTGATGCTCGCCGAGGCGACCGTCGACGGCCTCGGGGTCTGGGCGTCGGTTCGACCCCTCCGCGGCGGGCTCTCGCCGCGGGCGAGCGTCCAGTTCGCGTTCGCCGGCGACTTCTTCGACGTGCTCAGCCCCGCCGGCCCGGTGAGTTCGGAGCCAATCATGGCGCAGTTCTTCGGCGTCGCGACCGAGACGAGCTACAGCGAGGCCCTCGGGGTCCGCGGCGTCGCCAAGTACGTCAAATCCGCCGCACAGCTCCTTCTCTCGGTCGCCGTCGTCGGCGTCCTCTTTCTCGACGCACCGACCCCGCGGTTCGTCCTCGCGACGCTGGCCGGCGCGGTCGCCGCGCTGTTCGTCGTCGGCGTCGCGCTCGTCTGGGCGCGAGACGCGCTCTCGGCGGTCGTCGTCGCGGTCCTGACCCCGGTCGTCCGCGCTGTCTCTGGACTCACCCGCGAGACGCCGCTCGGCCGCGACGCCGTCGCCGCCGCAGTCGAGCGGTTTTGGGAGCGCGTCGTCCACTTCCGCGACGCGCCGGAACTCCTCGGCGTCATCGCGCTCAGCGGCGTCTTCGAGCAACTGCTCACGTCGCTCGCGCTCTGGGTCGCGCTCGCCGGGACCGGGACGAGCGTTGCGTTCCTCCCCATCGTCGCCGTCATCCCGCTCCCGCAGGCGGCGAGCGTCGTCCCCGTCCCGGGGAGCCTCGGCGCGTACGACGTGCTTCTCGCTGGCGCGCTCAGTCTCACGACGGGCGCGCCGGCCGCGGGGGCGGCCGCGGCGGTGCTCGTCGTGCGGACGTTCGAACTCCTCGTGTCGCTCGGGTGCGGCGGCGTCGCCACCGGGTTTCTGCGCGGCTTTCGGGCCTGAGACGGTTGGCGCGTCCCCGTCGCGGCGGCGTGAGAGGTGGGAAAAACGAGTCAGTCGGCGGCGCGCTCGTGAATCGGGACGCTCGCCAGTCCGACCGCGTTCGATTTCGAGGAGACCGAAAGCGTCGCGTGCCAGCCCTCATCGGCCGGCGTGACGTGCAGGGAGACCGGCTTCCACGACTCCGCCCGGCGGTAGAGGTCGAGGACGACCGGTAACACCGGAAGCCGTCCCTCGCGCGCCGAGAGCGCGTACCGTTCGAGGGTCAGTTCCGCGGACCTCGTTCCCGACTCCGGCCCGGGCCGCCACGGCGAGCAGGTGTACGACCCGACGAGGTCGAGTCGCTCCATCTCGGCCAGCGTCGCCTCCAGCGCCCCGGCCGACTCGGGTCGCGACGAGAGGTTCGATGCGGCGCGTTCGAGCACGTCCGCCTGCTCGGCCGACGTGAGGTGGACGTGGAGCGCCGTCGCCATGCTCTCCAACAGGCGCAGACAGAGGTCGTCCGCGCTGGACATCGTCTCCGCGAGGTCGAAGTACGCGTCCATCACCGCCGTCTCGACAGCCCGATGGTCGGCGTCCACGAGCGCCTCGAACACCGCCGCCGCGACCCGGTGGCAGAACTCGACCCGCTCGGAGCGCCCGCCGCCGGCGCAGTCGGGTCGGCCGTCCGCGTCGGTTCCGAGGTCGCAGGGCGGTTCGGGAAGACCGGGCGTCGCACCGGCGGTCGCCCATCCCTCCGCGGTCGCGTCCGCGCCGCCGAAGCCCGGAACGTCGTCGTGTTCCGAGACGATGAGGTCGTAGTACGGGACGTTCGGGTCGTACCGCCGGAGCGCGGAGCGGTACTGTCTCGCCGCGCGGGCGGCGGCCTCCGCGGTCGAACGGTCCTCGAACCGGAGACCGTCCACCGGGACCGGCCGCTCTCCGGTCCGTCCGCAGACGAGTTCGTACGCCCCGTCGTCGCTCGCGAGCGATTCGATGTGAGTCCGAATCTGGGTGAGTGTCGTGCCGACCATGGTGTCTCTGTCTACTGGTTCGCGGGTCGTGTCCCGACGCCGCGGTCCGTGCGTCGCTCGCTCGACACATTGTTTAGGCCAACCTAAAACGTGTTGGTTCGGCCGGTCGGTGCACCCGCGAGGACCGGCGGCTCTCGGACTGTACGTTCGACCCGACGCTCGCTCGCGGCGACTCCGACCCGGTTACGACGCGTCGGGTGCCTCTTCGCCCGGCCTGTAGAACGTCCGGTGGAACATCTTGTAGGAGTCGGTGATGGGGACGATGGTGTAGCTGTCGACCACGTCGCTGTCCTGCAGGAGTTCGCGGACGTAGCTGTTGATACTACTCAGAGAGGACTGCCAGACGCGAATCAGCAGGTCGTACTCGCCGATGCACTCCGCGACCTCGTAGACCAGCCCCTCGTCGAGGAGTCGCTCGATGAACGCCGTGATTTCGTCGTTCGTGGAGCCCTTGTCGTACGAGATGTGGACCTCGGCGTAGGGGTAGTCGGCCGCCCGAAAGACCAACAGCGCGAAGATTTCGAGGATGCCGTCCTCTTGGAGCATCTTGCGCCGCCGCCGCGCGGCCGTCCGAGAGAGTCCGACGCGGTCGGCGAGCTCCGTGTCCGAGATTCGCCCGTCCTTGTTCAGTTCGCGGAAGATGAGATAGTCCTTCTTGTCCATCCGGTCTTCGAGAAGTTCGACAACGCGCGGGTCCTCTATCCACTCCTGCGAATCGGGCATTGCTATTCTCACGGTTATACCGCTTAGCTTCATATATATGAATGTTTCTTCAAAATCTCCGAATCGGATACAATTTGTGAACGAATCGTTTACTCACAGTATGGCGGCCGACGACCGAGATCGCAGGCCGTCGGTGGAACGCGGATTTCTGCCCCAAACACTTTTACTCCGCGTTCACAGAGGGTGTCGGCATGGTACGCGGAAAAATCAACCGAACGAACAAGGCCCTCGCCGATTGGGCTGACATCCTCACCGAGATAGACGAGGTTTCGGCGGAACTCGAAGATTCGGGCTGGGAGACGCTCGTTCTTCATCCGGGAGACGTCGCCACGACGGACGCGGCGGCGGCCGCCGACGCCGGGTTTCGGCTCCTCGTCCCGGACTCGGAGCTCGAAGCGCTCTCTTCGACCGTTTCAGAGCCTGATGCGGCGTTCGAGCAGCTCGAAGTCTACCGCGCCCGCGACACGAACGTTCGAATCTTCGTCGTCGTCGTGAAATCGGAAGAAACGATGGAAGCGGTCCTCTATCCCGTGTTTTACGACCCGGACACCGACCGCTCGTTCGTCGAAACGCTTCGGACCGAACCCGAGATTCGGACGACGGTGAGCGACCTGGGGGACACCCGTCGTTGCTCGTTCCGACACACCGAACCCGCCTTGTTTCTCCCGGAGTAACTGTTCGCGGCGGCGTCGATTCCGTCTCGTTCTCGGCCGCGCTCGCCGCGACGTTCCCGTGATTGACGGCCGGCTACTGTCCACTACTACCACTATTGACTGTGTATCTCTGTCTTCAGATAACCGAGATAGATGAGAATCAGCTTCTATTTCTTTCTGGGGTGCGTATTCGTCCATATCTGTGTGTTCTCGGTTCTCTCCATAATTATTACAAAGTTATAATTAGATGAATCAACTTCTTTTATCGACGATATGTTCAATCACTAGGAAAGCTTTATACGAATAGGGTATCCACAACTCTCCATGCCAACCGGCAACATAGAACGCAGAAAACTCCTGAAACTCATGGGTGCGGGAGCGACGAGCGTCGCACTCGCGGGTTGTCAGGGGACCCAGCAGACCGAGACCACCGAGGGCAGTTCGGGTGGCGACTCGACGACGACCGAACAGACGAGCGACGGCGGAAGCGGCGCGAGCGGCGGTAACGACTTCCACTTCGTCGCCGGGCAGGTCTTCGGGACGCTCGACCCCGCAGAGCAGGTCGACTACACGCAGGGGCTCGCGGCGCAGAACCTCTACGACGAACTCATCACGGTCGACGCCGAGACGCTCCAGCCGACGGCGCACATCGCCGAGAGCTGGGACACCGAAGACGAGGGGAAGACGTGGGTGTTCACCGTCCGCGACGACGTGACGTTCTCCGACGGCACGCCGCTGACCGCCGACGACGTGGCGTACTCGCTCACCCGGATGCTGGAACTCCAGCGCGGGTACTCGTCGTTCTGGCTCGACTACCTCGACCCCTCGAACATCACCGTCCGCGACGAGCGGACGGTCGCCTTCGAGTTCAATCAGGCGTACGGCCCGGCGCTGGCGACGTTCGTCCAGTTCTACATCGTCAACAGCACCGTCGTCCAGGAAAACGAGACCGACGGCGACTACGGCAACGCCTACCTCCAGAACAACTCCGCCGGCTCCGGCGCGTACGTCCTCGATAACTGGGAGCAGGGCAACTCCATCGAGGCGTCGGCCTACGAGGACTACTGGAAGGGCTGGAGCGAGGACAGTTTCGACACGTTCCGCTCGACGGTCATCACCGAGGAGTCCACCATCAAGACGACGATGCAGCAGGGCGAAGGCGACATGACCGACCAGTACATGGGCACGCAGGCGTACGCGGAGATGGACTCGTACGCCAACGTCCGCGTCCCCGAGGTGCCGCAGCTGCAGTTGTTCCACTTCCCGCTGAACTGCCAGAAGGCACCGACCGACGACATCAACGTCCGGAAGGCCATCGCCTACGCGTTCGACTACGACAGCGCCGTCAACGACATCATCGGCGGCGGCGGCGTCGCGGCCGGGCCGGTCCCCCGGGAGATGGCGGGCCACAACGGCGACCTCGTCCCGATGGAACAGGACCTCGACAAGGCCAAGGAGTTCCTCGACAAGGCGGACTACTCCGTCGACGAAATCAACGAAATCGGCCTCGAACACGTCGTCGTCGCCGGGACCGAACTCCAGCGCCAGATGGGGCTTCTCAACCAGGCCGGGCTGAGCGAACTCGGCATCGACCTCGAAATCAACCCGCTGCAGTGGGCCCGCCTCACCGACCGCGCGACGAGCGCCGAGTCGACCGCCCACATGACGAACATCTTCCACACGGCGAAGATGCCGTCGCCGGACAGCCACACCTACCTGATGTACCACCCCTCCTCGTTCGGGTCGTACATCTCCCAGTCGTGGTACTCCACCGACGAAATCGCGGCCACCCTCGAAGAGGCGCGCCAGACCTCCGACCTCCAGTCGCGGCTGGAGAAGTACGAGGAGGCGCAGGCGCTCATCGTCGAGGGCATGCCGAGCGTCTACATCGCCAACCCGCCGTACCGCATCGGCATCAACGAGAACGTCGAGGGCTGGCAGTACCGCGGCGTGATGTCGTTCGACTGGGACGTCCACTCCATGACTCGCAGCGGCGAGGGCCGGGCGAAGTAGTCGCCCGACGACTTTCGACGCCCCGCTTCGGGCCGTCTTTCCAACTCACCAATGTCATACGTAGATTACCTCGTTCGGCGCGCAATCCACTCGGTCCCCGTCATCTTCGGGCTGTCAGTGCTCATCTTCCTGATATCCCGCGTGATTCCGGGCGACCCCGTTCGGTTGGCGCTCGGACCGGAAGCAACGGAACAGCAAGTCGCGACACTGCGGGCCGAGATGGGCCTCGACCAGCCGCTGCCGATGCAGTACGCCGACTGGCTGTTCGGCGTCGTGCAGGGCGACTGGGGGATGTCGCTTCGGACGAACAACAACGTCTTTTCGGACATCGTCGCCCGCCTGCCCGCGACGCTCGAACTGACCGTCGTCACGCTGTTTTTCGCCGTGCTACTGGCGATTCCGTTCGGCGTCGTCGCCGGAACCAACAAGGACCGCTGGCAGGACCACCTCTCGCGTATCACCGCCCTGTTCGGCGTGTCGATGCCGCGGTTTTGGGTCGCAATCGTCCTGCAAATCGTCTTCGTCGTCAGCCTCGGGCTGTTGCCCCTCTCGGGGCGGCTCAGCGACGGCGTCGCTCCCCCGCCGGCGGTCACGAACCTGTATCTGGTCGACAGCCTCATCGCCGGCCAGTTCGGGACGTTCCTCGACGCGGCCACGCACCTCCTGTTGCCGACCGTCGCGCTCGGCCTCGCCACGCTGGCGCAGGTGATGCGGCTCATCCGTTCGGACATGATCGACGAGCAGCGCAAGGACTACGTCCTCGCCGCCCGGGCCTACGGCCTTCCGAACACCCTCATCGAATACAAGTACATGCTGCAAAACGCCTTTACGAGTTCACTCACGGTGGTCGGCCTCGCCTTCGGGTTCCTCCTCGGGAACGCGTTCCTCGTGGAAATCGTCTTCGCGTGGCCGGGGATGGCGCGCTACGGCGTCCAGGCCATCCTCTATCAGGACTTCAACGCCATCGTCGGCGTCACCATCGTGGTCGGTATCGGCTTCGTGACCGCCAACTTCGTGGTCGACCTGCTGTACGGCTACCTCGACCCGCGGGTGCGGCTGGAGGAGGGATAGCCGTGTCCACGAAGACCTCGCTCCCGTTTTTCGACACCGAGAGCGCCGCCCGAAAAGAGCGGATTCGACAGCTCAAACGCGGCTTTCGGACCTTCGCGGGCAACAAGCTCTCGCTCGTCGGGCTGGCGATGATTCTGACGCTCGTCGTCGCGGCGCTCCTCGCGCCGTACATCGCGCCGTTCCCCGAACACGCCGGCGCGGGCGTCTACTTCGACCAGGCGAGCGAGCCGCCGAGCGCGACGCACCTGATGGGCACCGACACGACCGGCCGCGACATCTTCAGCCGCGTCCTGTTCGGGGCTCGCCTGTCGCTCCTGATGAGCGGCATCGTCCTCTCTATCGCCATCTCCATCGGCGTGACGCTCGGGCTCATCGCGGGCTACCTCGGCGGGACGACGAACACCGTCATCATGCGGGTGACGGACATCTTCCTCGCCATCCCGCCCACGCTCCTCGCCATGGCGGTGGTCGCCGCGACCGGCGCGTCGCTGTTCAACGTCATGGTCGCCATCGCCTTCTCGTGGTGGTCGTGGTACGCCCGCCTCGTGCAGGGCGAGGTGCTCTCGATAAAGGAAGACGAGTTCATCGAGTCGAGCCGGGCGCTCGGGTCGGGGTGGGTGCGGACGACGTTCAAGGAGATTCTCCCGAACGTCGTCAGCCCCATCACGGTCAAGGCGACCCTCGACATGGGCTTCGTCATCCTCGTCGGCGCGGGCCTGTCGTTCCTCGGCCTCGGCGCGCAGCCGCCGACGCCGACGTGGGGCGCGATGATTGCACAGGGCCGCAACTACGTCACGAGCTTCTGGTGGATCGCCGTGTTCCCGGGGCTGGCGATTTCGTTCGCCGTCCTCGGGTTCAACTTCATCGGCGACGGCCTGCGCGACGTGCTCGACGTGGAGGTGGACTGAGATGGCGGACCCCATCTTAGAGGTCAAGAACCTCCACGTCCACTTCGAGACCCACGACGGGACGGCCGAGGTGATAAACGGCATCGACTTCAGCATCGACCGCGGCGAGACCGCGGCGCTCGTCGGCGAGACGGGCTGCGGCAAGAGCGTCACCGTGAAATCCATCATGGGACTGCTCCCCTCGGCGACCATCCCCGAAGGCGAGATTCGCTACAAGGGCGAGGACGTGCTCTCGCTCTCCGACGCCGAGCGCCACTCGCGGCGCGGCAAGGAGATGAGCATGATAATGCAGGACCCGATGACGAGTCTCAACCCCGTCTTGACGGTCGGCGAGCAGATGATGGACGTGCTGAAGTGGCAGGGGCGACCGCGCCTGTCGCTGTCGAAGCTCGTCCGCGACGCGCTGTCGACCGGCGCGAAGGCCGAACACAGGAAACGGGCCATCGAGATGCTCGGCGAGGTCGAAATCTCGGCGCCCGAGCGCGTCTTCGAGAGCTACCCGGTCGAGCTCTCCGGGGGGATGCGCCAACGCGTCCTCATCGCCATCGCGCTCCTGTCGGAGCCGGACCTGCTCATCGCCGACGAACCGGGCACCGCCCTCGACGTGACGACCGAGGCGAAGGTGCTCGACCTCCTCGACGAACTCGTCGAGGAACGCGACACGAGCGTCCTCTACATCACCCACGACCTCGGGGTCGCCCGCGAGGTCAGCGACCGAATCAACGTGATGTACGCGGGCAAAATCGTCGAGCAAGCGCCGACCGTCGACCTGTTCGCGAACCCCCAGCACCCCTACACCCGCGGGCTGTTGGAGAGCATCCCGACGCTCTCGACCGGCATCGGCGACGGCATCGAGGGGCACCTGCCCGACTACACGAACCCGCCGGCCGGCTGTCGGTTCGCCGACCGCTGTCCGCACGCCGAGGCGGCCTGCCACGAGGCGTACCCGTACCCGCGGCGGACCGGTCCCGACCACGCGACCGCGTGTCACCTGTTCGACGGGCTCCCGGCCCGCGAGCGTCACGAATCGCTCGCCGCCGACCCGGTCGACATCGGCACCGCGCCGTGGCTGGCCGGCGGCGGCGACGCCCCCGGCGACATCTCCGCCGACGGGGGGACGGACCAATGAACGACTCAGCGTACACGACCGAATCGACGGCGGCGGCACAGCGCGACCGGGACCTCGACGATCCGATGGTCACGGTCGAGAACCTCAAGAAACACTTCCCGCTGTTCGAGGGCATCTTCCAGAAGAAGGCGGGGGAGGTCCGCGCCGTCGACGGCGTGAGCTTCTCCATCGCGGAGGGCGAGACGTTCGGACTCGTCGGCGAATCGGGCTCCGGCAAGACGACGACCGGCCGGTCGATGCTCCGCCTGACGGAGCCGACAAGCGGGCGGGTCGAAATCGACGGCCAGAACGTCGTCGACCTCTCCGACGGCGAGCTCAAGCGGTTCCGCCGGAACATGCAAATCGTCCACCAGGACCCGGCGTCGAGCCTCAATCCGCGACACCGCGTCAAGTCGATTATCGAGGCTCCCCTGAAGATTCACGACTACGGCGACTCCGAGGCCCGGCTCGAACGGGTCGAGGAACTCTTGGACATGGTGGACCTCCCACGGGAGTTCATGTACCGCTACCCCGGACAGCTCTCGGGCGGCCAGAAACAGCGCGTCGGAATCGCCCGCGCCGTGGCGCTCAACCCGAAGTTCGTCGTCCTCGACGAGCCGACGAGCGCGCTCGACGTGAGCGTGCAGGCCCGCATCATCAACATCCTCGAGGAGATACAGGAGGAGTTCGGTATCACCTACCTGTTCATCACCCACGACCTCTCGCTCCTGAAGAACGTCGCCGACCGCATCGGCGTCATGTACCTCGGTCGGCTCGTCGAGGTCGGCGACGTGGACTCGGTGTTCGGGTCGCCGCAACACCCCTACAGCCGGGCGCTCCTCTCCGCCATCTCGACCATCAGCGAGGAGGACGAACTGGCGAAGCCCGACCGAATCACGCTCGACGGCGAGGTGCCGGACCCGCGGGAGAAGCCGAGCGGCTGCGCCTTCCGTTCGCGCTGCGCCCACGAGTTCGACGCCTGCGCGGTCGAGGAGCCCGAACTGTACGAGCGCGGCCCGGATCAGGTCGCCCGGTGTTTCCTCCACGACGACCGGTTCGAGGAGGGCGCGGAGTGGGAATGACCGCAGAGCGCGCAGCGCGCCTCGCCGCCCTCCGGCGGGCGCGACGGAACCGCCCGTGGACCGACGAACTCCTCCGGTCGTGCGCGTCGGACCCGGCGGCGTTCAAGACCGCCCAGCCGGCGTGTTCGGCCTGCGACCGGCCGTGCCGCGACGACGAGGTCTGCGCCACGGCGGTGGCGAAGTCCGACGGGCTGTTCGAATCGATGGGCCGCGACCAGACGTACCACCTGCTCGCGGCGGGCATGAAGCGACTCCGGGCGCGGGGGACCGCGACGCTTCGCAACGCCGACAGACAGCGGCCGAACGCCTTCCTCAGCGTGACGGCCGACGACGCAGACTCCCCCGAGGCACCCCAATGACGACAGACGACACGCGGACACAGACGGACGGAACGCAGCGCGCGGCAAGAGACGACGCCGCGCCGACAGACGAGACACGACCCGAGCCGACGGGCGGCGAGCGGACGATAACGGCCGAATGGGTCGAAGACGTCGCGGTCGGCGGCGCGGTCCTCGGCGGCGGGGGCGGCGGCTCGCTGGCCAAGGGCATCGAGTTCGGCGAACTCGCCGTCGAGTACGGCCGGCCGACAATCGTCTCGGTCGCCGACCTCGACCCGACGGACGTGGTGTTGACAGTCAGCGGCGTGGGCGCGCCCGCCGCGACCGACAGCCACGTCGACCCCGCGGACTACGTGCGCGCGGTGGAACTGTTGGTGGACAGACTCGCGGCCGACGGAACGACCGTCGGCGCGCTGATGACGAACGAGATGGGCGGGTTCGCCACGGTAAACGGGCTGCTCCAGTCCGCCGTGACGGGCCTCCCGCTCGTCGATGCCGCCTGCAACGGGCGGGCGCACCCGACCGGGCCGATGGGCTCTATCGGGCTGTCGCAGGACTCCGAGTCGGTGCAGGCGGCGGTCGGCGGCGTGCCGGGCACCGCGGCCCGACTGGAGACGGTCGTCGAGGCCGAACTCGGCACGGCGGCGTCGCTCGTCCGGCACGCGGCCGAAGACGCCGGCGGCCTCGTCGCGGTCGCCCGCAACCCGGTTCCCGCGAGCTACGCCGAGGCGCACGCGGCGCTCGACACGTACGACCAGGCCGAGGCGGTCGGTCGCGCGGTCAGGCTCGCGGACGACGGCCGCGACGCCGCCGAACGCGTCGCCGACGCCGTCGGCGGCGAGGTCTCGCTCGTCGGTCCCGTCGAGTCGTTCGCGCTCGAAACGACCGGGGGATTCGACGTGGGCGAGGTCGAAATCGAGGGCCGCGAACTCACCTTCTGGAACGAGTACATGACGCTCGAACTCGACGGCGAGCGCCTCGCGACGTTCCCGGACCTCATCACGACGCTCGACGCCGAGACGGGGATGCCCGTCTCGACGGCGGAACTCGCGGAGGGCCGGTCGGTTGCGGTCGTCGTCGCGCCCGCGGCGAACCTCTCTCTGGGCGCGGGGATGGCCGACCCGGCGCTCTTCGACCCGGTGGAACAGGCGGTCGGAAAAGCGGTCAAATCACACGTATTCAACTAACGCAACTCATGTTCGACAAGATTCAGCAAGCATACGACATCCTCAGCCGTCCCGACGCGGACGGCGAACTGGTACGCGACGCACTCGAAACGTACGGTCTCGACACGGAAGTGACGACCATCTCGACCGACGAGGGGTCGACCGACTTCGTCAAGACGGTCGTCCCCGGGGCCGACCCGGACGCGCCGACGCTCGGCGTCATCGGTCGCCTCGGCGGGGTCGCCGCCCGGCCGGCCGAACTCGGACCGGTCTCCGACGCCGACGGGGCCATCGTGGCCCTCGCGGTCGCGCTCCACCTCGGCGAGATGCGCGCCCGCGGCGACGTGCTCGCCGGCGACGTTCGCATCGCCACGCACGTCTGTCCCGACGCGCCGACCTCCCCCCACGACCCGGTGCCCTTCATGGGCAGTCCGGTCGATACGAGCACCATGAACGAACACGAGGTGGACGAGGAGATGGACGCCGTCGTCTCCGTCGACGCCACGAAGGGCAACCGCGTCCACTGCGAGCGCGGCTTCGCCATCACGCCGACCGTCAAAGAGGGGTGGGTGCTGAAGGTGAGCGACAGCCTCCTCGACATCCAAGAGCGGTCGACCGGCCGCCCGCCGAGCACGCTCACGCTCACGATGCAGGACATCACCCCCTACGGCAACGACGTCCACCACATCAACAGCATCCTCCAGCCGGCGACGGCGACCGACGCGCCCGTCGTGGGCGTGGCGACGACGAGCGTCTCGCCCGTCCCCGGCTGCGGGACCGGCGCGAACTACCTCACCGACCTGCTCGACGCGACCGGGTTCGTCGTCGAGACGGCCAAGGACTTCACCCGCGGCCGCGCGTCGTTCTACGACGAGACCGAGTACGACCGACTCACGTCGCTGTACGGCTCGATGGGCCGTCTCCAGACCCTCGGCGAGGGCGTCTGAGATGTCGACGCTCGGACTCGTGACCATCGGACAGGCACCCCGGAGCGACGTGACGCCCGACATCGCGGCGGCGCTCCCGCCCGAGGTGGACATCGTCGAGGTCGGCGCGCTCGACCGGTTCGACTCGGCGGCCGAGGTCGAAGCGGCGGTCGGCCCGCGAGAGGGAGAGCCGGTGTACGTCTCCCGACTCGCCGACGGGACGCCCGTCACCGTCGACCGCGAGTCGGTCGTCGAACTCCTCCGCGAACGCATCCGCGCCCTCGAATCGGAGGTCACGGCCATCGGCGTCCTCTGTACGGGCCACTTCCCGCCGTTCGACGCCAGCGTGCCCGTCTTCGAGCCGAGCGACCTGCTTTCGGCGTGGGTCTCGACCATCCTCGACGGCGGGACCCTCGGCGTCATCATGCCCAAGGAGGAACAGGAGGCCATGACGTTCGAGAAGTGGGCCGACTACGACCTCGTCACCGCCGCGGGGTCGCCGTACGCCGACGAGGACGAGGTGTCCGCGGCCGCCGCCGAAATCGGCACCGACGCCGACCTCATCGTGATGGACTGCATGGGCTACACGCCCGAGATGAAAGCGACTGTCCGCGAGATTACGGACACGAGCGTCCTGCTCGGGCGGTCGGTGCTGGCGAAGACCGCGGAGGAGGTGCTCTGACGTGGCCGACCACCGCGCCGTGGCGAAGCGACTCCTCGCCGAGAACATGAACGCCCATCCCGGGGAGACGCTCCTCGTCGTGACCGACACCGACACGAACCACATCGGACGGGCGCTGTTCGATGCGGGGGTCGAACTCGGGCTGGAGTCCGGCCTGTTCGAGATTCCGCCGATGGAGCGAAACGGGATGGAGCCGCCCGAGTCGGTCGCCCGCGCGATGGAGTCGGCCGACATCGTGGTCTGTCCGACCAGCGCGTCGCTGACGCACACGCGGGCGCGGGAGGCCGCGACCGAGGCCGGCGCGCGCGTCGCCACGATGCCCGGCATCACGGACCAGATGTTCGGCGCGGGCGCGATTACGGCCGACTACGAGGAGGTCGAACGCCTGACGGCGGCGCTCACGGAGAAGCTCACCGCGGCCGACGAGGCCCGCATCGAGGCCGGCGGCGCGTCGGCGACGATGTCGCTTTCGGGCCGCGACGGCATCCCGAGCGACGGCATCATCGCCGACTCCGGCGACTCCGGTAACCTCCCGTCCGGCGAGAGCTACATCGCGCCGGTCGAGGGAACGGCGACCGGCACGCTCGTCTTCGACGGCGGCCTCGCGGGCGTCGGCGTCCTCGACGAGCCGCTGACGGTCGAACTCGACGAGGGGCGCATCACGGCCGTCGAGGGCGCGGCCGCCGACGAGTTCCTCGACGCGACGAGCGGCGACGACTGCGCCCGGCGAGTGTGCGAACTCGGCCTCGGGACGAACCCGGCGGCGAGCATCATCGGAACCGTCCTCGAAGACGAGAAGGTGTACGGCACCTGCCACGTCGCCTTCGGCGACAACCTCGGCTTCGGCGGGACCATCGACTGCGACTCGCACCTCGACGGCGTCATCCTCGAACCGACGGTCTCGCTCGACGGCGAGGTCGTCGTCGCCGACGGCGAGGTGCTCGTGTGAGCGACCGCACGCCCGCAGGCGGTGACCGCGCCGGCACGGACCGCACGAGCCGCACAGACCGGCCCGCGCTCGCCGCGGCGGTCGCCGACGTGCCGGACCTCGCCCCGTGGCTGGCGCGTCGCGCGACGGTCCGCCAGTTCGACACCGACGCCGAAATCCCCGACGACGAGGTCCGCGCGCTGGTCGACGCCGGGCGGAAGGCCCCGACCAGCGGGACGACCCAGATGTACAGCTTCGTCTGGATACGCGACCCCGACCGCCGCGAGCGGATTCACGAGCTGTGTAGCCGCGGCACCGTGCAGGTCGAGGAGGCGAGCCACTTCCTCCTCGTCTGCATCGACCTCCGCCGGATTCGACTGCTGTTGGAGCACCGCGACCGCGAGTTCCGGACGACGCCCGCGATGGGGCTGCTGGAGGGAGCGATAGACGCCTCGCTGGCCGCGATGGGCGTGATGCTGGCCGCAGAAAGCCGCGGTTACGGCGTCTGTCCCATCGGCAACATCCTGAACAACCTCACCGCGGTCGCCGCGACGACCGACCTCCCCTCGGGGGTCCTGCCGATTTTCGGCCTCTGTCTCGGCGTCCCGAGCCACGGCGAGGCGACCGAGCACGCCCCGCGGGTCCCGCTCGACGCGGTCCTCCACGAGGGCGGCTACCGCGACGCCACCGACGACCAGCTCGACGCCTGTTACGACGCGATGAACGAGATGTACGGCGACAGCGTCTACGGCGACGACCGCCGCGAGTGGCAGGAGACGCTCGAACGCTACTGGGGGCCGAACGGCTTCATGAACCGCCGCGAGGGCGAACTGCTCGACGCGCTCCGCCAGCAGGGGTTCTTCGAGGCCCGCGGTATCGACGAACCGGCGGATACGGACGCCGGCACGGACGCCGACCGGAACACCGGAGGTGCTGTCTGATGGTCGAACTCGGCGTCCTCCGCGTGCTCACGCTCGACGACCCCGAGGAGGTCGCCCTCCACGGGCGGCTCGTCGAGCGACACTACCCGCACGTCTCGACGCTGTCGCGGTGTATCCCCGCCCACCCCGACGGGATTCCGAACGCGGCCGCCGAGGCCGACGCCCTCCCGCACATCGAGGCGCTCGGCCGCGAGATGGCGACCGAGGTCGACGCGCTCTGCGTCAGCTGCGCGCTCGACCCCGGCGTGGAGGCGCTCGGCGACGCGCTCGACGTCCCGGTCGTCGGCGCGGGCGCGAGCGTGGCCGCCGTCGCGTCCGCCCGCGGCGAGCGCGTCGGGACGCTCGGCCTCGAAAACGGGGCCGGGTCGAGCATCCGACATCTGCTCGGCGACCGGCTCGCGGCCGAGGAGGTCGTCGAGGGCGCGGCGACGACGAACTACCTCACGACCGACGAGGGTCGGGCGGCGATTCGTGCGGCGGTCGACCGCCTCGTCGACGCCGGCTGCGACGTCGTCGCGCCGAGCTGTACCGGCATCTCCTCTTCGGGCGCGATTCCCGACGTGCGGGCCGACGTTCCGATACCCATCGTCGACCCTGTCGTGGCGATGGGCGCGGTGGCGACGACCGCGGTCGCGCCGCCGCGTCCACTACGGCAGTAGGTTGCCGGACCCGCCCCGATGGCATTCCGCGCCGCTCGCGCCGCGCTCGGGGCGACTCGCGCGAGCGTTTTTCTCGACAGTCGTCGGCCGATTGTAACGGGTCGCAGTAAGGAGTCCCAGGCTTCGAAGGCTTCTATCCCCGTGTTTCGAGTCGCCCACGGCTCCGGAGCCGTCCGCCTCAGTCGGCGGGGTCAGCGTTTTCGAGCCGCCACGTGAATATCGCACGGAGCACCGCGACGAGGCTGTTCGTCTCGCCCACACCCCAAATCGCCGTCTCCGAGCGAGGGTCGGACGGAGTCGCGTCCCTGCCGTTGACGAGCACGCTCGCGAGCGTTTGATTCCCGTCGACCATCATGAGGCGTCCCGCGGGCGTGTCCGACCACATCCAGAGCGTGTCGAACAGCTCCGCGTCGGGGATTTCGTCGCGAATCATCCCCTGAACGTCCGGCGAGATTCCCGCCACCCGAATCGAGACGCCCCGGCGTGCCGCCTCCCCCAGCGCCTCGACGATGTCCTCGGTGAGCAGTCCCTCGACGGTCATGTAGACGATTTCGTCCTCCGCGCCGCCGATAAATTCGAGGACACGGTCCGTGACGGCAGGCTGGCCTTCAACCGTCCAGACGCCACGCTGTTCCTGCTTGCGCTGGGTAGTTCCGAGTTCCTGAAGCGCCGTCGTCAGAAGGGAGGTCCGCTGTCTCATCTCCTGTTCGAACTTCTGGCACGTCGTCTCCGCGGATACCACCCAGAACTTCTTCGGTGAGGACTGTTGGATGTCGACGAGTCCCCGCTCGCGTAACTCGTCGACCGCGTCGTACACCCGAGTTCGTGGGACTTCGGAGACCTTGCTAATCTCCGTTGCCGTGCCGGTACCGAGGCTGGTGAGTGCGACGAAGGTCCGTGCGGCGTACGTGCTGAGGCCGAGTTGTTTCAATTGTTCGATTGCGACAGAACGGAAGTCGTCGCCCGAATCAGTACTCATAATGGGTGCCTCGATGTCTGCGAAACTCAGCCACGACGAGTGGCTGAGGCGGCACGTGTCAGTTGTGGTTGGGACACAGTACTCCACTGTGTGCCGCAGTCGCGATTCGTCCCGGCGCCGTATAGTTGTTTGTGATTATCTGAGTGAATTCATTACGTGTCGATTATCCGCGCGTAACGTACGAAAACTATGGAAAGTTACCGTGTCACTAAGAACATAACAACACCGTGTTCAGACCCACCGTGAAAACACGGTTTTAACCCCGAATTAACTCAGTTGGCTAACCTTGACGAAACGTATTCACTCGAAAAGTAACAATTGTTATCCGTTCGCCGATACAAGCGTTCGTGAGGAGACGGGACGCCTCGGAGTTCGGTTGAGACATATGAGCACGGGAGATCCACAAGAGGACGCTATCGACGTACTTCAGCAACTCGGACTCAAAGAGTACGAGGCAAAGTGTTTCGTCGGTCTCACTCGGGTCTCGACGGGCACGGCGAAGCAACTCAGCGAGATTACCGACGTACCGCGGACTCGCGTGTACGACGCCGTTCGCGTGCTGGAGGCACAGGGGCTCGTCGAAGTCCAGCACTCGAGTCCGCAGCGGTTCCGGGCCGTTCCGCTCGCGGAGGCGACCGAGACGCTCCGTGCGCAGTATCAAAACCGAATCGACCGGCTCACGAACGCGCTGGAGCGGACCGACAGAATCGACTCGGGCGAACAGGGCTCGGTTCAGGAAATCTGGGCGATGTCCGGGGCCGAGGCCATCGCGAACCGGACGCACAAGCTCATCGACGACGCGGACGACGAAATCGTACTCGTCCTCGGCGACGACTCGCTTCTGACCGACCGGTTCGCCGATGACCTGAACGTCCGAGCCGAGGATGTGGACGTGATCATCGGGGCGGCGACCGAATCCCTGCGACAGCAGGTGCGGGCGGCCGTCCCGAGCGCGACGACGTTCGTCTCCGGTCTCGAATGGCTCCGCGGCGAGAACACCGCCGAGAACCTCGCTATCGGCCGGCTCTTACTCGTCGACCGCTCGTCGATTCTCGTCAGCACCATCGTTCCCGCCACCGGCGAAGAACACGCGATTTTCGGCAGTGGATTCCAGAACGGACTCATCGTCATCTCGCGTCGGTTGCTGTCCCAAGGATTGCTCGGCCGCGACTCGGAGTAATCCGCTAGCGGCGCTGCCGTTCGTTCGCACGTCGGTTCGCTCGACGACGCCTACAGTACGTCGCCCGGCAGTTTCTTTCGGTGGTCGTCGATGACGCGCAACAGCGGTTCGATATCGTCGAAGCGCGGACCTCTGCGGATGTCGTACCAGTTCCCGTTCGGCTCGATGAGGCCCATCCGTTCGAGCTTCGGGAGGTGCACGTGGTACATCTGTAGTTTTAGTTCCCGCACGTCGGTTCCCGGAGGTGTGTGGTCAGCGTCGAACGCGGTGCTGTCGGGCCCCGCTCTGAGAAGCGTGAGAAGCAGTAGACGCCGTTCGACGTGTTGAATAGCCGCAAGTTGCGTGTCAAACGAGAGTGCCGTTGCTCCATCTTCCATGGTGCATGCGAATACAGCGGCGATATTCTTCAATGCCACACAAATTCACGTGGTAAGTATTTTTGATTATCCGAGTGAGATGTGGGTACCTCAGTGCGGTTGGACTCCTTTCGAGGACCCGAAACCGGCCGCTTCCGACCACCCACCCGCTTTCACCTCCGTTTCGGCGGGCGGGCGGCCGGAGGCGGACGCGTCGAGTCCACAACTTGTCACACCGTTTGCTAGATGTGTTTTACTGATAGACTACGTGCCAAACGCGAGCCCTCCGGAGAATTATTCATAAAGTAAAAAGATTGCTTTGGCTATAACCAAGAGTTAATTCAAAATCAGTCAATTTTATCACCCAAAAGCGGTAACCGTTGGCGTATGAATGGCTCCGACCATGACTGGTGGCCGAACCAGTTGAAACTCGAAATCCTCGACCAGAACGCACAACAGACCGACCCGGTGGGCGAGGAGTTCGACTACGCAGAGGAGTTCCAGAAGCTCGACTACGAGCAGGTGAAAGCCGACCTCGAAGAGCTGATGACCTCCTCGCAGGACTGGTGGCCGGCGGACTACGGTCACTACGGTCCCCTCTTCATCCGAATGGCGTGGCACAGCGCCGGAACGTACCGCGCGCACGACGGCCGCGGCGGCGCCTCCGGCGGGCACCAGCGCCTCCCTCCGATCAGCAGTTGGCCTGACAACGTGAACCTCGACAAGGCGCGCCGACTCCTCTGGCCCGTCAAAAAGAAGTACGGGAACCAGCTCTCGTGGGGCGACCTCATCGTCCTCGCCGGCAACGTGGCCCTCGAATCGATGGGCTTCGAGACGTTCGGCTTCGCGGGTGGCCGCGCCGACGACTACGTCGGCGACAAGGCACCCAGTTGGGGCCCCGAAGAGGAGTGGGAGACGACGTCTCCCGACCGCTTCGACGAGGAGGGTAACCTCAAAGAGCCGCTCGGAAACACCGTGATGGGCCTCATCTACGTCAACCCCGAGGGTCCCAACGGCGAACCCGACCTCGAAGGCTCCGCGAAGAACATCCGCCAGACGTTCAGCGGCATGGCGATGAACGACAAGGAGACCGTCGCGCTCATCGCCGGCGGCCACACCTTCGGGAAGGTCCACGGCGCGGACTCCGGCGACAACCTCGAAGCCGAGCCCGAGGCGGCACCCATCGAGGAACAGGGTCTCGGCTGGAAGAACGAGTTCGGCTCCGGGAAGGGCCCCGACACCATCACAAGCGGCATCGAAGGGCCGTGGACGCAGGCCCCCACGAAGTGGGACATGGGCTACGTCGACAACCTGCTCGACTACGAGTGGGAGGCTCACAAGGGCCCCGGCGGCGCGTGGCAGTGGCGGCCGGCCGACGAGTCGCCCGCGGACAAGATTCCGGACGCGGCGCCCGACGCTCACCTCCCCGACCAGCTCGTCGACCCGATGATGCTCACCACCGACATCGCCCTGAAGAAGGACCCCGACTTCCGCGCGGTGCTCGAGGAGTTCCAAGAGGACCCCGCGGAGTTCCAGGAGTCGTTCGCCAAGGCGTGGTACAAGCTCCTCCACCGCGACATGGGCCCGCCGTCCCGACTCGTCGGCCCCGAGGTCCCGGACGAAGCGATGCTGTGGCAGGACCCAATCCCCGACGCCGACTACGACCTCATCGACGAGGACGACGTCGAGGAACTCAAAGCCGAACTTCTCGACTCGGGCCTCTCGGTGTCTCAGCTGGTCAAGACGGCGTGGGCCTCGGCGTCCACGTACCGCGACAGCGACAAGCGCGGCGGCGCGAACGGCGCGCGCATCCGGCTCGAACCCCAGCGTAGCTGGGACGTCAACGAGCCCGACCAGCTCGACGACGTGCTCGGCACCCTCGAAGGGATTCAGGAGTCCTTCAACGGCGCGCAGTCCGACGACACTCGCGTCTCGCTCGCGGACCTCATCGTGCTGGGTGGCGCTGCGGCCATCGAGCAGGCCGCGGTCGACGCCGGCTACGACGTCGAAGTGCCGTTCGAGCCCGGTCGGACCGACGCGTCGCAGGAACAGACCGACGTCGAGTCGTTCGAGATGCTCAAGCCCGACGCCGACGGCTTCCGGAACTACATCGCGGACGACGCCGACGAGCGCCCCGAGGACCTGCTCGTCGACAAGGCGGACCTGCTCGACCTCTCGGCGCACGAGATGACCGTCCTCGTCGGCGGCATGCGCGCGCTGGGCGCGAACTACCAGGACTCCGACCTCGGCGTCCTCACCGACGAGCCCGAGACGCTCACGAACGACTTCTTCGTGAACCTGCTCGACATGGACTACGAGTGGGAGCCGGTCTCGGACGACCAGTATCTGTACGAGGTGCGCGACCGCGAGACGGGCGACGTCGAGTGGGAGGCCACTCGCTTCGACCTCGTCTTCGGTTCGAACTCCCGCCTGCGCGCCATCGCGGAAGTGTACGGCGGCGACGACGGCGAAGCGGAGTTCGTCGAGGACTTCGTCGAGACGTGGCACAAGATCATGAGCCACGACCGCTTCGACCTCGAATAACCGCGACGCCCGCCCTCGGCTGAGGCGCGGAATCGGTTCCCGCGGCGGATGCGACCGCCGCCGCCGGCTGACTTTTTTGCTCGCGTTCTCGCATTCGCTCCCCGAGCGACTGCAGACGCGAGTCGGCAGTCGTTCGTCGGTCCCGACTCGACCGGACCCGGCCCGACCCGACCCGGCTCAGCCGCCGGACGGAACCTCGCAGTCGAACGTTTCGAGCTGCTCTTGCAGGCCGCCGGTCTGGCCCCTGAGGTCGTCGAGTTGCGCTCGAATCTCCGAAATCGTCGCCGCTCTGGACTCGGCTTGGCTCGCCAGCGCGTCGCTCTGTTCTGCGATGTCCCGCGAGTGGTCGGCGATGCCGATAATCGCGTCGACAACTTCCTCGGTCGTCCGCGCGCCGTCGTCGGTCGCCGTGGCGACCTCGTTGACCGACATGTCGACGCTTTCGACGATTTCCGAGACCGCCACGAACGCCTCGGCGGCGTCGGTCGTCGTCGACCGCCCGGTTTCGAGTTGCGCCTTCGTCTGTTTCATCTCCGCCTGCACGCGCGCCACGTCCTCGACCGTCTCGGTTATCGTCCGCTCGATGGCCGCCGAGTGGTTCTGCGTCTCGTCGGCGAGGGACTTCACCTCGTTCGCGACGACGGCGAACCCCTCGCTTCCGTCCGAAGCGCGGGCGGCCTCGATGTTCGCGTTGAGCGCGAGCGTGTTCGTCTGCTCGGCGATCGACTCGATGAGGTCGGTGCTCTTCGAGACGTCGTCCATCCGGTCGTCCAGCGATTCGACGAGCGACGCGAGTTCGTCGACGCTCTGCTCGATGTTCTCTATCGCCTCGATGGCCGCCGCCGCGGTTCCCGTGCCCTCGTCGGCGGCCGTCGCCGCGTTACTGGCTTCGTCTGAGACCTGGTCGGCGTTCGCGGCGATTTCCTCGATTGTCGCCGACAGGCTGCTCAGTTCGTCGGTCGTGGATTCGAGGTCGTGGGCCTGTTCGCGTACGTCTGTGGCGAACGCCCGCACGTCGGCCGCGAGCTGTCGTTGCGTCCGTTCGAGCGTCTCCGCGTCGTCGTGGGCCGACCGCGTCGTCCGCTCGACGGTCGCCGCGAACGCCCGGAGGTCGACGATGGTCGATGAGAGGTCGCGCTTCATCGCCACAAACGCGTCGCTGATGGCTTCGATAGCCTCGATATCGGTGTTCTCGGGCGGGTTCGCGGTGAAATCCCCTTCCGAGACCGCGTCCATGGCCGCGGCGAGTTCGTCGGCCTGCACCACCAACTGCTCGTTTAGGCGCTCGACTTCGGCCTTCGCCTCCTCGCTGTCTTCGAGGCTCTGCATCTTCTTTCTGGTCTCCTCCCGAGAACGCTCGACGGAAAACCAGTTCGTGACTAACGCCGACGCGAGCATGAGGATGAACACCGCGTGGACGAGCCCCCAGCCCATCGGGTTGGCGATGGCGTCCGGGTGGTTGTACACCGCCTCGGGGTGCGCCATGCCGAAGATGCCGTGCTGGACGGCGACGTACAGGATGCCCACGACGAACGGGAG
Organism: Haloferax sp. Atlit-6N; assembly: GCF_003383195.1. Taxonomy (NCBI): domain Archaea; kingdom Methanobacteriati; phylum Methanobacteriota; class Halobacteria; order Halobacteriales; family Haloferacaceae; genus Haloferax; species Haloferax sp. Atlit-6N. Next base: position 372,950 of record NZ_QEQJ01000004.1, on the reverse strand, counting down.
CCAGTCCTCGTACACCGCGAGGACGCCCACGATGACGAAGAAGTGGAAGTGCGCCTCGATGTATCCCCCCGAAAAATAGACGAGCAGGGCCGAACACGTCATCAAGCCGATCGACGCGAACCCGCTCCGAACCCGGCGCGGAAGCCATGGCAACCACGCGAACAGGGTCAACCCCACGACTGCGCCGACGCCGAGCAGGACGTGCTGGGAGAGTTCGTCATGGTGCGTGACGAAACCGGTTGGTGGTGAAAATGCTAAATCGGTGGCTACAGCGCTCGCTCTTTGGTTCTAAAGCGTTCCAGAACTGTACGGACCCAACGGGCTTTCGTTCGGTGGACGAACGGGGTCTAGATTTCAGGCGAATGAGGGACTGCACGGCGCATTTTCAACGTGACCGACAGGTCGCATTTTTGGATTCATTTCGTTCGAAATCTGAACGTTGGTAGTTGTCTCCCAGCCAGAACGGTTCGTTGTCAAATCGTCTCCTTGTTAGTCGACGACGGGTGACTCGAACACGTTTGTTTGTTTAGTGGTTTAAATGATAGTTTTACAAGGGCCGATATCAACGACTGTTATTTCAAATTTCCCGGGTTGCTCTGTACATACCGGGCTTCATCCCGATCTTGTTCAATTGGTATATGAATAGTTATACATGGGTACCCCATGTACTGCGTAGAAATGCGGAGGAAGAAGCTCCCGAAGGAGGCACCGGGGAAGTACGTCGAGTATCATCCGCGTCCGTATTACTCGCCAGACCCGCTTCCGCCAGAGCCCAAAATCGAACTCCCCGACGAGACACACGACCTCGTCGCCGACGCAGCCTACCAGATTGGTCGTGTCGACGGCATCAGTTCGACAGTCGACTTCGCGGCCGTCCTGTACACGACGCTCATCCGAATCGAGGCAGTCGAGTCCGCCCGAATCGAGGGTGCAGAAGTCGACTACCAGGACGTCGCCGCATTCCACACGAAACACGAAGACAGCGCCGATGCAGAGGCACAAAGCAAGGACTTGCGTGAGGCCCTGAACTACGAGGAGGCGCTCCTGTACGGCATCGACCACGTCGGTGGCGGTGGCGAAATCACGCTCGACCTGCTCAAACACCTCCACGAGATGCTCCTCGACGACGTGCGTAACGAGGGCGACGTCGTCGGAGAGTTCCGCGACCACATGGTCCGGCTCAACAGTCCGAACCCAGCCAAAGACCCGTTCATCCCTCCATCGGCATCGTCTCTCGATGACCTCATGTCCTCACTCGTCGAGTACGTTGGGATGAATGGTGAGTACCACCCACTCGTCGACGCCGCGATTATCCACTACTTCTTCGAGACGGTTCACCCGTTTTCAGACGGGAACGGGCGTCTCGGCCGACTCGTCATCATCCTCTATCTGGTCGACCAAGGCTACATCGAGAGTCCGTACATCTATCCGAGTGCCTACTTCAACCGAAACAAGGTCGAGTACGTCGAGAAGATGCGCGCCGTGAGTGAGCAGGGCGAGTGGGTCGAGTGGATCGGCTTCTTCCTCGAAGCACTTCGGTCGCAGGCCGAAGAGTCGTACGACCGGACGTGGGCACTCAAAGAACTGCAATCGAAATACGAGACGGACTACGCGGGGAACACGTCGACAGACAGATTCGCCCGCAAATTACTCGAAGTTCCGTACTTCACGGCGAACGACATCGTCCGGGAACTCGACGTGTCACGTGGAACTGCCTACAACGTCATCGATAATCTCGAAGACGCCGGCCTCATCGAAGAAGTGACTGGGGCCGAGTGGGGTCAAGAGTACAAGGCAGTGGAAGTGTTCGACGTGTTCGAGTAGGTCGCTTCGGCGCGAAGGTTTAAGTCATAAACCGGGACCATCCCGGTTTATGCACCGTCGAACGTTCCTCACCTCGCTCGCACTCGCATCGACTGCTGGTTGTACGACGAAGACTGACTCGTCCGCTGCATCGTCTAGGACGGAAGCGACACCAACTCCTGAGGCGAGTGGACCAGTACAACGTTCGGTCGGAGAGTCGTACTCACGGTCCAATGGTGCCACCATTGTGGTTGCATCCGCTCGGTTCAGCGGCGCAGCGCGGCTGGACGATGGAACCACAATCAGCCCAGAGCCGGGTAACGCTTTGATCTTAGCTGACGTCCGGTCAGCGAATACAGGCGAGTCGGTCGTCAACCTCCCTTCCCGTGACTCTCTGGCACTTATCACCGGTGGGAGCCAGTACCGGCCTCTCAAACCGAAGGGGAAACCGGGTGGTGAACCGACGCTGTCGTTCCCGCTCGGTGGGACACTTTACGAAACAGCCGAAGACGCGCATCCTAACGTCACCGCGTTGGGCTGGGTTTTCTTCGAGGTCCCGGCTGACTCGACGGATTTCCGTATTTCGCTCTCCGATTCACAGTCGTCGACTTTGGAAGCGTATTGGGAGGGAACGGTCGACCCGAGTTCGCTTCCAGATGTGGAACTCACGTCTCTCGATGTCCCCGAAGAACACGTTAACGGTGACCCAATAGAGTTCTCGGTGTCGGTGACGAACACCGGTGGGAGTGCTGGATTGTTCAACCAGCGGTTCTCTGTCGCACGGAGCACCGAGCCGAATGCACCGGGCGGCGTACTTGATACCACAGTTGAGCCTGGTGAGACGGTGACAATCGAAAGAACGGTCCCAGCAAAAGGGGTTCAAGACGTAACGATTGCAGTGCCTCCGGCGTTCGAGAAAACGACTCACGTCGTTCCCACGAAGGCACAGTTTGGAAGCTCTCACGAGCTACCGAATGGTGTCAAACTTCGGGTGAGCAAACCGACAGTCAGTGATACGGTCTGGGTCGACGAAAACGGAAGTGGCTTCGAAAACCACTCTCTCGACAGGCGTTCGTTCGCTGTCTTCGAGATAACTGCGTGGAACCCGACGGATTCGACTATCTCAGAACCTGACAAAGACTGGTTCGAAGTCGAAGGGAACGGATTTGTCGATTCAAATTCGAACCGTGGGTTCGCACGTGGACTGCGTGAACCGGTCGAGATGCCATACTTCCGTGGCTCGCGTGAGCTTGCCCCCGGAGAAACGACGAATGGTGTCCTCTACTTCGACGTTCCGAAGAACACGAGTGTTGACGAGATCGCTTGTCGAGTGAAATGGCCTGTGACGGAACGTTCGAACAAGGTCTGTGAATGGAAGATGAGTGAATAACCACGCGTACAGGCCTGTTCGTCTTCCAAGAGTTGGTGTAGAGTATCTCGATACGGTCTGGTTCGATAGGTACCATTCCCTCTCGGCGAACGAAATCTACGGTAGTTCGTTCGTCCAACTGTCGAGGAACCTTCTGTGGCCTCTATGCACTGAATATGTGGTTTTAGAAAATGACGGACCCGAAGGGAATGCGTCATCGTGTGTGACGAATTTGGTTTAATCGGTTCGTTGTCTGGCGATTAGCGACTCTCAGTTCTGGCTACCTCAGATACTGTTCAACCTGCTCGACGACGCGGTCGACAAACGTCTCTTCGAGACGTCCCTGCCACGCCACGAAATCCTCTTTGCGAGGTGAGTGAACTGCCCACGGAGAGACGAACGAGTCGCGAGGAACACCACCGATTTCCCAGAGGCCATCGGTGAGCGGGAGTGAGTCGTCGTACTCTTTCGTCGAGATAGCGACCGCAATGTACTGCTGGCCACCGAACGGGTGAGAGTCGTTGTTGACGATGAGCCACGGTCGTTGCTTGTCATCACCGAGTTTGAAGGGGTCAGAACTCCGGACGACGTCTCCGCGCTCTGGCTGCATCTACTGTCGGTCCTCGTCTCGTTCGCTCGGATGTGGTGTCTCCGGAGCGACTGAGTCCCACTCGTCGGCGTCGATGCCACTGTCTTCGTCGTTGAGTCGCTCGCTCGTGGTGTGGAGGTCGTAGGCGGCAGCGACACGCTCTTGGTCCTCTGCGATTGCCCAGAACTCTCCCTTGTGGCGAACGAGGTTGCGGTCCTTCAAGCGGGAGAGTGCAGTCCCGACGGTATTCGGGTTCTCGCTGATGGCAGTCGCAATCTCAGAGCGGGTGAATGCTTGGTCGCTGTGAGTGTAGAGGTACGTGACCACCTGTTCGGGGACGCTTGGCCCTCGTGGAAGGTCACCAGATTCGAAGTCGTCGATGCTCACGGGCATACTGTGAAATATGTGTACTGATGTAATGAGTGTACTGCTGTACTTTGTGTTCTGAAGATTGTAGTGAGTTCGTCATGCTACGTGACGAAATCTGTCGACAGGAAAATATGCGATTCGACGGGTAGAGAGCCCGCTCTTTGGTTCTAAAGCGTTCCAGAACTGTACGGACCCGACGGGCTTTCGTTCGGTGGGCGAACGGGGTCTAGATTTCAGGCGGTTGAGGGGCTGTACGATACATTTCCAGCACGACCAGTAGACTGCATTTTTGGATTCATCTCGTTCATCAGACGAACGCTATCCTTTGTCAGACCCATATTTCCAACCTAGTGGATATATGTTTTACCACTTCGTAGAACCGAGTATGCCCGACGAAACCCAGAACGACCCTCGTGCTTCGATGACCCGAGGCGAGCGCATCCGTGCCGCCGCCCGCACCCTTCGAACGCCTCGAACCGCGTCGTGGGTCGCAAACGAGACTGATGTTTCCGTCAAGACGGCCCAGAAGTATCTGGACCAGCTCGTTGAGGACAACGTCCTCCGCAAAATCGAACAGGGCGACCAGACGCTCTACTGCGTTGACCAGCTGATGGCGACCTACCGAGAGGTCGCGGCACTCCAGCGAGAACATAGCCGGGAGGAGTTGACGAACGCCCTCGATTCGATGCGGAGCAAGATCACGGACTGGAAGCAGTCGTATGATGTCGAGACACCAGGCGAACTTCGGGCGAGTATCGCGGACCTCGACGACGCCGACGAAGTCGCGGAACGCCGGGAAGTCGCCAGCGAGTGGGAACACCTCGCCGACCGAATTCCGGTCGTTCGAGCAGCGCTCAACGAGTACGACTGGGCGACCAAACGGGACTCCATCTCCGCGTGATCAAATGGGCTTATCCGGAACTATCGACAGTTCGGTCTACGAGGGACTAAAGGACGTTCTGCAGCGACATCCTGCAGTCACGTCGGTGTCCTACGAACCGGACAGCATCGTCAAGAAGTACATCCAAGCAGAACTTGACCCCAATCGAGTCGTGCCGGCGACTGGGCCAGAGTCTCCAACACTCGACGTGGAGTGGCGGTTCGCCGGAGACGAGTCACAATTTCGGATTCATTACGCAGACCCGAATACAGAGTTCAATTGTGGATGGCATCGGGACGACGACCATCCCGAACTTGGGGCGGTTCATTTCCAGTATTATCTGCCCGACGAAGGAGAGACCAATCACGAGGCGGCTCAGTTCGAGAAGCAGATTCCGACAGAGATTCTGTGGACGGTTCTGGATAGGTTGTTTCAGGAGCGGCTTCCGGAACTCACGATGGAATAGGTAGCGTTGGGAACGAACGAAATCTTGGACAGTTTGTTCATTGAAGCGGTGAGGGAACTTCTGGGGTCTCTCTGCGTCGAATATGCCGTTTTAGAAAATGACGGACCCGACGGGATTCCCGCGAGCGCAAGCGAGCGGGAAGTCGTCGGGGGAGTGAGCGGAGCGAACGGACCCGACGGGATTTGAACCCGCGACATCTTGGTCCGGAACCAAGCACTCTGTCCACTGAGCTACGGGCCCTCAGCGGAGAGAGCTACACGGCACCGACGTAAAACCGTTGTGGAACCCACGCCGGCGGCCGATTACGTTCCGGTCGCGTCGGCGTCGACGACGCTGTGTTTCCACGTGCCACGGGTGAACCACGCCGTGGCCGCAATCGCGCCGAGAATCTGCCCGACGGCCATCCCGAGCCAGATGCCCGTCTCGGCGAACCCGAACTGGAACGAAAGCAGGTAGACGATTGGCACGCGGCCCAACCAGAGCGCGAACAGCGAGAAACCGAGGGCGGTCTTGGTGTTCCCCGCGCCGCGGTACGCGCCGAGGACGACCTGGAGGACGCCGATGAAACCGAATTCGAACGCCCGGATGCGGATGTACTCGACGCCGAGGTCGATCGTCTGGGCGGCCGACGCGGTCCCGGTTTGGAGGAAGAACGCGACGATGGGTTCGGCGAAGACGTAGGCGAGCACGCCGGTGACGAGCATGACGCTCGCGCCGACCTTGGCGGCGAGCCAGACGGCGCTCTCGGCGCGGTCGGGTTTCTGCGCGCCGAGGTTCTGGCCGACGATGGTGTTCGTCGCCCGTCCGAGGCCGAGCGCCGGGAGGAACACCAGCGACGTGAGTCGGTTGCCGAGGCCGAACGCGGCGACGACCTCGGGCTTGAACGTGACGACCATCGCGGTGAGGGTGATGAAACCGAGGGCGGTGGCGGACTGCTCGATGGCGCTCGGGACGCCGATATCGACGATTTTCTTGATGTACTCGAACTGCGGGCGGAAGTCGGCGAGCTGCACGTCGGGGCCGGCGCTCGTCCCGAAGATGACGTAGATGCCGATGATGGTGGCGACGGCGCGAGAGAGGACCGTCGCGTACGCCGCGCCGGCGACTTTGAAGCCGTCAAAGCCCGTGGCGGTGAAGAGGCTCGCCTGAAGCCCCTCTAATCCGAGCATCGAAAACAGCGGATTGGCGTCGAAGCCGAAGATGAACACGGGGTCGATGACGATGTTGATGACGACGCTGATGAACATCACGACCATCGGGGCGCGGGTGTTGCCGTAGCCGCGCATGAGCGCGGAGAAGACGAAGAAGCCGAAGAGGAACGGTAGGCCGAGGAAGAACACGCGCATGTAGTCGCCGGCGAGGGGGATGACCTGCCCGGCGGTCGCCTCCGAACTCGGGAGGACGCCGAGCATCGCGTCGGTGGCGAAAAAGCCGATGACGCCGACGACGACGGCGATGACGGTGATGAACGTGAGCGTCTGCCCGGCGACGGTCCCGGCGGAGCCCTCGCTTTTCGCGCCGGTGTACTGGGCGACGAGCGTGCTCCCGGCGACGGTGAAGCCGCCGCCGACGGAGATGAGTAGGAAGATGAGGGGAAACGCGAGGCTGATGGCGGCGACGGCGTCGGTCGAGAGCCGACCGAGCCAGACGGTGTCGGCGAGGTTGTACGCCACCTGGAGGAGTTCGGTGACGATAATGGGCCACGCCAGTTCGAACATCGGCCGTTTGAGGTCGCCTTCGGTGAGGGAACCTCCTTCGGGGAGGGACACTGAACAGGTGAGACACGCGGAGACCGTTTGAAAGCGTCGATAGGCGTCTTCGCCCCTCGGATTCGCCTCGCCGACAAGCGGGAGCGACCGGGGGCGACAGCCGCGAACCGTGAACCGCGAACCGCGAACCTCGGGGCCGAACGGGACGGGCGCGGCTCACCGAAACGGGTGGCGTCGAGAGAAACGGTGGGTGGTTGCGGTTCGTCGCGTTACGGCGCTTCGCCGGTCTCGATGGCGAAGTCGGCCTTCGGGTAGGCGACGCAGGTGAGCGTGTAGCCGTTGTCCATCTCCTCGTCGGAGAGGGTCTCCTGCGTGTGGTGCGTGATGTACTCCTCGGCCGGGCCGTTGGTAATCTTCGCGGCACAGGAGACACAGGAACCCTGCCGGCACGCATAGGGGAGGTCCATCCCGGCGTCTTCACCCTGGTCGAGCACCGTCTCGTTGCTCGCCAGTTCGATGGTCTCGCCCTGCTTGACGAACTCGACTTCGAAGTACTCGACTTCGTCTTCGGGCATGTCGGCGGGGCTCGGCTCTTCTTCCGCCTCCTCGCCTTCGAGCTCGGCGCCCTCTTCGCCGCCCGCGACCGCGGCGACGCCGCCGCCCCCGCCGATGGAACGGTTCATCGGCTCGGGGAAGTCGGTCTCTGCGACGGTCGCCGCGCGGCGTTCGAGGACTTCCTGTGTGATGTCGGCGGTCGGCTCCCAGCCGGTGCCCTTCGAGTAGTGCAGGGCGACGGCGAGGAGTACCAGGACCAATCCGGCCCCGACACCCACCAGACTGATGACTGCCATACCGGCGGATATGGAGGGAGGGGTTAAGGAAATTGTGATTGTGGCGGCACCCGCGGGCGGTCGATTTCACCGCCGAGACGCGGGTCTCACGCGGGTTCCCACAATATCGAGGTGGCCCTCGGTATCATATCGAGGCCGCCCCCGGTATCGCGCTCGCGCCGACGGGGGCCGCGTCAGACCCCGTCAGTCGTCCTTCCGAGCGACCTCGTGGCGGCCGAAGCCGTACCGGAGCCGGTTGGCGAGGCGACGGGAGAAGCGGTCGTCGGCGCGGGAGCCGAACCGCTCGGCGAGCGACTGGTAGATGAGCGGGACCGGGACCTCCTGTTCGAGCGCCTCCTGGACCGTCCACGTGCCCGTCGAGCCGCCCGCGACGTGGTCGTCCACGTCGCCGAGGTCGCTTCCCTCCTCGCGGAACGCCTCCTCGCAGAGTTCGAGAAGCCACGAGCGGATGACCGCGCCGTTGTTCCACGTCTGCGCGACCGATTCGAGGTCGAGGTCGTAGCGGCCCTCGGCGAGCAGTTCGAAGCCCTCGCCGTACGCCTGCATCAGCGCGTACTCGACCCCGTTGTGGACCATCTTCACGTAGTGGCCGGAGCCGGAGTCGCCCATGTGGCCGTGGCCGGCGGGGCCGGTCGCCACGGCGTCGAAGACGGGAGACAGCTCGTCGTAGGCCCACTGCGGGCCGCCGACCATGAGCGAGAAGCCGAGTTCGGCACCGGCGGGGCCCCCGGAGGTGCCGCAGTCGAGGTAGGCCGCCGAGCACGCCTCGGCGCGCCGCACGGACTCCTCGAAGTGGGAGTTGCCGCCGTCGACGACCACGTCGTCCCCGTCGAGATGCGGGTCGAGGTCGTCGAGGGTCGCGTCCACCGCGTCGCCCGCGGGGACCATGAGCCAGATTCGCTTGTCGTCGCCGAGCCGGTCGACGAGGTCGGCGACGCTGTCCGCGGGTTCGGCACCCGCGTCGGCGGCCGCCGCGACGGCTTCCGCCGAGAGGTCGAAGGCCACGACCTCGTGCCCGGCATCGAGCACTCGGTCGACTACGATGCGCCCCATCCGGCCGAGGCCGATGACGCCTAATTGCATGCGTCGGCATCGTCCGCGGGGGGTGGTAGTGGTTGTGGTTTGGCGCGTGCGCGGTCGCCGCCGAGACCGACCGTTCCGCCGACGGTACCGACCGCTCAGAGCCGCGCCAACAGCGCCTCGGCCAATCGGTCGCCGGCGGCGTCGTCGGTCCGGAAGAAGAGCTCTGGCTCGATGAGTTCGACTTCGAGGAGGAGGAAGTCGTCGCCGCGCTCCACGCCGTCGACGCGGGCGTACAGCGGCGGGTCGCCGCCGAGGTGGGCCGAGACGGCGTCGACGACGCGCCGGGCGTTATCGAGCAGCGTTTCGCTCGGCTCCTCGACGTGGACGCTCCCGCCGTGTTTCTCTTGGACGCGGTAGTCGCCCGGCTCGGGGCGCTTGACCACCGCGTGGCTGAACTCGTCGCCGAAGAAGACGAGCGACCACTCGCCGTCTTCGATGTCCGGCGCGAACTCCTGAACCAACACGTCTTTTTCTGCCACGAGGTCGTCCACCCACGGCTGGGCGTCGGCGGCCTCCGCGCGACTCAACTGTCTCGTCTCGAACGCGCCCGCGCTCACGGCGGGCTTGACGACGAGCTCGTCCCACCCTCGCGTCTCGAAGACGGCTTCGAGAGACACGTCGCCGCCGCGTTCGACGTACTCGGTCGGCAGCGTCGACACGCCGGCGTCGGCGAGGTCGCGCAGGTAGAACTTGTGGCTGTTCCAGTCGAGCGTCGTCGGCGGGTTCCACACCGCGCAGTCGGCGTCGGAGAGGCGGTCGACCCACGCGGCGTAGGCCCTCGGATGCCGGTAGTAGTCCCAAATCGACCGGACGACCACGGCGTCGAAGTCGCTCCAGTCGACCGACTCGTCGGACCAGACGACCGGCTCCGCCGCCACGTCACGCTCCCGGAGCGCCGCGAGGAACGAGGCGTCGTCGTCGACGAGTCCCGGGAGGTCCTCGGCGGTGGCGAGTGCGATGGAAGTCACGGGAGATGATGGCGGACATCGGGCGATAAGCGTTCTGTAACGCTCGGTCCGTTCGCCGCAATCACCGCTTTCGGGGCCGCGGTCGGGCGGCGTCGCGGCCGCAGACGCCGACGTTTTTACCGCCGCGCGCGAGGCTCGGGTATGGACGAACGCATCCACGAGCACGCCGCGGTGCTCGTCGACTGGAGCGCGCGAATCGAGGCCGGCGACGACGTGGTCGTCTCCGTCGGCGAGGGGGCCCACGACCTCGCGGTCGCCGTCGCCGACGCCCTCGGCGAGCGCGGCGCGAGCGTCGTCACGACCTACGCCTCCGAGGAGGTCCAGCGGGCGTACCTCCGCGCGCACGACGGCGACTTCGACCTCCCCGAACACGAACTCGCCCTCTACGAGGCCGCCGACTCGGTGCTCTTCCTCGGCGGCACCCGCAACACGGCGGCGACCGCGGACGTGCCGATCGAGACGCGGCAGGCCTACGGCCGCGCCACGAGCGAGGTCAAAGAGGCGCGCATGGACACCGACTGGGTCTCGACGGTCCACCCCACCCGCGCGGCGGCCCAGCAGGCGGGCATGTCGTTCGAGGAGTACGCCGACTTCGTCTACGACGCGATTCTCCGCGACTGGTCGGAACTCGCCGACGAGATGGCGAACATGAAAGACGTGCTCGACGCCGGTTCGGAGGTCCGCATCGTCAAGGCGGACACCGACCTCACGATGTCAATCGAGGGCCGCACCGCGGTCAACTCCGCGGCCTCCGTGGCCTACGACTCCCACAACCTCCCGTCGGGCGAGGTGTTCACCGCGCCCGTCGAGGACGCGGTCGAGGGCGAGGTGTTCTTCGACGTGCCGATGACGCTGGAGGGCCAGCGCGTCGAGAACGTCCACCTGACGTTCGAGGGCGGCGAAGTGGTCGACTTCTCCGCGGGCACGGGCGAGGACGCGCTCGCCGGCATCCTCGACACCGACGAGGGCGCGCGCCGCCTCGGCGAACTCGGCATCGGCATGAACCGCGGTATCGACCGCTTTACCGACAGCATCCTCTTCGACGAGAAGATGGGAGACACCATCCACCTCGCGGTCGGGCGGGCGTACGGCGCGTGTCTCCCCGAGGGCGAAGACGGCAACCAGTCCGCGGTCCACGTGGACATGATCACCGACATGAGCGAGGACTCGCGCATCGAAGTCGACGGCGAGGTCGTCCAGCGGAACGGCACGTTCCGCTGGGAAGACGGGTTCTGAGCCGTCACAGCGACGGATTCTGAACCCGCCGTCCGACGGGGTTGAGACGGTTAAGATACCATGTCCAACGGTAACTCTGCGCTTACTAAAACGGTCTGAGGACGTAGCTGTCGGCTATGGCGCGATTCGGCCGAACGAGGCGGCGGTTCCTCGAACTGGTGGGGAGTGGTGCGGTAGTGGGTGTCGCTGGCTGCCTCGGCGGTGGTGGCGGCGAACAGGAGACGGAGACGGAGACGACAACGACGGCAGAGGAGTCGGACGACGACCACGACGAGGAGCGTCCCGAGGGGGTCTCCGCGGAGGAGTTCGAACACGGCCCGGTTCCGGAGGCCTACCGGACGGCGCTCTCGCAGGCGAACGAGCAGCGGGACCCCGAGAACCTGTTCACGAAGGAGGCGGTCAAGTTCCAGGAGGCGGACGACGCCGTCGAGGCGGGCCTCACCGAGGCCGGACGAGACTGCGGCAACTGCGCGGAGTACATCCCCGACAAGAACGGCGACGGCTTCGGTGCCTGCGCGAAAGTCGAGGGCTACGTCGACCCCGCAGACTGGTGTTCGCTCTGGGAGTCCATCGAGGAAGCGGAGGCCGAAGGCGAGACGGGCGGAGACGAGACCGAATACGTCGTCTGAGGGGTCACTCCTGGGCCACGCCGATGTTCTTCAGCGACCCGCCGCACCGCGGACAGACCTGCTCGTAGACGCCGTGTCCCGAGCGGTGGCCGCAGGCGGTACACTCGTACCACGAGCGCTCGACGAGCGTCGTCGGCTCGGCCTCGACTAACATCTCCGTCCGGCGCTCGACGAGCGCGTCGGTCCGGCGTTCGACCAACTCCGCCGGGGGGCGCTCGACGAGGTCTGTCGGTTCGGGGCCGACCAGCGCCCTGGATTTGGCTTTGACGAGGTCTGCAGGCTCACGAGTGGTGATATCGTTGCTCATGAGACGGTGTACGTCGTGTCAGGTGTTAACTCTTACCAGTACGTGTCGTTCCTCCCTGACGCCGCCGAATTCGGCCGTTTCGCCCCGATTCGGCGGGTACGGTCCCGAGACGCGCTTTCGACGTACTTTTTATCCGCGACCGTTTTCATCCGCGCATGGCAGAATTCATGGTCGTCGTCGCCGACCCCGACACCGGTGCGACCTACCAAGTCGACGTCGAAGGACAGGACGCAAACCGATTCCTCGGCCGCGACCTCGGTGACGAGGTCGACGGTGCGGCCGTCGGTCTCGACGGATTCACGCTCGAACTGACGGGCGGTTCGGACAAGGCCGGCCGACCGATGCACCCCGACGTGCCCGGCGGCGCGCTCAAGGAAATCCTCGCCAAAGACGGCATCGGCTACAAGCCGTCCCGCGACGGCGAGCGCAAGCGCGTCACCGTCCGCGGCCGCGAGGTCTCCGGTGAGACCGTCCAGATCAACGCGAAGGTCGTCTCCGGTGAGGGCGACGTCGCCGCCGCCTTCGGCGAGGGCGACGACGAAGAAGCGGACGAATAACGCCGTCTCACTCCTCTCTTTCCCGTGCCAGAGCAACTGCCCTCCGACCATCCGTCGGTCCAGACGTTCCGCGCGAACATCGCCCGGAGCGGCGGTACCCGTCGCCCCTGCTTGCGCGTTCCGGACGACGTGACCGCCGAAGACGGCGATTTCGTTCGGCTCCACCTCGACGGCACCGCCTACCACGCCCGCCTCTCGGCCGACGCCTCGGGACTCGTGATTCGCGGCGCGTACGACAACAAGCGCCTCGCTCGCACCCCGAACAACGGCGAGAATCGGCTCGTCGAGTGGTGCCGAGAACACGACCGGGCCGACGGCGACGCCGTCGAACTCGACGAACTGGACGACGGCTACCAGTACGGCCTCCGCGTGCCGGGCGTCAGGCAGGTGTACCGCGTCACTGAGCGGCCGAACGACTCGCTTTCGAGCATCGCCGAGAAGTTCGGCCTGTCCGACGAGTGACCGGTCGCACTCCGAGACACGCCGCTTTTACGCGCCGACCGCCCTAGGCGGGGTATGAGCAAGGTAACGGAGTACCTCGCAGGCGAGCGCCTCGACGACGTGGCGCTCTATCTCACCCACGAGTACCTCGACAGCCAGGGCAAGCTCCCGAACATGGGCGTCGAAGTCGAAAACGGCTACGTCCTCGTCGTCCCCGGCGACGACGGCCGCCGGGCCTTCGCGGCCGGCACGGGCATGGACGCCATGGAGTTCGCCCAGACCGCCATGGGCAACGACGGCGACATCGACGACGACCTCAGCGGCGGCACCTGCCCCGAGGCGGCCGCCGACGAGAACCACGAGGTCAAGTTCATCTTCTCGTTCGCCGAGGCGCAAAACGAGGAGGTCGGCGGCATCTACGAGGAGGGCGACGTGGTCCACGCCTACGCCAAGTGTACCTGCGGAACGACGTACTCCGACCGCTGGGTCGTCGACGACGCGTAATCGACCCCCGCTTTTCGACGCTGGTTTTCCGCTTCGGAGTCGGTTTCGGAGTCGCGTTCGTCGTTAGCGCTCGGTCTCGACGCCTTCGTCGTCCGCCTCGTCCTCGTCGTCGGTTTCGGCTTCCGCTTCCGCGACCGCGTCTGCGACCTGTTCGAACGCCCGGAGGATGACGCGCTTCGTCGTCGCGCCCTGCGTCGTCCAGTGGTGGGCGTAGTCGAGCATGTCGTCGTAGATGTCGGGCTTACAGCCGGCGGCCTTCGGGTGGCCGCCGCCGTTGACGAGGTCGGCGACCTCGTGACAGCGCTCGAAGTCGTCGGAGCCGCGGATGCTGGCGCTCCCGGCGGGCTTGACGACGACCGCGGCGTCCGCGCCCGCCTCGCGGAGGGCGTCGGCGACCTCGTTCTGGGAGCACCGGCCGTAGGTGACGCCGACCGTCCAGTCGCCGACGGTCTTCAGTTCGGCGCGGTCGACGGCGGCCTGGATGAGGTTCTCCTTTTCGACGCGGCGGTGGGCGATGTACTCCTCGACGACCGGCGGGAGGTCCGCGCCGTACGCGCCGACGACGGCGACGTACTCCTCTTTCGAGGTCCAGTAGGCGTAGTCCGCGAGGTCCTGACTCCGCTCGTCTTCGTTCAGCCAGAGGTCGTGGTCGCGGGTGACGGCCGCGAGTTCGGAAAAGCGCTCGTCGAACTCGTAGTCGAGTTCGCGGAGCGTCACGTCGGTCGAACACTCCTCGTCGGACTCGCCGACGACGAGGTCGACGCCGGCCTCGCGGACCGCCTCGGCGACCTCCGGCTTCCACTGGTGGTGGTCGTACCAGTGAATCTCGCCCGCCGTCTCGACGAGCGCGGCGAGTTCCTCCTCGACGTACTCGAACTTGTCCGGACAGAGGTCACAGACGTACACCTCGACGCCCTCGGGGGCGTAGTCGGCCACGCGCTGGAGGTCGTCTTCGAGCGAGTACGGGCTCGACCCCATCAGCGCGACCGGCGACTTCGGTCGCTCTTCTTCCTCCTCGTCGTCTTCGTCCTCGTCCTCGTCGCTGAGTTTCTCCTCGATTCGCGCTTCGAAGTCGGCCACGTCGAGGGCCGCGTCGTAGGCCTCCCGGAGGAGGGCGACGCAGCCGAGGCCGTCGGCGTCGGTGTCGGTGACGACCGCGACCGACGCGTCTTCGAGCTTCTCCTTGGCGCGCTCTTCGGCGCGTTCCTCGTCGAACGAGTCGGGGTAGAAGAATCCGGCACCGGGGAGCACGGACTTGCGGGGGAGCGAGAGCTGAGAACTGTCGATGAGCTCGTCTTCCATACGCCGAACTCGGGCGCGACGGGGAAAACTCCTCCCGATTCCGTCGGCGGCGACCGCGTCGAACGGCTCGCGGCCCGCGACCGAACCGAGTCCCGCAGCCCGCTCAGGCGGCCTCGTCGCTCAGTAAGGAGTCCGTCGTCCCCTCTTCCAACTGGCGGACCGTCAGCACCGGCACCGGACAGGTCCGGACGACGCGCTCGGCGACGCTCCCGATGAGAAAGCGGTTCTCGCCGTGGCGGCCGCGGGTGCCCATGGCGACGGCGTCGGCGTCCACCTCGCGGGCGTAGTTCGAAATCTCGGCGGCGGGGCGGCCCTCTCGAACCGCGAGGGTCACGTCGCGGTCGGTCGCGGCCTCGACCTCGGCGAGCGCCTCCTCGCCGCGCTCGGTGAGCGCGTCGCGCATCTCGTCGCGGAGTCGCTCCGGCGCGGTCTCCACGTCGCCGGCGTCGACGACGTACAGCGCGTGGACCGACGCGTCGAACCGCTCTGCGAGGTCGACCGCGACGCGGACCCCCCGGCGGACGCTCGCCGAGCCGTCGGTGGCGATGACGATGGTGTCGAACATGCCTACGGGTTCACAGTGGGGCGGCATAAAACCAGTCTGGGACGACCGACCGTCGGGACCGTGGGGTGAGTTTTTTGTCGTCGCCCGACGCAGGTGGGGACATGTCACCGCGCCCGCTCTCTATCGACCTCGTTCTCGTGCCGGTCGACCAAAGCGACGAGGCGACGCGCGCGGCGGAGTACGCCGCCGCCGTCGCGGCCGAGTACGACGCCGCGGTCCACGCCGTCCACGTCCTCGGCGAGGACGTCGTCCGCGCCATAGAGCAGGGCGTCGTCGACGAGGACGCCGTCGCCGAGGACAGCAAGGCCGTCACCGACACGGTCTCGGCCCTCGCCGACGAGGCCGACGTCCCGGTCACCTCGTCGGTCGCCTACGGCTTCTCGCGGACGAGCAAGCTCCGCCACCCCGGAAGCGTCGTCCTCGACACCGCAGAAGAGCTGAACGCGGACTTCATCGTCGTGCCCCGAGAGCCGGTCTCGGGCGACCCCGGCGAAGTGCTCGCCAAGGCCGCCGAGTACGTTCTCCTGTACGCCAGCCAGCCCGTGCTCTCGGTCTGAGTCGCAGGTCGCCGTGGTCTGCCGCCTTCAGCCGCCCTCCTCGTCCGGGGGTTCGGCGAGCCGGATGGTCATCTCCAGTTCGAAGCTCTCGGCGTCGCTCGTCTCGAAGCCGACGGTCTGGTAGAGCCCGACCGCCGCGCGGTTCCAGCGCTCGACCGTGAGCCACACCTTCTCGACGCCGGACACTCGGCCGTAGCCGAGCAGCGCCTTGATGAGCCGCGTGCCGATACCGGCGCGCTGGTACGTCTGGTGGACGAAGATGGCGAGTTCGTAGGCGTCGCCGTCGGGGACGAGCGTCGCGTGACCGGCCACCTCGCCGCCGTCCCACGCGATGACGTTCAGGCAGTCCTCGTCGAGGATGTTCTCCAGCCAGTCGCGGATGCGGTCCTCGCGTCCCGGCGGGATGCCCTGCGCGCGGTCCGAGGGGTCGAACGCGTCGTACATCTCGACGAGCGCCTCCATCTCCTCGTCTGAGCCGTCGTAGGCGCGCACCTCGATGGTGCGGTCTTCCCTGTCGGTGAACGACAGCGGCGGCGCGTCGTACGGGTCGGCGACGGCGTCGGAGAACGTTCGGTCGCTCATCGTACTAGGGTGACGGTCACGTGGGAGTTCAAGAGGACGAACTCCGCGATGCTACCGATCTGTATCTTCCCCATCGGACTCGTCTCGCCGCCGCCGAGCACCAGTTGGTCGAACCCCTCGTTCTCGGCGAGGTCCACGAGGGCGCTCCCCGCGTCGCCGTCGAGCAGGCGGACGGTCGCCTCGACGCCCCGTTCGTCGAGCAGTTCCGTCACCCGCGTTTCGATGTCCTCGCGCGAGCGCTCGACCGACGGGTTGTCGACGATGGCGACCGTGAGGTCGTCGTCCACGTTGGCCGTCCGTTCGACCGTCTTTTCGAGCGCTCGGATGGAATCGTCGCTGCCACCGATTCCGAGCAGTACCTTCATGATTCCCAATCTCGCGGTCGCGATAGAAAACCCTTGCCCGGAATCGGGGGGCGACACCCCCGCCGGCGGGGGGACCGCGCGTCGCGGAACCCTTTTCGGCCGTGCCGCGGTAGCCCGCGGTATGACAGACGAGTCCGACGAGTTCGAGACCGGCGCGGGCGACGCCGAGGAGGCGACTCGCGCCGACGCGGACCCGGGTGCGGAGGCGGACGAAACGGCGGCAGACGCGGCGACGGCAACTGCGGAGACGACAGACGCGGAACCGACGGACGCGGAGGCCGCCGACGCGGCCGAGGCCGGCCCGGCCGACGCTGACGCGGCCGACCCCGAGGCCGACGCCGACGGTGCAGATTCCGACGCCGAAGACGTCGAAGACGCTGTTCCGGAGGACGTACAGAAGTACGCCCGGTTCAAGAAAGTCGACGGCGCGCAGTACGACCGCGTCAACGACTTCCTCCGCCAGCGGACCTACGTGACGGCCCGCGAGTGGGCCATCGCGCGACTCTGCGCCGACTTCCGGACCGAGACGGGCGTCGAGATGACGAAAATCGGGAACAACCTCCCCGAGCTCGTCCCCTTCATGACCGACACCTACACCCCGCAGGCGGTCAATCAGGCCCGCTCGGCGTTCCGAGACAAGGTCCGGAAGTCGGGCGCGACGTTCCTCTACGGCGCGATGTCGGGCTTCTTCACGGCCGAGGAACTCGACGAGATGATGTACGAGGTGACGGAAATCGCCAAGTTCCTGCTCGAAGTCGAGGGCGTCGACCTCTCGGTCGAAGAGGAACTCGAAGCCGAAGAGCGCATCTCCAGCGTCATGCGGGAGGTCCGCGAGGCGAGCACGGAACTGCGACAAGAAGAGCTGTCGGACGAGGAGTGAGCCCTCGCGGCCGGGGTCGGTTCAGAGCCGACTCCGCGCCGACTCGGAGTCAGGGGAAAAGCGGGTCCGGCTCCGACTGGACTAACTCGACGCGTCGGTCCGCCTCGACCGGCCGGACGTAGAGGCGCAGTTCGCCCCGTTCTCGCGCCTTCGTCGCCATCGCGTCCACTTTGTCCAGCCCGTAGTACAGCGGGACGACGACGGCCTTCGACGCCGCGGCGTCCTGGACGACCGAGACGACGAACACGGTGTCGTCCTCGCGGGCGCGGTACACGTCGTAGCGGTCGAAGGCGGCCGACTCGACCCACGTCGACAGCGACTCGAACTCGCTCCCGGGGACGAGCACGTCGAAGCCGACGCGCTCCGTCGCCTCGGGCAGGTTCGCCGGCGGCAGCACCGTCACGTCGCCCGGGTGGAGCACGAGCGTCTCCCAGCCCTCGTCTTCGTACTCGGCCGCGGTCGCCTCGGCGTCCTCCACGACCGTCTCCCAGAACGACAGCAGTCCCGTGAGTGCGTGCGGTTCGTCCGCGTTCGGGCCGCGACCTCGGGGCGGCGTCTGCTCGTCGGTCATGCGTGTCACTCCCTCGGGGTGTCGGACGGGAAAAGGATTCGCTTGCATCGGGGTCGTCCGACTCCCGGCCGACGCCCCGGCCGCGACGGAACTGCTATCTGTCTCCCCGCCGACAGTCGGCCCGATGCGATGGTCGCTCCGCGCGGTCCTCGGCTCGCTCCAACTTCCCGTCGCCGGTGTCGGGGCCGCGCTCCTCGCGTTCGTCTGGCGGACCGCCGTCACGATGCCCCCACCGCCGCCCGGAAGCGACGGCTTCGTCCACGGACTCGCGGGCTTTTTCCTCCTCGTGTTCGGACTCGTCGGCTTCGTCCTCCTCGCGGGCGGCCTGCTCATCCCGCCGGGACCGGGCTACGGCGTCGAGTTCACTCGCAACCAGCGCTGGCTGTTCGCCTACGCGCTGGTCTCGCCGGCCCTCGCCGTGGGCGGCTTCCTCGCGGCCGTCGTCGCGTCGTCGGCGCTCGGCGGACTCGGCGGTCTCGCCGGGTCGGCCGTCTCGCTCGTGGTCCTGACGGCGCCGCTCGCGGTGCTCGTCGGCGTCGGCTGGAAAGGCGCGCAGGTCGCGGCCGCGCGGTTCTGAGCGGGCCGCCCCCCGGTCGGTTCCCGTCTCCGGTCAGTCGCGAACGTTCTCGCCTGCGACTTCGCCGAACTCGTCGCCGTCCCAGACGAACTCGCCGCGGAGCATCGTCCACTCGGGGAAGACGCCGGTGTGGCCCTCGAACGGGGTCCAGTCGCACTTCGAGTGGAGGTCCGCGCCGCGAATCTCGCGGGCGGCGTCGAGGTCGTAGAGCGCGAGGTCGGCGTCAGCGCCCGCCTCGACTCGGCCTTTGCGCGGCAGGTCGAACACCTCGGCGGGGGTCGCCGCGACCACGTCGCGGACGCGCTCGGCGGTGAGGTCGCCGGCGACGACCGCGCCGAGAAGCAGGGGAACCATCGTCTCGACGCCGGGGACGCCGCTCGGGGCGTCGAGGAGTGACTGTTCTTTCTCCTCGCGCGTGTGCGGCGCGTGGTCCGTGGCGACCATGTCGATGCGGCCGTCGGCGAGGCGCTCGAACATGGCCTCGCGGCGCGCCTCGGACCGGAGCGGCGGGTTCATCCGGCCGTAGGTGCCCAACTCGGCGAGGTCGTCGCGGGACAGAAACAGGTGGTGCGGCGTCGCCTCGCAGGTCGCGCCGCCGTCGCGGGCGGCGTCGACGCCCTCGGGCGTGCTCGTGTGGGCGACGTGAATCTGCGCGCCGGTCTCGCCGCCGACGCGGACGGCGCGCTCGACGGCGGCCGCCTCGGCCTCGGCGGTGCGGTAGGCGCTCCACGCGTCGGCGTCGGCGTCGCGGCCGACCCCGCCGAGGTCGCCCTCGATGGCGGACTCGTCGAACAGGTCGGCGTCCTCGGCGTGGACCGTGACGGGCACGCCCGCCTCGCCGGCGCGCTCCGCGGCCTCGGAAAACAGGTCGGCCTCGATGCCCATGTCGCCGGTCGAGTCGGCGAGGAACACCTCGCCGAGGGCGAAAAGCGGGCGGTCGAGGAGGCTGTCGGGGTCCCAGTCGGCGGTGACGCCGCCGTTGATGCCGTAGTCGATACACGACTTCGCGGCGCGCTCGGCCTTCGCGTCGAAGCTCGCGCCGTCGGTCGTCGTCGGGTCGGTGTTCGGCTGGTCGGCGACGGTCGTCACGCCCCCCGCGGCGGCGCTCCGCGCGCCCGTCTCCCACGTCTCCTTGTGTTCGAATCCCGGTTCGCGGAAGTGGACGTGCACGTCGATAGCGCCCGGTAGAAGCAGGTTCTCCTCGGCGTCGACGGTCTCCTCGTCGGCGACGGGGTCGAGGTCGCCGACCGCCTCGACGGTCCCGTCCTCGACGCGGACATCGACCACGCGGCCGTCGGCCAGCGTCGCGTTCTCGATTCGCATACGAGGGGGTGCGACGCGCCGGGTGCTAAGTCCGGCGGTTCGGGTAGTCGCGGTTCGGGGAGCGGCCGCGGCCGGGTGCGTCGCCCCGCGGGCGGTCGTGGCTGAGGACGCTCACGCGAGGTCCGCCGCGTCTTCGACTCGCGTCTCCGCGTCGCCGACGAAGACGGCTTCGAGGGCGTCGCAGACCGCGTCGGGGCTTCCCGGGCCGCCGGCGTCGGCGACGCTGCCCACCGAACCCGGGTCGAAGGGGACCTCGATGGCCTCGTAGACGGGCGCGAGCACGTCGGCGATTTCGTCGCGGTCGGCGACGACGACCACGCCGGAGACGAGCGCGCTCTCTTTTCGGACCCGCTGGGCGATGCCGCAGAGTTTCCCGCCCGCTTGGACCGAGTGGTCGCCGGGGCAGTACGACTCCGGAGGCTCGCCCCGCCGCGCGGGCACGCCGAGAGTTCGCAGGGCGCGGACGACGGCGGTCGTTCCGGCCTCGTACCGCGCGTCGAGTCCGGCCCGGGCGTCGTCGAGCGGGAGCGCGTGTGCGAACGCGACGGTGGTTCCCGTGTAGGCCACGGCCCGGCCGCCGACGGAGCGCTCGACGGCCGGGAAGCCCCGCTCTTCGGCGGCGGCGACGGCCTCGTCGTACCGCGGGGCGCGGGTGTCGCGCCTGCCGAACGCGAGCTGTCGGTGCGGCGTCCACGCCCGGAAGGCCGGTTCGCCCGTTTCGCCCGCCTCGCGGAGCATGGCCGCGGTGACCGCCCGGTCTGCGTCTCGGTCGGGCCCGCGGCCGCGGATGACGCGCATGCCCGAAGGAAGCACCCCGACGTACCTAAGAACACCCGTCCCGTCCCGACGACCATGCTGCGACTGCCGCGGTCGATGCTCTCGCGCTTCGAGCGCTTCTCGCTCTACAACTCGCCGTACCCCGCCCACGACGGCGGCTGTGCCATCGACCTCTACGTCGCCGACGACGACCCGGTGGCCCGCTCGCCCGTCGCGGGCGTCGTCCGCGAGACGCGGACCGTCCGCGCGCCCGACAAGCCCTACGCCCACGACGACGAGTACCTCGTGCTCGTCGACGTCGACGCCGAGGCCACCGGGCTGGACTGGCTCGGCGACGCCGTCGACGACCCCCGCGACGGACTGGTGGCGCGAATCCTCCACGTCCGACCCGACGTTGCCGCGGGCGACGAGGTCGCGGTCGGCGACTCGCTGGGACGACTCGTCCGCTCCGGCTTCTTCGCCCCGTGGGTCGCGAACCACGTCCACCTCGGCTTCCGCCCCGCGGACGCGAATCAGCACCGCGCCCGGGGGTCGCTCCCGGTTTCGACCGACGTGACCGTCTCGCCGCTCGACTGGGACGGGACGGGAACCGTCGTCGAGACGGCCGAGACGTTCGTCGTCCTCGACGCCCCGACCCGCGCCGACGCGGGGGTCGGACCGGACGAGTTCGTGGGCCTCGGCAGCGACGAGGGCGTCGTCCTCGACGGCGGCCTCGCCCACTACGGGTTCGGTGGCACGCTCTCTTCCGTCGCGGACGGGCAATCCCTGTCGCTCCTCGGCGAGCGAGTCGGTCGGACCGCCGGCCGGGACGTTCCGTGGGCCGACTTCGACGTGCTCGTCGACGGAATTCGTGTGACTGGAATGTCATTATTCGCGTCCCGAACCGACTTCGGGACCAAGGTCGTCTGTCCCGGCCACGACCTCGCCGTCGGCGACGAGGTGTCGGTCGCGATTCGCCCCAGCGACGACCCGGTGCGCCTCGACTGATTCGACAGAAATGATTTAATACTAACACGAACGCGCCGCCCGATGGCGACCGACCGAACCCCTCCATTCTGGGGGGTTAGTTTTTAAATGCCTTTACTATGAAAGGCCGAGTCTCCGCAAAAAATATCCTTCGCTCACTCGTATTTTTCTCTGTTTGTGAGACTCGATATACGAACGTGCACCGTCGTTTCAGTCTTCGACGCCGCCGTCTCCGCGCCGCGATGACTGACGACCGCGACACCGGGTACGAGGTCGAACTCGGTCACCCGCTGGCCGGCGCGTCCCCCGATGCGACGCTCGAAGACCCCGAATTCGAACTCACGTTCGTCGGCGGTATCCCGGTGTCGGGCGAGCCGGTTCCCTACTTCGTCGCCCGCGGGAGAGACCGCGAGGAGCTCGACGACTTCCTCGACGACCACGTGAACATCGAGTGTTTCGAGCCGGTCTCCGACGGCCC
The DNA here is from genome assembly GCF_003383195.1 of Haloferax sp. Atlit-6N. NCBI lineage: Archaea > Methanobacteriati > Methanobacteriota > Halobacteria > Halobacteriales > Haloferacaceae > Haloferax > Haloferax sp. Atlit-6N. The sequence continues at coordinate 350,246 of NZ_QEQJ01000004.1, read as the reverse complement.
CGAGGGACGGCTCTACCGCTGTGAGTGGGCGACTCACGAGGGCGACATCATCTCGGCGATTCGCGAGTGCGACGGCATCGTCCGGCGGATGGTCGGCACGAGGTACGGCTGGTCGCTGTCGGTGTACTTCGCGTCGAACGAGCTGACGACCCGGTTCCACGACGCGTGTCTCTCCCGCGACATCGATATCGACGTGCGCCGGGTCGAACCGGCCCGCCTCGACGAGCGCCACCCGCCCGACAGCGACCTCTCGGAAAAGCAACTCGCGGCGCTTCGGCTCGCCTTCGAACGGGGTTACTTCGAGACGCCGAAAGAGACCGGCCTCGACGACATCGCGAGCCGATTGGGCATCACCGAACAGGCGCTCTCACAGCGACTCCGGCGAGCGCTCCGACACCTCGTCGGCTCGGCGATAGACGATATCGACGACATCGACCGCGACTCGCGGTCCGAGTGAAGAGCCGACGACGCGTCAGAACGGGACCGTGGTGGGGATGTGGCAACCGGGCGCGGATTGCCACGGTGGTGTCGAAAGTGGACCGCGACGGAGGCGACCTGCGGTCTCTCCGGCGGTGCGCCCGTGTGGGGGGTGCCACCGACGCATATCGGTACGCTGATTCTAGTAATATATCTGACCCTTGTGTGGACAATCGGTATTTAAGCGGCGTCGAAGTAATCGAGGTACTCCGAGGCGAACGCACGGACCTCGTCGTACGTCGGCGGCGACCCGTTTCGGACGAAGTGTCCCGCGACGGCGTTGCCGACGACGAGCGACTCCGCGCGGCCGAGGTCGAGGACGTGCGCGAGCGCGAGTCCGGCGTTGAAGTGGTCGCCGGAACTCGTCGTCAACACCGGGTCGTCCGTCCGGGGAACGCCGACGGTCGCGGCCCCCTCGTCGTCGATGAGGTGGGCCGCTTCGATGCCGTGGCCCGCGAAGCGACTGACGCCAAGGTGCTCGAACGCCGCCTGCGACTCGCGGCCGAAGTCGTCGCTCTCGACGCCCGCCAACCGCGCGAGATAGCGCGTCTCGTAGCGGTTCGCCGACGCGACGACGCGCACCGCGTCGTCCAGCGCGGACACCTGTTCGACGCCCGCGGCGACCACCTCGGGCTCCCGCTTTCTGAGGTCGCCGGGGTCCAAAAGCAGCGTCTCCGGCGGGTCCGACAGCGTCGGCCACAACTCCTCGCGGAGGCCGCGGGCCACGTCCGGTAGCTCGGGCATCTCCGACCAGTAACCCATCCCGACGAGCTCGGTCCCGTCGACCAGCTCGGCCAGTCGGTCGAGGCCGACCCGCGACTCGATTCCGGCCCAGTCGAGCGTCATCAGCGCGCCGATTTCGGTGAGCATCAGCTTCCCGTCGTCGAACTCGACGGCGTCGGTGTAGCCGGGCGACCCGAGCGTCTCCAGCGGGAGGTGGCCGAACTCCTCGACGAACGGCTCTTCGACCGGCTCGCCGAGACAGCCGACGACCCCGGGCTCGAACCCCAGTCGGTCGAACGCGCGGGCGAGGTGACTCACGTGTCCGCCGGTTCGGACGTTCGACTGAATCCACTCGAACGAGAGCGAACTCTCGGCTTCGACCGAGTCGTTCACGCGGTCGGCGAACGCTTCGAGCGTCGGCACCCGCTCGTAGGCGTCGGCCGACTGCCGCTCGGAGACGAACTCCCGAACGCGGTCGATGTAGCCGTCGAACCCGAACAGCACCCGCCCGCCGTCGACGGTCTCCGGGAGCGCGTCCCGACACGACTCTACCGCACGGACCGTCGTCTCGTCTGGGGTTTCCATGGCGCTTCGTTCGGACGACCGCCAATTAGTGTTGCCGCCGCCGGCGACACTCTCGCGGCGTCAGCGGTCGCTTTCAGAGGCCGTCAACGGTCGCTCTCCGTCGTGATTTCGAACCGCGCGCCGCCGGCGTCGCTCTCGACGAACCAGACGCTCCAGCCGTGGGCGTTCACGACGCTCATGACGACGCTGAGTCCGAAGCCGGTCCCCTCCGAACTCGTGGTGTAGCCCGCCTCGAAGATGCGGGGGCGGTCGTCCGGCGGAATCCCCGGGCCGTCGTCTTCGACGTAGAACCCGTCGCGGTCGGCGAGGGGGCCGACGCCGACGGTCACGTCGTCGCCGCCGTGTCGAATCGCGTTCGAAAAGAGGTTTTCGAGGAGCTGTCTGAGCCGCCCGCGGTGGGCGTCGACCGCGACGTCGCCCTCCACGGTGAGCGTCGCTTCCGGCGCGTCGCTCGCGGCGGTCGTCCACGCTTCCTCGGCGACGGCCCCGAGCGACAGCCGCTCGGCCTCCTCGACCGTCTGGCCGTTTCGCGCGAGCGCCAGCACGTCCTCGACGATGCCCGCCATCCGCTCGTGGGCGTCGGAGACGCGGTCCAACTCGTCGCCGTCGTACCGCTCGCGGGCGAGTTCGAGGTAGCCCATCGCCGCGTTCAGCGGGTTCTTGAGGTCGTGGGAGACGACCGACGCGAACGATTCGAGCTGCTCGTTCTGGCTGGCGAGTTCGCGCTCGCGCCGACGCAGCAGCTGTTCGCGCTCGACCCGGTCCAAGACCGCGCGGGTGTTGGCGGCCAGCACCTTCGCCAGCGCGATGCGCTGGTCGGCCAGCGACCCCTCGTCGAGGGAGGCGACGAAGAACACGCCGTGGTCCGGAATCGGGACGATGAGTTCCTCTGTGACCCCGGCGTCGACGATGAACCGCTTCGGGTTCGACTCCACGTCCCGGTAGAGGTTGTGCTCGCCGCGCTCGAACACCTCCCACGTCAGGCCGGTCCCCCGCGGAATCGGCGGCACGTCGCCGAACACCTCCCACGCCTCGTCGGTGAACGCCGCGGGGACGAGCGCGTCCAGCGACTCGTCGTACAGGAGGACGCCGCTAATCCCGTAGTCGAGGACCTCGGTGGCGGCCTCACGGACGATTTCGGCGACCTCTTCGCGGCTCGTCGCGCCCGTCAGCCGCCGGGTCGAGGCGTGGAGCGCGTTGAGCCGCTGTTCGTACCGCTTTCGCGCCGTGACGTCCGTCGAGATACCCACCGCGCCTTCGACGGCGCCGTCGTCGCCGAGGATGGGCGAGACGGTGAACTCGACCACGTAGTTCATCGACGGAAGCGACAGCTCGATTTCGAACCGCTCGCGGTCGCTCTCGCCGTCGAGGATGGCGTCGAGGGCCGCCCGGGCGCGCTCGTACTGGTCGGCGGCCAGATACCCGGCGTCGCGGAGCGCAGAGATGTGCCGGCCGACGAACGCCGACATGGGGATGGTCGTCCGCGACAGCGCCGCCTCGTTGATGAACTGGACGACGCCTTCGTCGTCGACCACGTACGCGCCCTGCCCGATGCTCTCGACGATGGTCTCGTACCGTTTGAGCCGCTGTTCGTAGCTCCGCTGTTCGGTCACGTTCCGCGAGGTGACGACGAACCCACCGACCGAGGTGTCCGCCTGGTTGCTTCCGATGGATTCGAGCCACGTCCACGACCCCTCGGCGTTGCGGTGGCGGTACCGGACGGGGTCGGTCCCGTCGGCCCCCGTCCGGAGGGCGCGTTCGAAGACGGCCTCCACGCGCTCCCAGTCGTCGGGGTGAATCAGGTCGGAGACGCGTCTGCCGACCAGTTCGCCGGGCTCGAACCCGAGCACGTCGGTAACCGAGGGGCTCTGGTACTTGATTCGCCCGTCGGTCCCGACGAGGGTCACGAGGTCGCGCGCCAGCTCCACGAGGCCGCGGAACTGCGCCTCCGTGGCGCGCTGTTCGGTCACGTCGCGCATCGAGACGAGCACGCCGTACGAGCCGTGATACTCGATGTCCTTGACGTTCGCCGCGCACTCGCGGACGTCGCCGTCGGCGTCGACGAGGCGGACCTCGTAGCTCACGGGCGCGTCGCCGCCCCGCCGCCGCGTCTCGGAGATGCGTCTGACTTTCTCCCGGTCGTCGGGGTGGATGACGTCCAAGAGCGCGGTCTCGGCGAGTTCGTCGTCGCTCCGGCCGGTGAGTTCGGTCAGCCGACGGTTCCAAAACCGGAAGTCGCCGTCCTGCGCGATGAAGATGGCGTCGTGGCTCTGCTCGACGACCGTCCGGTACAGCGAGTCCGAGTCCCGCTCGCTCGACGCCCACCGGGAGAACTCGATGGCGCGCTCGATTCGCGCGGCGACCGCGGCAACCGCCTTCTCCGTCTTCGGGTAGTCGATGACGATGGCTCCGTTCCCGTGGGCGGACTTGGCGGAGCCTTGGGGTCCGTCACGGGCGAGAAAAAAGACCGGTATCACGCCGATTCGATTCCGGACGCGCGAGACGAGTTCGGTGTCGACGTCGCCGCAGAAGACGACGCCGTCGACGGCGTCGAGGCCCTCGACCACCGCGTCGAGGTCCGCGCACGTCTCGGTCGTGAAACCGCGTCGCTCGACGGCCTCGACGAGACCGTCGGGGCACTCGTCGACGAAGACGACGCGGGAATCGCTCATACGCCTATCAGTCCGGGAAACTGTATATATCTCACGTGATACCGACCTGACGAGTGTCCGACGAGACCGTCCCCGACCGTCGGTTACATGCCATTTGACACACTCGTTCGTGACATGACCGACGACTTTCCCGCCGAGGCCGCGGCAATCGTCCAGCGGCACATCGAGGACGAACACGGCTACCTGTCGTGGCTCAACACCCGCGTCGACGCCATCGAGCGCGGCCGCATCGTGATGACCATCCCGTACGACGAGAAGCTCACCAACACCGTGTCGCCGCCGACTATCCACGGCGGCATCGCGGCGACGCTCATCGACACCGCGGGCGGCATCGCCCTGCGGACGATGCTCGACGACCCGCTCGCCGGCGGCGTCGCCACCATCAACCTCAACGTGAACTACCTGCGGCGGGCGTCGGGCGACCTGACCGCGGTCGCCGAGGTCGTCCGCGCCGGCGGGTCGGTCGGCGTGAGCACCATCACCGTCGTCAGCACCGACCCCGAGGAGGACTCGGACGTGGCCGCCCGGCAGTCGCCGTCGAGCGACTGGAACGACGCCGTCGCCACCGGACAGGGCGCGTACCGGCTCTTTCGGGAGTGAGGAGCGGCTCCGGTCGCGGCTGCAGTCGTGCCCGGCGGGGCCGTCGGCCTACTCGAACGCCACGTCCGCGAGCGTCGCCGTCTCGCCGAACAGCCAGTCGGCGTGGTCGACGGCGTACTCCTTGTGTTCCTTCTCGATGTAGCCGAGCGCGTCGGTGACGAGAATCGGCCGGTAGTCCCGCAGGCCGGCGCTCCCGGCGGTGTGGAGGACGCAGACGTTCGCCAGCGTGCCGCAGATGAGCAGGTCGTCCACGCCGTGGCTGTCGAGCCACCCCTCCAGTTGCGTCCGGTAGAACGCGTCGTAGGTGTGCTTCTCGACGACGAGGTCCTCGTCGCGGACGTCGAGGTCGCCGTGGAGGTCGGCGTCCCACGTCCCCTCGACGACGTGTTCGCCCCAGCGCTCGAACTCGTCGTAGTAGTGATTGCCGTCGAACTGCTCCGGCGGGTGCACGTCACGGGTGTAGACGACGCGCGCGCCGGCGTCGCGGGCGGCGTCGACGAGGTCCGTGACGGGTTCGATTGCTGATTCGCTCCCCGGCGCGAACAGGCTCCCGTCGGGGTGACAAAAGCCGTTCTGCATGTCGACGACGACCACCGCGGTTCGGTTCGGGTCGAGTGCCATACGCGTCGGTTGCGCCGGGACGACCAAAACAGTACGCGCCGGCCCGTTTCGACGCCCGAACCCGACAAGGTACTTCACTCCGGAGTCCAAGGGTACGATATGCGAACGACCGGTCTCCGCGCCGTTTTCGCCGCCCTACTCTTGGTTCTCGCCGGCTGTGCCGCCCCCACGGCCGCGCCCGGCGGCGACGCGCCGCCCGCGACGCCCGACCCGGACAGAGACGGATTCGACGACCCCGACCGGGACGTGCTCGGCTGGGAGGACGGCTACTGGTACGACGAGGCCATCGACGTCGACCAGTCCGACGGCCTCAACGAGTCCGAGATGGAGGCGTACGTCGCCCGCGGGATGGCCCGCGTCGAGCACATCCGACAGTTGGAGTTCGACGAACGCGTCCCCGTGGACGTCATCTCCCGCGCCGACTACCGCAGCGGCAACGCCGGCGGCTCCGGCTCGGCCGACTCCGAGTTCAACCGCTGGAACGACCAGGTGTGGGAGGCGCTGTTTATCACCGGCGAGTCGACCGGGAGCGCGAGCGCCATCTCCGAGACGACCGGGAGCTCGGTCCTCGGCTTCTACTCGCCGTCCGACGACGAAATCAAAATCGTCACCGACTCGACCGACGAGCCCACCATCGACAACGCCACGCTCGTCCACGAACTGGTCCACGCCCTGCAGGACCAGCACTTCGACCTGACCGACGCCCGCTTCCGCGGCGAGACGCAGGACGGCGACCTCGCCATCGACGGCATCGTCGAGGGCGACGCCAAGTACGTCGAACGGCAGTACGTCGAGCAGTGCGACGCCGGCGCGTGGGACTGCGTCGTCACGCCCGCCGCGGGCGGCTCCGGCGGCGGGTCGGGCGGCGGCGGTCCGAACCTCGGCATCCTGCTCACCATCTACCAGCCGTACTCCGACGGTCCGGTCTACGTCCACGACCTGTACGAACGGGGCGGCTGGGAGGCCGTCAACGACGCCCTGCGCAACCCGCCGGCGTCCACCGAACAGACCATCCACGTGACCGACGAGTCGCCCCGTCCCATCTCCTTCGCCGACGAGGGGACGAACGGCTGGACCACCTTCCCCGAACAGGGCGTCGAGGGCTCCGACACGGTCGGCGAGGCGTCGATGTTCTCGATGTTCTGGTATCAGGCCCGCACGTCCGGCGCGCAGACCGTCCGCGTCCAGTCCATCCTCGACACGAACTCGCGGTACGACACGTACAACTACGACGCCGCGCCGTCGAACGGGTGGGCGAACGACCGCCTGTTCCCCTACCGCAACGAGGCCGGCGCTGAGACCGAGTACGGCTACGTCTGGGTGACCGAGTGGGACACCGACGGCGACGCACAGGAGTTCCACGACGCCTACCTGAACATCCTCAGCGCCAACGACGCCACCCAGCGGGACGACGGCATCTACGTCATCGAGGACGGCTCGTTCAACGACGCCTTCCGGGTCGTCCGGACCGGCGACCGCGTCGTCATCGTCAACGGGCCGGCACCCGCCGACGTGGACGAGATTCGGCCGGGACTCGCGTCGTAACCCCCGCGCCGAGACGCTTTTTCGTCTCCCGCCCCTGCATCCGCTATGAATCGCCGCCGCCTCGCCGCCGTTCTCTCCGCCCTTCTCCTCGTCGTCGCGGGCTGTGCCGCCCCCATCGCCGACCCGAATGCCGCGGGAGACGCGTCCAACGACGCGGACGGGACCGCGGACCCGGCCGAGGACTGGGCGTGGCCCGACGACCCGCCGACCGACCGGCTGGGTTGGGAGGCCGGCTACTGGTACAACGAGTCCATCGCGGTCAACCAGTCCGACGGCCTGAACGCGACGGAGCGCGAGGCGTTCGTCGCCCGGACGATGGCCCGCGTCGAGGTCGTGCGCGAACTGGAGTTCGAGGAGTCCGTGCCGGTCGAGGTCATCTCGCGCGCCGAGTACCGAAACCAGTCCGAGGAGCCCGCAGACCCGGTCCACAGCGACTGGAACGACCAGGTGTGGGAGGCGCTCCTGCTGGTCGGCGAGGACCGGACCATCGACGAGGTGTTCGACGAGCTGTACGGCGGCGCGGTGCTCGGCTACTACTCGCCCTCGGAGGACCGCATCGTCCTCGTGAGCGACGACGACCGACCGACCATCGACCGGCGGACGCTCGCTCACGAACTCCACCACGCCCTGCAGGACCAGCACTTCGGGCTGGACGGCTCGCCGCCGACGCAGGACGCCCAACTCGCCGAGAACGGACTGGTCGAAGGCGACGCCCGCTACGTCGACCGACTGTACGAGGAGCGCTGTGAGACCGACTGGGAGTGCGTCCCCCGGCCGCCGGCCAGCGGCTCGGGAAGCGGGTCGTACGACTACCCGGTCTTCTTGACCATCTACGCGCCCTACAGCGAGGGTCCGACGTTCGTCGCCGACCTGCGCGAGCGCGGCGGCTGGGCGGCCGTCGACGACGCCTACGCCGACCGCCCCGCCTCGACCGAGCAGGTGCTCCACCCGAAGCGATACCCCGACGAGCGCCCCGTCGAGGTGACGGTCGAAGACCGCTCGTCGGCCGCGTGGACGCGCTACGACACCGACCCCGTCGCCGACACGGTCGGCGAGGCGTCCATCTTCGCGACGTTCTGGAAGCACCGCGCCATCGACCGGGGGCGACTCCAACAGGACACCGGCGCGTACTCGCCGTACAACTACACGGCCGGTCCCTCCGAGGGCTGGGCCGGCGACGCGGTGGTTCCCTACCGCCCGGCGTCGGACGAGACCTACGAGGCGAACCCGCACGAGCGCGGCTACGTCTGGAAGACGGTCTGGGATTCCGAGGCGGACGCCGAGCAGTTCGAGCGGGCCTACGTGACCTACACGCTGAAGCTCCGCCTCGGCGGGTCGTACGCGGGCGAGAACACCTACCTCGTCGACGACGGCCCCTTCGCGGACGCCTACCGGGTGACGAGAGACGGCGACACCGTCACCGTCGTCAACGCGCCGACGGTGGAGCGGTTAGACGAGGTTCACCGTCAGAGGTAGGAGAAAGCACTTGTGTCATAACTGACATTAGGTTGTATGCCCCGTCGGCTCGGTCTGTTCGCTATCGTCTCCCTCTCGCTCGTCCTGTTCGTCGTCGTCTTCCTCTTCGCCACCGGAACGCTCGTTCCGTGGTCGAACAGTTGCGGTCAGTCTCTGGGAGTCGACCCAGCCGACGACGTTCCTGCGGACGCTGACGTCGTTCCGTACGACTCGCTTTCGCCAGAGGAGCAAGCGCTGTTCGACGACGCGCTTTCCGAGTCTCCCGCGGGCTTTCACGACCGTCGGTGGAGTGTCGGCAATGGATACGTGAAAAAAGACGACACCACCTACCGCACGAGCATCCTCGTTTGCTGATCGGCCCGTCCATCGCGGTGAAGAAAATTCCTCTTCGACGCACGTGACCGATTATACACCTTTTTCATCGGCCGGGTGGAATCCGCGCCAATGAGTGACTTCGATATCGTCGGTCCCGAGGCCATCCGCGAGGGCGTCGCGACCGACGCCTACTTCGAGCGGACCGAGGCGACCCTCCGACACGCGGGCAAGAACCCCCGCGTCGTCGCCGAGGTGACGGCCGACCAGTTCCCCGACGGCGACTTCGAGCTGTTCGCCGGCGTGAAAGACGCCGCCGAACTGCTCTCCGACCGCGATATCGACGTCGACGCCATGCCCGAGGGCCTGCTGTTCGACGGCGGTCCGGTGATGCGAATCGAGGGCGACTACCTCGAGTTCGCTCGGCTCGAAACCTCGCTGCTCGGTTTCCTCTCGCACGCCTCGGGCTGTGCGACGGCCGCCCTCGAAGCCCGCACGGCGGCCCCCGACTCGACGGTTCTCTCGTTCGGCGCGCGCCACGTCCACCCCTCCATCGCCGCGATGGTCGAGCGGAGCGCCCTCGTCGCCGGCCTCGACGGCTTCTCGCACGTCGCCGCCGGCGAGATTCTCGGGAAGGAGGCGTCGGGGACGATGCCCCACGCGCTCCTCATCGCCTTCGGTCGCGGCAACCAGGCGGAGGCGTTCCGTGCCTTCGACGAGGCCGTCGACGAGGACGTGCCGCGGGTCGCTCTCTGCGACACCTACGGCGACGAGACCGAGGAGGTGCTGCAGGCGGTCGAGACGCTCGGCGACGACCTCGACAGCGTCCGCCTCGACACCACGTCCTCGCGGCGGGGGGACTTCCGACACATCGTCCGGGAGGTCCGCTGGGAACTCGACGCCCGCGGCCACGAGGACGTGGGCATCTTCGTGAGCGGCGGCCTCGGCCCGGCGGAACTCCGGCACCTCCGCGACGTGGTCGAGGGGTTCGGCGTCGGCGGCTACATCTCGAACGCCAACCCGGTGGACTTCGCGCTCGACATCGTCGAAGTCGACGGCGAACCCGCGGCCAAGCGGGGCAAGCTCTCCGGCGTGAAGGAGGTCTACCGCACGGCCGACGGCGGCCACCACGTCGGCCTCCGCGGACGCCCCGGCCCGACCGACGGCGAGGCGCTCCTCGAACCGCTCATCCGCGACGGCGAGGTCGTCTCGGAGTTCGAGTTCGACATCGACGCGGCCGCGACGCGGGCCAGAGAGGACGCCGAGTTGGTCGGCTTCGGCGACGAGTAAGACGCGTTCTCGTTTTGCGGCGACGCTCGAAGCCGTCGCTCGCCAGTTCGGTTCTCCCCCCAAGGAGTCGAGTCGTCGCCGCGACGACTTACAGCGCTTCGACGCTCCCGCCGTCGTCGCGCTCGCGGAAGACCTGCCCTTCGAACAGGGTGATCATGGTGTCGTCGTCCTGCCACGCCAGCGGCGACAGGCCGGCCTTGCGACAGGCGTTCGTGAGGAACTCCTCTTTCGACCAGCCGAGCTCGATGGGCAGGGTCGGGTACATCCAGCCGTGGGTGCCGCCGGCGTCGATGGCGACCCCGTGCGTGCCGAGTTCGATGTCGGCGACTGGGTCGTTAGTCAGCGTGTAATTGTTGACGATACAAACAGAGATGTTCAGATTCGGGAGTTCGGGTGCTTCGATTTCGGTTTGGCACGAGTCGCCCGACGCGGCCTTGATGGCCGCGTCGACGATGGCGTGACCGAGCTGGTCTTTCCCCCGATACGCGCCCGCACAGCCCCGCAGTCGACCGCGCCCACGTGTCGACTTGATGCGGACAAACGCCCCGGTTCGGGCGTAAAATGCGTCGCGCATGCTGCCCGGTTGCTCTCTCTGTCCGTGAAGAACGTACGATTCGACCGATTCCCGCGCTAGTTCGACCGCCCGCGCCCCATCCTCGTAGGTGAGGTGTACGGTCTGCGCCTCGGACATATTATCATTCAAGTCCTGTGGTGACTTCAACGCTTCCCTCGAATGTTATCGGGTTGTTATGTAGAATCGGTGCCAAATAACGGGCGACTAAACCCGCGTATGACCCCGTTAATCGAACCGCTTATCCGACCGACCGGACTAGGGTAGGTCGGCAGAGAGAGCCCAGTTCCCGTGCCCGAGACGGGCATGAGGAAAGTCCCCCCACCGTCCGAACGGGTGACCGGGCGCAAGCCCGGAGTCGGAGACGGCTGGCGCTGGAACAGAAACGAGACCGCTCGACTTGACCGATGATGCGCGCGCGACGGCTCCGCCGTCGCCGGCGCGGACGGGAGACTCGTCCGCGTGCGAACCGACCCGTAAGGGAAGGGAGTTAACCCGCAGAGGGAGTGAGATGGCGTCGCCATCTCTGACGGTCGAGAACGGATGGAACGGCGAATCCTCACCGGTGCAAGTCCGCGCCGCGAAGGTAGTTCGGACGGCGCGTCGGGTTCGCCCGTCGCGCCCTCGGGGCTCGCCCCGAGAAGGACGCGGACGCTGAGCCGAATGCTGGGACGAACAGAAGGGGGCTTACTCCTCTCAGCCGCTTTCGAACGCCCGAGCGGCCGCGCCGTCGGTCGGGTCGCGGCGTCGGGAAACGCTCTTGACCGTTCGCCACCGCAGTCTCGGTATGCGCGGTTCGACCCTCCTCGTCGCGGCGCTCGTCGTCCTCGCCGGCTGTGCCGCGCCGGTGTCGCCGGGAGACGACGCGACGACTTCGACGACCGCTCCGACCGCGGCGACCACCGAAACGCCGTCGACCGCAGTCTCGACTACGGCTCCGTCAGCGACCGCGACTGCAACGCCCACCGCGTCGCCGACGCCCGAGCCGACGCCCGAGCCGACAGAGACGTTCACGCCCGCCTCCGGCTACGGTCCGTGGGGCTCCGAGCCGGTCGTCGTCGCCGTCGAGGCCGCCGCCAACGACCGCGACTACGCCGCGCTCGTGAGCGAGGCGACGACGTTCTGGGAGGCGAACGACGCGCGGTACCTCGGCTACGAGGTCGACTACGAGGTCGACGCCGACGCCCGCGACCCGGACATGGTGGTCCGCTTTTCCGACACCATCCCCGAGTGTAGCGGACAGGCCGACGCGGTCGGCTGCGCGCCGCACATCACCGACGCCCGGCAGATTGACCGCCCCGAGACCGTCTACATCCGAACCGGGTTCAGCGACGACTCGACGGTCGAAATCATCGAACACGAACTGGGCCACACGCTCGGTCTCGCCCACGGCGACGAGCCCGCGGCCCTGATGAACGCCACGGGCATCCTCTACACGCTCCCGCGGACGAACGCGACCGAGAAGGCGTTCCCGTGGGACGACCCGAACTTCACGGTCTACGTCGACGACGCGAACGCCTCGGACCCCGACGCGGCCCGCGAGCAGGTCCGTCACGCCCTCGATTACTTCGCCGACGGCGCGCCGGGGATGCCCGACAACCTCACCTACACCTACGTGGACGACCCGGCGGACGCCGAGGTTCGCATCTCCTTTGCTGACTCCTCGCCGTGCGCCCCGGGCGCGGTCTCCTGTGCCGCCGTCAGCGGCTACGACCCGGACGGCGACGGCGCGTTAGAGACGTACGGTAGCTATCGGGTCATCCTCGTCGACCTCGACACCGAAGCCGTCGGCTGGCACGTCGGCTACTGGACCGCACACTACCTCGGCGCGGAGGCCGACGACGAAAAGCCAGAGCCGTTCCGGAACGCGACGTACAACGAGCGCCGGAGCGAGTGGTGGACGTAGCGCCGTCGCCCGCGCCGGCGCGCTTCGCGCCGAAAACGACGGTTCTCGCCCGGTCGAATCGGCCGAGTCCTTCTTTGGGACGGCCCCCGTAGGAGCAGTCGTGATTCCCACCGATAGGCACGGTGACGCCCACGCCGCCTTCGACGAGGAGTCGTTCCGCGACGCGCTCGCCGAGTTCGGCGGCACCGATGCGGAGCGTCGGGTCGTCGCGCGTCAAGCCCGCGACCTCGCCGACTCGGGGCAGGCCGAAGCCGACCGCGGCGCGGCGCTCACGGGCGACGAAATCGTGCGGAACATGCGCGACGCGCCGGAGGGCGGCCCCGCGACGCGCTGGAACTGGTGGCTCGGGGCGCTCGAAGCCGCCTACGGCGGCTACCGCGAGTTCCAAGTCCGCCGCATCCCGAAAGCCTGACCCGAGTTTTAGCCGCGCCGTGGCCGCGTTTGCCACCGTCTCTCCCCGTGTCGAGCGACGTGTCGCGCCCTCCATCGTCCGCCGTCTCTCCGCCGTATCTGTCGCCTTTGAGCGGTCGGGATACGTCGAACGCCCCCGTATTTCCGACCGTTCAAAACCAAAGCAGATTACACGCTTGTTACAGAAAGGGTGTGTAACGCGTACGACCAACCCTACCGGTGATGCCTACTCTACAATGACAGACAACTACGACGTGATTATCGCAGGCGCGGGCCCTGCAGGTGGACAGGCGGCACGAGACCTCGCCGCCCGAGGCTACGACGTGTGCGTCCTCGAAACCGAGTCCGAAGACGAGTTCCCCTCCAGAAGCAACAAGTCGACCGCCGGGACGTTCCCGTCGGCGATGGCCTCGTTCAACATCCCCGACGAGGTCGTGATGAACTTCACCGACGATGTCGTCTTGGAGTCCCCGAACCACCATTACTACCGGCACCAGCCCGGTGCGGTCCTCGAGTTCGCGGACTTCAAGAACTGGCTCGTCGACGAGGCGGAAGCCGACGGCGCGGAGTACCGCTTCGACGCGCGCGTCTCCAAGCCGATCATGGAGGGCGGCGAAATCGTCGGCGTCCGGTACAACGGCGACAAGGAAGTGTACGCCGACATCGTCATCGACGCGACCGGACCGAGCGCGCCGCTCGCCAAGGCCCTCGACGTGTGCGACCTCAACCGACAGAAGCAGGCTATCGGCATCGAGTTCGAGTTCGAGGGCATGGACCTCGCGCCCGAGGGCTACGGCGACCTCACCGACGCGATGATGCTTCGGCTCGACCACGACATCGCGCCCGGCGGCTACTCGTGGATATTCCACACCGGCGGCGACACCGCGAAGGTCGGCGTCTGCTACATCCAAAACGAGGGACACCGCCACAACGCCAAGTCGGGCTACACCATCGACGACTACCTCCAGTACTGGCTCGACACCGACCCGCGCTTCGCGAACGCGGAGCGCATCGCGGGCAAACAGCACCGCGGCTCCGCACACATCCAGCTTCCGGGCCGCATGAGCACGGACAACTTCATGGCCATCGGCGACACGGTGCCGACCGTCGACCCGCTGTGGGGCGAGGGCATCGACAAGTGCATGCGCTCGGGCCGGGTCGCGGCGGCGACCGCCGACCGCGCGCTCACGAACTCCGAGCGCGACACCTCCGCGTCCGAACTCGCCATCTACGACCAACTGTGGCACGAGCGCGTCGCGCCGAAGGTCAAAAACCGTCTGTTCATGACGGAGATGCTCTACCGCGCCTCCAACGAGCGCTACGACAAACTGCTCGAAGACCTCCATCGCCTCCCCAACGAGCAGTTGGACGCCGCCAACGGCGGCAGTCCCCTCGCCATGTTCCGCATGCTCAAGTTCGAAGACCTCTCCATCCTCGCCTCGACCGCGAGGGAGTGGTTCTCGAACTGAGCGCCGGGAAGCGCGCGCGTTTCTTTCGGTCCCCGCGCTTCGCTGTGTATCTCTCGCAGTTCCCGTCTCGCCTCTCTTTGTCTCCCCAAACTCACTCGCCGCCGCCGTCACCGAGCGTCGCCAGCGCGTCGGCCAGCGCCGCCCGCGCCGACGCGACGTGTTCGTCCGCCGCCTCGTCTTCGGTTTCGCCGACGTTCGACAGCAGGTGTTCGACGTGGCCGAGTCGCCTCCGAACCACCTCGTCGTCCGGGAGCGGGCCGACCGCGAGGTCGCCCGCGACGGCCTCCGCCTCGCCGAGCCACCGGCTCGCCTCCTCGCGGACGGGGCGGGTCGCCGTCGCGGCGAGTCGGTCGTGGAGCGTCGTCACCAGTCGGTCGAGGTCGTCGCGGTCGGCCTCGGTGTCTGGTTCGAGGTCGTCGCCACCGCGGTCGGATTCGGGGTCGGAGCCGGTCACACCTCGGGAGACGGCGGCCGGCGTGAAAAGCGTCGAGTGCGGCGGGACCGACGAGCAAAAGCCCCTCCGGTCGGTACTGCCGGCAATGAAACTCCAGTTCCTCGGCGGGGCCGAGGAGGTCGGGCGCAGCGCGATTCTCGTCAACGACTCGCTGCTGCTCGATTACGGGATGCTGACCGGGAACCCCCCGCAGTTCCCCGTCGGCTCCGTCGACCCCGACGCCGTCGTCGTCTCGCACGGCCACCTCGACCACGTCGGGACGGTCCCCTCGCTCCTCTCTGGCGACGACTGGCCGGCGGTCCATTGGACGCCGCCGACCGACGAACTCGCCCGGACGCTCGCGCGCGACACGCTCAAACTCCACGGCGGGAGCTACAACTGCCCGTTCACCGAGACGCACGTCCGGCGGATGACCCAGCAGTCGGAACACCACGACTACGGCGAGCCGTTCGAGGCCGCCGGCCACGAGGTCACGTTCTACAACGCCGGGCACATCCCCGGCAGCGCCCACGTCCTCGTCGACGACGGGGAGACGCGTCTGCTCTACAGCGCCGACTTCCACACCGACGACCAGCGGTTGGTCTCGGGCACGACCGACCGCCCGGACGCCGACGTGGTCATCTGCGAGTCCACCTACTCCGACGTGGAACACGACGACCGCGCGACCGTCGAAGAGCGCTTCGTGGAGTCGGTGCGGACGACCGTCTGGGAGGGCGGCACCGTCGTCGTCCCCGCGTTCGCCATCGGCCGGACCCAGGAGATTCTCATGGTGCTCGACGCCCACGACATCGACTGCTACGTCGACGGCATGGGGACGCGCGTGCTGCGGATGCTCCGGAACCACCCCGACTACGTCCGCGACGCCGCGGCGCTCAAGCGGGCGAAGTCGAACGCGCGAATCGTCTCGGGTCGAGACGGTCAGCGAAAGCGCATCGCCCGGCAGAACTCGGTCATCGTGACGACGAGCGGGATGCTCTCGGGCGGGCCGGCGATGACGTACATCCCCGAGATTCGGCGAGACCCGACGAACAAAATCTGTCTCACCGGCTATCAGGTCGAGGGGACGCCGGGCAGAGAACTGGTCGAGCGCGGCCGGTGCGAACTCAACGGCGGGGTCGTCCCCGTGGCCGCCCGCGCCGAGATGTACGACTTCTCCGCCCACGCCGACCGGCACGGGCTCCTGTCGTTTCTCGACGACTACCGCGGCGCGCCGGTGTTCGTGAACCACGGCGACCGCTGTGCGACGTTCGCCGAGGAACTCCGGGCCGACGGCTACGAGGCCGCGGCTCCAGAAATCGGAGCGACGGTCGAGGTCTGAGGCGCGCGGCGACCAGCGCGGAGCGACCCGACGTCGCCGGTCTCCGGCGCTCAGTCGCGCTCGTCGTCCGTCTCCGGGACCGCTATCGACCGGCTCGCGGCGACGCACGCGGACACGCGAAGTCGCGTTCGCCGCGACCGAAAGCGACCGAGGAACGAACCGAACGACCCATCGGATGAATCCGAACTCATGGTTTTAGGTTGGCCTAAATAATTATAGTCGTTGCGGTCGGCGCGCGCACTCTCTCCGACGGAGGCGGCCGCGCGCCGACTCCCCGGGACCGCTTCTCGCCGACCGCCTTTCGCCGACCGCTATCCGGCCGAACCCCTTCGTTTCGCCTGCAACGCGGCGACTGTCCCGAGTTTCGACGCGTCAGTCGCGTTCGAGTCGCTCGCGGCGGCGGTCGAACTCCTCGTCGTCGATGTCACCGCGGGCGTAGGCCCGGCGGAGTTCGTCGAGCGCGTCGTCGCTCCCGCCGCGCAGGGCGCGGAACAGGAGGACGCCGCCGCCGACGACGGCCGCGAGGACGAGCAGTTGGCCGAACAGTCCCATCCCCCACATCCACCACGGGACGGTCCCGCCGGTTCCGCCGTGCATCCACGTGTCGTGCATCCAGCCGCCGCCCCACCCCATCGGCATGCCGCCGCCGAGGCCGGCCATCCCGAAGAGGACGGGGAGCGCGAACAGCGCGGCCAGCGCGAGCAGGACGATGCCCGCGAGTCGCGTCGAGTCGTTTGTCGTCGTCATGGTGTTCACCGAGGCGGTGGTGTCCGCCCCACAGGTGTCAGTACGCGCTCCACGTTTAGGTCGATTGTCGCTTCGACGCTTCGGGTCCGACGGGGGATGAAGGTTCGATTTCGTCGGTTTCTCCTCGCCCGAACTTTGGAATCTTCGACGCGGGCGAGTCCGACGGTCGGTCGGACCGCGGCTCGTGATTCCGAACCGACAGCTGTCGGTTCATACTTGAACCTCGCTCTCTTCTCGCCGGTATGCCTGGTCGGTTGACTGTCCTCGTCGTCAGCGAGGACGCCGCCGTTCGCGAGCGTCTCGCGACCGAGCTCCCCGATTCGATCGGCGACGCGACGACCGACGTCCGCGTCTCGGCCGTCGACGACCTCGACGCGGTCCACGCGGAACTCGAACGCGCTCGTATCGACTGTCTCGTCGTCTCCACTGGGATCACGGACTCGGAGGGTCAGCCGCTCGTCTCGAAGCTGCGGGTCGACGGCGTTCCGCTCGTCTCGTTCGAGCGGCCCGCCCCCGACGAACACGACCTCGACAACCTCGGCCGCGTCGTCTACGACGCCGCCCGGAACACCGTCGGCTCGCTCGACCACCGCGCGCTCTTCGAGGCCGTCAACGTCGGTCTCGCGGTTCGAAACCTCGAAACGCTCGAACTCGTCGACATCAATCAGCACTACCTGGACATCCTCGGCGTCGGCCGCGCGGCGGTCATCGACACGAGTCCGACGCACGTGACCGCGGACCTCCCCGGCTACGACGACGAACGCGCCCTCGACGAGGTCGAGACCGCCCGCGAGGAGGGCGGGTCCGTCTTCACGTGGCCCATCGAGAACGCGTCGGGCGACACCGTCTGGATTCGCGTCAGCCTCACCGTCGCCGAGATATCGGGGCGGGACCGACTCATCTCGACGGTCGAGGACGTGACCGAAGAGCGCCGGCGCGAACGCGACCTCGAGGCGTTCAAGGGCGCGGTCGACGCCGTCGACGCCGGCGTCACCATCACCGAGAACGACCGGCACACGTACGTCAACGAGACCGCGGCCGACATCTGCGGCTACTCGGACCCCGAGTCGATGCTCGGGACGGGCTGGAATCACCTCCACGACGAGTCGGAGCTCGAACGGCTCAGAGAGACGATTCCGCCCGCGCTCGAAGCCGACGGCAAGTGGCAGGGCGAGGTGGCGATTCGCCGGCCCGACGACGAGCTCGTCCCGGTTCGGTTCTCCATCACGTCCCTCGAAGGCGACCGCAACGTCATCGTCTTCCAGAGCCTCTCCGAGCAGAAGGCGCGCGAGGACGAACTCGAACGGAGCCGTGACTTCCTCGAACGCACCCAGCGCATCTCGAAGGTCGGCGGCTGGGAGCTCGACCTCACGACCGACACGCTGGCGTGGACCGACCAGACCAAGCGCATCCACGAGGTGCCGCTCGACTACGAGCCGAACGTCGACGACGCCATCGAGTTCTACGCCGCCGAGGAGCGAGACCGGGTCCGCGAGCTGTTGGACCGCTGTCGGTCCGAGGGCATCCCGTGGGAAGACGAGTACCGACTGGTGACCGCGGAGGGGTCTGAGCTGTGGGTCCGCACCCGCGGCGAGCCCGTCATCCGCGACGGGCGCGTGGCGGCGCTCAGAGGGACGATTCAGGACGTGACCGCCCGCCGCACCCGCGAGCGCGAACTCGAACGGACGAACGCCGAACTGGAGGCGCTCAACCGAATCGTCCGCCACGACATCCGAAACGACATGGCCGTCGTCGTCGGCTGGGCGGAGCTACTCCGAGAACACGTCGACGGAGAGGGCGCGGACATCCTCTCGCGCATCCTCTCGACGGGTCGCCACACCATCGAGATAACCGAGGTCGCCCGCGACCTGATGGAGACGATGAGCGGCGGCGGCGTCGAGACGCGCCCGATGTCGCTCGTGAACGCCGTCGAGCGCGAACTCGCGGTCCGCCGCGAGGCGTTCCCGCACGCGACGTTCGAGGTCGACGGCGAGATACCCGACGTGGCGGTGCGCGCGAACCCGCTCATCGCGTCGGTGCTCGGTAACCTCTTCAACAACGCCGTCCAGCACAACGACGGCAGCACCGTCGTCACCGTCTCGGCGACCGTGGACGACGACGCCGACATGGCGGTCATCCGCATCGCCGACGACGGTTCGGGTATCCCCGACGCGCGGAAGTCGGTCGTCTTCGGGAAGGGCGAAAAGGGACTGGAGAGTACCGGCACCGGCCTCGGACTCTACCTCGTCCACCAACTGGTCGACTCGTTCGGCGGCGAGATTCACTTCGAGGACAACGAGCCGACCGGCACGGTCGTCGTCGTCTCGCTCCCGCTCGCGTCGGCGGACTGAGCCGACCGCGACGCTCTCAGACCGTGTCGGTCGGCTCGTGCGACTCGGCCATCTCGGTCGCGGCGGCCGCGTACGCCGCTCTCGTCTCCTCGTCGGAGACGCGGCCCAGTTCGTCCTCGGGCACGTCGACGGCGGCGTAGGTGTCGCGCACGTCGGACTCGAAACTCGTCAGCGAGCGCTCTTTGCGGTGGTAGCGCGTCCCGTCGGTGGTCGCGTACACGAGGATGATGATGTTCTGTTCGTCGTCCGAGTAGGTCCGTTCGACCAGCCACGTTCGCACGTCGTTCGACATGGTCGATAGTACGCGACGAACCGTGATACGTCCCCGGCCGATTCTCAGTCCTCGATGCCGAGCTCGTCGAGGAGCGTCTCCAGCGTGTAGCTCTGGAGCGCCCGGTGGCTGTCGCGCATCGCGGAGATGACGAACGTCGAGTTCGTCCGCTCGACCTCCGGCGTCGCCTCGAAGTCGCTGATGAGGCGCTCCACGCGGTCGGAGTCCGCGAGGTGGGCGACGACGATGAAGTCCGTCTCGCCCATGGTGAAGTAGAGCTGCGTGACGCCCTCTATCTCCAGCAGTTTGTTCCCGACTTCCTCGTACGACCCGCTGTAGTCCGCCAGCACCTCCACGACCACGGTGACGCCGAGTCCGAACGCCTCTAGGTCGATGTCGTAGAGGTCGTTCTCGATGACGCCGTCGTCCTTCAGGTTGTTCAGGCGGTAGTGGATGGTCGACACAGGGATGTCTGTCGCTTCGTGTAGCTTCTCGGGACTGCCCGTCCCGAGGTCCGCGATGGCCTTCAACAGGCGCACGTCGCGTTCGTCCATACCCTCTCGTTGCGGTCGGTGACGTAAGTCCTTGTTCTGTCCGCCGTTTTCGCCACCTCTCTCGAGCTCTCGAATCATCACGAATTATAGAAACTTTAGAACAGCAAAACCACGAATCGTTCCTCTAAAATTCAATTCAAACCCAATCTCTTGTAGAAGGATTTAACAAGATGTGTCTCTGAGAACTGAAACAGATTCGACCATGACGCGAACCACTTGGAGAAACATTCCGACGACGCCCCTGCTTTTCGTCGCGCTCGCGGCGATGTGGGGCACCTCGTTCGTCGCCATCGAGGTCGGCTTGGAGTTCTTCCCGACGCTCTCTTTCGCCGCGCTCCGCTACGAACTCGCGGGGCTCGTGATGCTGGTGTACGCCTGCTACTCCACCGACCGCTGGCGACCCGAGACCAGAGACGAACTGCTCGCGACGGCCATCGGCGCGGTGTTCATCATCGCCGCCTACCACGGCCTGCTCTACCTCGGACAGGAACACGTCCCCGGCGCGGTGGCCTCTATCATCATCAGCCTCTCGCCCATCCTGACTGCGGTCTTCGCCTCGGCCATCCTCACCGAGGGGTCACTGGGGAAGACCGGGACGCTCGGCCTGTTCGCCGGTTTCGCCGGTGCCGTGCTCGTCGCCGACCCGGTCTCGGCGTTCTCGGGGTCCTCCGGGTCGGCGCAGGGACTCGGCATCGTCCTCATCTTCCTCGCGGCGGTGTCGTTCGCCCTCGGTGCGGTCCTCACCCGCCCGCTCCGGAGCGACCTCCCGGTCCAGTCGATGCAGGCGTGGTCGATGCTCGGTGGCGGTGTCCTGCTTCACGGCTGGGCACTCGTCCGCGGCGAGTCGCTTTCGACCATCGAGTTCGCCCCCGCCGGCATCGCGTCGTTCCTCTACCTGACGCTCGTCTCCGGCGCGGTGGCGTTCCTCCTCTACTTCGAACTCTTAGACCGCCTCGGGCCGACCGAACTCAACCTCATCGGCTACGTCGAGCCCGTGGTCGCGGCGCTCATGAGCTGGGCGCTCCTCGGACACGTCATCGACACGACGGCGCTCGTCGGCTTCGGAGCCATCTTCTTCGGCTTCGCGGCGATGAAAAAGGAGACGCTGGTGTCGGTCGCCGTCGCGGTCCGGCGGCGGGTCGCGGCCTGAAATCGGTCCGCGTTTCGAGTTCTGTTCTATGCTGTTCTCTTCGCTTATTCAGCTTCCGCGGGGACGCTTCCCCGCAGGCCGACCACCCGGGCCACGCTGTCGCGCTGGACCAAGATGAACCCCGAGAGGATGACCCCGAAGCCGAGGACGGTCGCCGGCGAGACGGACTCACCGAGGAACGCCCAGCCGGTGACGGTGGCGACGACAGGCATCGCGTAGGCGACGAGGTTGCCGCGGACCGGGCCGGCCTCCGCGAGGAGCGCGAAGTAGACCGGGTAGGCCGCGGCGGTCGCGGGCATGCCGACGTAGAGAATCGCGGCGACGAGTTCCGGCGACCACGCGACCTGCGCGATTGATTCGCCGAGACCGAGGCTGGCGGCGTGGATGCCGACGGCGGCGGCCGCCATCGCCCACGCGGTCTGCGGGAGCGTTCCGATAGAGGGGCCAACGCGCTTGAGCAGCACAGTCCCGAAGGCGACCGACAGCGCCGAACAGACGATGAGCGCCTGTCCGACGCTCCCGCCGCCGAGGACGCTCTCGGGGCCGACGATGACGACGACGCCGACGAGTCCGAGCAGGATGCCGGCGGCGTCGACCGCGGAGATGCGCGCGTCGTCGAGGAGCAAGACGGCGAACACCGGGGAGGCCACGGGCATGATGCTGTACATGACGGCCGCCGCGCCCGTCGTCGCGTGCTGCTGGCCGAGGAACAGGAACACGTTGTTCGCCCCGAGGACGAACGCGGCGCTGGCGAGGATGCCGAGCGCGTCCGCGCGGGTCCGCGGGAGCCAGTAGCCGCCGCGGACGGCGACGAGCGTCAGGAGGACGACGGCGGCGACGTCGACGCGGAAGGCCGCAAAGAGCACCGGCGGGACCGAGCCGATGGCGGCCTTGATGCCGACGAAGGAGGTGCCGAACAGCACCGCGGCCGCGACGAAGAGGACGAGGGTCCGGTGACGGCTCACGCCACCACCCCCCGCGCTGTGGCCGGCGTTCGATTCGCCGGGTGGGCGCGGGAGGTGGAGTGCGGTCGACGCTCGGTGCGTGGACGGCGTAAGGGCGTCGTCTGTATCACAACACATCCTGCGACTTCCGAAGGCATATGTCTAACGATTGGGCTTGTTGCAACACAATTCGAGCATTCGAGACACAGATTCACACGATTCGTTGACTAAATCGGGATAGAAGTTCTCATGGGTGGTGTTGCCACGAACCGTCGGGCTCGCGCGGGCGGTCGCGCCGCTCGGGGCGTCGAACGGTCGTCGAAAATCGGGGGGCCGCGGTCAGTCGCGCTGTTCGGCTTCGACGCGGTCGGCGTGCTTTTCGAGGTCGGCCGCGAGGGTTCGAGCCTCCTCGGGCGACAGCGTCAGTTTGTCGGCGTGCGGCGGGAGCGCGTCGAGCTGCGTCCAGTCGAGTTCGAGTTCGAGGGTAATCTCGTCGGGGTGCTTCCGCGGCGAGGTGACGTTGCACACCGCGAACGCCGACTCCTCGAAGTCGTGACCCGTCGCCGACGCGTCGACGAGGTCCAGCGTCGTGTAGGCGTTGACCTTCAGGATTCGGTCTGGCATCTGTGATTGAGTATCGGCGTCGTCGTAAATAGGTAGCGCGGCGGCGAGTCGTCACCGACGCGGATCGGTCCCGAGACGGGCCCGCTCAGTCGTCGCTCGTGATGGGCGTGCCGTCACCGTGGGTCGGCGCGGGACTCGCGTCCATCGAGTCGTCTTCCGCGTAGGGGTACCACGTGCGCTTCGTGTTGTGCATCATCGGGTCCTCGTAGCTGGTCTCTTCGGGTTCGACCAGTTCGGCGAGGTCTTCCTCGTCCGTCCGGGCGACGAACTCGCGGAACGTCTCGTCGCCCTCGCGGCGCGCTTCGAAGTTCGCGAGCAGGTTCTTGATGGCACCCGGCACCTCGTCGACGGGGACGCGCTGGGTGACCCACTCGGCGAAGTTGGGGTTCTCGCCGAGACCGCCGCCGAGACCGATGTCGAGCGCCTCGACCGGCTCGCCGTCCTTGCGGGTCTTCATGCCCCGGAGGCTGATGTCCGCAATCTGCGGCTGGGCGCAGGAGGCCGTACAGCCCGAGAGGTGGATGTGGAAGTCCTCGACGCCCGCGGGGAGTTCGACGTTCTCCTTGAGCCAGCGGGCGTAGCGGACCTGCCGGTTCTTCGTCTCCACGATGGAGAGCGAACAGAACTCGGTGCCCGTACAGGCGATAGAGCCGCGCATGAACGGGTGCGGGTCGGGCGAGTAGTGGTCGAGGAGTTCCTCGTCCTGCAGCGCGTCGAGCTTCTCTTCGGGCACGTCGGTGATGATGACGTTCTGGCGCTGCGTGACGCGAACCTCGCCGGAGCCGTACTCGTCGGCGACGCGGGCGAGCTCTTTCGTCTCGTCGACGCCCATGCGGCCGACGAGGACGTTGAGCCCGACGTAGTAGTTGCCGTCGGCCTGCTCGTGGATGCCGACGTGGTCGGCGTGGCCGCCGTTGGCGTAGCCGGAGTTGTAGGAGTACTCCGAGCGCAGGTCTTCGCCGGCGGTCTCCAGTTCGAAGTCGACGAACTCCTCCTGGAGGACGTTGCGGAACTTCTCCGCGCCCCACTCGTCCATCAGGAACTTGATGCGGGCGTTGTAGCGGTTGTCGCGGTCGCCGTTCTCGCGGAACAGCGCGGAGATGGCTCCCGAGACCTCGGCGGCCTGCTCGGGCGTCACGAACACGTCGATGTCGCGGGCGAGCCGCGGCTCGTTCCGCGAGAGGCCGCCGCCGATGCGGATGTTGAAGCCCTTCGTCTCCTCGCCGTCTATCTCCTTGGTCGCGGGTTCGAGCGCGAGGTCGTTGATGTCGCCCTGTCCGCAGCCCTCGCGGCAGCCGGTGATGGAGACCTTCCACTTCCGCGGGAGGTTCGAGTGGTCGTCGTTGCCTTTGAACGTCTCGTTGAGCTCCATCGCGACGGGGAGCGCGTCGACGTGCTCGTGTTTGTCCTTGCCGGCGACGGGGCAGCCGACGATGTTCCGCCACGAGTCACCGCAGGCCTGCTGCGTCGAGAGACCGACCGATTCGAGCTTCTCGAAGATTTCCGGGATGTCCTCCAGTTTGATCCAGTGGAGCTGAATCGACTGGCGGGTCGTCCAGTCGACGTAGCCGTTGCCGAAGATGGGGTTCTCGGCCGGGCCGCGGGCGTACTCGTCGGCGACTTCCGCGACGACTTCGGTCTGGCCGGGCGTCAGCACGCCGTTCGGCGTCCCGATGCGCATCATGAAGTAGCTCTCTTGGCCGTTGCGCTGGTGGTACAGGCCCCACCATTTGAAGCGCTCGAACCAGGCGTCTCGCTCGTCTTCCGGGATGGTGTCCCAGCCCTGCTCGGCGAATTCGAGCAGGTGCTCTCGTATCTCGTTACCGTAGACCTCCGACTTCCAGCGTTCGACGTCCGTGGGCATTCGTATGAATGTCCATATACGTGCCCACGTAAGGCCCCGAGCGTACCGTCAACCCTTCCCGGTGCTGCCCAAAAGCGGAGAATGTTGCCTATTCGTCGTCGTCGCCGCGTCGAACCGGGAGGACAACCCGCTCGCGGTCGATATCGACGAATTCGCCCTCGCGGAGCCTCCCGACCGGAACCCAGCCGGGCACGCCCGCGTGGCCGCAGGCGATGCACTGGCCGTACACCTTCGCGGAGACGGTTCTGCCGTCCGCGCCGACGTCGAGGACGTTCTCGACGACGAAGTCGGGAAGCTCGCACCCACAGAATGACGGGTCGTCGAGCCGCCAGAGTTCGCTCACGCTCACTTCTCTGGCGTCGTTCACGGAGACCCACGCCCCGTCGTCGAGGACGCGTAGGGAGACGCTCATACCTCACCCTCCGCGCTCCGGCTACCTATGCGGGGCGGCGCCCGCAATCCCCGCGGGGGAGCGCGACGCGCGTTCCGGCGGTCGTTCCGGCGTAGTCGTGCGATTGTGGCCGAAATCGGCCGTCAGAGGTAGGGGCAACCCGTTCCGGTAGCCGGGAGTGGGGGTACACATTACAGGTGCGGATTCCCTTATGCGGGTCCGCCCGGTACGTGGTGGTGATGAGTGACCACCGCACCGCCGTCCGACAACACGCCTCCGCCGACGTCGCCCCAGAGCTGTTCGAACCGTCACGGGAGGGCGACGCATGACCGGCGAGGCAGAACTCGAACCCGAACGCGACCGCGAGGCCGACGCCGAGGTCGAGTCGTCGACTGAGGTAGACGAAGAAGACCCCACGGCTCACCTCAAAGACCTCGAAGACGGTGCGGGCTGTACCGAAATCTGGTCGCACCTCTCGGAGTCCCGCGAGGAGTAACCGCCCGTCGACCGGCCGCTGACCATCTACCGCCCGCCCGTAATCGGTCGGCGTCGGCGTATCCCCGCCCCGGCCGTCCCTCGTTTGCCGGCCTCCAGCCGCTCGCCCGTGTGCCGCCCAGCGACCGGTCGCGCGCGAATCTCGCCTCTCGGGGGGACGTTTTTAAGCCAGAACGCGTTACCGATTCGTAGATGACGAACGACGAACGCCGACGAACGACTGAGGTCCCGGCCGACCGACGGGAACCGGTCGGTGAACCGGTCGTCCGCGGCGACCCCGCCGTCACGGGCGACCGCGCCCGCGAGGCCGTCGGCTTCGACCCCACCGACCCCGACAGCCTCGCCGAGGCCGCCAGAACGGTCCGCTCGTTTTCGGAGTCCACCGCCGGCGACGACGACCACGTGTTCATGCTCCGCGGCGCGGCCGCCTGCGCCGCGCTCGTCCGCGGCGTCGGCTCCTACAAGCGCGCCGCCGAGCGCGCCGGCGGCGACGTGTCCGTCTCCTTCATCCGCAAGTGGGCCCGCGTCCACGACCTCCCGCAGTCGGTCCGCCGGCACGTCGCCCGCGGTAGAATCGCTCCCACGGCCGCAAAGCACATCGCCCGCGTCTCCGGCGACGCCAGACTCCACCTCGCGTGGGCCACGCTCGACGCCGGGTTGACCGTCCGCGAGGTCCGTCGCCTCGCCAGCGAGGTCAACGACGGCACGCCCGTCGTGGACGCGCTCTCGGCCCACGGCGTCGATATCGGCACGCTCGAGGTGACGCTCCCGGCCGACGTCTACCTCGAACTCCGCCGCCGCGCCTCGCTCGAAGACGCCGCCCCCGGCGACGTGGTCGCGGACGCCCTCGACGACTACCTCGACTGAAGAAAGCGCGTCGCCGTCTCCCGAATCACGTCCCGCGCGACCCCGACTTCTTCCCACTCGACGGTCTCGTCAGGGAAGTGCGCCTGGTCGATGTCGCCCGGTCCGAACAGCACCGTCGGGATGCCCGCTTCGACGTAGTGCCGCGAGTCCGCCCCGTAGGTCACGCCGACCGGTTCGTCGTCGCGGCCGTCCGCCCGCAGCGCCCCGCGCAACGACTCCACGACCGGTTCGTCGGCGTCGATTTCGGCCGGCTCGAACTGCACCGAAAAGCGCTCGAACACCGGCGGGTGCGCCGAGAGCCATTCGTCGTCGGCGACGACGCGCGCCAGCCGTTCCTCGAATGCGGCTTCGACCTCGGCGACCGTCTCGCCCGGCGCGACGCCGAGTCGCCACTCCGCGGTGAGCGTCCCCGCGACGCTCGACGCCCACGTCCCCGCCTCGACGCGGCCGACGCAGACGGGCCACGGAATCGGGTAGTCGAAAAGCGGGTGGGTGACCGCGTCGGTCCGCTCCGATTCGAGGTCGAAGAACGCTCCGCGAATCGCCTCGAACTTCTCGATGACGTCCACTCCGCGCCAGCGCGAGGCCGCGTGCGCCGTCCGCCCGGTCAGGCGGAGTCGCTTCATGACCGAGCCCTCGGTGGCGACGACCGGCTTGAGCCGCGTCGGTTCGGCGACGAGCGCGGCGTCTCGCTCGAACGGGTAGGGGGTGTCGAGCGCGGCCGCCGCGGCCCCGATGCCGCCTTCCTCCTCGCCGACGACGCTCTCGACGACCACTCGCCCGTCGAGGTCGAGGTCGCCCGCCTCGACGGCGTCTCGGAGGTCGAGCGCGGCGAAGACGCACGCCGCGAGCCCCGCTTTCATGTCGGCCGCGCCGCGGGCGCTGACGGTGCCCGCGTCGTCGTCCCAGTCGGGTAAAAACGGGTCGTGGGTCCACAGTTCCCTGTCGGCGGGCACCACGTCGACGTGGCCGTTGAGGACGAGCGTCCGGCCCGCGTCGGGGTCGCCGAACTCGAACGCGCCGGCGACGCTCGGGCGGTTCGCCGCGTCGATGTCGTCGGGGTCGTCGGGAAACGACGGGTGTTCGGCCAGGCGCGCCGGGTCGGCGGTCCACTCGTAGGTGTCGAAGCCGAAGTCGTGTAGCCGGTTTTTGACCCACTGCTGGGCCGGGGCCTCGGCGCGGGCGACGCTCTCGAACCGGAGCAGGGTGTCCGCGAAGTCGCGCAGGTCCATATTATGGGGGACGGCAACAGGGTACAAAGCAGGCGGGGGCTGTGAAAATAAACGCTTATCAGTATCCCCATTTAAAGAAACTCCGAGGGCTGGTAGCTCAGTTAGGCAGAGCGTCTGGCTTTTAACCAGACGGTCGGGGGTTCAAGTCCCTCCCAGCCCGTTTCTGCGACGAACTTCGTGCGGAGTGCAACGGCTCTGGAGTCGTCGAATCTGGTGGCGAGTCGCGCGGAACGTAAAGCTACGCTTCGCCGTCCTCACCGGTCGCGTCGTCTTCTCGCTGCCTGATTTCCGCCTCCACCGGCGGCTCGAGACTGATGAGCTCGTAGAACTCCCCGTCTTTTCGAAAGCCGAGCACCACCTCGTCGACCCCCGTCGCCTCGTCCAAAGTTAGCGTTAGATACTCTTCTGCCACGTCTGGTAGCCCCCCGAAACGTGTTACTCATCCAACCACACAAATGTTCTGGCAGACGCACGGTTCCGTGCGAAATTCGGACACGGCCGATAACCGTCACTCCGTGTTCATGCGAGAATCCTCGGAACTCGCGAATGGGACGTGCAGTTCGCCCACACTGCTGACGCGTCCCCGCGCGGGCGACACTGTGCGCTCACGTCGTCGGCGCAGTCGGTCGCAGTCCGGAAGCGGCGAACATCCTCCGTCCCGTGGCAGCCGCCGACGGGTGGCAGGGGGCGACCGAGCGCCCGAAGACGTTCGCGACGGCACCGGCGAGTCCGACGTCCGCACCGACAGCGCGTCCGGGCAGGCCACGCTCGCTCAGGTCGGTTGCGGCCGCCCGCGGCTCTTGGGGTTATTCGAGGTCGAGGAGCGTCGCGGCCTCGTCGAGGAACTCCGCGTAGACCGACATCGCGTCCTCGATGGGTTCGGGCTCGGTCATGTCGACGCCGGCGGTTCGGAGCACGTCGAGTGGGTACTCGCTGCCGCCGAGCGCGAGCGCCTCGCGGTAGTCCGCAGCGGCGGACTCGCCCTCCTCGCGGATGCGCTCGACGATGGCCGCCGCCGCGGAGATACCCGTCGCGTACTGGTAGACGTAGTAGTTGTAGTAGAAGTGCGGAATACGCATCCACTCGCGGGCGATGCGGTCGTCGGTCGCCGCGGGCTCGTAGTACGCCGCCTTCAGGTCGCCGTACAGCTCGTCGAAGCGGTCGGGCGTGAGCGCGCCGTCGTCCTCGATTATCTCGTGAATCTGGAGCTCGAAGTCGGCGAACATCGTCTGGCGGAACAGCGTCGAGCGGAACCGTTCGAGGTACTCGTCGAGGACGTGCGTCCGGAGTTCGTCGTCGTCGACGTTCTCCAGGAGGTACTCGGTCAGGAGCGTCTCGTTGACCGTGGAGGCGACCTCGGCGGTGAAAATCTCGTAGCTCGCGTCGTGCCACGGCTGGGCGTCGTTGGCGAGTTCGGAGTGCATCGAGTGACCCAGTTCGTGGGCGAGCGTGAACATCGACGCCGCGTCGTCCTGGTAGTTCATCATGATGAACGGCTGGGTGTCGTAGGTGCCCGCGGAGTACGCCCCGGAGCGCTTGCCGCGGTTCTCGTACACGTCGACCCAGCGGTCTTCGAGCCCCTCGGCCATCCGTTCTTGATACGCCTCGCCGAGCGGTTCGACGGCCTCGACGATGTACTCCTTCGCCTGCTCGTACGGAATCTCGGGGCCGTGGTCGCCGGTGAGAGACACGTACAGGTCCCACATCCGGAGTTCGTCCGCGCCGATGGCCTCGCGCTTCAACTCGGCGTGGCGGTGGAGGTGCCCGAGGTTGTCGCGGACGGTGTCGAGCAGGTTGTCGTACACCTCGACCGGGACGTTGGGGCCGTCGAGGGCGGCCTCGCGGGCGGTCTCGTAGTCGCGGATGCGCGCGGTCTTCACGTCCTTCTTGACGCTGTTTTTCAGCGAGGTACCGACGGCGTTGCGCACGTCGGCCCAGCGGTCGTAGAACTCCTCGTGGACGGTCCGGCGGAACTCGCGGTCGGGGTGCTTCTGGAGCTTCGTGAAGTTGCCCTGCGTGATTTCGACCGACGTCCCGTCGGGCTTTTCGACGGTCGGGAACTCGAGGTCGGCGTTGGCCAGCATGGAGTAGATGTCGCTGGACGCGCCGGTCACGTCAGAGAGGTCGGCGAGTACCTCTTCGACCTCCGCGGAGCGGGTGTGTTCTTTCGTCCGGAGCACGTCGTCGAAGTAGTGCTCGTAGGCGTCGAGTTCGGGTTCTTCCTCGACGAACTCGGCGACGCCGTCGCGGCCGAGTTCCTGCAGTTCGGGGTCGAGGTAGCTGACCGCGCTGCGGGCCTTCGACGCCAGCGCCTCGGCGCGGCCGGCCTGCGCCTGGTACTCCTGGTTCCGGGTGTCCTGGCTGCTGCGGAGGTTCGCGTAGGAGACGACCATCGACACCTCGCGGAGCACCGACTCCATCGTCTCGAGGAGTTCGAGGAGGGTCTCGGGGTCCTCGGTGGCGCGGCCCTCGTAGCTCGCCAGCTCGGGAACGCGCTCTGCGACGTCCTCGTACGCCGCCTCCCACTCCTCGTCGGAGGCGTAGATGCTGTCGAGGTCCCACTTGTACTCCTCGTCGATGTCGCTCCGCTCGGGAACCGAACTCATGTCGGGTGATTCGACGCACGCGCGGGTGGTAAGCCTTATCAATCGACGGGCGAAGCGGGGTCGAGGAGGGCGGTCGCGTCGCGGTTAGTGTCGGGTCGCTCTCGCTTCTCGGACCTGCGAGCCGTCCCGGACTAAATCCTCGCAGTGCGGACAGACGCGGGGGGCGTCCATGCCCTCCGGGGCGAACACCCTGACGTAGCCTTCCGTGACGAAAGAATTGCAGTTCTGACATGTAGGCATGGCGGTCGTGCGTACCACGTCAACTGAGTTAGATGTTATGGGCGATTTTCGCCAGCCGACACCGGAATCGGATGCGAGGCTCGCCCGGCGAGTTCCGGCGGCGCAAACCACTTTGACCGGCGGGCGTGTGGAAGCCCCATGGACGACCTCTCCCCCGCAGTCCGCGAGGCGTTCGCCCGGACGTGGGTCGACGACCGCCCGTGGGCGTTCCTCACCGACCTGACCGCCATCGGCGACCGGATGGCCGGCGGGCCGGGCGACCGTCGCGCGAGCACGCTCGTCGCCGACGCTTTCACCGACGCGGGCGTCGAGCGCGTCGAGTTCGACCCCTTCGAGATGGCCCGGTGGAGTCGCGGCGACACGGCACTCGACCTCACCGCGCCCGACGAGCGGCGCTTCGAGGCCGTCGCGCTCCCGTACGCCCCGCCGGCGGCCGTCTCCGGCCCGCTCGTGGATGTCGGCTACGGCACGCCCAGCGAAATCGACGCCGCCGACGTGGACGGCGCGCTCGCCGTCGCCAGCACGACGACCCCCGCCGGCGGCCGGTTCGTCCACCGGATGGAGAAGTTCAACTACGCAATCGACGCCGGTGCGGTCGGCTTCGTCTTCGTCAACCACGTCCCCGGGCAACTCCCGCCGACCGGGGCGCTCCGCTACGACGAGGAGGCCGCCGCCCCCGCGGTCGGCGTGAGCGCCGAAACCGGGTCGTGGCTGACCGACTACGCGGCCCGCGGCGGCGAGGCGACCCTCGCCGTCGACGCCGAAACGACGCTCGGCGAGAGCCGGAACGTCGAGGGTCGCGTCGGCCCCGACACCGACCGCGAACTCATCTTGTGCGCCCACTTCGACGCCCACGACATCGCCGAGGGCGCGCTCGACAACGGCTGCGGCATCGCGGTCGTCGTCACCGCGGCGCGGCTCCTCGCCGAGATGGACCTCGACCTCGGCGTCCGCGTCGTCGGCGTCGGCGCGGAAGAACTCGGGCTGACCGGCTCCGAACACCTCGCCGACCGCCTCGACCTCGACCGCGTCGCCGCCGTCGTCAACGTCGACGGTGCGGGGCGGTTCCGCGACCTCGTCGCCCACAGCCACACCTCCGAGGCGACCGCCGAGGTGGCCACCCGGGTCGGGAACGAGACGCGCCACCCGGTCGAAATCGAACCCGAGCCGCACCCCTTCAGCGACCAGTGGCCGTTCGTCCGCGCCGGCGTCCCGGCGCTCCAACTCAGGAGCGAAAGCGGCGAGCGCGGCCGCGGGTGGGGCCACACCCACGCCGACACCCGCGACAAGGTCGACGACAGAAACGTCCGCGAACACGGGATGCTGACCGCGGTCGTCGTCCGCGAACTCGCGGCGGCGGCCGCCGACGGGGAGATTCAGCGGCTCGACGACGACGAACTCGCCGCGGCGTTCCGCGACGCCGACTTCGAGACGGGGATGAAGGCCGCGGGTATCTGGCCCGACGGCTGGGAGTGAGAACCGCGGTCAGTCGCCTGCGGACGGGTCGGAGCCTCCGTCGCGGTCGACGCCCGAGTCGTCGCGCCCGTTTGCCTCGCCGTCGACGACTTCGACCGTCAGGTCCGCGGCCGACAGCGCGCTTTTCGTCGCGGCCTCGACGACCATCCCGGCCCCGATGACGACGTAGTACATCCCGTAGACGAACGTCGGGACGGCGACGAGGAGGTAGAGCGCGAGGCCGGCGATGCCCGTCGTGCTGGCGAGGAAGCCGCCGACGGCGTTGCCGACGCCGATGATAAACAGGCCGAAGACGATGCGGAGGGTGGCGTCCCACGCGGCGGACCGGTCCATGCCTGAGCCGACGGCGAGCCGCGTGATGTGTCTACTGGTCGATACGCGGCGCGGACCCGCGGGAAGTCAGTCTCCCGCGCGTCAGCACACCGCGAGGAGTTCGTCCAGCGAGTCGAGTTCGTAGGTCGGTTCGGCGGCTAACTGGTAGCCGTCGCGGTGGGGTCGGCGGATGAACGCCGAGTCGATGCCGGCGCGGTCGGCCGCGACCACGTCGACGTTGCTGTCGCCGACGTAGAGCGCCGAGCCGACGCCGAGTTCGCCCATCGCGCGCTCGATGTAGTGGGGGTCCGGCTTCTTCACCCGAGCGCCCTCGACGGTCGGGTCGCGGCCGTAGGCCACCTCGAAGCGGTCGTCGATGTCGAACACGTCGAGGATGTGTTCGATGGTCGCGTGCTGGTTGTTGCTCACGACCGCCAGCGGGTGGTCGATGTCGTCGAGGGCGACCACGTCGTCGTACAGCGGCTTCGTCCCGTTTTCCAGACACGCCCGCTGGGTCGCCGCGGCGTGACTCTCGTGGTGCGACCAGAAGTCGTCGACCGGCACGTCGTGGACCGCACAGATGCGGCGCAGGCGCGTGAGTCCGCCGTTGATGACGCCGTCGACCGTCTCGGTCGTCGGCTCGACGTCGAACTCGGCGAACGCCCGTCTGACCGCCTCCCGTTGGACTTCGAGGAGCGTCGGCTTCGTCAGCACGCCGTCGTTGTCGAAGATGACAGCGTCGTAGCACATGGTCGGGGTTTCGCACCCGGGCCAGGATAACGTTACTATGTGCGACCCCAACCGCTCCGGAGAGCTATTGACTCCTTGCGTCTCCGCGGCTCCTCCCGACGCCGCCGTTTTCGCCGGCGGCGTCGGCGTTCCCGTCGCTGAGGTCGCCCGCCCGCTCGACCCCGTTGCGGATGCGCGAGCCGACGCGCCAGCCGATGCGGTCCGCGAGGGCCTGTTCGCCGAAAGCCGCGGCGGTGCTCTCGGCGGCCATCGAGTCCACGTCGAACTCGACGTTCGGGTAGTCGACCGCCGTGAGAAGCAGGGGGGTCGGCGGCGCGGCCGGGACGCCCTCGGGGCCAGCGAGGTGGCTGGGACCGAGCACGTCGTCCACCTTCGACGGCGGGGCCGCGCCCGACCCCACGGCGCGGACGAGCGAGACGAGTCTGCGGACGAGTTCGCGGGCGAAGCCGCCGGCCTCGACGCGGACGAGGAGGAAGTCGCCGTCGCGGGTCAGGTCGCCGTCGATGGCCCGGGCCGTCCCGTGGGCGTCGGGGGTGAGGTTGTGGAAGTCGTGTTCGCCGCGGCAGGCGTCGAAGGCGTCTCGCGCCCGGTCGTCGTCGAATCCGTCGCTCGGGGCGTGGAGGTCGTAGACGTACTCGCGGCGGGTCGGTCGGTGCCGGGCGTGGAAGTCGTCGGGGGCGTCGGCGTCGGCCCACGCTCGGACCGTTCCCGGTAGCTCCGAGTTCAGCGCCCGCGGCGTACACCAGTCGGGACACTCGAATGCGACGGTCTGGGCGAGCGCGGAGACGCCGGCGTCGGTCCGCCCGGCGGCGGCGTAGTCGGTCGGCTCCTCGTCGTCGTCGCAGACGCCGAGCGCGCGGCAGGCGTCGAAGAGGGCGTCTTCGACGGTCGGCACGTCCGGCTGTCGCTGGAACCCGTGGTACGGGCGTCCGTCGTAGGCGACGCGGAAGGCGCGCATGCCGGCTGCTTTCCCGGCGGACTACTTAACCGACTCCACCCGGTTCGACGGCTCCGACCCCGCGGTCATCCTGCGGTCGCCGCGCGCTCATCCGCGAGTCACTCCTCTTCGACCGGGGAGTCCTCGCTTCGGATGGTGAGCACCGGCACGTCGGCCATCCGGAGCACGCGCTCCGTGACGCTCCCGAGCAGGTAGCGCTCGATGCCCCGGCGGCCGTGGGTCCCCATCACGATGAGGTCCGCGTCGACCTCCTCGGCGTACCGGAGAATCGCCCGGTGCGGCGAGCCGTGTTCGACGGCCGTGACGACCTCGACGCCGACCGGTTCGGCCGCCTCCACGGCTTCGGAGACGATGCGCTCGCCTTCCTCCTCGTAGGCGCGGACGAGGCCGCCGGCGTCGAGTTGGGTCGCATGGAGGACGCGTTCGTCGACGACGTAGAGTGCGTACACCGTCGCGTCCGCCGTCGCGGCGAGGTCGATGGCGCGGTCGAGCGCCTCGTCGGCGGGGGCGCTCCCGTCGAGCGGGACGAGAATCCTGTCGTACATGTCACTCGTCTGTACGACGGGCGGGAACAAAAGGGCGTGCGCCGGTTCCGGGGCGCGGGAACGCGGCGGGAGTCTGCCGGTACGAGGACCGGGTTTCCCGGTGCGAGCCGGCGTTCGCTACTCGTAGTCCTCGTAGGTCGGCGCGTCGCGGTCGCCGGGGAAGTCGTCGACGGGGACGGTGGTCTGGTCGCCGCTCGCCATGTCCTTGACCGTCACCTCGCCGTTTTCGAGGTCGCGTTCACCGACGATGACGACCGTGTCGGCGTTGACGGAGTCGGCGTAGGACATCTGCGCGCCGAAGCTCCGGCCGGACACGTCGACCTCGACGACGTTGCCCGCGGTGCGGAGGTCGCGGGCGATGTCGGAGGCGACCGCGCGGGTGTCGCCGACGGTGAGGAGGTAGTAGTCGGTCGCCAGTTCCTCCTCGGGCCAGACGCCGGCGCGCTGGCAGAGCAGTTGGAGCGTCGCGCCGCCGATGCCGACGCCGACGGCGGGGGTCGGCTGGCCGCCGAACGACTCGATGAGGTCGTCGTAGCGGCCGCCGCCGAAGGTCGCCCGCGACACGTCGCCCGTGGAGTCGAAGCACTCGAAGACGACGCCGGTGTAGTAGTCCAGCCCGCGGGCGGTCGAAAGCGACACCTCGCAGAACTCGCCCGCGCCGAAGTCGTCGGCGGCGGCGAGGACGTTCCGGAGGTTCTCGACCGCGGCTTCGACGTCGTCGCCGCCGAATTCGGCGATTTCGTCGAGGTCGCCGCGCTCGATGAGGTCGGCGAACTCGCCGGCCTGGTCGTACGAGAGCCCGGCGTCCGAAAGCAGGCCGAGGTACTCTTCGCGTTCGACCTTCTCGGACTTGTCGACGGCGCGGACCGCGTCGGCCACGTCCACGTCGGCGTCGAACGACCGAAGCAGGCCGCCGAGGATGTCGCGGTGGGAGACGCGGAACTCGAAGTCGTCGGCGGTGAGGCCGAGGTCGGTCAGCGCGTCGGCGCAAAAGGCCAGAATCTCGGCGTCGGCCTCCGGCTCCGAGGAGCCGAAGATGTCGGCGTTGGTCTGGTAGAACTCGCGGAAACGGCCCTGTTGGACCTGTTCGTAGCGCCAGAAGGGTCGCGTCGAGACCCACTTGATGGGCTTCGACAGCGCCTGCTGTTTGGCGACGACCATCCGGGCAACCGTCGGCGTCAGCTCGGGCGTGAGGGTGACCTCGCGGCCGCCCTTGTCCTCGAAGGCGTACAGCTCCTCGACGATTTCTTCGCCGGACTTGTCGACGTACATCTGGGTCCGTTCGAGGTGGGGCGTCCCGATTTCGCGGAAGCCGTAGCGGGCGGCGGCGGTCTCGACGGTGTCGACGACCTCGCGCCGGGCCGACATCTCGCCGGGATAGAAGTCACGAAATCCCTTGAGTCGGTCGTACATGCGCGTTGGTTGGCGAAGGTCGCGCTTGAAACCTGTTGTTCGGGTCGGCGGGCGGTCGTCTGTTCGCTGTCGGTTCGCCGTCGAGTCGCCGGCGCGGCGCGGTTCGTCGGGCCGCGCCCGACTACCCGACCAGCGCCGCGAGCGCCGAGAGGTCGCCGAGGGCGATGAGCGAGACGCCCGCGACCGCGAGGACGGCCGCGGCGAGGCGGAGCCCGAACTGGGACTCCTTGAGGACGACCCCGCCGAGGACGACGGCGACGATGGCCTGCGTGTTGACGATGGGGGAGGCGATGCTCGCCGGTACCAGTCCGAAGGCGGTCGAGGTGACGTGCTCGCCGACGGCGACCAGCGCGCCCGCCGCGACGAACTTCGGAACGTCGCCGCGAACGCTCGTCCAGTTGCGGGCCGCGACGGGCAGAACGGCGAGCGCCGCGCCGGTGAACAGCACCGGGACGAACACGCTCGTCGGGATGCCGAGTTCCTGCAGGGCGACGCGCTTTCCCACGTCGCTGGCGGCGTAACAGGCCGCGCTCGCCAGCGCGAGTTGGGCGGGCCGCGAGCGGACCGCGCGCCGCAGCGGGTCGAGGAACGCCCCGCCCTCGTAGTTCGCCACGTAGACGGCGACGGTGGCGACCGCGACGCCGAGGACCTGTAACCCGGTCAGAAACTGGTTCAGAAACAGGATTTCGATGGGGAGGACGAACACCGGGACGAGCTTGTTGATGGGCGCGACGTAGGACACGTCGCCGGCGGCGAGCGCGTCGACGAACAGGATGAACGCGACGCCGACCAGAACGGCCGTGCCGGCGACGATCAGCACGCCGGTCGCGCCGAGTTCGGCCAGCGAGGGCACGGCCGCGGGGTCGTACGTCACCGCCGTGACCGGGAGGTACAGGAGGACGGCGAAGGCGTTGACGACGACCGTGATGACCGCGCCGGAGTACCCCGGAAAGTACCGCTTCAGGGCGAAGATGTAGACGCCCCAGACGAACGCGGCGAGAACGGAGTAGGCGATGCCGGGGTCCATGATTCATCCGGCGCGCGGCGGGGTGAAAAACGACGCGATACGGAGCGAGCCGGCGAGTCCCGGCCGGGGCGTCCTCAGCGCCGACCGTGGACGTAGCTCTGGATGTGGTCCGGGAACACCTCGTCGACCGCCGCCTGCCCGTGCTCGGCGGCGATGAGTCGGCGGAGTTCGCCCTCGTAGTCGGCCTTCGGAATCTCCTCGGACGGACCGGTTTCCACGTCGAGATGCGACTCCACGAGGCGGTCGACCGCACCGCGGCCGAAGCCCGAAAGCGGCGAGAGATAATCGACGCCGTGGCGGTCTTCGAGGCTCTGGGCCTGCGCCCGGGAGATGGACGGGACGCGGTCGTCGCGGCGGGTGCCGTCGGCGACGGCGTCGAAATCGAGGCCGCAGACCGCTTCGAGAGCGTGTTCGTGGACGCGCTGGATGCCGCCGCGGGGGTAACCGTCTTCGACCATGCGGGCGGTGGCCTGCGCCGCGACCTCGCGGTCGAGTTCCAGCGTCTCGAAGGCGTAGCCGAGTTCGGCCGCCGCGTCGCGGGCGTGCGTCCAGTCTTCCGTGACCCCGAAGTGGGCGGTCACGAGCGTCACGTTGTAGAAGGTATCGAGAAGCAGCGCGGCGAGCGAGGAGTCCTTGCCGCCGCTGTAGAGGAGCGCGAGTTCCACGTGTTACCGGCGTCGGATGTTGAAGCTCTTCGACTCGGGCTGCAGCTCTTTCAGGAGCGCCTTCATCTTGTCGTCGTCGATGCGGCCCTGGATGCGTCCGCTCTGGGCGAGGGCGACAATTTGGCGCTCGACCTGCTCTGCGAAGTCCGGCTTGGACATCTGCACCGCGTTGAGGCGCTGGCGGGCCTCGTCGGTCAGGTGCTGTTTGAGAAGCGCCTGTTTCTGCTGTTCGGCGCGCTGTTGGGCGGCCTCCTCGGCCTGCTGTTGCTCGGCGGAGCCCTGTCCGCCGCCGCCCCGCTGTTCTTGGAGTTCCTGCATCTTCTTCTTTCGAAGCTCCTCCAGTCGCTCATCGTCGGGACTGCCACTCATACCCTAGCGCACGGTCCGATGTCTGAAAACCATTACGGACCCGCATACAGACGGCTCTCGGGGAATCCGCCGTCGAAGAAGAACTCTCGGTGTGTGTCGGCGGCTCTACGCGTAGCGTTCGAGTTCCGGACGGTCGAGGTCGGAGAGCACGTCGGACGCGGCGTTGTCGAGGAAGCTCGTCCCCTCGGCGGTGATGCGGCGACCCTCGCCCTTGGCGGTCTCGACGAGGCCTTCCTCTTCGAGCTGCTGGAGGAGCGTGCGGATGATGTTCTTGCTGCCGGCGTCGCTGTGCGCACCGGAGACGCTGTAGCGGTTGGAGCCGCGCTTGAGGCCGCCGTACTCGGTGGAGAGGCGGTCGACACCGACGGGGCCGTTCATGGCGACCTTGCGGAGCAGGCTCGCGCCGCGGACGAACCAGAAGTTGTCCTGCTGGGGCGGGAGTTCGCGGGTCTGGCCGCTCTTCGCGAAGGCCATCCAGTCGGGTTGCTCGATACGGTCCTCGAGTCGTCCGGCGACCTCTTCGATGAGGGCGTCCGCCGGGACGTCATAGATGGTTACCATGGCTATTGGTTCATAATCGCGGCGTTTAAAGGCATCGTATTCGCCCGATACGGGCGGTTGGAGGCTCCTGCGCCCCGACCGGCGTCTGCCGGGCCGACAGCCCGCGTCCGCGCCGTCAGGACCGCCACCCGCGCGCGCTCTCCGTGCTCATCACGAGGCCGCCGAGGACGACGGGCACCCAGTAGACGAACCCCCGGAAGACGACGACGCCCGCGGTCGCCACGTCGAACGAGACGGCGGAGCTCGCGGCGGCGACGAGGATGGCGAGCGTCCACTCGATGCCGCCCGCGCCGCCGGGGAGCGGCGTGACGCCGGCTATCGCCCCGATGGGGACGACGAACAGCGCGATGGAGAAGGCGATGGGCGCGCCGATGGCGTGAAACGCCACCCAGAGCGCGACCATCTGGCAGAACCAGCCGAACCCCGACAGGCCGAGGGCGACCGCCAGCCCCCGCGGGTTCCGGCCGACGCGTTCGATAGAGCGGAAGAAGCCGTTGATGCGGCGCTCGATGCCGTCGTTCGTGGGCACCGACACCCGCGGGACGTATCGCGCGATGGTTCGGATGAACGGCGTCAGGGCACCGATGAGCCGGCGTTCGAGACCGTAGCGGCGCTTCCACGCGGTGTAGACGGCCGCCGGAACGCCGACGGCGAGGGCGATGACGGCGACGAGCGCGATTTCGAGGTTGCGGCCGAGCGTCACTTCGGTGGCGTAGTAGCCCGCGCCGATGAGCGCGATGGTGATCGAGGGGACGAAGTTGATGGTGTCGACGCTGGCGATGGCGGCCAGTCCGGTCTCGTACTCGGTGTCGGCGCTCCGGGAGATGAGGAGCGCCGTCACGGGCTCGCCGCCCGCCTGTCCGAACGGGGTGATGTTGTTCGAGAACGTCGCGCCCGTGAAGATGAGAAACGAGCGGACGGTCGAGACGTTCACGCCGAGCACGCCGAGGACGGTCTTCAGCGACGCGCCCCACGCGACGAGCCAGACGAGCGTGATGGCGAGGATGGCGACCAGATAGGTCGGCTCGGCCATCGTCACCCTGTCGACGAGTTCGTCCACACCCGCGAAGTAGAACAGGACGGCGAAGACGACGACCGCCGCTGCGAAACCGAGCACCGTCGCGCGGAGGTTCTCGCGGGCCATTTGCTGGGGATGCGTCTACGACGGGCATTAAGTCACCGGATTCGACGGCCGAGAAACAGGTCTCGCGTCGCCGCCGTCGCGGATTCGGTCGTGCTCCCCCGGTCGGCGACACCGCCGCTCACTTTCGGATAGATGGACATTTCCGCTCCGCCCGACACGTCCGCATATGGACGAGCGCGCCGCCCTCAGACTGCTCGCCGCGGACCTGCCGGACGCCGGCGACGACGCCGCCGTCGTCGACGACCTCGTCGTCACGACCGACATGCTCCACGAGACGACGGACTTCCCCGCGGGGACGACCCGCTACACCGCCGGCTGGCGCGCCGTCGGCGCGTCCCTCTCTGACGTGGCCGCGATGGGCGCGAGCGCCACCTGCGCCGTCGCCGCCTACGCCGCCGTCGAACTCGACGAGACGGAGCTCGGCGACTTCGTCCGGGGCGCGCGGGACGTGTGCGAGGCGGTCGGCGCGGCGTACGTCGGCGGCGACCTCGACACCCACCGGGAGTTCACGACGGCGACGACGGCCATCGGCCGCACCGACGACCCGGTCCGCCGCTCGGGCGCGGAGCCGGGCGACCTGCTCTGCGTCACGGGCGAACTCGGCAGGTCTGCCGCCGCAGTCCGCCTGTTCGAGGCGGGCGAGACCGACCGCGCCAACGACCTCTTTCGGTTCACGCCCCGCGTCGCCGCCGGCATCGCCCTCCGCGGGTCGGCCACGGCGATGATGGACTCGAGCGACGGCCTCGCCCGCTCGGTCCACCAGCTCGCGGAGGCCAGCGACTGCGGCTTCGAACTCGACTTCGACGCGCTCCCGGTCCACGACGGCGTCGCCGAGGTGGCGACCGATTCCGACGACAGACGCGACCTCGCGGCGTTCTTCGGCGAGGACTTCGAACTCGTGTTCACGCTCCCCGAGTCGGCGCTCGCGGACGCCCGAGCCGCGACTGACGTGCCGCTCACGGTCGTCGGGAGCGTCGTCGAGGAATCCGCCGAGGCCGCCGTCGTCGCCGACGGCGAGCCCGTACCGGACCGCGGTTACACCCACGGCGACGGATAGCGTCGCCGTTTTCTCCGCCGTCGCGCCTCAGCCCGGAATGACCTGCACCGGCACGAGAAGGAAACACGCCGCACCGAGGGCGAACGTGAACAGGCCGACGGCCATCCGTGCCGGTCCGAGCGGCGTCTCGTCTATCGGTTTCGCCGGGCCGTTGTAGGCGATGAACGTCGACATCAGTCCCCAGAAGAACCACAGGCCGACGGACTGGTTGAGGCCGAGGCCGCGAACGTAGTGGAGGTAGCCGGCGATGCCGAACAGGACGAGCGGCACGGCCGCCGCGAGCGACTCCTGGCGCTCGCCGAGCATCGCCCGGACCATGTGGCCCCCGTCGAGTTGGCCGACGGGGAGCAGGTTGAGGACGGTGAAGAACATCCCGACCCAGCCGCCGATGACGACCGGGTGGACGACGGTCCGGGGGTCGGCGTACTCCGTCGGCCGACCGAGCACGGTCGCGATGGCGTCGAGGAGCGGCGGATTGTTGAACACGATGACGTCGCCCGACCCCGCGAGGACCCGGCTCGGGACGGTCATCGGTTCGAGCGAGAGGCCGATGACGGTGACGACGACGGTCGCCGCGAGCCCGGCGAGCGGGCCGGCGACGCCGATGTCGAACAGCGTTTTCCGGTCGGGCATCTGGCCGCGCATGCGGATGATGGCACCGAGCGTGCCGAACGGGAAGATAAACGGGATGAGGTAGGGCAGCGAGACGTTGACGCCGTGGTACCGGCCGACCGCGTAGTGGCCGAGTTCGTGGACCGAGAGGACGCCGAGCACGGCGGCGGTGAACGGCCACGCCCGAAGCAACACGAGCGGGTTCGCGACGATGTCGGACAGGGGGATGTAGTACCACGCGTACGCGCCGACGAAAAGCGTCGAGAGGACCGTCAGCGCGAACAGCGTGATGTTCTTCCACGGGATGCCCTCGACGCCCTGCGAGGCCGGTTCGACGATGACCACGTCAGTCTGTCCGAGGTCGCCGACCTGCGCCTGCACGTCGTAGCCGGCCCCCCGGAACGACGGCCAGATTTCGCGGACGAGCATCTGCTCGGGGACGAGCGACTCGCCGTAGTAGATTCGTCGGCGACCGTCTGACCGCACTTCGTGAACGTCGAAGACGGCGCGAAGTGCTTCCACCGGCGGTCCGTCCGCCGATTCGGGCTGCTCCATCGACGGCAGGTAGGCGCGGGACGTTGATAAACCCCGTGACGGTCCCGTCTCTGAGCCGACGGCGGCGATCGAGACGGCTCTCGCTCCGGGCGTCTGCGACCAACTTGAGAATCCGGAGCGTCGGCGAAAACGTGCGGTCGTCGCCGCGGAGCGGGCGGGCCGTCACCGGGGGAGTGTGGTGGAGGCCGTTCCAGCGGGCTTACGCGGGGGTTCGGTTACGCTGCGCCGTGGGAGGGACATCGGTTCGTCGGCGTCACGATCCGGGCGGGGCAATCGGGCAATCGGGCAGTCGGGCAGTTGAGTCACGTCTCGGCTTGGGTTCCGAGCGCGCTCGGTGTGGGCTGTGGGGCTGTGGGTCGTTTCAGGGCTGCGTTCAGTTCGTCCGGGGACCGTCCG
The DNA here is from genome assembly GCF_003383195.1 of Haloferax sp. Atlit-6N. Taxonomy (NCBI): domain Archaea; kingdom Methanobacteriati; phylum Methanobacteriota; class Halobacteria; order Halobacteriales; family Haloferacaceae; genus Haloferax; species Haloferax sp. Atlit-6N. The sequence goes on along the minus strand of NZ_QEQJ01000004.1, from coordinate 307,640 downwards.
GGCGGTGCGCGGTGTTGCGCTGGCGTCGGTCGGGACCGGGGCGGGCAATGCGGGTTTCAGGCGGTCTCGACGCGCCACGTGGTCGCGCTCGTGTACGACCACTTCTCGATGGTCAGGTCCGTCGCGGAGTCGCGGAGCTTGACCATCAGTGCGCCGATTTCCTTGGGAGACAGGCCGACGTCGTCGGCGATGAATTTGCTCTTGAAGTACATCTCGCCGTCCTTCGCACGGTCGAGCAGGTACTGCTTGAGGCGGTCTTCCTTGGAGCCACTGTCGGTGGAGGGGGATACTGTTGCGCTCATCTGGTACACCTCACTTCCACCTAATGGCCCATCACCTGTTATAAAGGAAGGTCCGTTAGAATTAGTTCGGCCGCTTTCAGCCTGAATCGACTCAAATGGTACATTTTAGGAATCTTCGAAATCGGCTTAGATTTTTTAGAATCGGTTTTGAGGAATCCTTTCTGCAAATCATCTTTTGAATATATGGGGGCAAATACGCCCCGTTTTGCGCCGTCAGACGCCGCATTTTGCGGCAACAACATCCGCAATATCGGCCGATTTTCGCGCCTTCGCGACTATCCGCGTATTCTGAATAATCCGCCCCGCCTCAGCGGTCGTGGACCCAGAACTCCTCGTCGGAGGTCGTCTCCTTCTTGAATATCGGCACCTCGTCTTTCAGGCGGTCGATACCGTCTTCGACCGTTCTGAACGCCTCTCGCCGGTGGCCAGCGAGGACGACGACGAACACGATGTCCTCGCCGTCGCCGACGACGCCCACCCGGTGGTGCATGAGGACGCGGAGGACGCCGTCGCGCGCCTCCAGTTCCTCCGAAATCGCGGCCATCTTCGACTCCGCGACGCCGTCGTACTTCTCGAATTCGAGGCTGAGCGTCGGGTCGTCGTCCTCGGACTCCTTCGCGCGCACCCGTCCGGTGAACGTCGCAATCGCTCCGGCGTACACTTCGAGCGGGTCCGCCTTCGCGCGCTCGACCAGCGTTTCGAGCGTGACGTGCGGTTCGTGCGAGTCGACTTCGGCGGCGAGAGACCCCACGTCCGCCGCGTCGGCCGTTTCGACCTCCGCGACGACGTTCGCCGCGTCGGCCGTTTCGACCTCCGCGACGACGTTCGCCGCGTCGGCACCCGCGAGCGCGACGGTCGGGACGCGCGCGTCGGGGAATCCCGAGAGGAGCGCGTAGTCGTACTCCGCCGAGAGGTCGTCGAGGAGGCCGTCGAGGTCGCGGTCGTCGCCGGTTCCGACCCAGTTGCCGTCCGGCGAGAGCCCGTACGCGGCGGCGGCACCGTCTGTCGACTTCGGTTCGGTCGCGCTCTCGGGGAGCGATTCGACGGTGGCGACGCGGCCGTCCAACTGCGCGGCGAGTCGGTCGCAGAGCGTCGTCGCGCCCGCGCCGACGATTCCGAGGACGTGCATACCCGAAGGACGGCCCGCGGCGGTTTAAGATTGCTCCGTGCCGGTCTCGTCAGACTCGGCCGGCGGCTCCGCCTCGTCCGCCTCGGGGCGCGGGCGGGTCCGATAGAGGTGGACGGCGAGGGCCACGCCGGCCAGACTGAGGAGCGTCGCCAGCCACGGGGCCGCCGCGCCGACGGGCGTGTCTGCCGTCGCGGGCAGCGTGTCGAACTGCCAGAGCGCCCAGCCGACCGAAAAACAGGCCACCAACGCCCAGTTGAAGACGGTCCGCCGGTCGAACTCGCCGCGTCGGTGGCGGGCGAGAATCGCCCCGAGGGCGAGCACCCAGCCGACGACGATGAGCGTGACCGTCTCCACGGTGACGAGTCGCATACCGGTAGTCGCCGCGAGAGTGGTTTAAACCCCCCGACACGGGCGTCTCGCACTTGATAACCCTTAAGATGCGCTCACGGATATCCGTGTGCAATGAGAGTCGTCATCTCCATCGGCGGAAGCGTGCTCGCGCCGGACCTCGACGCCCGACGCGTGGAGGGTCACGCCTCCGTCGTCGAAACGCTCGCGCGAGACGGGTGCGAAATCGGTGCGGTCGTCGGCGGCGGCGGCGTCGCCCGCGACTACATCGGTGCCGCCCGCGACCTCGGCGCGAACGAGGTTCAACTCGACCAGATCGGCATCGACGTGACCAGAATCAACGCCCGCCTGCTCATCGCGGCGCTCGGCTCGCAGGTCGACCCCAAGGTCGCCCACGACTACGAGGACGCCGGCGACGCCATCCGACGCGGCGACATCTCGGTGATGGGCGGCGTCATGCCCGGCCAGACCACCGACGCCGTCGCGGCCGCGCTCGCCGAGTACGTCGACGCCGACCTGCTCGTCTACGCGACCAGCGTCGACGGCGTCTTCAGCGCCGACCCGAACACCGACCCCGACGCGACGAAGTTCGAGGAGATGACCGCCGCGGAACTCGTCGACGTCATCGGCGACATCGAGATGAACGCCGGCTCGTCCGCCCCGGTCGACCTCCTCGCCGCGAAGCTCATCGAGCGCGCGAAGATGCGCACCATCGTCCTCGACGGCACGGACCCCGACCGCATCACGCCGGCGGTCCTCCGCGGCGAGCACACGGGCACCGACATCATCCCCGAGGGCGGCGACGAACCGACCTACTGGGCCCCCTGAGATGACGACCGACGACCCCTCCCGCGGCGACGCTCCCGCCGCGGACGCGACCGACGGCGACGGCGACGCGGTCGCCAATCACCACGGCTTCTGGGCCGACGAGGTCGCCGACGAAATCGAGGCCCGCGACCCCGACGAGCCGGTCGTAATCAAGGGCGGCGTCTCGCCGTCCGGCGTGGCCCACCTCGGCAACTTCAACGAGATTATGCGCGGCTACTTCGTCGCCGAGGTGCTCCGCGAGCGCGGCCACGAGGTCCGGCAGGTGTTCACCAGCGACGACAAGGACCCGCTCCGAAAGCTCCCGCGGAAGCTCGCGGACGCCGACGGCAACATCGTCGGTCTCGGCGAGGTCGACGCCGGCGCGCTCGGCCGCAACCTCGGCAAGCCGTACACGTCGATTCCGGACCCGTTCGGCGAGGCCGAGTCGTACGCGGCGCACTTCGCGGCGCTCCTGAAGGCCGACGCCGACCGCCTCGGCGTCCCGGTGGAGATGATTTCCAACACCGAGCTGTACGAAAACGGCGACTTCGACCCCGTGGTCGAACACGTCCTCGAACACGCCGACACCGCGCGCGAGGTGCTGAGCGAGTACCAGTCGAAGGTCGACGAGGACTACGTCCCGTTCAACCCCGTCTGCGCCGAGTGCGGCAAAATCACCGAGACGGTCACGGACATCGACCTCGACGCCGGCACCGTCGACTACGTCTGCACCGACATGACCGTCGGCGACAACACCATCGACGGCTGCGGCCACGAGGGGACCGCGACGTTCCGCGAGGGGAAGCTCCCGTGGCGCTTCGAGTGGCCCGGCCAGTGGCAGGTCCTCGGCGTCGACTTCGAGCCGTTCGGGAAGGACCACGCCGAGGGCTCGTGGCCCTCCGGCACGGACATCGCCGAGAACGTCCTCGGAATCGAGCCGCCGGTGCCGATGGTGTACGAGTGGTTCACGCTCAACGGCGAGGCGCTGTCGTCGTCCGCCGGCAACATCGTCACCGTCGCGGAGATGCTCGACCTGCTCGAACCCGAGGTGCTCCGGTACTTCTTCGCGCTCAACCCGCGGAAGGCCCGCGACCTCGACCTCACGCGGCTCGACCAGCTCGTCGACGACTTCGACCGCTTCGAGCGCGCCTACTTCGGCGAGGTCGACGACGAGAGTCTGACTCGCTTCGCCGAGCGCGCCTACCCGTTCGTCGTCGACGAGGTCCGCGAGGACCGGGTTCGGCTCCCGTACACGTTCGCGGCCGTCCTCGGCATGACCGACGACGAGGACCTGCGCGTCAAGATGGCCCGCAACGAGGGCTTCTTCGACGAGGACACGCCCGACGAGGTGGTCGACGAGGCGCTCGCTCGGGTCGAACGCGCCCGCCGCTGGGCCGAGAAGATGGACAACCAGTACAACTACCGCCTGCAGGTCGACCTCCCCGAGTTCGACTTCGAACCCGCGGTCGAGGCCGCCCTCGACGACCTCGCGGACTTCGTCGCCGAGGGCCACGACGGCGAGGCGATTCAGGGCGAAATCTACGAGACGGCGCGCCGCCACGACATCGAGATGGGCGACTTCTTCGCCGCCGGCTACCGCCTGTTCTTCGACGCCGAACAGGGCCCGCGGCTCGGCGAGTTCCTCGGCGAGCTAGAGCGCGACTTCGTCGTCACGCGGCTCCGCCGCGAGGACTGACCTCGCGCCCCGCAGGGCGCGGTTCGCTGTTTACTTCGATTCTCACGCCCGACGACCCGCGAGCAACGCCGCCGCGCCGAGCCCCGCGACCGCGAGCGCGCCGAGACCCGCGCCGAAGCCGGGGATTCCGGTGTCGGTCGTCGATGCCGAGGTGGTCGTCGTCGCTGCGTCCTCGACGACGACGCCCTCGGCCTCCGCGAGCGCGCTCGACTCGTTGCGGACCGAGACGGAGAACGTCGAGCCCGGCGGAATATCCGAGAAGTCGAGGGTCGCCGAGAAGTTCCCGTCATCGCCGACGACGGCCTCGCTCGTCTTGAGGAACCGCGGGCTCGTGTCGCCGGCCGACTGGACGCGGACCGAGACCGTCGTCCCCGCTTCGAGGTCGCTCGTCCCCCGAATCGTCGCGTCTTCGGCCTGCGTGACGGTCACGTTCCCGCCGGTCGTCGCGAGGCTCACCGACGGGGCGTCCTGTGCTGCGGCCGCGGTCGCCCCGCCGACGAGCGCGGCGCAGACGACGGCGGCGACGACGAACCAACGGAGTCGGATTCGTTCGAACATGCCATCCGACACTACTCGAATTCGGGAGAAATAGATACTCAAATGTCAAATAGCTCTTTGAGTTACCGGCGGCGCGGGGGCGATGACTCGGTCGGTCTCAGTTCTCCTCGATGGCGTCTATCACGACCGCACCGACGACGGCGAGTCGCGGGTCGAGACGCTCGCGGTCCACGTCGATAGTGTACTTGTCCCGGAAGGAGAACCGCTCGTCCACCGCGCCGACCGGCTCGCCGGCCGCGTCCTCGATGCGGTACGAGAAGGGAATGAGCGTCGTGAGGAGCCGTCTGGCGACCGCCATCGGGACGTTGTCCTCGACGATTCGCCCCACGACGGAGCCGTCGGGGCCGAGCAGTTGGTAGGTGTGTTTGGCGAACGAGAACGCGCCGCGTTTGACCGCGCCGACGCGCTCGCCGGTCCGGCTGTCGACGATGTCGTAGGCGGTCGACACGTCGAGGACGCTGTCGGCCTTGACGCGGAAGCGCTCCTCGCCGGTGTCGTGGTCGTCCAGCCGGAAGTCCTCTTTCAGCTTGAACTTCTTTTGCTTCGCCGAGAGGATGGGGTCGTCGCCCTCGTAGACGACGTACTTGTTGCCGATGGACACCTTCTGTCGGACCTCGTAGCGGGAACTGTCGAACACGGTACTCGATGGTCGCCGGGGTGGCTAAAACCCTTCTGGGGGACGACTTATGTCCCCGACGCGCGTACGGATGGACGGGCTCGTTCCCCCGCGAACGACGCCTACCGCGGCCTCGCCGCACCACACTTCACATGTCTCTCATCGACTTCATCCGGTCCGTGGAGGAATCGCAAGACGAATTCGACGTCGAACTGGAGGAGTTCGACGCCGACTCCGAACAGGAAGCCGTCGACGACGAGTCCTCGGGCGGCCGCTCGTACGGCCGGCTGTTCCTCGTCGCCTTGCTCCTCGTGGGCGTCGCCTACGCCGTCTCCCGGCTTCGCTCGTCGTCCGGCGACTCCTTTACCGACATCGCGCTCGCCGACGACGACGCCGAGAGCGAGACGGCGACCGACGACGACGCGGCCGACGACGAAGACGCCACGGTCACCGTCGAACACGACCCCGAAGACGAGACGGAAGACGCGGCGTCCGACGACGAAACTGACGAGGCCGACGGCGACGAAGCGGCCGATGCGGACGACGACGGCGCGGTCGAAGTCGAAATCGAGTCGCCCGGCGACGACGGCGACGAAGACGAGTAATCCCATTCGTGACGGCCGGCTGGCGGCGGCGCTCGCGGCCGCCGACGCCCGCCCGCGGTCGTCGAACAGCGGTACCGTGACCCGAACGGTGGTACCGTAACCCGAACGCCTTTTGGCCCGCGCCGCTTCCCTTCGGGCGATGAACACGCTGCTTTGGGTTCTCGCCGGTTTCATCGCCTACTCTCTCCTCGCGGCGCTGTTGCGTGCTCGCGGGATTCTCCCCGAGTACGTCCGCGTCCAAGGTCCGCTCACGACGGTCCACACCCGTCGCGGCCGCGAACTCCTCGACAGGCTCGCCGCCCCCAAGCGGTTCTGGCGGGCGTGGAGCAACGTCGGCCTCGGCATCGCCCTCGTCATCATGGCGGGGACGTTCGTCCTCCTCGTCTACCAGGCGGTCGTCATCCTCCAGAACCCGCCCGCGCCGACGCAGGTGAACCAGCCGCAGAACTTCCTCGTCATCCCCGGCGTCAACGACTTCCTCCCGCTTTCGGTCGCTCCGGAAATCCTCTTCGGCCTCCTCGTCGGTCTCGTCGTCCACGAGGGCGGCCACGGCATCCTCAGCCGCGTCGAGGGCATCGACGTGGAGTCGATGGGCATCGTCCTCCTGACGATACTCCCCATCGGAGCGTTCGTCGAACCCTCCGAGGAGAGCCAGCGCCGCGCCGACCGCGGCGGCAAGTCGCGGATGTTCGCCGCCGGCGTGACGAACAACTTCGCCGTCACGCTGGTCGCGTTCGCCCTGCTTTTCGGCCCGGTCATCGGCTCTATCACCGTCGCGCCGGGCGTCGCCGTCTCCGGCGCGTACGCCGGTTCACCTGCGGACGCGGCGGGCATCTCGGGCGGCGACCGCGTGACCGCCATCGAGGGCACGCCGGTCAACACGACGCAGGAACTCGACGCCGCGCTCCTCGCGACCGACGCGGGAACGGTGTCGGTCGAACTCGACGGCGAACGGACCGTCTCGGTCACGCGCGAACTCGTCGTCGCCGGCTCCGTCGAAGGCAACCCCGCGAACCTCACCGTCGAGTCCGGGACCGACCCGATTCGCGTGACCGCGGTCAACGGGACCGCCGTCTCGACGCGCGCCGGCTTCGAGTCGGCCGTCGGCGACTCGCGGTTCGCCCGCCTCGACACCTCAGCCGGCGAGCGCACCATCCCGGTCGGTGCCTACATCACGAACGTCGCAGAAGACGGCCCGCTGTACAACGCCACGGGGACGACGCAACCCCTCATCGTCTCGTCGTTCAACGGCGAGCGCATCACCTCATCGACGGGACTTCAGGAGGCGCTCGACCGGACAGCGCCCGACCAGACCGTCGCCGTCGAAGTCTACCGCGACGGCGGCTTCGAGACGGTGCAGGTGACGCTCGGCGAGAACCCGCAGGACGGAAACGGGTTCCTCGGCGTCAACATCTTCCAGGGGACGAGCGGCCTCCTCCTGACGGACTTCGGCACGCAGGAGTACCCCGCGGGGACGTACCTCTCGCTTCTCGGCGGTGACGGCGGCGACGGCGGCGGCCTCGGCAGCGCCTTCGCCGGGTCGCCCCTCCAGCTCGTCTACGTGTCGCTCCTGTTGCCCCTCGCGTCGGTCGTCCTCGGGATTCCGAACTTCCCCGGCTTCACCGGCGAGGTCATCAACTTCTACCAGGTCGGCGGCCCGCTCGGCTTCCTCGGCGGCGGCGTCTTCATCGTCGCCAACGTCCTGTTCTGGACGGCGTGGATAAACCTCCAGCTGGGGCTTTTCAACTGCATCCCCGGCTACCCGCTCGACGGCGGTCGCATCCTCCGGACCTCGACCGAGGCCGTGGTCTCGCGGCTCCCGGTCGACGACCCCCACACCGTCGTCCGGACCATCACGACCTCGATCGGGCTCACGATGCTCGCGTCGCTCGTGCTCATGATATTCGGGCCGACGCTCCTCGGCTGAGCGCCTCGGCCGCCCCGGTCGGGGTCGACTCGCCTCCCTTCGACGGTTCTCGAACCGCGAAAACGACTCGCAACTTCAATACCGGATGACTCCCTAGGCCCCCGTATGGTAGAGGCCCCACAGACCGACGAGGGCTGGTTCGCGCTGCACGACTTCCGAACCGTCGACTGGGACGCGTGGCGTGACGCGCCCGACCGCGAGCGCCGCCGCGCAATCGAGGAGGGCGTCGCGTACCTCGACGCCCACGAGGCGGTCGAGGACGCCGAGGCGGGCGCGTCCGCCGTCTTCTCCGTGCTCGGCCACAAGGCGGACTTCGTGGTCGTCCACTTCCGGCCGACGCTCGACGACATCTCCCGCGCCGAGCGGCAGTTCGAGCGGACCGCGCTCGCGGCCTTCACCGAGCAGCCGACCTCCTACGTCTCCGTCACCGAGGTGTCCGGCTACGTCTCGGACGACTACTTCGAGGGTAACGAGGAGGACATCGACACCGGGCTGCTCCGCTACATCGAGGGCAAGCTCAAGCCCGACATCCCGGCGGACACCTACATGTCCTTCTACCCGATGTCGAAGCGCCGCGGCGAGGAGCACAACTGGTACGACCTCTCGTTCGACGAGCGCCGCGACCTGATGTCCACCCACGGCGACACCGGCCGGAAGTACGCCGGGAAAATCAAGCAGGTCATCGCCTCCTCGGTCGGCTTCGACGACTACGAGTGGGGCGTCACGCTCTTCGGCGACGACCCGACCGACATCAAGGACATCGTCTACGAGATGCGCTTCGACGAGGTCTCCTCGAAGTACGGCGAGTTCGGCCAGTTCTACGTCGGCCGGCGCTTCCCGCCGTCTGACCTCGGCGCGTTCCTCGCGGGCGACGGCGTCCCGACCAGCGAGTTCGAAGACGAGTCCCACCACGGCGCGCACGCGCACGGCGAGGGTGGTCACCACCACGGCGGCGACGGCCACCATCACGGCGGCGAGAGCGACGACGGCGGGCACCACCACGGTGACGACGGCGGCGACGAAGCCGGCGACGAGGACATCCGCGGGCAGCTCGAAGACCTGAACATCTACGCCGGCAAGCCCCACGGCGAGGACGTGTACGCGACGGTCCTCTACTCCGAGGCCGACGCCGACGAGCTGTTCGACGAGGTCGAGGGCCTCCGCGGCAACTTCGACCACTACCCGACGCACGTCAAGACGGCCGTCTACGAGGCAAACGAGCGCGGTCGGGTCGCCGTCGTCTCCATCTGGGAGACGGCGTCGGCGGCCGAGACCGCCGCGGGATTCCTCTCGGAACTCCCCGGCATCGTCGAGCGCGCCGGCGAGGAGTCCGGCTTCGGCACGATGGGGATGTTCTACACCGTCAAGTCCGAACACCGCGGCGACTTCGTCGAGAAGTTCGGCACCGTCGGCGGCCTCCTCGAAGAGATGGACGGCCACTTCGACACGGACCTGATGGTCAACGTCGAAGACGAAGACGACATGTTCATCGCCAGCCAGTGGCGCTCGCAGGACGACGCCATGGAGTTCTTCCGCTCCGACGCGTTCCGCGACACGGTCCAGTGGGGTCGCGACGTGCTCGCGGACCGGCCGCGACACGTGTTCTTAGCGTAGCTCCGCGACCATCGGGAGCGGGGTGAGGAATCCCCATCGGGGGTGACGAACCTTTTTGTCCAGGTTTTGCCAGTGAGCGGAGCGAGCGCAGGAAAAGGTGGCGTGTACGTGCTCGCGGACCGGCCGCGACACGTCTTCCTCGCCTAACGCGGTCGAACGCCCAAAATCAGACTGCAGCTTTTTCTACGCGAGCGCGGCGCGAACGTCCCGGAGCTTCGGGCGGACCTTGTCGGTTCCGACGTTGTACGCGAAGTACAGCGCCACCGCGCCCATCACGACCGCCCACGCGGCGATTTCGACGTTGCCCTGTTCGAAGGTGATGAGCGCGAAGCGCTCGATGTACGCGCCGGCGAGCGAAAGCCCCGCACTCCCGAGACTGAAGACGAGAAGTTCGAGGAGGTCCGGAAGCAGGTCGACGAGTGAACTACGCATGGTCGTCCCGGACTCGGTCGAGCGTTGTGTCTCTTTTGGTCCCGGCACGCGGGTCGCCCGCGAGGCGCGCTCCGACTCCGACTCCGACTCGGTCACCGGTCGCCGCGGCCGTCCCTGCGTCCGGCCGACTCCCGTTCCGTCAGTTCTGCTCGAAGGCTCGCTCTCTCGCGTTTCCGGAGGGCGACTGCGACCGCGATTGCGACCCGGCGACGTAGCTCTCGGTTTCGACTAGCTTGTCGAGGCGGCGTTCGAACTCCTCGTCGGAGAGGTCGCCGGCCGCGTAGCGCTCTCGCAGCCGCTCGATGGCCGACTCGTCGTCCACGGGGTCGTAGGTCCCTCGGTCCGCCCTCCGCGCCCACTCGTCTTCGCCGTCGGACTCGCCGCGGTCACCGCGGAAGCGACGCAGGACGCGCCGCCCGCCGTAGGCCACCACCGCCGTCGACGGAGCGACGGCGAGGAACCAGACGACTGCGAGATGCACTTCGAGGCCCATCATCAGCGCGATGAGCATCATCCACACCCCGGTAACCACGCCTAAGAGCGGTGGGCTTCGGGCGACGGCGCGGGCCTCACGGGAGAGCGCCGAACCGAATCGTTCGAGGACCATTGGTCGAACGTGTCTCTCGAAATACAAAAAACTGCGTGAGCGGGTCGGGTTAGTTTCCGTCGCCGTTCCCGCGACCCGGAGCGTCGTCGCTTCGTCCCGGGTTATCGGCGTCGTCGCCGTCGGGGTCGTTCCCGTGGCCGCGGTCGTCGTCCTCCGGCGTGTAGACGTACAGGCAGTCGTTCTTGTACGAGCGGCCGAACTGGTCGGCGTCCTCGCAACAGAGCACGCGACCGTCGTCCATCACGGCGAGGTTGTCGACGTTGATGAGCGCGTCGTCGACCCGCTGGAGCTGGAGCCGCCGGTGGCGTTCGACATGTCGTCGTTGAGTTCGGCGGCGGCGGTGTAGTAGGCTGCTAAGTGCGATATATATCGAAGGGGAGCCCTCGTGAGCGTCGGTGACCGAACGGACAGAACGGAAAACAGCCGGGGTCGACCGCGGACGCGCCGTCAGCGCCCGTTTCGGACGTAGTCCACGGCGCCGACGACGCCGGTGAGGAGCGTCAGCGCTATCCAGCGACCGGCGTCGTCGCCGCGCTTCTTGGCGTCGAGGCTGACCAGCCACGCGAGCGCGACGTGGGCAACCGCGGTGACGCCGAGGAGGGTCTTCAGGCGACCCATCAGGCTTCGTTGCGCGCGCCCTTCGCGACGCGCTTGTCGAGGCCGGCCGCGCGGATGTCGTCGCCGTCGACCGACGAGCGGAGCGCGTCCATGCCATCGAAGCGGTCGATGCCGAAGTTGTCCGCGTACAGGTCCTCGACGCGGGTTAGCTCCTCGTCGGTGAGCTTCGGCACGTCGGAGGCCTTCGCCCACTCGTCGATGTCGTCTTTCGTGCGGAACGTCGGCGTGACGGCCGCGGTCTCGTCGTAGCCGAGGAGGTAGGCGATGGACGCCTGTGCCATGGTGCGCTCGCCGTCGCGTTCGAGGAAGCGGAGTTGTTCGAGCTTCTCCCAGCCCGTCTCGTACCACTCGTCGGGGCGGAAGCCGCGGTGGTCGCCGGAGCCGAGTTCGGTCTCGGGGCGGACCTGCTCGTTCAGGAGGCCCGAGGAGTGCGGCACGCGGGCGATGAGGCTCGTCGAGGAACCGGTCTCGCGGATGGTGTCGAGGAAGTGGTTGCCCACGTCCTGTTCGAAGGCGTTCCAGACGATTTGGAGCGCGTCGAACTCCTCTTCGATGGCCATGTCGCCTTCGGCCAGCCAGCCGATGGAGGGGCCGAGCGCCCAGCCGGTGGCCTTGATGAGGCCCTCCTCTTTCAGTTCGTCGAGGGCTTCGAGCACGTCGGGCGTGACCTCGTCGACGTTCGCGTTGTGGAGTTGCAGGAGGTCCACGTACTCCATGTCGAGGCGTTCGAGGCTCTTTTCGGTTGCCTCGCGGACCCACTCGCCGGTTATCTCCTTGGGGAGTTCGCCGTGGCCGGCCTGCGGGTTGTTGTAGAAGTCGTAGCCGATTTTGGTGGCGACGGTGACCTCGTCGCGGTAGTCGGCGAGGGCCTCGCCGACGACCTCCTCGGAGTGGCCGTGGCCGTACACGTCACCCGTGTCGAAGAAGTCGATGCCCCGGTCGATGGCGTGGTGGAGCATCTCGATGGAGTCTTCGTCCGAGCGGTCGCCCCACCAGTCGGTCCCGACGACCCACGCACCGAAGCCGACCTCGCTGACTTCGATTCCGGAGGTGCCGAGTTCGCGGTAGTGCATGGCCGGCCCTACGAATTGGGGCGACTTATTGGGTGTGTTTTGTTTTCGTCTCGTGGGAATCCCCGGCGTGAGCGGCGCTCGCGGCCCGCGGTCGCTCTCTGGATGCTGTGTGTATTTGCTCGCTACCGAGTGAATCCGCAGATTCATGCACGGTGATGTCGAACCACGCCAGCAATGGACGTGATTCCGGTTCGAGTCGGATTTCTCTTCGCGACCGAGCGTACGGAGGAACAGCGAGTGGCGTTCGAGTGGGCCGAGTCGATAGCGAGCGTCGAAACAATCTCTCTCGACGCCGTCGCAGCCGGGGAGACCGACCTTTCCGAGTTCGACGTGCTGTGGTGGCACTCCGACCGCCACGTCGACGCCGACGTGCGCTCCCTCGCGGCCGAGTGTGTGCCTGCACTGGACGCGTACCTCGCCGACGGCGGCGGACTCCTCCTGACGCTCAACGCCCTCTCGGCGGTCGACGCGCTGGGAATCGACCCCGTCGCGCCCGACGCGGTCGGGACCGAGAACTCGCCGCACCCGACCGGACTGCTGACGAAGTCCATCCACGCGGACCACCCGCTGTTCGACGGGTTCGACACGCTGGGCGTCCACCTCCAACCACCCGAAGCGCCGCGCCCCTTCGCCCGGTACGAACACGTCCTCCCCGAGAACGGGCAGGTCCTCGCCAGCACGCTCCACGGCGACGACTTCCTCGTCGCGCTCAAGTCCGTCGTCGCGTGGGACCGCGGCGCGGGCGCGGTCTACGGCATCGGTGCCGAGGTCGCCTTTCTCACCCACCACGGCAACGACTTCGAGACGATGGGCGCGAACGAGCACCTCCTCCGCAACGCGCTCGCGGTCCTCGGCGGCCCCGTCCACCGCAGACCGGCGTTCACCGACCGCCCCGCGGACGCCGAGGGGTTCGCCGCGATGCGCGAGCGACTCGGCGACGACCATCTCCGACCCCGGTACCACCTCGCCGGCCCCGCAAACTGGCTGAACGACCCGAACGGCGTCATCCAGCACGACGGGACCTACCACCTGTTCTACCAGTACAACCCCGGCGGGCCGTTCCACGGGTCGATTCACTGGGGCCACGCGACCAGCGAGGACCTCCTGCACTGGACGGACCGACCGGTCGCGCTCGCCCCGGACCCGGACGGTCCGGACCGCGACGGCTGTTGGTCCGGGTGCGCCGTCGTCGACGACGAGGGCGTGCCGACGATTATCTACACGGGCGGTCGCGACCACCACCAGCTTCCCTGTCTGGCGACGACGAGCGACCCGCTGCTCCGGTCGTGGGACAAAGCGCCCGACAACCCAGTCATCGAGACGCCCCCGGACGACCTCGACATCCTCGAGACCGACGACTGGGCCGCGGAGTTCCGCGACCACGCCGTCTGGAAGGTCGGCGACGACTGGTACCAGCTCATCGGCTCCGCAATCGCGGCGGTCGGCGGCGTCGCGCTCCTCTATCGCTCGCCCGACTTGCGCGAGTGGGAGTACGTCGGTCCGATTCTCTCCGGTAGCGAGGGTCACGGAACCGTCTGGGAGTGCCCGGAGCTCCTCGACTTCGGCGACCACCAACTGCTGCACGTCTCGAACTACGAGGACGTGCGCTACTTCGTCGGTACCGCCGACCTCGACGCCCCGGAGTTCGCGGTCGAACGCGAGGGCCTGCTCGACTACGGCGACTTCTACGCCCCGCAGTCCACCGTCGTCGACGACGGCCGGACGCTCGCGTGGGGGTGGGTCAAAGAGACCCGCGGCGTCGACGCGCAGTGGCGCGCCGGCTGGTCCGGGATGCTCTCGCTCCCGCGCGAGCTTTCGGTGACCGCCGCCGGCGAGTTCCGACAGCGACCCGCCGGAGAACTCGCCACCCTCCGCGGCCGTCACGTCGAACTCGACGCGAGCGCGCTCGACGCCGACGAGCACGCGTCGCTCGACCTCTCGGGCAACGCCTACGAACTCGCCGTCGACGTCGCGGTCGACGGCGACGGGGCGTTCGAACTCGGGCTGTTCGAGTCGCCGGCGCTTGGCGAGCGGACCGTCCTCCGGTACGACGGCGACCGCGTCACGGTCGACCGCGAGCGGAGCACCCGAGCCCACGACGCGGACCGAGAGCCCCGCTCGATGCCCGTCGAGGGCGAGTCGGTGTCGCTCCGCGTGTTCGTCGACTGTTCGGTCGTCGAGGTGTTCGCCGACGAGCAGCGCTGTCTGACGACCCGGGTCTACCCGACGCGCGCGGACGCCGACGGCGTCTCGGTCGCGGTCCGACGCGGCGAGGGCGACGGCCGGGTCGACGTCCGCTCGCTCGACGCGTGGGAACTCGACGCGACGTTCGAGGCGCGAAAACGAGCGTGACCGCCGCGTTCGTTCAGTAGTCGCCGCCGCGGGTGGCGTCCCCGTCTCGCTCCCACCACGGCGTCGGCAGTTCCTCGCGCGGCAGCGGCAGGTGTCCGTGGCCGAGGGTGTCGACGAGGTCGGTCTCGTCGCCGTCGAGAGCGACCCGGACGGTCGGCGCGAGCGTGCCGCCGAAGCGGCGCTGCTGTTCTTCGGGCGGGAGGAGTCCCACGTCGTCGAGGCTCGGTCGGTCGTAGTCGAAGTAGTTGAAGAACGACGAGACGAGGAGGTCGTCGCCGTGGTCGTAGACGAGCCACGAGTACGCCTGGAAGGGCGCGCCTTTCGGGTTCGTGAGAACCATCCCGTGGCCGTTCAGGGGTTCGTAGTCGCCCGCGAGGTCGTCGGCGACGAACCCGTAGAGGGCATCGTAGCCCGTCAGGCCGGGCGCGAACGTGTGGACGTGGCTGGAGACGAACAGGTGGTACGTCCCGTCGCGGACGACGAGGTGCGGGCGCTCCAGTTCCTGATTGACGCAGACGGCGTCGAGAAGCGGCGGCCGGAGTTCGAAGTCGGTCGGGTCGCCGGTCGGCGAGTGGGCGATGCCGACGCTCCCGTTGAACTCCTCCCAGACGGGGTCGTCGCACTCGCCGGTCCCCTCGGGGACGGGCGTGTTCGCCTCGAAGAGGAGGTACGTCTCGCCCGACGCGGGGTCCTCGAAGAACCACG
This sequence comes from Haloferax sp. Atlit-6N, assembly GCF_003383195.1. NCBI lineage: Archaea > Methanobacteriati > Methanobacteriota > Halobacteria > Halobacteriales > Haloferacaceae > Haloferax > Haloferax sp. Atlit-6N. Next base: position 292,251 of record NZ_QEQJ01000004.1, on the reverse strand, counting down.
GGTCGCGGAAGGTGTATATCATCCCGCGCGACTGGTCCTCGCGCTCGTACCAGTCGCCGTCCGGCGTGAGGATGATTCGGTGGTTCCACGACCCCTCGATGCTGAATCCGGCGTCGTCGGTGCGGACGGTCCCCCCGGTGGCGACTGCGATGCGCTGGGTGTAGGTCAGCTCCTCGGCGCCGTCCTCTCCGGCCGCGGTGTAGTAGAGATAGACGTCGTCGCCGTCGCCGTCCGGGTCGTACATCGCCGACCCGGCCCACTGACGCTGGCCGAGCGCGCCGCCGTCGAAGACGACGACGCCGGTGGTCCACTCCTCGCCGTCTCGGGAGTAGAAGTAGCGAATCGTCGCCACGTCGTGGCGCTTGCCGGGGAGGAGGTCCGACGACGACGTCAGCGAGAAGATGACGCGATAGCCGTCGATTTCGGCGACGGAGCCGTCGCGGTTCCGGAGGAACCACGTGTCCCAGATGTGCAGGTCGTCGTCAAGTCGCTCGTCCGGGGGATAGATGACCGGCGCGACGTTCGAGTCGTCGCGGCGGAGGCCAGCGGCGTGTTCCCGCGTCCACGCCGGAATCCCTTCTCTGAATTTTTCACTCATTATCGTGTAAACTCGGGCGACTGTGATAGGTTTCACCATTCGTATCACCCATCGGAGAGACACCCCACTCGGTCCGTTTCGGGTTCCGTTCGGCGCTAGCGACGGGTCGAACTTGTTCCATCAGACACGCGCCCGACCCCCGAAACCAGCTAATATTGCCCGGAGGAGGCCTGACGCGCGGTTCGCACAACCGAATCCCTTTGAATCTCGACGGCTTACGACGGTGCAATGACAAAGGTCCGCGTTTCGCTTCCGGAAGACGCCGAAGACGGCTTACAGGCGTTTATCGACGAGGTCGACGCTCGTCTGGCCTCGGACGAAGACACCTGCACGGTCGTTCGGGACACCCTCATCGACCTGTTCGGCGACCGCGAGGCGTGGGAGCGCTGGCAGAACGGCAAGCCCGTCTCGCCCGCGACGCGGGTCCGACTGCAGGGGTACGACCCCTGCAACGCGACGCTCGAAGCCGAGTACTACGCCGAGAAGGACGACGAGAAGTTCAAGCGCTCGAAGCATCTCCAGTGGCTCTGGCGGCAGTTCGACGCGACGCCGATGGCCGACAACGTCGCGTTCGCCCTCCGGTTCCGACAGATGCTCGCCAACCACCTCTTCGAGGAGGCCGGGGACAACCTCCGCATCTTCAAGGGCGTCACCTTCTCGTACGGCCACAACATCTCCGTCGGCGACAACACGGTCATCCACGACGACGTGCACCTCGACGACCGCGGGAAACTCACCATCGGCGACCGCGTCTCCATCTCCGACAGCGCCCACATCTACAGCCACTCCCACGACACCGTCGACCAGACCGAGGTCAGAAACTACCACACGACCGTCGGCGACGACGCGCGCATCACCTACGACGCGATGGTGAACGCCGGCGTTTCGGTCGGCGAGAACGCCATCGTCGGGGCCCGGTCGGTCGTGCAGGGCGACGTGCCCGCCCACCACATCGCTGTCGGCTCGCCCGCCAAGAGCGTGAAAGTAAAGCCCGGCTTCGAGGACGCGGCCGAACCGCTCGACGCCGGCGGCGAGCGCCGCGCCGACGAGCGCGAGATTCCTTACGAGCTCCCCGACGACCTCGACGCCTTCGACGAGTTCGACCGCGAACTCGACGGACCGGTGAATTCCCACCGACGCGAGTAACTCCCTTTTCGGTGCCAGACCGCCGCGCCGGCATCGCCCGCGACCACCGTCGAGAGCGTCAGCAGACCCGTTCGACCGAAGAACCGATATAGCATGCTAACGTAAGTCAATGTGTGATGGACATCTGGGGTTGGATCGTCGTCTACGCCCTCGGGTTGACCCTGCTCCAGCTCCTGGTCTATCGGTACCTCGTCAACGGCGGTGAGCCGACGATGGGCGAGGGGACCGGTCGGGACTCCGCCCGGACGGACCGCTACGCCCACCCCGAAATCGCGGCGTCGTTCGACGACGGCTCGCAGGCCGGCGTGCAGACGACGCCGACGGGCGAGCGCATCTGCCCGAACTGCGGGGTCGAAAACGAGGCCGACACCACCTTCGACCTCTGCTGGAACTGCACCCGACGGCTCCGGTGACGACTCGCGGCCGAGCCCGTTTTACCAGCCCTCGACTAACTACGCGTATCATGGCCGACGACGACGAACTCCACGGCGAAATCGACGCGCTGGCCCGCGATATCGAGCGGGCGATTCTCGAATTCGACTCGGCCCTCGAACGCCACGCGATGCTTCGGCAGACCGCCCGCGAGCCGGTGTTTCGCTCCGAATCGCCGGAGCTCGACGACGTGCAGAACCTGTTTTTCTGAGTCGGTGACGCGTGCTATTCTTCGAAGAAGGTGAGAAGCAACGCGATGACGACGTAGACTCCCGCACCTATCAGTGCGAGTCTCACTGGCTGGCCGGGGGCGTCGAGTGCGCCGGTGTCGGTGACGCTGGCGTACACTTGGACCGTGAGCAACAGCGAGAGGACCATCAGCCACCGCCGAATCGACAGGAGGGGCGTCTCGGTGTCCATATGCCCCGTTCGGACAACTGTCAATAAAGCCGGCTGTACGCCGACCGGGAGTGCCGCGAGTGAAACGAGCGGCACGTTGGCGAGATAGCATCTCGCCAGAACTGAGCAAACCGAAGGTTTGCGAAGGTCGGTCGGCAAACGACCGAAGGGAGTACCGCGAGTGAAACGAGCGGTACGTCGGTGAGACAGCGTCTCACCGGAAGTGCGCCGACCGGGAATTGAACCCCACTCGCAACGCTTCGCGTTGCTCGCTGCTTCAATTCCCTCAGGTCGCATCTCTTCACTCCATGGACTCGGAGCCTCTCGGCTCCTCGTCTGGCTCCGTTCAGAAGATGCGCCGACCGGGAATTGAACCCGGGCTCCGAGCTTGGGAAGCTCGTGTCCTACCACTGGACCATCGGCGCGCTACGCTTTGCTTGCGCCCCTGACTCGACCTCGCTCCGCTCGGTCGACCATCGGCGCTCACATTCGTTCGCCCCGCGCGTTGTCTCACTTCGTTCGACAACACATCGGCGCGCTGCGCTTCGAACCGCGTTCCGAAGCAAAAATCCGTAGACTGCGGGGGCACTTGAACGTAGCGCTTCACCCCATCGAACCCCCGCGAAAACTGGACGGCCGTCCATTGTTTTCGCGTGACACGTGACTATTTGGGCCCCCGGTTCCAACCGGCGCCCATGACATCCGTCGACGTTCTCTCGGAGGACGCCCCGTTCGACCTCCTGTTCTCCGAAGCGGAACTCGAAGCGCATCGCGAACACATCACGACCTTCATCGAAGACACCGTCGAAGCCGCCGGAGCCGACGGGGCCGTCCTCGGCCTCTCCGGGGGGATTGACTCGACGCTCACCGCCTTCCTCGCCGTCGAGGCGCTCGGGAAGGAGAACCTCCACGGGCTCGTCATGCCGAGCGTGGCGAATGCCGAGGACATGATGAGCGACGCCGAGGGGGTCGCCGAGATGCTGGGAATCGAGTACGACGTGGTCGAGATTCAGCCCATCGCCGAGACGTTCTTCGACACGTTCCCCGAGGCGGCCGACGACCGCATGGCCGCCGGGAACGTCTACGTCCGCACGCGGGCGGTGCTCAACTACTTCGTCGCCAACCACGAGAACCGCATCGTGCTCGGGACGGGCAACCGCGCCGAGGCGATGACCGGCTACTTCACGAAGTACGGTGACCAGGCGGTCGACTGCAACCCCATCGGGAACCTCTACAAACAGCAGGTCCGCCAGCTGGCCGCCCACGTCGGCGTGCCGGAAGAACTCGTGTTACAGACCCCCTCTGCCGAGATGTGGTCCGGCCAGACCGACGAGGGCGAACTGGGGCTCACCTACGACGCGCTCGACGCGATTCTCGCGCTCCACGTGGACGGCCCGCTCTCGAAGTCCGCGACGGTCCGCCACCTCGGCGTGACCGAAGAACAGGTCGACCGCGTGGTCGGCCTCGTCGCGGGCAGCGCCCACAAGCGGTCGATGCCCCCCGCGCCGTCGGCGCTGGACGTGTAACCAGCCGTCGAACCGGTCCGTTCGCAGCACTCACTTTTCGCGCGACGCCGCGATGTCGTCGACGTTCGCCCGATGAAGCTCCGCGAAGCCGGCGGCTTCCCGTTCGAGTCGCGCTTCCCACCCGTCGCGGTCGCGCAGTCGCTCCTTGATGATTCGGAGCGACCGGTGGTCGTTGTTGGCCATCGAGGCCGCGACCGCGCGCGGGTCGTCGACGATTCGGGAGACGAGGCCCATCCGGAGCGCCTCGTCGGCGTCGACGACGCGGCCCGAAAGCGAGAATTCGAGGGCGTGACCCTCGCCGACGACGCGCGGGAGACGGACGGTCCCGCCCCACGCGCCGAACAGGCCGAGTCGGACGCCCGGTTCGCCGAGGGTCGCCCGCGAGGTGGCCACCCGCACGTCGCAGGCGAGCGCGAGTTCGACGCCGCCGCCGCGGGCCGCTCCGTCGATGCCGGCGACGACGACCGATTCGGCGGCTTCGATGGCGTCGGCGACGCGCTGGCCGTGTTTTGCGAACGCTTCCGGATCGTCGAGGTCGGCGACGCTGTCGAGGTCCGCGCCGGCGCAGAACGCCGGGCCGTTCCCCCGGAGGAGGACCACCGGCGCGTCGGCCTCGACGACCGCGGCTTCGAGGGCGTCGAGGTCGGTCGGTCTGAGCGCGTTCCGTCGCGCCGGGCGGTCGATGGTCACGACCCGGAGGTCGCCGTCGTCCGTCGTCCGTATCATACGCCCGTTGTGCCGTGGTTTTCCAAAGGTCTTTGCCCTCCCAACCGTAAGTCTCGGCCGATGGACGACGCCGTGCGAGCCCGCGAGGCCGCGCGCGAGGCCCTCTCCGATATCGAGCCCGAGGCCCTCCGTGCGGCGCTGGACGAACGCCTCGACGCCGCCTCCCTGACGCCGGCAGTGCTCACGTTCGTGAGCGCGCGGGCCGTCGAACCGAAGGTCGACCTGAACGGGATGGCCTCCCGCGCGGCCGGAGTGCAACTCATCTACGAGGGCCTCCGGCTCACTCGGTCGCTCGCCCACGACGAGCCGTGGACGCATCTCGATAGCCCCGAGGAGGACACCGACGCGGACCTCGACATCCTCGCGGCGGACGTGCTCGTCTCGCGCGGCTTCTACCTCCTCGCCCGAACCGAGGCCGCCGACCACGCCGTCGAGACGGTCCGCGCCTTCGGCCGCGACCAGACTCGCCGCCGCTCGGCAGACGAAGCGGCACGCCCGGACCTCGACGGCGAACTCGAAGTGAACATCTGCACGCTCGCCGTCGTCGCCGGCACCACGGCCGTCGGCTCGGCCCCGCCGACCGCCCTCGTGGAGTACGCCGCCGGACTGGCCGACACCCACGACGGCGATTTCCCCCCAGCCGACGAGACCGTCTCCGAGGGGACCGTCGAGCGCATCGCGGCCCTCTATCAGGGCGGCGGTGGCGACGACGCGGTCACCTCCGCGGCGGACCGCTAATCGACATACGCTACCACGGTTCCGGGTCGGTTCGAATCGAAACCCCTAAAGAGTAACCCGGACAACCAAGGAATGCCTGCCTGGGTAGCTTAGCGGTAAAGCGCGTCCTTGGTAAGGACGAGACCCCGGGTTCAAATCCCGGCCTAGGCTTTCTGTGAGGAACAACGTGACGAGCGGAAGCCGTAGCCGGATTTGAGCAGCGAGCAAATCTCTGATTTGCGAGTGAGTTCAAATCCCGGCCTAGGCTCTTCTCGGAATCTAACTATCGAGCGAGGCGTCTCGTCGCCGAGCAGTTACTGGATTCCGGTTGAGACTGAACCGCCCCACTCGCACTCTCACTCCTCCCAGTCCCACCACTCACCAGCATCCTCCGAACCCAACACGTTCGCCTTCGAGTACCTCCCGACCTCGTCCTCGGCCAACGCCGTCGCCCACGAGACCCGCTCGCCCTCCGAACCCGGGCCTCGGCTGTCGTACTCCGCGTATTCGACCGTCTCCTCGGCTTCCGGACGCGACCAGTTGTGCCAGCCGGCGGGGAGCACGTGCGAGCCCATCCGCGTGCGAATAAACGCGGTCCGGGCGTGATTCCGCCACGGCCGGCCGAGATACACCTCGGACACGTCGGCGTCGGCGGTCAGTTCGCAGTCGAGAAAGACGAAGCCGAAGGGCTCGTTCGCCGGCGTCGAGGCCGCCGTCACGTACGAGTCGGCTTTCGAGTGGACGCGGCAGTCCTCGAAGACGGCGGTCGCACCGCCGAAAATGAAGTCGGCCGTCCCCTCGACGTAGCAGTCCGAGAAGTACTGGCGCGCGCCCTCGCCGGCGGCGTAGACGGTGTCTTGGTGGCCGAGGAAGCGGCAGTTCTCGAAGCTCGCCCGGTCGGCGTCCACGTGGAGCGAAACGGCCTGTCCGACCGGGCCGGCGCTGTTCTCGACGGTCAGGTCGCGGGCGCGGAAGTCGTTGCCGCGGACCTTCAGCGTGTAGGTGAAGAAGGTACTGTTGCGGCCGCGGTCGATTCTCTCGAAGTGGTCGTCGTGGGTGATGACCGTCCCCTCGGCGCTCTCGCCGACGAGGGTGATGTCGGGGTTCCACGCGTGGACTTCGACCTTCTCGTCGTACACGCCGTCCCGGACGAGGATTCGGATTCGGTCCGGCGGGAACGACTTCGCGCCGTCGATAGCGGCCTGAATCGTCTCGTAGTCGCCGGTGCCGTCCTTCGCGACGACGTAATCGTACTCGTCGGGGTCGTCGGCCTCGGCGAGCGTGCCGAGCAGTCCGACGGCGACGCCGAGCGAAATCAACGCGAGAGTGAGAGATGCGAGCATGGCACGTACGTAACGTGCCGCCGATATACGCTTGGGGGATAGCGGAGGAACTCACGGCCGGGTCGGGTCGGGCCGGGTCGGGTCGGGTCGGAAACGGGAACGGGAACGGACCACCGCTCACCCGCAGCATCTCACACGAATATTCACGATAGACATTTACACGCACGCGATGTCGCCTGAGCCATGACACGGCTTTCGCGGTTCGGACCGACCCGCGTCCGGTGGGCGCTCTGGGCGCTCCTGACGACGGGCTTTCTCCTCGTCAGCTTTCATCGCGTCACCTCGGCGGTCCTCGCCGACGACCTCGCGCGGACGTTCGACACGACCGGCGCGGAACTGGGTATGCTCCACGCCTCCTTTTTCTACATCTACGCCGGCCTGCAGCTCCCGGCGGGAATCCTCGTGGACCGCGCGGGGTCGCGCCGGGTCGCCGCCGGCGGGCTCGCCGTGATGGCGCTCGGCGTCTTCGGCTTCGCGCTCGCGCCGACCTACGGGGTGGCGTTCGCCTCGCGGGCGCTCCTCGGTCTCGGCGGGAGCGTCCTCTACACGGCCACGCTTCGGTTCCTCGCCAACTGGTACCGGCCGGACGAGTTCGCCACGATGACCGGGTGGACCGTCGCCGCGGCGGGCATGGGCGGCGTGCTGGCGACGACGCCGCTCGCGGTCGCAATCGACTCGGTCGGCTGGCGTTCGGTGCTCCTCGGGGTCGGCGTCGGCGGCGTCGGCCTCGCCGTCGTGACGTACCTCGCGATCCGCGACCGACCGCGAGACGCCGGGTTCGACCCCCTCGACGGCGTCCGCCCGCCCGCGTCGTCGGTCGAACTCGGGACGGTCGTCGAGAACACGAAGCGCGTCCTCCGCGAGGGCGAGACGTGGCTGATGGGGACGATGCTGTTTCTCGTCTTGGGCACGAACTTCACCGTCACCGGCCTGTGGGGCGTGCCCTACATCGCCGACCTCTACGACGTGTCGGTCCGGACGGCCTCGCTTTTCGTCTTCGTCGGCAACGTCGGCTTCCTCCTCGGGTCGCCCGTGCTGGGGACGCTCTCGGACCGCATCGGCTACCGCACCGAACTCATCGTCGCCTCCTGTGTCGTCTTCACCCTCGCGTACGGGCTCGTCTTCCTCCTCGTGACGCCGCCGCTGTTGGTGGTCGGCGTCCTGCTGTTTTCGGCGCTGTTCGTCATGGGCGGGGCCGTCATCGCCTTCACGGTCGCCAAGGAGCGCCACGACGCCACCGCGAGCGCGACGGTCACGGGCGCGATAAACAGCATGGGCTACTTCGGCGCGGCGCTGTTTCCGGCGGTGATGGGTCTCGCCCTCGACGCCTACTGGACGGGCGAGACGGTGGCCGGCGCGCGGGTCTACACGCCGACCGGCTACCGCGTCGCGTTCGGCATCGCCACCGCCGCGGGCGTCGTCGCGGTGTGCTGTGCGTACCTGCTCCATCGGCGGGAGGCCCGCGCCGATGCGGCCCCGTCTCCGACCGCGAAACCGACCGACTGAGACGCGTCTTCCCCGCTAAAATAGCCATCTCAGCTCTCGTATCGCGCTAACACGAACGGGTACTGGCTCCCCAGCTCGTCGTCCACGACGAACTCGGATTCGACCGCGAACCCGGTCGAATCGAGCGTCTCGTAGGTCTCGTCGATGTCGGGGAAGCTCCAGCGCATCTCGACGCCGCTGTCGAGCCAGTCGGGGTTCGACCCGGTCCACGCCTCGCCGCCGACGGTCGAAAGCAGGGTGCCGCCGGGCCGGAGGACGCGGGCGAACTCCGCGAACACCCGCTCGTGTTCCGCGATTGGGACGTGGATGACGGAATAGAACGCGCAGACGGCGTCGAAGGAGTCCGACCGGACCGGAAGCGCGGTCATGTCTCCCTGTGCGAACCGCGCCGCCGGCACGTCTCGGCGGGCGCGGCGCAGTTGCTCGCGGGAGAAGTCGACGCCGACCACGTCGAAGTCGGCCGCGAGAGCGTCCGTCACGGGCGTTCCCTGCCCGCAGCCGGCGTCGAGCACCCGCGCGTCCGGGTCGAGGGCGTCGGCGAACTCGTCGAGCACCGCGGGCGCGTCGTCGCTCCGCTGGTCGAGGTAGTCGTCGGCGAGGCGGTCGTACGCGTCTCTGACGGCGCGTCGTTGGTCTGTCATTCTGGAACTCGGGTGAGTTCGACCGCGCGGCCGTCAGATAAGTGTCTTGTCCCGGTCGGCCCCCTCGCGGGCTGTCGGTTCGAAACGGCTGTCGGCTCGAAACGGAAGCGGCGCTGAAACCCGGAGAATCGGCGGTCGAGACGCCTCGAAAACGGGAGCCGCTTACCGGAGGTCGCGGACGAACCGCTCCGGCACGTAGTCGACGACGTGGTCGGGTATCGCCGCGACGGCGGTCTCCGCGATGGCGACCATCGGTTTCCGGAGCAGGACGTAGACGCCGGAGACGGCGACCGCGGCGATGACGAGCGTCTCCGCGAGGCCGTCGAAGGCGAGGACCGGCGGGACGGCGAAGGCGAGCGTCAGCGCGAGGTCCTCGGGCGCGCCGTCGTAGCGAATCAGGCGCTTCGGGGCGAGCCACCGGCCGTTCCAGTGGTCGTAGACGGCGCGCTCGGAGGTGCCGAGCCACGGCTTGAGTTCGAGGCCGCCGCCGAGCACGTCGGACGCGGAGTGGAGCGCGGCCGCCGCGAGGAACAGCGCGACGGCGAGCGTCGTGGTCGTCGGGTTCAGCGCGGCGACCGCTACCGCGGGCACGGCGAGCGCGCTGAAGTACACGGGGAAGTGGAGGGTCTTCCGGTGGCCCGCGTAGAGGTCGAAGTCGGGGAACAGGCCGCCGAGTGCGGCCGCGAGCACCGGGAGCATCCCGGCCTCGGGGACCAGCGCCCACACGGCGGTGCCGAGGACGACACCCGCGAGGGCGTGAGTGGTGGCCATCATCGATGGGGCGTATGCAATCTGGAGGAAAAACGATGTCGGTGGTCGTGCTAGCTAGTCTCACGGTCGAATTTAGGCTGCTCAGGTCATAGCACACCGCAATGGTCCCCAGTCGAATCGAGCGACTCGCGGGGCGGGCGATTCAGGCCATCATCGTGTGTATCTTCCTCGTCGGTCTCTACACGCGGAACCTGAGCGTCGCCGTCAACGCCGTGCTCGCGCTGGCGGCGACGTTCCTCCCCGCGGTGCTCCGCCGCGACTGGCAGATTCGGCTCCACCCGCTTCTCGGCCTCTGGCTGGCGCTGGCGGTGTTGCTCCACGCCATCGGCATGCTCGGCCCGTACCACTACATCGACTGGTGGGACCACGTCACCCACACGCTCTCGGCGACCGTGGTCGCGGCGGTCGGTTACGTCACCGCGCGGGCCGTCGACGAGTACACCGAGACCGTCTACCTCCCCGACCGCTTCATGTTCGTCTACATCCTGCTTTTCACGCTCGCGGCCGGCGTGTTCTGGGAGGTACTCGAGTTCGGTGCGCGACTCGCCGCCGACGCCGTCGGCTCGGAGGCCGTCCTCGTTCAGTACGGTCTCGGCGACACTATCGTCGACCTCGTCTTCGACACGGTCGGCGCGGTGCTCGTCGCCCTCTTCGGGACGCCGTCACTCGCGGACACCATCGATTCGGTCACGGAGCGACTCGAACGGACTCGACCCTGACGGGGGCCATCTTTTAGCCATCCGGTGTGCATACTACTACCATGAAATTCGTTATCGTTGGCTACGGCCGCGTGGGTTCACGGACCGCCCGCGTGCTCCGGGAGGAGGGCCACGACGTGACGGTCGTCGACAACAACGACAAGAAGGTCGACCGCGCCCGCGACGAGGGCTTCGAGGCGGTTCTCGGCGACGGCGGGACCGAGAGCGTCCTGCGGGAAGCGGGCGTCGAGGGCGCAGACGCCGTCGGCGGGCTGACCGGCGACCCGAACATCAACTTCGCGGCCTGCATGCTCGGAAAGGAGTACGACTGCCGGACGGTCATGCGAATCAGCGAGGACTACCGCCAGGAGATTTACGAGCGCTACGCCGACGACGTGGACGAGATTATCTACCCCGAACGCCTCGGCGCGGCCGGCGCGAAGACGGCGCTCCTCGGCGGCGACTTCAACGCCATCGGCGACCTCACCGACCAGCTCCGACTGACGACGGTAACCGTCCCCGACGGCGCACCCGTCGTCGGCGACCACGTCGCCAACATCGACCTCGGCGCGGACGGGCGCGTCTACGCCCACGGCCGGGAGCGCGAGCCGATGACGATTCCGCTTCCGGGGACCGTCGTCGAACCCGGCGACCAGCTCGCGCTCCTCACGGAGCGAAACGCGCTGGAACGGGTTCGGTCGAAACTACTCGGCTGACGCCGCGACGACGTTCGGCGGGTCGAGAGGTCTCTCTGCGGTGTAGTCCGTCTCGGAAAACAGCGCCGTGGTGGCGGCGCCGCATGTCGTACCGGGGGAACCAGAACGACGATGGTGGTGGTGGTTTCGTGCCGGGCGCGCCGGTGGGAGGATGGGAACTGAGGCCGAGTGCGCGCCCCATACTCGGGTACGTACGGGGAACCTTAAATCTGCGTCAGACAGGGGTCACACGCTATCTACGTGCAATATCTGCTGTTATACCACTGCCGGGATTGCCGTTCGCCTCCCGCGCTCAGTAGACGAGTTTCCCCTCGACGAACTGGCGGACCCGGTCGTCGTCCGGCGACTCGAACACCTCGTCGGTCGGTCCCGATTCGATGCACGTCCCGCCGAGGATGACGGCCGTCCGGTCTGACACCCGCCGGGCCTGCTGCATGTCGTGAGTCGCGAGCGCGACGGCGATGCCGCGGTCCCGCGCCGCCCGCATCGCCGACTCGATGGCGGCGGTGTTCCGCGGGTCGAGGTTCGAGGTCGGTTCGTCCAGCAGTAACACGTCCGGGTCGGGTGCGAGCGCCCGCGCGATGGCGACGCGCTGGGCCTCGCCCGCCGACAGCGACCCGGCGTCGCGGTCGACCTTGTCGAACATCCCGACGGTCCGAAGCGCCTTTTCGACCGTCTCCGACGGCTCGTCGCGGCCGAACAGCCCCTCGACCGCGTCGCGGACGCGAGCGCCCCACGACCGGCGGACTCGAAGCCCGTAGGAGACGTTCTCTTCGACCGTCGTCGAGAAGAGACTCCGTGTCTGGAACGCCATCCCGACTCGCCGTCTGACCGCCAGTCGGCGCGCTTCGGAGAGGGTCCACACGTCGTCGTCGCCGACTTCGACCGTCCCCTCGTCCGGCCGCTCGAACATGGCGAGCAGTCGGAAGAGCGTCGTCTTGCCCGTCCCCGAGGGACCGACGACGGCGAGAATCTCCCCCGGTTCGACGGCCAGCGAGATGTCTTCCAGCACCGCGCCGTTGCCGAAGCCGTGGCCGAGGTCGTGAGCCGCGAGTCGGGTCCCGCCGCGCCCCGCCCCGTTCGACGCCGGGTCGGGTGCGGTGGACCCGTCGGACTCGCCGACACCGGGCCCGCCGGTTCCGGGTCTCTCGGTCGTCATCGTCCCCTCCCGTTCCGTCCGGGGGTCCGGTCGCGGAAGCGCGCGCCGAGGGCGTTCACGCCGAGGACGAGCGCGAGCAGGATGGCTCCGAGCGCGATGCCCGTCTCGATGTTCCCCTTCCGCGCTTCGACGGTGATGGCCGTCGTGAGCGTCCGGGTGAACGACGTGCTGTCCGAGAAGACGATGTTGCCGCCGACGATGAGCACGGAGCCGACCTCGCTGATGGCGCGGCCGTAGGCGGCCAGAAGCGCCGTGACGATGCCGTAGCGCGCCTCGCGGACGACCAACAGGGCGACGTCGGTCGAGGTGCCGCCGGCGGCGAAGGCGGCGTCTCTGAGGTCCTGTGGAACCGACTGGACCGCCGACAGCGAGACGCTCACGAGGACGGGGAGCGCGAGGATGGTCTGCGAGAGAATCATCGCCTCGGGGGTAAACAGCAGGTCGAACGTCCCGAGCGGTCCCGAGCGGGACAGCGCCAAGAGGACGACGAGGCCGACGACGACGCTCGGAAAGCCCATCCCCGTCGAGATGACGGAGGTGACGACCGACTTCCCGTAGAAGTCGCGGAACCCGACCGCCAGCGAGATTGGGAGGCCGAGCGCGGCGCTCAGCGCGACCGCCGCGGTGCTCACGTACAGCGAGACGGCCGTGATGCTGACGAGGTAGGTGAGGTTCAGGTCGCCGAGGGCGAACACGGGCGGTGGTGGGGTCCGGTCGGACTAAAAGTCCTCGGGGACGTGCTGTGCCACCCACGACTCGAACTGGGCGTCGGAGACCGACGCCGACGACGAGGCGTTCTCCCCGCCGTCGTAGTTCTCGGGGACGTACTGGCCGAACTGCGGGTCCTCAGAGAGCGCGTTGGGGAAGAAGAGCTGCGACCCGTTCGCCGTGTAGTTGCTGATCATCTCCTGTCCCTCGGGGCTCGTGAGGAAGCCGGCGTAGGCCATCGCCAGCGAGTAGTTCACGTCGGGGTACTTCGCGGGGTTGACCGGGATGACGCCGTAGGGGTTCTTCAGGATGGTCGGGCCGCCCTTGAGCGGGCCCTGCACATGGATTTCGAGGTCGATGTTGTCCTGCGTCGCGAGGAACGTCCCGCGGTCGGCGAGCGTGTACGCGCCCGACTGGTCGGCCTGGACGAGCGTGTCGCCCATGCCCTTGCCGATTTCGCGGTACCACGTCCCCGACGGTTCGACGCCGGCGGCCTCCCAGATGAGGAGTTCCTTCTTGTTCGTCCCCGAGTCGTCGCCGCGGGAGACGAACGTCGCCTCGGCGTCCGCGATGGTCGCGAAGGCGTCGGCCGCGCTCGACATCCCCGAGATGCCGGCGGGGTCGTCGGCCGGGCCGACGACGACGAAGTCGTTGAACATCACGTCGCGGCGGTTGACGCCGTAGCCCTCTCGCAGGAACTCGTCTTCCGCGCCGCGGGCGTGGACGAGAATCACGTCCGCGTCGCCGTTCCGCGCCGTCTCGATGGCCGCGCCGGTCCCCTGCGAGATGGTCTTCACGCGGGCGTTGAACTTCTCTTCGAACACCGGGTTCAGCGCGTCGAGCAGGCCCGTGTCGTAGGTGCTCGTCGTCGTCGCCAGCGTCAGTTCCTGGGTCGCGCCGCTCCCGCTTTGGCTCCCCTGAGACTCCTCTGTGGTCCCGTTGTTCGCCTGCGGGGGATTCGCGTCTCCCGTGCATCCGCTCAGTCCGAGAACCGCGCCGACACCAGCAGCCTGTAAGAAACGCCGTCGCTCTATCGCCATGCATTGTGGTTCGCCGAACGCGGATTAACTGTTTCCCACGCAACGTAATCACAAACAATTTCAATACCAGAGAATCGTAACGATTCGAGTACGAAACCGGTTGCGTCGGATTCTTTTCGAGCCGTCCCGTGGTGACGGACATGAGTTGGGAGTCGCTTTTCGCTCGCGCCGCCGCCTACGAGACGACCGAGGCCGACATCACCGAGGCGCTCCGCGCCCGCCGAGGTGACGATGCCTGAGTCGGAGCCCTCGCCCGCGCGGGTCGTCGCCGACGCCGACGTGCTCGCGGCGGATCTCCTCGCCGACGGCCCCGCCAGAGCGGCGCTCGACCACCTCCGGCGGCACTCGTGGACGGCGCTCGTCGCCAGCGACCCGCTCCTCGACGACGCCGAGGCGGTCATCTCGTCGCTCGCGGACGCCGACCTCGCGGCCGACTGGCGCGAGAAGGTCGAGTCGTGGGCCGAGCTCGTCTCCCACCCGGACGGCGACAACCCCGCGCTGGCGTCGGCCTACCGCGGCGGCGCGATGCACCTCCTCACGTTCGACGACCGCCTCAGTTCGGCGCAGGCGGGCGCGGCGCTCGGCGGTCGCTTCCCCGTCAGCGTCCGACACCCGAAGGCGTTCGCGACGCTGTTCGCGCCAGAGAGCCTCTACGTCGAGGTCGAAGGCGGGTCGTACCCCGGCCCGGACCGCGACCCGCGGGCGTAGACGCCGGCAGCCCGCCCGACTGCCGGCCCAACCGCCGGCTCAGTCGTTGAGGACGCGAGTCACCGCGAAGATGGCGAGAACGGTCACGAGACCGAAGGCGAGGGCGACGCCGAGGCTCCGGGAGGCGTCGCCGAAGAACACCGCGATGGCGGCGAAGACGGCGATGCCGTAGCCGCTCGCCGCGCCGGCGGCGACGACGTTCGCTCGGTTCATGCGTCTCCGTAGGCGCTCGCCGACCCTGAGTGTGAACCCCCACGATTGTGGGGAGTGGCGGGGCCAGGGCCGGCTGTCAATCGGACGGAGCGCATGCAGTCGATACCGTTGGAGGGGTCGGTGACGAGTGGGAGGGGTTCGTCGCAGTCGGGGAACATCACGACTAGTGTGCCACCCCCGGACGTATCAACCTGTTTGCTCGCGAACCAGTTTTGACGTTAGTTCTCGTCTCCAGAGCTCCCGGCGTGCTCGACGGTACAGCCGAGCGATTCGAGTTTCGTCGCGGCCGCCGCCGCGTTATCCTCCCGGACGAGCACGTGGTCGGTCGAGTACGCCGACAGCGCGAATATCGAGATGTCCTCCTCGGCGAGCGCGCCCGCCACCTGCGCCAGAAAGCCGACGAGTTCGAACGGCAGGACCATCTCGAAGGTGAGCCGCTTCCAGCCCCGCTCGACTTCGACGGCGGTCGCCTCGTCGACGCGCCCCTCTTCGACGACGACCGTCGTCTCGTTCTCGTCTCGAATCGTCGCGAAGGCGTCCGGGTCGCCCCGCTCGGCCTTGACGACCGCGTAGGTCGCCGCCGAGACGGTGACGGTCCCGCCCTCGAAGAAGTCGCTCGGGTCCATGCGGTTCGGGGTTGCGCCGGCGAAGTAAACGTAGCGGTCGGTGGGGTGGTCGGCGACGGCTCCCGTTCGCTCGGTTCGCCAGACGAGATTCGCCTCGCTACCGCTCGGCGTACCACGTCGCGAACTTCGCTAACGCCCGCCCGCGGTGGGAGATACCGTTCTTCTCCTCGGCGCTCAGCTCCGCGAACGTCGCGCCGTCGTGTTCGAAGATGGGGTCGTAGCCGAAGCCCCCCTCGCCGCGCGGCGGGACGATACGGCCGTTGACGCTCCCCGTAAAGAGCTTCACCGGGAGCGCCTCCGTCTCCTCCGCGTCTTGTTCCGCGCCGCGGGCGGCCGCCACGGTCCGGTCGTCGCGGTCTATCGGGTCCGGACTCGCCTCGAAGGCCTCGCCGTCGCAGTACGCGAGGACGCAGCGGAACGAGGCCCGACGGGGCTCGTCGAGTTCGGCCGCGGCCAGTCGGTGGACCGCCTCGACGCCGAGGGTGTCCTCGACGTACGAGGAGTACGGGCCGGGAAAGCCCTCGAAGCCGTCGATAAAGAGGCCGGCGTCGTCCACGAGCACCGGCTCGTCGGCGTAGCGGTAGGCCTCGCGCGCGCCGTGCGCCGCGATGGGACCGAGTTCGGACGCCTGTACCTCGGTGTAGTCGAAGTCGAGTTGGGTCACGTCGTCGTCGAGGTACGAGAGCGCCTCGCGGACCTTCCCCGCGTTCGTGGTGACGTATCGGAGCATGCCCGCCCCTCCGCGGGCGGACGTGGAAAAGTCGTCGGTGTCGGTCGCTTCGCCTCAGTCGACGATGACTTCGACGGGGCCGTCGTCGGCCTCGGCCTCTTCTTCGGACTCCTCCGCCTTCTGGCGCTCGTTCCAGAGCAGGCCGCCGGCGACGAGGAGGACGACCCACGACCGCCAGCTCGCGAGGTTCAGGGTGTAGCCGATGCCGAAGGGCTTCTCGACCAGCATGCCCTTACCGGGCTGCCAGTACGACGAGAGCAGTCGGCCGGCGCTCGGGCGCTCGAAGTTGTACGGGATGCCGAAAAGCGTTCCGCGCTGCGGTTTGTCTGCCATGTGAGACGAATACGCCGGCTCGGGATAAATCGTTTTGGCCTTCCGACGAGTTCGGCCGCGGCGACCTACCGGTACCGACCGCGGGATTCGACCTCTCGCAACCGGGCGATGACCTCCTCGGAGCCGACGGCCTCGTAGCCCGCTTCGAGCGCGTCGAGGAGGGGTTCGGCGTCGTCGGCGGTCCCCTCGACGCTCTGGGCGAAGACGTGGAGGTCCATCGCGTGGTCCTCGACGTGACCCGTGTGGAAGCCGAGGCCGAAGTCGATGAGGTACACGCGCGGTTCGCCGTCCGGTCCGGTTCCGACCCGAACGTTCCGCGTCGTCGGGTCGCCGTGGACGATACCCGCCTCGTGGAGGCGCGCGAGGTACTCGCCGACGACGCGGACGGCCTCGGGGTCGAGTCGCTCCGCGAGGTCCGCGTCGCCGACCCGCTGGAACGTGATAACGCCGTCGACGGGGTCCACGTCGCGGACGACGGGCGTCCGGACGCCGGCGCGCCGGGCGTCGCTCGTCAGCCGCGACTCGGCTTTCGTCCGCTCGCGGCGGAGTTTGTCGTCCAGTTCCGGGTGGCGGTACGTCTTCGGGACGCGCCGCTTGACGACCTCCTCGGAGCCGATGTCGACGGTCGCCTCGGCCCCGCGAATCGCGCCGTCGTCGGTGTAGGCGCGCGCGACCGACTCGTCCGCGCCGCGCCACGTCACGTCGACCTGGTCGGGACGGAAGTTCGGGTCCACGGTGGATTTCTCGACCGCGAGCGTGTCGCCCGCGGCGAGCATCCGCGCGCCGAGCACGGCTATCATGCCGGCGTTGTCGCGAAGGAACCGCGGCTCGGGCGCGTGGAACTTCGCGCCGCGCTGGTCGCACATCTCGGCGAGCATCTCGCGCAGGCGGGCGTTCTGGCCCACGCCGCCGCCGAGGACGAGTTCGTCGGTCCCCGTCAGCGACAGGGCGCGCTCGGCCACCTCGGTGAGCATGGCGAAGATGGTCTCCTGCAGGCCGGCGCAGATGTCGGGCACGGGCGTGCCCGCGTCCGCCTCGTCCTTCGCGGCGCTCATGATGCCGGAAAACGAGAAGTCCATCCCCTTGACCACGTACGGCAGTTCGACGTACTCGCCGTCCTTCGCGGCCGCCTCGACTTTCGGGCCGCCGGGGTGGGTCCAGCCGACGTGGCGGGTGAACTTGTCGATGGCGTTGCCGACGCCGGTGTCCATCGTCTCGCCGAGGACGCGGTAGCGGCCGTTGTGATAGCCCAAGAGGTGGGCGTTCGCGCCCGAGGCGTTCAGACAGACCGGCGAGTCGAAGCCGGACTGGTAGCGGCCGATTTCGAGGTGCGCGACCATGTGGTTGACGCCGAGTAGCGGCACGTCGAGCGTCTGGGCGACCGAGCGCGCCGCGGTGCCGACGATGCGGAGACACGGGCCGAGCCCGGGGCCGCGGGAGAAGGCGACGCCGTCGACGACGGGACCGTCGCCGTCGTGTCGCTCCGCGGCGTGCGCCAGTGCGGTCTCGACGACCTCGGGGATGGCGGTCCCCATGTGCTCTGCGGCCTCTCGCGGGTGGATGCCGCCGCTGTCGGGCTGGTACGGGTCAGATTCGATGAAGACGTGGTCGGCCGAGGGGTCCGGCGTCCGCCCGGTTCCGGAGCGGAGCGCGTCGGGGTCGTCGGTCTCGAAAACCGCGGCGCTCGCGGCCCACGCTGTACCTTCGATTCCGAGAATGCGCATCGAGTGTGAAGAAACGGCGGTTCGAAGCCGGGACTACGCCTCTTCGGCTTCGACTTCGGCGTCGGTGATCTTGTTGCGCTCGAGCATGTGCTCCTGCTCGACGTCGCGCGCGAACTCGGGGCTCTCGTAGACCTTCGCGTAGCCCGCGGTCTTGCGCATGCCGAACTTCGTGTCGAGCTCGTGGACGACGACCTCGTCGGAGTCCTTGTTCAGCTTGGCCGCGAGCGAGTCGCGAACCGACAGACGCGAGGGCGTCGCTTCCTCGTGGACGATCTCGAATCGAACGTCCGTCCGGTGCAACATGGGGTTCTCCTCCTCGGAGATGATTTCGATATCCATGGTTCAGTTACCAGTAATTCCCCCCGAAGCAAGTAAAAGGATTTCGAAGGGACGAGCGCGCCCGCGTCTCAGGCGTCGATGGGCGCGACCACGGCGTCGAAGTCGCCGTCGAACTGCGCGAGGAGGTCCCGCATCTCGGTCTTGGCCGCGTCGGTGACGGTCACGCGGACCATTCCCTCGTCGGGCTGGCCGTAGACGACGGTCGAGCCGACGGGCGCGGCGAGCACCGCCGGGAGCGTGGCGAGGTCCTCTTCGCCCTCGACGAGGAGCGTCGTCGGCTCGTCGGCGTCGAGCGCAGTCACGAGCGCGGCCACGAGGTCGACGGAGACGGTTCCCGGTTCGTTTTCGACCTCGACGAGACGGCCGGTCTCGACCGCCCGGCGAATCTCCTCGCCGACGGCCTCGCGCTTCGTCTTGCCGTCGATGACTGCCACGTCCGGCGGGCGACCGGCGCGGCGGAGGTGGAAGGTGACGACGTCGCCGACGGCGACGAGCGGCGCGTCAGCGTCCTCGCTGGATGCGTCTGCGAGGAGCTCGTCGGCCTCGGTGTACACCGGGCCGAACGGCTCTTTGAACGCCGCCCGAAGCGCCGTCGGCAGGGTGAGCATGCTCAGCGGACCTTAAGCGCGTAGCCGCCGGGTTCGGTGACGTTCATCTCGGTGGCGATTTCGCTGTCTTCGGGGTGGGTGATGACGACGTAACCCGCCCAGTCCTCGGTGAGACTGCTCGACCCGCAGTTCTCGCACGTCTGTTTGTCCGGGTCGTTGACGAAGTGGCACTCGCGGCAGGCGAGACGGGGCTTCGCCATCAGTTACCCTCCGCCGAGGCCTCGCTCTGCTGGCGCTTCGATTCGAGCCAGCCGTGCTTGCCGAGCCCCGGCTGTTTGGCCGTGAGGCCGATCTTCGAGTCGCGCGGGTTGCGCTCGTCGATGCTCTTGGTGACGATGCGTGCGCGAACCTCGTCGTCGACGGCGAGCGTCTGGTTGGACTCGGTCGACGCGAGCTGTTGGTTCTCGCCGTCGTAGGCGAGGTATTCGTCGGATATCTGCGAGACGTGGAGCAGCCCGTCGACCGGCCCGATGCCGACGAAGGCACCGAACTCGACGACTTCGACCACGATGCCGTCGACGACCTCCTGCATGTCGGGGTCGTAGGTGATGGCGTCGAAATCGGCCTCGTAGTAGACGCCGGGGCGGTTGGGCAGCACGGTGCCCTCGCCGATGTCGTTGACGTTCACGACGCTCACGACGCTCCCCACGTCCTCGTCCATCCGTCCTTCCAACTTGTCCTGCAACAGTCGCTTGACCCGCTCGGGCGTCACGTCGCCCAGGTGTCGGGGTGGGACTTCGACTGTATCTTTGAGTCGTACCCGTTTGTACATAGTTTCGTTAAGGTTCCGTGATTGCCAGCGTGGCGTGCCCCCGGATGCCGACGACGGGAATCCCGCAGTCGAGCACCCGGTCACGGAGGGGCTTGTCGTTCGTGACGACGTAGTCGACCTCGCCCGATTCGGCGAGTTCGACGACCGCGTCGTCGGCGTACGATTCCTCGGTTTCGACCGCCCGGCACCGGGTCGCCAGGTCCGCGCCCACGCTCGCCGCGACGCCTTCGGTCCCGCCGCCCGACGAGAGCTTCTCCAGCTCGTCGAGGACGGCCGTGGGGACCACGAGGTCCGCGTCGGCCGCGAGCAGCCGGTCGAGTTCGTCGAACACGCGAACGTCGAGTTCGACCGGCATCATGAGCGCGTTCGTGTCCATGACGACTACGGTGGCGGTCACGTCACTTGAGCGTCCCGATACCGATGAGCCGCCAGCGGGCGCCCACGCGGCGGTTGATGGCTATCTTCGCGCCTTCGGCGGCGCAGACGGGGCGCTTGAGCGAGACTTCCGCCTCGCCGCTTCGCGCGCTCGTCACCGCGCCGACGGTCGTCGCGGTGCCGACGGTGAGCATCAGGGGCTCGCCGGTGGATATCTCGTCGATACCCTCGTCTTCCTCGCCGCCGACGACGCGGTCGAGCAGTTCGACGTCCATGGTGAACTGCTCGCGCGTCGGCGGGAGCGTGCCGGGCTCACCGGCGACCTGTCCCGCGAGCGCGTCGCCCTTCGTGAAGCTCGGGTCGAGACCGGTCCCGACGCCGCAGAGGCCGCCGGGCCGGACTTCGTCGACCATGTTGCCGCCCGCCTGCAGCGAGCGGACCTCGGTCGTGATGGAGCGCCATTCGGTCTGGCCCTCCTCGTCGACTTCGCGGCCGGGGCGGAGTTCGAGTTCGTCGCCCTCCTCGAGCTTGCCGGCGACGACGCTGCCGCCGATGACACCGCCCATGAGGCCGTCCCAGGTCGTCCCCGGGCGGTTGATGTCGAAGCTGCGCGCGACGAACATCCGGCTGTCTTCGGTCTCGTCGCGGTCGGGCGTCGGAATCTCCTCCTCGATGGCCTCGATGAGGAGGTCGAGGTTGACCTCCTGCTGGGCGCTGATGGGGACGATGGGCGCGTCTTCGGCCACCGTTCCCTCCACGAACTCCTTGATCTGTTCGTAGTTGTCGAGGGCGCGCTCGCGGTCGACGAGGTCGACCTTGTTCTGCGCGATGACGATGTTCTCGATGCCGATGATATCGAGCGCCATCAGGTGCTCCGCCGTCTGGGCCTGCGGCACGTCCTCGGTCGCGCTCACGAGCAGGATGGCGCCGTCCATGATGGCGGCACCAGAGAGCATGGTCGCCATGAGCGTTTCGTGGCCGGGCGCGTCGACGAACGAGACGGTGCGGCGCACTTCGGTCTCTTCGCCGTCTTCTGTCTTCTCTTCGACCGTGTAACACTCCGGCGCGTCAACGCCGGGAATCTGACGGAACGTCGCGTCGGCGTACCCGAGTCGGATGGAGATTCCGCGCTTCATCTCCTCCGAGTGCTGGTCCGTCCACGAGCCGGACAACGCTTGAACGAGCGTCGTCTTTCCGTGGTCGACGTGACCGACGAGTCCGATGTTCACCTCCGGTTGTTGTGGGTTTTTCGTCACCATTGACCTCCTGAGAGTAATCTTGCGTGAACTTGGCTCCGAACGACTGATAAAGGTGCTGTTCTCGGACCGGGGCTGCTGTGGCTACGTCGGGCGGTCACACACCGCGCGCGGCGATTCAGCGGCGTCTCCCGCTCCCGGCGCTGCTTCGGAAAATGGTTCGTCGTGCCCCCCAGCACGACGGTTCGTAGACCGATTCGAGTAACCCCTCGAACGGCTATCGGCTCCGGAATCCGTCGGTTATTCGACGCCCTTGACGAGCGAGCGAAGCTCGTCTCGGTAGGCGTCCGGCGTGAGTCCGAGGTCGATGTCGACCGAGACCTCGATGGCCTCGGTCGGCTCCTTGGTCACGCTGAGTTCGATGTTCTCGCCGGGGTGTGCGCCACCCGCGACGAGAATCGTCCCGTCGTGCTCCCAGACGGCCAGCATCCCGCTGACGTCGAACTCCTGTCCTTCGATTGTGAACTCCTTTTCGTCCGTGAACGGGAACGTAATCGTGTCGAAGGAAATCGTCGCCCCGTAGTCGGTAACGCGCGCCGAATCGCCGGTATCGACCGTCGTCGACCGGGTGTCGGTCTGTTCGATGTCCGTGACGCCAACGTCCGATAACTGCGTCTCGTAGTGTTTCCGCGCGTGCTTCTCGACCAAGTCGACGACCGTTCCGCGGACCGTCTCCGGGAGGTTTGACAGGCCCGGGTCGAGCGTCACGCGCGTCGCGAAGAACAGCGAGAACTGCCCCTCGGCCTGCCCGAGCGTCTTCTCTTTCAGCGTCTCCGAGAGGTCCATGTCTTCGTACACGACCGTCTCGAACGCCGCGGAGACGCTCGCCGGGCCGACCGACCGCTCGAACGCCGGGTCGAGGGAGTGCCCCCCGATGTACTCCCAGCCGCCGGCTTTGAGCGCCCCCTTCGGAACCTTCGGCGGTGCCCGCGCGGCGCTCGCGGTCGTTCCGGAACTACAGCCGGCGAGACCGGCGAGCCCCGCGCTGGCCGCGATACCGAGGTACGTTCTCCGTCTGATACTGTGGGTTGCGTTGTCTTCCCCCTTCATCGGTCAGTACTGCCCCGCTCTGTTTCAAATAGGTATCTCCCCGAAAATCAAATGCGAGAACACCGACACGACGGTCGACCGCTCTGAGAGCGAGCTTTTTGTCGCTCCGCCTCCGACCGTCTCGCGTGCCCGCTCCGGTGTCGTCACCCTCGGAGTTCGCCTTCGAACTGACGCTCTGCGCCCGGCTCGAACAGACGACAGACTGGCTGCCCGCGCGCCAACTCGGCGCGTCGGTCGCCTCGCCCGGGAGCCGCATCATCGACGTGTGCGCCGTCGTTCCGGGCCCGGAATTCGACGAACGCGCCCGCATCACCGACCGCGCGATTCCCGCGGCGGCCATCGAGAGCGACGTGGGGGCCGGAAGCGCCGTCTTCTGGCGCGACGGCTTCGACTGCCACCCCGGCCGCGCCCGCCGCGCCACCGACCGCGCCGTCGAGGTCGGCTTCTTCGAGTCCGAGCGCCGCCGGAGCAGGGAGTACGTCCGCCGCGCCGCCCGCTATCCCGACGACTGGTTCTCCCGGCTCGTCGGCATCGAGAACAAACCCGACCTCGGCAGTCCCGGCGACCTGCTCCGACAGCTCCGCCTCGACGTGAGTCTCGCGGTCTTCGACGAAGTGATTCTCTCGACTGAGAGCTACGTCACCGGCGCGCACCTCAACCGCATCCCCGGGGAAGTCGGCGTCTGGCGCTTCGACCCCGACACCGGCGACCGCGAGGTCGTCCGCGAGCCTCAGCCGCTCTCGCCCGGTTCGACCGGCGTCGAACCCACCGAGTATCACTCGCTACACACCGACGTGGCGCTCGTCTCGCCCGCCGAAAAGCGAACCGCCCGCCTCCGACTCGCCGAGCGCGCCTACGGAAAAGGGTGGCGCGCCTACGACCTCCCCGCCTGCGCTCACGCCCGCGTCGACGCCGACGGCCGCCCGGCCTGCGCCCACTTCGACCGCGTGGTCGACCCCGGTTCCGAGTGCGGTGCCGACTGCTCGGCGTTCGAGGCGGCCGACCCGCCCGAACTTGACCGCGACGGCCTCCGCGAGTCGCGGACGGGCTGGGTCGCCGACCCGGCCGGGGCGGTTCGCAGACAGTCGGGACTCGACCGGTACTTCTGACTCGGCCGGTCTCTCGCCGGGTCGCTACTCGTTCCGCTCGTCGGAGTAGTGCCAGCCGAGCGTGGCGACGACGCCGAAACCGACGACGAACACCGCGCCTTCGACCCAGTTCGGCTCCCCGGACCACGAGGCAACGAGGTACCAGACGACGCCGGCGACGAGGGCCAGCGGCGTGCTGTATCGAAGCGCGTCGACGATATCGGACACGGCCGTCCCGACGCGCTCCGGCCGCAAAGTCGCATCGGACCGGCGCGTTCGCTCCCCGACTCTCACTCCGAGTCGGCCCGTCGCTCCACGTAGTTCCAGTAGGAGACGAGCGCGACGCCGATGACGACGACGAGGGTGAACTGCACGGCGACGGCGAAGAAGTCGAGTCGGCCCGTATCGAGGTAGGTCAGGACGAAGTTGGCCGCGGCCGCGACGACGCCGGCGACCATGAGATACCTGAACGCCCTGTCGTCGGCGACGGTCCGGAGCTTCACAGTTCGTACACCTCGCCGTCGACCGCCAGCGGCTCTTCGAACGCCTCGTCGGCGGGGTAGTAGTGCGCCACGTGGACGAGGCGAGTCTCGTCGGCGTCGAGTTCCTCGCCGAGCGCGATGGCACCCTCGCGGGTCATGTGCTTCGTGCCGAAGGTCCGCGCGACCCCGTTTTCGTCGTAGTCGTCGCCGCCGATGGGGTGGTACTCGCAGACCGACGCGGGGACGATGGCCTCGGCGAGAAGCAGGTCGGGGTTCCGGAGCACGTCGCGGGACTCCTCGGGGATGGCGTAGGTGGAATCGCCCGAAAGCGAGAGCTTCGCGCCCGTCACGGGGTCCTCGATGGCGACGCCGTAGCAGACCAGCGGCGGGTGAACGACCGGCACGAACGTCACGTCGAGGCCGCAGGCGCGGAACGACTCGAACGGCGTCTGGTCTTCGACCGAGATGCGGTCGAGGTAGGAGAACTTCGAGCGAATCGCGTCGGCGACGCTCTCGCCCGTGACCGGGTCGACCTCGTCGGCGGCGTGGACCGCGAGGTCGTCGAGGAGGCGGTAGACGTTCCCGAGGCCGTCGAGGTGGTCGAAGTGGATGTGGGTGACTAAGGCCTCGTCCGGCAGCGGCACGTCCTGCGTGAGAAACTGGTGGCGGAAGTCGGGGCTGAAGTCCACGAGGAGCGACTCGCCGGTCCGCTCGTTCTGCACGTGGACAGAAAAGCGCGTCCGCTCGATGCCCCGCTCGCGGGCCGCGAGGCAGGTCTCGCAGTCGCAGCCGACGGTGGGCGTGCCGGTCGTGTCGCCGGTCCCGAGGAGGGTCACGCGCATCGACTCAACCACGGGGGCGGCGAGGTATAAACGTGGCCGACCGCGGCGAGTCAGGACCGGTATCTCTGCCGGAATTCGACCAGGGGGTGGAACGTCCCCGAGAGCGTCGCCGCTTCGAACCGGAAGTTCGCAGTAACCGTGCGCGGAACCGCCGAGACGAGCGCCTCGAATTCGACGGCCGGCGTTCGCGTTTCACCGCCCCGATTCGGCCACACCTCGTAGCCGAGCATCACCCGCCTCTCGCCCCCGTCGTTGTACCCCATTCCCGGGCTGACGTTCTCTACCGAGTCGACGCCGAGTCGCTCCCGCGCCGTCGCCATCGCCTCGGCTCCCGCGACGGTCCCGCCGACTCGCGTCACCCACGACGACGCCGGTTCTCGCTCGGATATCGGCTCTCTCGTCGTTCCCGACTCGTTCACGTGCTTGCGATAGCCGGTGCGTCGTCGAATCTCCGCGGCATCCGGATAGTAGTCGTACTTCGAGGACGCTCGGTAGTCGCGCGAGATTGTAATCGGGTCCCCAGAGGCGGGCGCAGGATTCGGCTCAGGTTCGGGAAGGGGCGTCGCGGTGGACGGTTCGAGGTCCGATGTACACCCGGAGAGCGCCGTCAGAACTCCGCCCGCCGCAATCGTCCGAACGAATCGGCGTCTGCTGGAGGGCATCGGCTCGCCGTTTGCGGCCCACTAGTAAATGTTTTGTCAGAAAGGCGGAGTTACTGCGCCGCGCCGGCGTCTTTCTGCGTCTCGCCTTCGTGTTCGTCCGCGTGACCGTCGTGGTCGTGGTCGTGGTCGTGGTCGTGACCGTCGTTGGAGCCCGCGACGAGTTCCGACGAGTCGGACATCATGTCGAGGTTCTTCAGGTTGTCGCGCTCTTCGAAGTCGGCGACGGCCTCGAGCAGGTCGTCCTGCGTGAGTTCCATCCGCTCTTCGGTGAGCGCTTCGAGGACGGCCTCGCGGAGGACGAGTCGGAGGTCAGAGCCGGTGAGGCCCTCCGTCACGTCGGCGATGGCCGAGGGGTCGAACTCGTCGATGTCCATTCGGTTCGTGATGACCCGGAGGATGTCGGCGCGCATCCCGCGGTCCGGCTTGGGGAAGTTGACGATTTCGTCGAAGCGCCGCCACGCCGCCGAGTCGAGCTGGTCGGGGTGGTTGGTCGCGCCGATGAGGATGACCTCGTCGCGAATCAGCGAGATGTCGTCGATGCTCTTGAGCAGCGTGTTGACCGCGCGCTTGAGCGCCGCGTGCTCGTCCGACCGGCGGGTCTTCGCCACCGAGTCGAACTCGTCGATAAAGAGGATACACGGCGACAGCCGCTTTGCGACCTCGAAGGTCTTTTCGACGTTCTTGGCCGTCTCGCCGAGGTACTGGCTCGTAATCATCGAGAGCTTCACCTCGACGAACGGGAGGCCGAGCTCGTGGGCGAGCGCCCGCGAGACGGTGGTCTTGCCGGTCCCCGGCGGGCCGACGAAGAGGATTTTCCCGATTTCGCGGAGGCCGATGTCCGCGAGGTACTCGCGGTGCTCGATGGCCTTCATCAGCTTGTGAATCTCGCCTTCCTGGTCCGTCGTGAGCACGAGGTCGTCGAGGGTCATCTCGATTTCCTCGGGCGCGCGGACCTGCACGAGGTCGAGCATCTCGGCGTCGTCCTCGTCGTCGAAGTACTCGTCCAGCAGGCTGTCTATCCACACGCGGTCGGCGTGAATCGGCCGGGTCTGTTCTCTGGCGTCCGCGTGGGTCACGTCCACGTCGTCCCGGTCCTCGACCGACTTCGCGACCGTCGGATTCGTCACGAGCCGGTCGTAGTCGGCTCGTTTGACGAACCACTCCAGCGCCATCTCGGGCTGCGTCAGAGAGAGGCGGCCGGAGAAGTCCTCGCGCTGGGTGAACATGAGGTCGGAAATCGCGTCCCAGGGGTGTTCCACGCCGGTCGCCTTCCGCGCGACGGACTCGGTCACGACGAGCGGTCGCTCGATGCCGCCCATCGACGACTCGTCCTCGTCGCCGTCGTCCTCGGCGTCCGCCCAGAAGACGCGTCGATACCGCGGGGGAAGGTCGTTTTCGTCAAGCGTTCGGTCGTCGGTGTAGAGGTGGGCCGTCAGCAGAAACTCGACAACCTCGAGCGCCCGTTCACTCATCCCCCAGAAATTGCCCGGGGAGACGCATAAGAGCGTCGGAGCGCCGCCGCTGGTGCGCGCGGCCGAACTTCCCCGATGACAAGGAACTCGGCGCGACTCCGCCGCACAACGTTAATTTCAGAAAAACAATTCAAAAACATATCCGAAAATGGATTGATTACGCGATTATATTCCTTTCATATGCTTGTATATTGTCTCTTTCTTCAGAATACTCGGGGAAAATATCCTTTCTTAAACGATTAGGGTTTTATGGTTATCTTCCGCCACTGTGAGCCAAGATAGTGAAATGATATTCACGAATGGACCGAGATGCCCGCCCAAATGCGGTACATTCTCGACGAATAGCCGGTGGTGAATCGCGTGGCGAAACAAGTCCCGACGACCTGCATGCGCTGTGCCGTGGGCTGTGGACACGTCCACCTCGGCTCCGACACCTCGTACGGGCTGGAAGCGGTTCGGGGGGACCCTTCACACCCCGTGAACAACGGGCTGGCCTGCGGTCGCGGTATCCGCGAATCGGCCGACCCCGACGGGTCGTGGCTCACGCGACCGCTCGTCAGGGAGGACGGGGAGCTCCGGCAGACCTCGTGGTCTGACGCGCTCGCGCGCGTCGGCGACGCCATCACCGACGCGATGGCCGACGACCCCGACGAGGTCGCCGTCCTCGGCAGCGGCCAACAGACGAACGAGGCCGCCTACGCCCTCGGGAAGCTCGCCCGCGGCGGTATCGGCACCCGAAACTACGACGCGAACACGACGCTCTGCATGGCGAGCGCGGTCAAGGCCTACTACCGCGCCTTCGGGAGCGACGCGCCGCCGCCGACCTACGACGACATCCCCGAGGCCGAGACGCACCTCGTCTGGGGGGCGAACCCGGCAGTCGCCCACCCGGTGATGTTCCGGTGGATTCGGCAGTCGGCCGACGACGGCGACCTCGTCGTCGTCGACCCCGTCGAGACGAAGACCGCGGCGGTCGCCGACGACCACGTCGCCATCGACCCCGGCGGCGACCTCGCGCTGGCGCAGGCGGTCCTCGGTCACCTCGTCGAGACCGACCGCGTGGACGACGCGTTCGTCGAGGGGTACACGGAGGGCTTCGACCGCGTCGTCGACGAACTCCCCCCGGTCGAAGAGGCGGCGTCCGAGGCCGGCGTCTCGCTCGACGAAGTCGAGAAACTGGCGTCGCTCCTCGACGCCCCCACGCTCGTCTACTGGGGCATGGGCGTCAACCAGAGCGTCCGCGGCACCGCGACCGCCGGCGCGCTCGTGAACCTCTGTCTCGCCTCCGGGAACCTCGGCCCCGGCTCCGGCCCCTTCTCTCTCACCGGACAGGCGAACTCGATGGGCACTCGCGTCGTCTCCTCGAAGGGGACGTGGCCCGGCCACCGACCGTTCGAACACCCGGACCACCGCCGGACCGTCGCGGAGGCGTGGGGCGTGCCCGTCTCCCGACTCCCCGACGACAACGGTCCCGGCCCGGTCGGGATGTTCGAGTCGTCGCCGTCGGTCGTCTGGACCGTCGCCACCAACCCGCTCGCCGGGTTCCCGGACGCGACGGCCGCCCGCGAGGTCCTCGAAGACTCCTTCCTCGTCGTGCAGGACGCCTTCCGGTCCGAGACCGTCGAACTCGCCGACGTGGTGCTCCCCGCGGCGACGTGGGGCGAGTCCGAGGGGACCACGATGAACATGGAGCGGACGGTCTCGCGGGTCCGCCCGGCCACCGAGACGCCGCCGGGCGTCAGGCAGGACCTCGACATCATCGCCGACGTTGCCGCCCGCGTCTCGCCCGGACTGCTCCCGAGACCGTCGGTCTCGCCGAGCGACGTGTTCGACGAGTTCGCCGCACTCACCGCGGGCACCGACGCCGACTGCTCGGGGCTCTCGTACACGCGACTCGACGGCGAGCGCGCCGTCCGCTGGCCCGCGCCGGACCCGACGAGCGAGGGCGGTTACCGCTACTACGACGACGCCGACGGGGAGTCCGACGACCCGACGTGGTCGTTCCCGACGCCGTCCGGGAAGGCGCAGTTCAGCGCGCTCTCGGGGTCGTCGCTCCCCGAACCCGCGGACGAGTCGTACCCGCTGACGCTCACGACCGGCCGCGAGGCCGACGGGTACAACACCGGGGTCCGCACGCGCAGCGACACGCCGGACGAGCCGGTCGCCCGCGCGCACCCCGACACAATCGACGCGCACCGCGACGCGGTCGCCGACCCCGAGGGCGACCGCCGAACCACCGTCGTCTCCCGTCGGGCGTCGGTCCCGGCGACGCTCGACCCCGACGACGCCGTCCCGCCGGGACTCGTCTGGCTCTCTATCCACCACCCGATGACTAACCGACTCACCAGCCCTGCGGTCGACCCGCAGTCGAACGAACCGAACTTCAAGCAGTGCGCCGTCCGCCTCGAACACCCCGAGACGACCGCGTCCACCGACCTCCTCGCGGCCGAGGTGAGCGACTGATGGCGCTCGTCGTCGCCGGCGGACGGCTCCGCGAACTCGAACGCGCCGCCGCCTGAGAATGGCCGACGAGTCGCACCCACACCTCGACACCGGCCGTGCGGGCATCATTCTCGCCGGCGGTCGGTCGACTCGATTCGGCGGCATCGACAAGGCGACGGCCACCGTCGGCGGCCAGCCCATGATTCACCGTGTCGCCGCCTCGCTCGACCCCGTCGTCGACGAACTCGTCGTCAACTGCCGCGCCGAACAGCGGGACGCGCTCGCCGGCGCGCTCTTGGACTTCGACGTCCGGTTCGCGGAGGACGCCCATCCCGACCGGGGGCCGGTCTTCGGCCTGCGAACCGCGCTGCGGGCGACGAGCGCCGAGTACGCGGCGGTCCTCCCGTGCGACATGCCGCTCGTCCCGAGCGGATTCATCTCGCATCTCTTCGGCCGCCTGCAGGGCGGCGCGGGCGTCGTCCCGCGGGTCTCGGAGACGACCCAGCCGCTCCCCGCGGTCATCCACTGCCGCGCCGGCGAGGTCGCCTGCACCGACACCATCCGAGCCGGTGACGACCGCCTACAGGCCGTGATGTCCGCGCTCGACGTCACCGTCCTCGACGACCGCGAAGTGGAGGCTCACGCCGGAACGCACGCGTTTCACAACGTGAACTCCTTCGACGACTTGCGCGCGCTCACCGTTCGTCGGTGAACCGCGTTCGAGTCCCATACCACATTATCGTCCATTATGGTCTGTTTAGATTATCCAATAATCAGCCGATTATCTGCGCAGATTATGACCTTATATTCGGAATATTCGGTTATAGAATGGACGAATACGCCTTAGAGGGCCTATTTCTAAAGATTCTCAACGAATACTCTTATCAACCTCTGTCGAGTCGTGTTATCACGAAACATGACCAAGTTCGCAAACAAACGCACAGGAATAGTGGATGATTGCCCACTGGTGGTCGGAAATGGCGAGTAAAAAGGAAGCGTGGAAGTCGGAGCTCTACGGCGACGCGGTCCGCGAGAAGATCGAGGAGTTCGCCGAGCAAGGCGTCGACGCCATCCCCGAAGACGAGCGCGACGAGTGGTTCACGCGCTTCAAGTTCTGGGGCGTCTTCCAGCAGCGGACGGGTCAGGACTCGTACTTCATGATGCGGCTGACGAACGCCAACGGCGTCCTCGAACCGGGGCAGCTCCGGGCCATCGGGGAGGTCGCGCGCGACTACGCGTCCGGGCCGGTCGAGAACCCCGAGTTCGGCGACGCCTGGTTGGACCTGACGACGCGCCAGTCGATTCAGCTCCACTGGCTCGAACTCGAGGACATCCCCGAGGTCTGGGAGAAGCTCGAAGCGGCGGGCGTCTCCTCGCGGTCCGCCGGCGGCGACACGATGCGGAACATCACCGGCTGTCCGGTCGCCGGCCGCGACAAACACGAACTCGTCGAGTCCCAGCCGCTCCTCGACCGCTTCCAGACCGAGCTCCGCGGGAACGACGCCCTGTCGAACATGCCGCGGAAGTTCAACATCAGCGTCACCGGTTGTCGCGAGGGCTGCGCGCAGGACTCGATAAACGACGTGGGGCTCGAACCCGCGAAGAAAGAAATCGACGGCGAGACGGTCACCGGCTTCAACGTCCGCGTCGGCGGCGGCCTCGGCTCCCGGAAGCCGCGCGTCGCCCGCGACCTCGACATCTTCGTCGCCGACGAAGAGCGCGCCTACGAGGTCGTCCGCGGCTTCGTCGAACTCTACCACGAACACGGTAACCGCGACGTTCGGGCCCGCGCCCGCAGTCGCTTCTTCGTGGACGAGTGGGGCACGGAGAAGATCCGCGACCTGCTCCAAGAGGAGTACGTCGACTTCGAACTCCGGTCTGCGGGCGAGAACATCCGCGACGAGTACACCTACAACGCGGGCCGCTCGGAGTCCGCCGGGAAACACGACCACGTCGGCGTCCACGAGCAGGCCAACGGCGACTACTACGTCGGCCTCAGCGTCGCGGTCGGCCGGCTCACGGCGTCCGACGCCATCGAACTGGCCGACATCGCCGACGAGTACGGCTCCGGCGAGGTCCGACTCACCCGCCGGCAGAACCCGCTTCTGATGGACGTGCCGGAGGAGAAGCTCGACGACCTGCTCGCCGAGCCGCTCCTCGGCAAGCACACGCCCGTCCCGAACCCGTTCCAGCGCGGCACGGTCGCCTGCACCGGCACGGAGTTCTGCTCGCTCGCGCTCACGGAGACGAAAGCCCGGACCGCCCGGATGCTCCGGTGGCTCCGCGACAACGTGGACGTGCCCGACGACGTGAGCCAACTGAAGATTCACTACTCCGGCTGTACCGCCGACTGCGGGCAGGCGAACACGGCCGACATCGGCCTGTTCGGCATGCGCGCCCAGAAGGACGGCGAGATGGTCGAGGCCATGGACATCGGCGTCGGCGGCGGCATCGGCGAGGAGCCGTCGTTCGTCGAGTGGGTTCGGCAGCGCATCCCGGCCGACGAGGTGCCGGGGGCAATCGCGTCGCTCGTGGAGGCGTTCGCGGAGCGCCGCGAGCCCGGACAGACGTTCCGCGAGTGGGTCGAAGCCGAGGGGACCGAGGCGGTCACCGAGTACTGTGTCCCCGAAGAGACGGACTTCGAAGCGCCGTACATGCACGACGCCAAGCAGTCGTGGTACCCGTTCGCCGAGGAGGAAGCGGAGGCCGAACAGCCGGTCACGAGCGACTGACCATGACCGAACGCATCGCATCCGACGACCCGGCGGACGCCGCCAGCGCCGACGACGTGCCCTTCGAGCACGCCTCGGCCGACGTCGCGCCGGAACTCTTCCCGGCGGAGCCAACGGTCGCCGACGCGGGTACCGGCGGAATCCCCGGTCGGCCGGACAGCGACTCCGCCACTCGTTCCTGACGCTCCGAGACTCGGTGCCGTCGTCTCCACTTTCACCGCTTTCTCGGCGTTTTTCGACCCGATAAACAACTCGTCACGACGAATAGTGAGTTCTAAACTATTTATGGTGTTCGAACCCCGATGATGTGCCATGCCAGAGCCAGTCATCGCGGCCGCGTACCGCACGCCGTTCGGCAAGGCGGGCGGCGTGTTCGAAGACGTTCGAAGCGAGGACCTCTCGGTCACGCTCATCGACCACATCCTCGACGAACACGACGTCGACCCCGACGACGTGGAAGACCTGATGTGGGGCGTCGCCCAACAGCGCACCGAACAGGACAACAACGTCGCTCGCGTCATCGCGCTCCTGTCGGACCTCGGTGAGGGGACGCCCGCGACGAGCATCAACCGCTGGTGCGCCTCCTCCATGCAGGCCATCATCTCCGCGTCCGACGCCATCGCCGCCGGCAACCGCGAGTGCATCGTCGCCGGCGGAGTCGAGAGCATGTCCCGCGTGCCGATGGACGGCGACTCCTACCAGCACCTCCACCCCGAACTGAGCGAGCAGTACAACATCTTCCAGTTGCAGATGGGGATGACCGCGGAGAAGGTCGCCGAGGAGTACGAGGTCTCCCGTGAGGCCCAAGACGAGTTCGCGTTCCGGAGCCACCAGCGCGCCGCCGACGCGACCGACTCGGGCCGGTTCGACGACGAAATCGTCCCGGTCGAGACGGACGACGGCGTCGTCACCGAGGACGAGGGCATCCGCCGCGACACCTCCATGGAGATTCTCGGCGGCCTCGACCCCGCCTTCTCCGGCGACGGCTCCGTCACCGCCGGCAACTCCTCGCAGATAACCGACGGCGCGGCCGCGGTCCTCGTCACCAGCCGCGAGTTCGCGGACGAACACGGCCTCGACGTGCTCGCCTCGGTCGGCACGAACAACGTCGCCGGCGTCGACCCGACGGTCATGGGCATCGGCCCGGTCCCGGCGACCCGCGGCCTCCTCGACCGCGCCGGCACCGATATCGACGACTACGGCCTCGTCGAAATCAACGAGGCGTTCGCCAGCCAATGTGAGTACTCCCGCCGCGAACTCGGCATCGACGCGGACAAACTCAACGTCAACGGCGGCGCAATCGCCCTCGGCCACCCCCTCGGGGCCTCCGGCGCGCGCCTCCCCGTGACGCTCATCCACGAGATGCAGAAGCGCGACGTGGACCGCGGCCTCGCGTCGCTCTGCGTCGGCTTCGGTCAGGGCGCGGCAATCGAGTTCAGCAGGTAGGGTGGGAACTCGGCTGTTTTTTGGTCCAGATTTTTGCCGAGCGGAGCGAGAGAAAAAGGTGGCAGCGGTGCGGCAATCGAGTTCAGTCGGTAGGGCCGCCCTGCGTTTTTTATCCTGATTCGTCCCGGGAAGCGAGCGAAATTCGTGGACCGCGTGTCGGCGGTTCCCCGAACCGCGGACCTCGGCTATCGCTCACGAATATACGTGCGCCTTCCGTCACGTTCATACTCCGCAAGTCGAGAACAACGCGGTGATGAATCTAACGACGACCGTACTGTCGGGGGCCTTCGCGGCGCTGGCGGCCGCGGGGGCCGCCTCCGCGGGGTTCGTTCCGAGGCCCGACCTCGGCGCGCCCGTCTGGTACGTCCTCGTCGCGCTCACCGTCGGCTACTGGGCGGTGTTCGTCCGCTGGGCGCGGCGCTGACCGGCCGGAGACGGCGTGAAAATCGACGGGTCGCGGGCGGCGAGAGCCGCTACTCGGGGTGGACTAACTCTTCTGCGTCCCGGACGGCCTCGCGCTCGCCGATGATGGTGATGCGGTCGCCCTCCTGGAGCGTGAACTCCGCGTTGGGGACCGTCGTGTCGCCGTTCCGCGAGACGAGCGTGACGAGACAGCCGTCGGGCAGTTCGGGGCCGACTTCGCGGATGGTCCGGCCGATGAGTTTCTCGGCGGTGACCTCGACCTCCTGAACGTCGCCGGAGCGGCCGATTTCGCCCATCCAGTTCGACATCGACGGGCGCTCGATGTAGTTGTCGAGCGCCTGCGCCGTGGCGATGGTCGAGGAGATGGTCCGGACGCCGAGTTCTTCGAACGCCTCGACGTTGTCGGGGTTGTTCGCCCGCGCGAGGACGCTCTCGGGTTCGAACTTCGAGTTCGCCAACTGCGCGACGAGCAGGTTCACGTCGTCGTCGCCGGTCGCGGCGACCACGAACTTGGCGTTCGCGGCCCCCGCGGAGCGTAAGACGCTCGTGTCGGCTCCGTCGCCGTGGTGGACGGTAAAGCCCATGTTCCGGGCCGTCTGGACTACTTCTTGGTCCTCTTCGATGAGGACCACGTTCTCTCCGCGGTCTGCGAGGCGTTCGGCGAGCGCACGGCCCACTTTCCCGCCTCCGATGATGAGTACACGCATTGGGATGACGTCGAGGTATTCTGCGATCTGACGAGCGAGGCCGGCCTCGAAGACGACGGTCGTCAGGATGACGAGAAAGACCGTGCCGACGAGAATCGAGGCGCTCTGATTCAGCATTGCGGCCTGCTGGGCCATTCCTTCGGCCGCGAGCCGCGTCGCCTCCTCCTGGAGGGCGATGGCGAACAGCGAGGCCACGGACGCGGGGATGATGCCGCGCGGGCCGACGAAGCTCATGAAGAGCTTCTCTTCTCTCGTGAACCGGTCGCCGCGCGCCGAGATGAAGACCAACAGCGGTCGAATCACGAGCGCGACGGCGGCGACGACGGCGAGGCCGCCGACGCCGAGGTTCAGGAGGTTCTGGAAGTCCAACAGCGCCGCGAGGGCGATGAAGACGAACGACAGCACGAGCAGCGTGATGTCGCCTTTGAACGCCGAAATCTCCTCTTCGTACGGCACGTCCGCGTTGCCGAGGAGGATGCCGGCGGTCGCCACCGCCGCGATGCCGGCCTCCGTGGCGACGTAGTCGGCGGCCGCGTAGGACACGAGCGCGCCGGCGAGGACGAGCAGACGCGCGTTCTGCGGCGCGTTACCCGGCGAGAGGTCGACGTACCGGAGCGCGTAGTACAGCGACCCGGCGACGATTGCGCCAACGACGACGCCGACGCCGAGTCGCTCGGCAAACAGCGTCACGAGAGCGTCGGGACTACTGACGCCTTCGAGGATTGCCTCGAAGATGACGACGGCGACGATGGCCGCCGTCACGTCGTTGACGATGCCCTCCGTATCGAGCGCCGCGCCGACCCGGTCGCGGACCGGGACGACTTCGAGAATCGGTGCGATGACCGTCGGCCCGGTCGCGACGAGGAGCGCGCCGACGAGGAACGACACCGCCCACGGCGCGCCGAGCGCGTAGCGGACGACGACGCCCGTCGCGACGAACGCGATTATCGCCCCGACGGTGACGAGTCGGAACGTCGCGGCGGGCGCTTCCCGTAGCTTGTCGATTCGAAGGTGGAACGCGCCCTCGAACACGATGATAGCGACCGAGAGACCGACGATGGCCTGTAGTGCGTTCCCGAACGAGTCGGGAGAGATGACGCCGAGGACCTCCGGACCGAGCAGGATACCCGACGCGATGAGGAACACGACGCTGGGGACCTGAAACCGGTCCGAGAGCACCTGCGAGACCACGCCGATGCCGATTATCGCGGCGACGAGCGGGATGAGGTTGGCCCCTCCTGCTGCGGCCACTTATATCGCCTCCATTGATTCGGTCCATGTGACGACGGAAGATAAGTCCACACATCTCGGGCGGTATCTCCGCGGAGTTGGGGAGACGCTCGGCGAAAAGACGGCTGGGGACGGTTCGGCTGTCCGACTTCACTGAGTCGCGGCCCGCCCGCCACCCCGCCGCTCTTCGCTCCGGCGGTCCTCGTCGTAGATGAGAGACACCTCGTCGGCGTAGCGGTCGAGGATGTTCCGGCGCTTCTTTTTCATCGTCGGCGTCATCAGGTCGTTCCCCTCCGTGAACTCCTCGGGAACGACGCGGAACTGCTTGATTCGCTCGTAGGGCTCGAAGTTCTCGTTGGCCGCCTCAACCTCGGCTTCGATGCGCTCGTACACCCGGTCGTCGCGGCAGATGGCTTTCGGCTCGTCGGGGAGGTCGATGCCCTCCTCGTCGGCCCACTTCCTCAGCCCGTCGAAACTGGGCACGATGAGCGCCGAGACGAACTTGCGGCCGTCGCCGAGGACCATGCACTGTTCGACCACCGGTGAGGAGGCGAACGCGTCCTCGATGGGGCCGGGCGCGACGTTCTTGCCCGTCGAGAGGACGAGAATCTGCTTGGCGCGCTCGCGGAAGGTGATGTAGCCGTCGGGCCGGAGTTCGACCACGTCGCCGGTGCGGAACCAGCGCTCGCCCTCGTCGTCCTCGACGAACGCCGCCTCGGTCTCCTCGGGGTTGTTCCAGTAGCCCTCGGTGACGCTCGACCCGCGGACGAGCAGTTCGCCGACTTCGCCGCCCGCATCGCCGAGTTGGTCGCCGACGACGGTCGTGTCGAGTTTCGTCTCGACGTTCCGGAGCGGATAGCCGATGGTTCCGATTTTCGGTTCCTCGGGGGGGTTGACCGAGATGACGGGCGACGTTTCGGTGAGGCCGTAGCCCTCGTAAATCGGGAGGCCCATCGCGTGGTAGAGCGCGCACAGCTCGGCCGAGAGGCTCCCGCCGCCGCTGATGAAGAAGTCGAGGTTGTCGCCGAGCGCCTCGCGCACCTGCCCGAACACGAGCCGGTCGGCGAGGCGGTGTTTCGCGGTGAGCAGGTAGCCCGGCGCGTCGGTCGTGTGGTACGCCTGCCCGACGCCGACGGCCCACTCGAAGATGCGCTTTTTCGCCGGCGACTCGCTGGCTTGCGCCCGAATCGCGTCGTAGAGCTTCTCGTACACGCGGGGGACGCTCGTCCCCGTGGTCGGCCGGACGAGCTGGAAGTCCTCGCGGAGCGTGTCGGGACTTTCGGCGTAGGCGACGGCCGCGCCCGCCGCGAACATCATGAAGTGGCCGGCCATGCGCTCGAAGACGTGCGCGAGCGGCAGGAACGACAGCGCGACCGAGTCGGGGCCGATGACCGGCGTGTCGCCTTTGTCCGGGCGGGGACCGAACCGCCGGTAGCTCTCGTTGACGTTCGACCGGAAGTTCCAGTGGGTGAGTTGGACGCCCTTCGGCTGGCCGGTCGTCCCCGAGGTGTAGATGAGGCTGGCGAGGTCCTCGGGCTCGCGCTCGTCCAGCCACGACTCGTAGGCCGCCTCGTCGTACACTTCCTCGCCGCGGCGGTAGAGTTCGCCGAGCGTCAGCACGTCGTCGCGGTCCTCGTGGCCCTCGTACTCGTCGACGACCACGATGAAGCGCAGGTCGAGTTCGTCCTCGACGGCGAGCACGCGCTCCAGTAACTCCTGATTCTCGACGACGACGGCGTTCGCGCCGGGGTCGGAAAGCAGGTACTGCACCTGCCGCTCCGACGACGAGGTGTAGACCGTGGTGACGACGCCGCCCGCGCCGAGGACGGCGAAGTCGGTCTGGGCCCACTCCATGCGCGTGTGCGAGAGGATGCCGACCCGGTCGCCGGTCTCGATGCCGAGGTCGCGGAACCCCGCCGCGAGGCGACGGACGATGCCCCGCATCTCCTCGTAGGTCAGGTCGGCGTAGTCGCCGTCGGGGGCCGCCGGAACGACGCCCTCGGCGACCAGCGACCGGCGGTAGACGCCGCCTTTGTACCGCTGTGCGACTCGCGTGGCGTTCCGCGACGCGCTCGATTCGAACATCCGTGGGAGGGTCGTCCGCTCGATGACAGGGTCGTCGAACGCCGCCTCCGCGTCCCGCCAGTCCATGCTCTGTTAGTAATGATTCAACATTTAAAACTATGTACGTTCGGTCTGTTGAAACCCCGCGATACCGCGGGGAAAAACCGATTACGAACCCGTTCGCGCCGGTTTCAGGTGTCTGGTGGCGGTGTCAGCGCGCCGTTCGCGCCGGTAGGTCCGTCCAATCCGTCCGAGCCGCCCGAGTCGCCCGAACCGCCTGAATTGCCTGAATCGCCCGGACCAGCCGACTCGCTCGTGTCACTCGTCGTCGCCGATGTAGTCGAGGTAACCGAGCACGCCGCGGGTGTTCAGGCGCTCTTCGTCGTGTGCCTTCCGCTCGCCCCACACCTCGGCCATCTGGGTGTGCTCGACGAAGTGGTCGATGACGGCCTCGTCGTCACCGAGTTCCGCGCGCTTCTGTCGGATGGCCTCGACCCACTCCACGAGGACCCGCTTGTACTCTCCGGCGAGGTCGCTGTCGTAGGGTTTCGGTCCGAAGTGGCCGAAACAGACCGTCTCCGGGTCGATGTCTTCGATAGTGCGCACGTCGTCGAGCGCCTTCTGGAGGTGGAACTGCGAGGGCGGCGAGGTCTGTCGGAGCGTCCGCGACTTCGGCTCCCAGATGCCGAGGGCGTCTCCGACGAACAGCACGTCGTCGCCGTCGTCGTGGAACATCACCTGATGCGGCGCGTGGCCGGGCGCGTGGTGGACCGTGAGCGTCCGGTCGCCGAGGTCGATTTCGTCGCCGTCGGTGAGTCCCTCGACGCGGTCCTCGGCGATTGGGAGCGGTTCGTCGTAGAACTGCCACTGGTCTTCGACGGCCGCCTTCGTGCCCTCGATGAGCCGCGACGGGTCCACGAGGTGCGGCGCGCCGATTTCGTGGGTCATGACGGTCGCGTCGGGGTAGCGCTCGGCGAGGTAGCCCGCGCCGCCCGCGTGGTCGAGGTGGACGTGCGTCGGCAGGATGTACGCGAGGTCGTCGACGCCGACCTCGTCGAGCATCCCGAAGACGTGTTCTCTATCGGCGGCGATGCCGGTGTCGACGAGCGCCGGTTTCTCGGCGTCGACGAGGTAGACCGAGCCGTACTTCTCCACCTCGTACATGCCGCTGTCGACGTAGTAGAGGTCCGTGCTGTCCGGGACGGGTTCGACGTCGCCAATAGCCATAGTTGACGGCCGTCTCCGGGGAAGAAAAGCGTTCGGTCGCCCGCCCCCCGCGTTGATTACGGGCGACCGCAAAGCGGTCTCCACGCTCGAATCCGGGAGCTGCGGCCGCTTTCACGTGGGTTCGTCGCGCTCCCCAGATGCGGGTTCGTCGCGCTCGTCCGCCGTTGATTTGCCCCCCGTCCCTCGGCGATGCGATACGATTTTCCCGCCCGCCCGGAAACCACAGCCCAATGATTGACAGGCAACTGCTCCGCGACGAACCGGAGCGAGTTCGCGACGCGCTCGCCGCCCGTAACATGGAGGGCGTGGACATCGACCGCGTCCTCGACGTGTACGACGAGTGGCGCTCGCTGAAGGCCGAGGGCGACGACCTCCGCCACGAGCGCAACGAGGTCAGCCAGAAAATCGGCCAGTTGAAGCAAGAAGGGAAAGACGAGGAAGCACAGGAGGCCATCGACCGCTCGGGCGAACTCAAGACGGAGCTACAGGAGCTCGAAGCCCGCGCCGACGAACTCGAAGCGGAACTCGACGAGGCGCTCATGGAACTGCCCAACCTCCCCCACGAGTCGGTTCCCGTCGGGGCCGACGAGGCCGACAACGAGGAGGTCCGCCGCGTCGGCTTCGACGACCTCCGCGAGCTTCCCGACGAGGTGACGCCCCACTACGACCTCGGCGAGGAACTCGACATCATCGACGAGGGTCGCGCGGCCAAGACCACCGGCTCGGGCTTCTACTTCCTGAAAGGCGAGGGCGCGATGCTCGAACACGCGCTCGTGCAGTTCATGCTCGACGTGCACCGCGAACAGGAGTACGTCGACCTCTTCCCGCCGATTCCGGTCAAGACCACCTCGATGGAGGGCACCGGTCAGCTCCCGAAGTTCGCCGAGGACGCCTACCGCATCGGCGGCTCGGAGACCGAGAACTACGAGGACGACGACCTGTGGCTCTGTCCCACCGCGGAGGTCCCGGTCACGAACATGTACCGCGACGAGATTCTCCTGAAGGACGACCTCCCGCTGAAGCACCAGGCGTACACGCCGAACTTCCGCCGCGAGGCGGGCGAACACGGCACCGAGACCCGCGGTATCGTCCGCGTCCACCAGTTCAACAAGGTCGAACTCGTCAACTTCGTCGAGCCCGAGGAGTCGTACGACCGGCTCGAAGCCCTCGTCGACGAGGCCGCCGAAGTGCTCGACCGCCTCGGGCTGCCGTACCGCGTCCTCTCGCTTTGCACCGGCGACCTCACCTTCGCGTCGGCGAAGACCTACGACCTCGAAGTGTGGGCTCCCGGCACGGAGTCGGACGACGCCCCCGAACAGGGCGGCCGCTGGCTCGAGGTCTCGTCGGCCTCGAACTTCGAGGACTTCCAGGCGCGCCGCGCCGGCCTCCGCTACCGCCCCGAGCGCCACGAGTCGGCGGAGTACCTCCACACGCTCAACGCGTCGGGCACGGCCGTCGGCCGCGTCATGGTCGCGCTGCTCGAATACTACCAAAACGAGGACGGCACGGTCGACGTGCCCGAACCGCTCCAGCCCTACATGGGCGGCCGCGAGGTCATCGAGGGCCACGAGCCCGTCGGCGAGGCCGCCGTCGGTGCGGGTAAGAAGGACTGACCGGGACGAACCGCGCCCGGGCGTTTCTCTCTCACTCTCTCCGTTCTCCTTTCTCCCGAGACTCGCCCCGTCAGTTCGCCGTCGACGACTTGACGAACGTCTTCAGCTCCGAGAGCTTCCCGTCGTGGGCACGGAACCGGTCGAGAAAGACGAACAGTTCGTCGCCGTCGCGGTCTTCGAGGTGGCCGCGGACGACGATTTCGTCGTCGGACTTCGACTGGATGTAGCGCTCGATGACGTGTCGCGTGTCCTTCTGCGGCCTGTCGTCCCGCATGAACGAGACGAACTCCTCGCGCCCCGAGAGCGTCATGTCGCCGCGGTGCTGGACGAACTCCGGTTCGAGGATGTTCCGAAGCATGTCGTATCCGTGGTGGTCGAGCGCCGTGTAGTACTGCCGGGCCAGATACGTCGCGTCGGGATGCACGCCCTCTCTTCGTCGGCCGACCGGAAGTATCCGACGCCGGCCCTGCCGTCCGACTCCTCGCGCGCGCCGCCGCGTTCGGGACGCTTTTCTCGGCCAGTCGCGTATCGTGGCTGTGGACCTGCACGTTCGATACGAGGGCGACGACGACCCGAAGAAGTGCACGGCGAAGAAGCTCGAACGCTTCGACATGGCCGCCCTCCACGGCTCCGACCGAGAGACTCCCTACGGCGTCGTGCTCAACCCCCACGCCGACAGGGCGCTGTCGCCCGCCGACGCGGACACCGGCGCGCTCGTCGCGCTCGACTGCTCGTGGGAGTCGGCCGGCGAGGCCATGTTCTCGCTCCCCGGCGAGCACCGCGCGCTCCCCTATCTCGTCGCCGCCAACCCCGTGAACTTCGGCCGCCCGATGCAGCTGACGACGGTCGAGGCGATAGCCGCCGCCCTCGTCATCTTCGGCGAGAAGAAGCGGGCCGAGGGTATCCTCTCGAAGTTCAACTGGGGCCACACGTTCCTCGAACTCAACGAGGAGCCGCTCCGCCGGTACTCGGAGTGTGCAGACTCGACCGAAGTCGTGGAGATTCAGCGGGAGTACCTCGAACGCGGCGAGTAGACCGCGCCCGCGGAGCGGCGAACCGCGTCGATTACGCCTTCAGAGTCGGCTCGACGTCCAGTTGAGCGCGACGGTCGTCCCGGTGTCGACGCGCTCGGTCGGCGTCACCTGAATCACTCGCGCCCACGTCCCGCCGCTCGGCGCGGTGTAGTTCATCCCGCCGCAGTAACAGTCGACTTCGAGCGCGGGGTCCTCCTCGTCGTGGCCGTCGTACGGATAGCCGGTTCGAGACCACGCGCTCCAGTCGAAGGTGTCGGTGTCGTGGCGCGCGACGAGCGTGACTTTCAGCGGTTCTCCGACGGTCGTCGTCCCGTAGTGGATGTCCTCGCGGTCGGTGTCGACGGTATCGAGCGCCTGCGGCGACTCGGGGAGCAAGTCGACCTGCGAGAGGTCTTGGGTGTCGTAGGTCTCCGTCGCCTGCACCTCGGCGTCGTCCGGCGCGCGGTACACCTCGGTCGTAAACGGGAGCGACGAGTCTTCGAGCCGAAAGCCGAGCAGCACCTCGTCCGAGGGGACCGACGTCGCTTTGACCAGCGTCGGGTGTATCTCCTCGGGGTTCTCGACGAAGTCGGCGGCCTCGAGCCCGCTTTCGGTTGTTTCCTCCGCCCGTTCGGTCGTCTCGTTCGCGGTCGTCTCGTTCGCGGTCGTCGTGGTCTGCGTCTCGGTCGCGGTCTGCGTCTGCGCGTCGGTCGTTTGCGTCGTCGAGTCAGAGTCCCCGGACGAGCTACAGCCAGCGAGACCGGTGAGACCGGCGACGGCGACGCCGCAAATCGATTGGAGGGTTCTTCGACGGGTGTGCGTTGGCTCCTTACCCATGGCCGTCGGGTGTGGTCCCGCTCCCTTAGAGACCCGCGACCGTTTACGTGAGATAACGGACTTAGCACCATGCTAAACCCCGTTTTTTGGGACTATCGCGTTCGGGGAGAGTCCGAGTCGCGGCCGCGTTCGTCTGACTATCCTTTCACCCACGCGCCGACGGCCCCGGCGATGGCGCTGTCGATTGCGAAGATGAGCGTCAGCACGACGCCCGCGACGAGGACGCCGACGCCGCCGAGGAGTCCGCCCAGCGGCCCGCCGGCGAGTCCGAGGAGGCTCCCGAGCAGGGCCGCGAGGAGCGTCACGACGATACCCGAGATGGAGCCCGCGACGAGGCCGTTCCACGCGCCGTTGCCGAGCGTGCCGCCCGCGAGGTAGCCCGCCGCGAAGCCCCCGAGCAGCCCCGCCCCGATTTGGCCGATGAGCGGGAGCGCGAGCCCGCCGGTGCCGACGACGACGATGACGACGAAACCGACGGCGACAGCTTTCCAGTCAGTCATGGGTCGACGTAGACCTCGGGCGGGCAAGAACTTCGTGGCGGTCGCGGGGGATGTTCGACCGCTCGCTCACGTCCGCGTCCGCGCGTCGGTCGCCCGCGACCCCCTCGCTTCCGGTCGAACCGTGCGTGAGACCTGCACGGCGAATCCA
The DNA here is from genome assembly GCF_003383195.1 of Haloferax sp. Atlit-6N. Classification (NCBI taxonomy): domain Archaea; kingdom Methanobacteriati; phylum Methanobacteriota; class Halobacteria; order Halobacteriales; family Haloferacaceae; genus Haloferax; species Haloferax sp. Atlit-6N. Next base: position 248,463 of record NZ_QEQJ01000004.1, on the reverse strand, counting down.
CCGCTCGAAGCGCCGAGCCCCAAACGGACGCGCTTTTACGGCTCGGCCATGTAGCGGACTGCAATGATTTTCGAGTCTCTCCCGACCACGCCCCGGTCGGACGAACTCATCGACAAGGCCTTCTCGCGGGCCGCGCGCACGGGGCGAGCGAAGCAGAACAAGTTGGAGGCTCAGCAGTCGATGCTCCAGACGGCGTCGAACATCCTTTCCGACAACCTCGAAAACGTCGTCGTCGAGTGGCCCGACTTCGGGACGGTCGACCCCTTCTACTACGAGCTCGCCGACGCCATCGTCGACGTGGACGAGGTCCGAAAGAGCCTCTCGGAAGTGATGTGGGCCTCCCGGCAGGTCGACAACATCGCCCGCGAGTACCAGCCGAAGCTCCGCAAGACCGACGCCGACCTCGCGCGCAAGCACCGAAAACAGGCGTTCGCCCGCATGGCGAGCGTCGTCGAAGAGGTCGAAGACGACCTGCTCCGCATCGGCGAGGCGCGCGACGCCCTGAAGGACCTCCCCGACATCCGCCCGGACGAACCGGCAATCGTCGTCGCCGGCTACCCGAACGTCGGAAAGTCCTCGTTCGTCAACGACGTGACCCGCGCGTCGAACGAAATCGCCCGCTACCCCTTCACCACGAAGGGCGTCCAAATCGGGCACTTCGACCGCGACCGAATCCGCTACCAGATTATCGACACGCCGGGGCTGCTCGACCGGCCCGAAGACGAGCGAAACGACATCGAGCGACAGGCCGTGAGCGCCCTCGAACACCTCGCGGACGCCGTCATCTTCGTCGCCGACGCCAGCGGGGCGTGCGGCTACCCCATCGAGTCGCAGCTCGAACTCCGCGACGCCGTGAAGGCGCGCTTCGAGGAGCGCGACATCCCCGTCCTCACCGTCTGTAACAAGAGCGACCGCTCGACCGACATGGACGCGGACCTCTACATGAGCGTCGAGACGGGCGAGAACGTCGAGGCCGTCCTCGACGCCGCGGTCGAGGCCATCGGGTTCGAACCCGACATCCCGCCGTCGCGCAACGAGTAAGCGACTCGGGACTTTTCCGGTGCTGTCGTTCTGTCTTGCCGCAACGCCTCGACGAGAGCTGTGGCTACGGGGTAGCTGTCGGAGAAATGGGGGTGCAGGTTGGTCGAAACCGGGAGTTCGGTCTCGGTCCGCGGGGCGCGGTCGCTTACTCGGCTTCGTAGACCATCTGGACGGTCGCCGAGACGGTCACGGGGCCGGGCGAGAGCTCGGTCGAACCGGACGAGGCGCGGGCGGCGTCCTCGGCGTAGGCGACCGGGTACGGCCCGGGCGAGGCGCTGCCGCCGACGGTGGCGGTGTGGACGCCCGTGACGGTCAGGTCGGCGGCGCTGGCGACCGCGTCGGCGTCGGCCTTCGCGGAGGCGACGGCGCGGGTCAGGGCTTCTTCGCGGAGTTCGGCGCGCTTCTCGTCGGTCAGCGTGAAGGCGACGCCGCGGATTTCGCTGGCACCGGCACCGACCGCGAGGTCGATGACCTCGCCGGCGCGGTCGGGGGCGACCTCGACGCGGAGGGTGTGGGTGGCGCGGTAGCCGAGGAGGTCGCGCTCCTGGCCGCTGTAGTCGTACTCGGGGTAGATGTTGAAGCCGGTCGTTTGGATGGCGTCCTCGGCGACACCGGCGTCGGTGAGGGCGGCGCGGACGGCGGCCACGTCGTCGGCGACGGTGCCGCGGGCTTCGTCGGCCGAGTCGGCGGTGGTCGTCACGGCGATGGAGACCACGGCGAGGTCGGCGTCGGCGGTCACTTCGCCGGTGCCGGTCGTGGAGATAGTCGTCGCGTTCGTCGCGTCTACGCCGCCGTCGGTCGTCGCCTGCAGGGGTGCCGAGAGGCAGCCAGCGAGGAGGACGAGGCCGACGAGGAATATCGGAGCAATCGTGCGTCGTTGCATACCCACCGTACGTCGGTTCAGCTATTCAAGCCGCGCTAGAGACAAAGAGCGACTGTAGCCTTCGAAACGGGGGACGGGACGCCGGTCGCCCTACTCCACGACGGCGACGTAGCGCACTTCGACGTCGATTTCGCCGGTGGCCCACGGCGACAGCGGCTCGGGGGCGACGGCGTTCACCCGCCTCGTGAGTTCGCGTTCGACCATCGGCGGGTCGGAGGCCGGGTCGTAGCCGACGGTCACGACGACGCCGTCGGGCTCCTGTAGCGGCCCGCTGTCGTACTGCAGTTCCATCGACAGTAGTCGGGCGTCGGTTCCCGAGAGTGCGTCCTCGATGGCGTCGCGCGCGTCGCCTTGGAAGTCGGCGTTCCGGTAGGTCGTGTAGGTGACCGCGCCGAGGAACGACGAGAGGACGAGCAGTCCGACCCCGATGACGGCGATGCGGAACAGGGCGGCTCGCCGGGCCTCGTCGCGGCGAATCCAGCGCTCCGGCCGGTAGCCCTGCTGCCAGAGGACGCCGATGGCGACGAAGTTGACGGAGAGGATGTTGACGAGGACGAGGATGGCCGAGCCGACGACGGCCTCGGGCGCGCCCCACGCGATGCCGATGCCGACGACGGCGGTCGGCGGGACCAACGCGGCGGCTATCATGACGCCGACGAGCGCGGTCGAGACGCCGGAGGAGAGCGAAATCGCGCCGGCGGCTCCCGCGCCGAGCGCGATGACGAGCGACAGCACGTCGGGCGCGAGGCGCTCGTCCACCTCGGGAATCGACAGGACCTCCGCGGACGACAGCGGGACCGCCCCGGTCTGTTTGAGCAGGAAGGCGAAGACGGCGGCCGCGCCGACCGCGAGGACGCCGCCGAGCGCCTGCAGGCGAACCCCGCGGCCGAACATCTCGTCATCGTCGACGACGGTGCCGACGCTCGCGGACATCGCGGGGCCGACGAGCGGGGCGATGACCATCGAGCCGACGACCACGGCCGGCGAGTCGAGAAGCAGGCCCGCGGTGGCGACGAGCGCCGAGATGACCGTCATGAGCACGTAGGTCGAAACCGACGGCGCGAGGTCGGCGGCCTTCGAGGCCAGTTCCTCGCGGGCGATGCGGTCGCCGTTCTCGTCGTCTTCCTCGTACTGCTCGCGCAGTTGGTCGAACCGCTTCGACGCGACCGTCTCGGCGGCGACGACCACGGTGTAGGCGTCGCGCTCGACGCCCGCCTCGCGGAGTCGCGCTAACACCGGTTCGACGGCCTCCTTGGGGACCGGGAAGGTGACGACGGCGACGAAGCCGCGCCCGGACGTCTCCTCGGAGACGGCGTAGTCGACGCCCTCCTCGTCGAGCGTCCGCAGGACGGCCTCGCGCTTGCCGGTCGGCACCAACACCTGTACGAGTCGCACGGCCTCACGTCGGCCCGGGCGGTGAAATAAGCAGGGGCTCGGCTACTCCGACGACTCGTCGTGCAACCGCCGGAGGACGGGCATCTCGTCGAGGCGCTCGTCGGGGAGCGCGTCCCAGTCGATGCCCGTGGGTCTCGGGTGCGAGGTCTCGGTTCGGACCAACCGTTCGGGAGTGACGACGAGGTCCATCGGCACGTCGTGGGCGTCCGGCTCCGGCAGGTCGTCGCGGACCTGTCGCTCGTGGACCGTCGTCGCCACGGTCGTCTCGTCGGTGACGGCCCCGAGACCCCGCAACACCGCGTATTCGAGGTCGCTGAACCCCTCTCCCTTCCCGATGCGCGCGCCCGCCTCGGAGACGGCGACCGACCCCGAGACGACGAGGTCGACGGGCGGCAGGGCGTCTGGGCCGACCGTGTCGGCGTAGGTCTCGACGTGGGAGACGGTCGGCGCGCTGTCGAGGTGTTCGTCGTCGATGCGCGCGGGGTCGAGTTCGTAGAAGCACTCCTCGTCGCGGAGCCGGGGGACGGCCATGTAGACGGTTTTCCCCTCGCGGAGCGCCCGTCGCCTGACGGGGAGTTGCGGGGCGTCCGGGTTGGCCTTCACCGCGTCGGCGTCGGCCCACTCGGGCGTCGCCGCGAGTCGCTCGGCGGCCGCGCTCGCGTCGGCGAAGTTCGGGATGCGGCCGTGCGGCGGGAAGGGAAACCGTGCCGCGCCCGACGATTCGAGGTCGTCCCACACCGTCGTTCGGAGCGTCGCTTTGTCCATCGCGTCGCCGTCGCGTACTCGCGGCGGACCAATAGCTCCCCCGTTCGTGTCGCGGGCGAACCGCGTCTCGGCGCGGGCAGTCGCCTACGAGAGGTCCGCCGCCGACTGCGACAACAGCACCTTCCGCAGGACGGTGTCGGCCCCGCGGCGGACGCGCTCGGAGGCGGCCTGCGGGCTGATTCCGAGTTGGTCCGCCACCTCGTTGAGCGTGGTCTGCCGGGGGACTTCGAAGTAGCCCTCCGAGACGGCGGTGACGAGCGCCTCCTGTTGTCCGTCTGTGATGTCGAAGTTGTAGACGCCCGGCTCGCCCTCTGCGAGGGTATAGATGCGCTCAACGTGGAACTCGATGTCCTCTTCCTGACAGAGGTTGTGGAAGTCGGTGAGCGCCGCGTGGTCGTTGAACCGGAGGCGGAACATCCACGGGTCGTTGCCGTGGGCTTCGAGAATCGTCGCCTCGCTGTCTGTGAGAATGCGGGTCAGGCTCGACGTGGTCTCGCCCCAGTTGACCTTGTACAGCACGCGGTCGGCGACGCGCGCAACCGCGGTCAGGTCGTCGACGAGTCGGTCGTGCCGGACGGCGTGTTCGAACGCCTCGAAGTCGGTCCCCTGCGCCCAGAAGAACGGCATGACCTCACCGCCAGTCGGAACGACGCGCTCTAGCTCGATGTGGACGCCGCTCGACACGGCGGTGACCCTCCCGAGGTCGAAATCCCTTGAATCAATCGTCAGCTCGACGATTACTGCCATTACTAGCTGACCTTCAGCGGCCGCTGTATTGAACTCTCTTGTCAGCATACTGTCTGATATTCTCTCGGGGGAGGGGGTGATCAGACGCCGAAAATTCACCGTTTCCCCCTAGTATTTGGGCCGATAGCGTCCGTTCGTGACCTCATTCGGTTCATAACATGTAACGTAGGCTTCCGGATGCATTACTTCAATGACCGGACTGTGAAAGCAGAAAGAGAATGCCAACTTGCTATCTATACCCCTTCGGGGAACGTAGTTGTGAACACACACAGACATCGACAGCCGTACGCCGTCAAACCGCGCCGTGGTGGCGCAGAGGCGTGCGAACGTGTGATTGACGGGCCGCGCTCTCGACGGTACCGGTATCGGGTGGTGTCCACCGGGTGCCCAGAGCGGGGCCTTCCGGCGACTTGCGGGAGACGCTTTGCCTCGGCGTCTCGCGCCCGTCGCGCGACGCCTGTTCGGATCCAACGGGGGTCGCGCCGATGGTAGCCGCGACGTCCCCCCGCCTTGACGAGGCGTTCGACGCTCTCGGAAACGTCCATCGGCGACGGTTGCTGATGGGTCTTCGCCGACGGCGGCACGCGCGCCTCGAAGCGGCAACGCGGGACGCGGCCGTTGGTGGCGGCCGCAACCGCGACCGACTGAAGGTGGAACTGTTCCACATTCATCTCCCGAAACTCGCTGACGCCGGCTTCGTCGAGTGGAACCGTCATCGCGGTTCCGTCGCGCGCGGCCCTCGATTCGACGAAATCGAGCCGCTGTTGCGATTTCTCGACGAGAACGCGGGCGAGTTATCGGCGGGCGGCCGTGACTGACGCGGCCGCCTCATTCACGCGTCGTCGGCGAGCCGTCGTGGGGGCGACTCGCCCGGAGACGTGATTTTTTCGGCGTCGACGCCCCGGAGCGCGGCGTCCGTACCGTCCTCCTTATCCGTCGCGGCGGCGAACCGCCGGTATGTTCGAAGACCGACCGAACCGCGACGAAATCGTTCTCGTCGGGCGGTCGAACGTGGGGAAGTCGACCCTGATGCGAGAGCTGACGGGTCACAGCAAGTTCACGACGGGTAAGAAGCCCGGCGTCACCCGCAAACCCAACCACTTCGACTGGAACGCGGAGAAATTCATGTTCACCGACCTCCCCGGGTTCGGATTCATGTCCGGCGTCGACCGCGACACCCGCGAGGCAATCAAGACGGACGTCGTCCAGTACATCGAGGAGAACGCCGACGACATCCTCGCGGCGGTCCTCGTCGTCGACGGGAAGAGCGTCATCGACATCATCGACCGCCACACCACGGAAGACTCCATCCCGCACGACGTGGAGATGTTCTTCTTCCTCGACGAACTCGACATCCCGACCGTGGTCGCGGTCAACAAGATGGACAAGGTCGACGACCGCGACGAGCGCCTGAACGACCTCTGCGACCGCCTCGGCCTCTTCCCGCCGTGGAAGCAGTGGCGGAACGTCATCGCGCCCATCACGGCCAAGCGCGGCGACATCTCGCACCTCGAAGACGCCCTGCGGTCGCACCTCCACGAGCAGGGCCGCGACGACCTGTTCAAGTTCCTCTGACCCGCTCGCCGTCGCTTCGAACCCCTCGGCTCGACCCCGGCGAACTCACACTACGCGGTTCGTGAGCGGGTCGCCGGCGGCCGTCTTCTCGACGTTCTCCCGCACGAGCGCCGCGATGTCCTCGTGGTACTTCCCCGTCGCGGCGCTCACGTGCGGCGTGACGAGCACCTCGTCGAAGTTCCACAGCGGCGACTCCGCGGACAGCGGCTCCTCGGCGAACACGTCGAGCGCCGCGCCGGCGATGTCGCCTCGGTCGAGCGCCGCCACGAGGTCGTCCTCGTCGACGACGGGCCCGCGCGCGACGTTCACGAGGTAGGCGTCCTCGCGCATCGCCTCGAACGCCGGCGCGTCGACCATGCCCGCCGTCTCCTCCGTCAACGGCATCGCCAGCACCACGAACCGGGCGTCGGCGATGGCCTCGTGGAATCGGTCGGGCGTGAACACGGTCGAGACGTTCTCGACCGGGTCGCCGGAGCGCCGGACGCCGACGACCTCCATGCCGAGGGCGGCCGCGCGGTCGGCGACGCCCCGGCCGAGCGTGCCGAGGCCGACGACGCAGACGCGCTCGCCGTCGAGGGTGAACGGCTCTTTGTAGCGGGGCAGGTCCCACTCGCGGTCGCGCTGGGCGTCGCGGTAGGCGTGGAGGCGGCGGGCGAGCGTCAGCATGTAGGCGACGACCGTCTCGCCGACCGTCGTCCCGTGGACGCCGGTGCTGTTCGTGAGCGCCGTCCCGGCCGCCTCGTAGGCGTCCACGGGGAACTCGTCGTAGCCGGCGCGGACGCAGTGGACCCAGTCGGCCTCGACGAACGCGTCTCTGTGGCCGAACGAGACGACCGCGTCGCCCGGGCCGAACGCCTCGCCCTCGTCGACGAGTTCGACCGGAGCGTCGGAGTTCGAAAGCGCCTCCACGAACAGGCCCGGCGGCATCACGCGACCGACCGACTCGTCGACCGCGATGCGTTCGATGTGCATGACCGAGGGGTCACCGCGGCCCACGAAGGAAGTTGCGCCTTCGGCGTCGGTGTCCGGTTTTCGGGTGTCCGACGAGAGCCCGTTCGGTCCCAGCAGGTGGCCCGGTTCGCGAGAAGCGCGTACGCGTCGCTCCGGGGTGAAGTCGGTTCGGTGTAACGGGAGGCGCGTCGTCAGTAGTTGGTGGCTCGGATGAAATCTATCATCACAAGGGGCTGAGTGGGGGTAACCTTCGTCATCGCCACCGAGTCGGAGTCCGGGGCGGACGCCCAAGAATCCACCCTTTTCGCCCCGCCGAGCGGTGGTCCCGACGGTTCCCCGAAACGCCACACTCGCCTCAGTCGTCCCACGCCGCCAGCGCGGCGTGTTCGGCCGCCACCGTACCGATTCCGTCCGCGTCCAACACGCCGGATTCGGTGACGACGCCCGAGACCAGGTCCGCGGGCACCACCTCGAAAAGCGGGTTCTCGGTCCCTACCGCGGCCTCGCCGTCGTACAGTCTCCCGGCGTCCTCGCCGAGGACGCGGCCGTCACCGCGAATCTTGTCGCGGGCGCAGACGGCGAAGACGGGGACGTCGGCGCGGGCGGCCGCGAGCGCCACGGGGAGGCTTCCGACCTTGTTGACGACGCCGCCGGACGCGAGCACGGAGTCGGCCCCGAGGAGGACGGCGTCGGCTTCGCCGCCCGCGACGAGTCCGGGGAGCGCCGCGTCGGTCGTCAGCGTCACGCTGAGTCCCAGACGGACGAGTCGCTCCGCGACGCCGACGCCCTCGCCGCCCGGTCGGGACTCGGAGACGAGGACACTCGCCCCGGCGGCTTCGAGCGCCGCGAGGACCGTCCCCGACCGCGAGAGCGTGGCGATTCGGTCGAACCCGCGCTCCCGGACGAGTTCGGCGGCGCGGGCGGCCGCCGAGTCGTCAGCCTCTGCCGCGGCGTCGATGGCCGCCTCGGCCCGTCGGCGGACCGATTCGGGGTCAGTCTCCGAGTCGGCCATGACGCGGTTGACGCGGTTCTCGACGGCGGCCATGCTCGGGCGGGCGTCGCGGAGTCGCCGGGCGACCGACGCGACCGCGTCCCGCGAGTCCGCCTCGGCGGCGGCGTCGCGCAGGACTTCGAGCGCCCGGAGCGAAATCCACGCCGAGCCGTGGGTCTCGTCGGCGGCGACGGTCTCGACCGCGGGTGCGACCCGGCGGTAGGCCGTCCACAGTCCGGGGACCGTCTCGCGGTCCCGAATCGCGGTCGGGTGGACCCACTCGACCGCGGCGAGTTCCTCGTTCGGGTCGACGTCGCGGCTCCGCGCGTCGAACAGGAACGGGTGGACGGTCCACTCGCGGCCGTCGTCGGCGACGGAGACGGGCGTTCCCGCGCGGACGAGGTCGGCGTCGGCCTCGCGGACGCCGAGTTCCTCGGCGAGTTCGCGTCGGGCGTCGCGCTCGGCGTCGTCGGGGTCGCCCTCGACGTAGCCCGAGACGCCAGCCCAGCGGCACTGGTACGTTCCGACCGCCTCGCTCCGGCGGGCGAGGAGGACGCGGCCGCCGTTTCGGAGGAAGACGGTGACGACGTGTGGCATATCCAGACTTACGTCCGCGACTGACAAAACGACTATTCAGGCCGGTCGCGTGGTGTCGGTATGCGACTCGCTATCCTGAGCGACACGCACGTTCCGGGGCGGGCCGACGGGATTCCGGGGTGGGTCGAAGACCGGGTCCGATCGGCCGACCTCGTGATTCACGCGGGCGACTTCGACTCGCCGGACACCCTCGACCGCCTCCGCGACCTCTCGGCGCGGTTCGTCGGCGTCCGCGGGAACATCGACCCGCCGGCCATCGACCTCCCGTTCGTCGAGGTCGCGGAGGTCGACGGACTCACGTTCGTCGTCACCCACGGCACGGGCACGAGAACGGGCTACGAGTCCCGCGTCGCCGACGCGGTCAGGGACGCCGCGGGCGACGGCGCGGTCGGCGTCGCGGGCCACATCCACGAGGTGGTCGACGAAGTGGTCGACGGCATCCGCGTCCTCAACCCCGGCACGGCGACGGCGGCCAACCCGGGCGACGACGCCACGATGATGGTCGGCTCGGTCGTCGACGGCTCGCTGTCGGTCGAAGTCGTCCGCGACGACTGAACTCGGCGCAGTCGGCGTGTCGTCGCTCCCCGAACCGCTCTCCGGTCGACCGCCTGCGATACCGGCCCGGTTCGCCAGCATCCCGTCGTTTTTCACCGCCCTCGCCTTCCGACTCGGTATGGAGCTGTTTCCCGTCCCCGACGTGCCCGAGGTCCGCGAGGGCGACGACCTCGCCGCCCTCGTCTCGGAGCGCGTCGACCTTCGGCCCGACGACGTGGTCTGCGTCGCCTCTACCGTCGTCTCGAAGGCCGAAGGGCGGTTCGCCGACCTCGACGACTTCCCGGCCGGCCCGCGGGCGCGCGAACTCGCCGCCCGCCTCGCCGAACTGACCGGCGACGAGAAGGACCCGCGGTTCGCGCAGGCGGTCCTCGAAGAGAGCGTCGACCTCGTCATGTCGGAGCCGTTCCTCCTGACCGAGACGCGGTTCGGCCACGTCGGCGTCAACGCCGGCATCGACCGCTCGAACGTCCCCGACCACGACCTGCTGTTGCTCCCGAAGCGCCCGAGCGAGTCGGCCGAGCGCATCCGCGCCGGCGTCGACGCCGACCGGGTCATCGTCACCGACACCTGCGGCCGGCCGTTCCGACACGGGCAGCGCGGCGTCGCCATCGGCTGGGCGGGGCTGAGCGCCTCGCGCGACTGGCGCGGCGAGGCCGACCGCGACGGCCGCGAACTCGGCGTCACCGTCGAGAGCGTCGTGGACGAACTCGCCGCGGCCGCGAACCTCGTGCAGGGCGAGGGCGACGGCGGCACGCCCGTCGTCGTCGTCCGCGGCTTCGAGTGGGGCGACCACGGCGAGAGCGACGCCCACTTCCGCGACATCGACGGTGACTTCGTGCGACAGGCGCTCCGCGAGTGGCGCTACGACCCCTGACGACTCGCTCCACCATTCCACGCTCACACCACGCTCACACTATGCTCGGACTCGAACTCACCCCGGAACATCCCGTCGACGACCTCGTCGAACTGGGCACGCAGGCGGAACGCGAGGGCTACGACTCCCTGTTCGTCTCGTGTCACTACAACAACCGCGACCCCTTCGCGGTCCTCGCGCGGCTCGCGGCCGAGACCGACGACATCCGCCTCGGCCCCGGCGTCGCCAACCCCTACGAGCTACACCCCGTGACGCTCGCCGGCAAGGTGGCGACCGTCGCCGAGGCATCCGGCGGCCGCGGCCTCCTCGGTATCGGCCCCGGCGACCCCTCGACGCTCCGCAACCTCGGCCTCGAAGACGAGCGCGGCCTCCGCTCCGTGCTGGAGGCGTTCAAGGTCGCACAGCGGCTCTGGGACGGCGAGCGCGTCACCCACGACGGCACGTTCGAGGCGACCGACGCCGGCCTCAACTTCGACGTGCCCGGCGAGGTGCCGGTGTACGTCGGCGGCGAGGGGCCGCACATGTGTCGCATGGCCGGCAAGCACGCAGACGGCCTGCTGTTCAACGGCTCGCACCCCGACGACCTCGCGTGGGCCAGAGAACAGGTCGATATCGGCGTCGAGGACCGCCCCGACTCGCGCGGCGAGTTCACCCTCGCCGCCTACGCCAGCGTCTCCGTCTCGGAAGACGAGGACGCGGCTCGCGAGGCCGCCCGCCCGCCGGTCGCCTTTATCACCGCGGGGGCGGCCCCGCCGGTCCTCGACAGACACGGCATCGACGCCGAGCGCGCGGGCGACATCGGCGAGAAGATTTCCGCCGGCGCGTTCTCCGAGGCGTTCGGCCTCGTCACGCCGGCGATGATAGACGCCTTCTCGATGGCCGGCACGCCGGACGACGTGGCCGACCGGATGGACGCGGTGCTCGAACACGCTGACGGCGTCGTGGTCGGGTCGCCGGTCGGCCCCGACCTCGAAGAAGCGATTACTCTCGCTGCGGCGGCCTACCGGTCGACGAGCCGACGCCGATGATGCCGAGTTCCGCGCCGAGCGCGCCGACGACGAGATAGGCGAACGCGCCGACGGCGAGGAGGATGAAGATGTTGCCGAAGAGGAAACTCACCGTGGAAAGCGGGTCGCTCAGCGCCACGTCGGCGAAGGTCACCACCAGTTCGAGGACGCTCGTGAGGAGCGCGATGACGAAGTCCGTGAGTGTTGCCATGCGCGACTCTCGGGATTCGGGGGTATTGATTGTGTGGGTTTCGCACGGCGCTCGCCCCGTCCGGTGAGTCGCTCGCCGCCCCGCGGTTCGCGGCGGCCGTCAGCGGCGCGGCTCGGTCGGCACCGATAAGGACCGCGCCCACGGACGCTGAGTCATGCCGAACCGCTCGCTCGACGACTTCGCCGGCGGCGACGACGGAGCGGCCGACGAACCGACGGCCGACGACGACGCTGACGGTTCCGACGTCGCCGACGACGCCGTCGATTCTGCCGACGCCGACGACGCCGTCGATTCCGACGCACCCGACGACCGCGACGTGAGCACGCTCGCCACGTACCGATGGACCCCCGAAGCCACGCCGTGCCCCCAGTGCGGCGAGTCGGTGCAAAAGCGGTGGCTCGACGGCGACGAGTACGTCTGTCTCGACTGCAAGGACTGGTAGCGGCCGGGCGCGCCACGCTGGTCGCTACGTCGTATTCATCTCCCCACCAGCAACCGCGCCATTTCGAACGACGGCGACGGGGTGGCTCGGCAAGGTTGCTCCCGCCGAGCGCTACCCGAGCCGGCCGCTTCGCCGGCCGAACCCGCGGACGAACGTCTCCTCGTCGATTGCGAGCACCGTGGGCCGGCCGTGCGGGCAGGTGTACGGCGTCTCGCACGAGCCGAGTCGCTCGACTAACCGCGCGGCATCGTCGTCGGTGAGGTCGTCGCCGGCTTTTATCGACGGATGGCACGCGAGGTCTTTGAGGAGTTCGTCCCGCGGGTCGGCGTCGTCGCCGGCGGCGACATCGGCCACCACGTCCGCGAGCGCGTCCGGGGCGAACGGCCGGCCGAGCGGCGCGGGCACGGCCTCGACGCGGTAGGTTCCGGTCCCGCTCCCGCTCCTGCTCCCGTCGCCGAACTCGGCGACGCGGAAACCCAGTTTCTCCACGAGGTCGCGGTTCGCGTCGAGGAGCGCCGCGTCGGTCGGCGACAGCGAGACGGTCGCCGGCGGGTCGACGGAGACGGCGTCGATGCCCGCCGACTCGACCGCCTCGCGGAGTCGCTCGTAGTTGATGCGCTCGTGGGCCGCGTGCTGGTCGACGACGAGGAGTTCGTCGCCGGCCTCACAGAGCAGGTACAGGCCGCGGAAGCGCCCGATGACGCGGAGGTCGTCGAACACCGACGCGGCCTCGACGGGCGCGAGCGAGCTATCGAGGTCCATCGCCACCTCGCCGCTCCGCCGGAGGTCCGCGGTCGAGAGCGCGTCGCGGACGCTCGATTCGACCGCCTCGGCGACCGCGTCGGCGTCTCTGAAGCCTACCTCGTCCTTCGCGGGGTGGACGTTGTGGTCGACCCACGCGGGCGGTAGACGGAGTCGGACGACGCCGACCGGTTCGCGTCCGTCGGGAAGCAGCGTCCCGTAGCCGTCGGCGACCGCCCGGCGGAGCCGCGGTTCGGCGAGGGCGCGGCCGTTGACCGAGACGTGGACGTGGTCGCGTCGGGAGCGCGTCACCTCCGGGTGACAGAGCGCGCCGTCGACCTCGACCGTGGCCGTCTCGCCGGCCGCCGAGACCTCCCGCGACGAGTCGAACGTCGAGGCGTGGCTCGCGGCGTCGCGGCCGTACACCGCCAAGAGCGCGTCGGCGAAGCGGTCGGTGCCGGGCGTCGCGAGCGTCTCCCGGCCGTCGTGTCGCAGGACGAACCGCACGTCCGGCCGCGTGAGCGCGTAGCGCGTGACGACCGCCGAGACGCGGGCGAACTCGGCTTTCGGCGACGCGAGCGACTTCTTCCGGGCCGGGCGGTCCGAAAAGAGGCCGGTCACTTCGACCGTCGTCCCGCGCGCCCGACCCGCGGGCGAGACGGTCTTGTCGTGTTCGCCGTCGGTCGCGTCCCCGCCGCCGTCGACGACGACTCGCGTCCCGCGCGGGCCGCCGTCGTTCGTCGTCAGTTCGAGTCGGGCGGCGGCCGCGGCGATGCTCGGGAGCGCCTCGCCCCGGAAGCCGAGCGTCTCGACGGTTTCGAGGTCGTCGGCCGCCGAGAGCTTGCTCGTCGTGTGCCGCTCGACCGCGAGGGCGGCGTCAGACTCGGCCATCCCGCGGCCGTCGTCGGCGACGCGGATTCGGTCGGTCCCGTCGCCGTCAACCTCGATTTCGACGGTCTCCGCGCCGGCGTCGAGGGCGTTTTCCACCAGTTCGACCGCGACGCTCGCGGGGCGGGCGACGACCTCGCCGGCGGCGATTTTCGAGCGCGTCCCCGGGTCGAGTCGGCGAATCATTCAAGCTTCCCTTTGAGGTCGGAGAGGAGGTTCAGCGCCTCCAGCGGCGTAGTGTCCGCGAGGTCGGCCTCGCGGAGCGCCTCGGCGACGGCTTCGAGCTCGGGGGTCGGTTCGGCCGTCGCGGTCGTCGCAGTTGCTCGGTTCGGACTCTCGCTCTCTCGGTGGCCGTTCTCCAACCCATCGACGTAGGCCGCGAGCGTGCCGTCTTCGGCGGCCTCGGCGACCTCGCCGTTCGCGGCGGCGGCGACGCCATCGCCTTCGGTGTCGTCCGCGCTCTCGGGGTCAGTCTCGTCCACGAGGTCCCGAGCGCGCGCCACGACGCTCGCCGGCACGCCGGCCAACTGCGCCACTTCGACCCCGTAAGACGACGAGGACGGGCCGTCGGCGACGCTGTGGAGGAACGTGACTTCGCCGTCGCGCCGCGCGGCGGTGAAGTGGAGGTTGAACACGCCCTCGCGGTCGTCGGCCGCGTCGGTGAGGTCGTGGTAGTGGGTCGCAAAGAGCGTCGTCGCGCCGACCTCGTCGTGCAGGAACTCGGTGGCCGCGCGGGCGATGGCGAGGCCGTCGGCGGTGGAGGTGCCGCGGCCGACCTCGTCGAGGAGGACGAGCGAGTCGCCGGTGGCGTTGTGGAGGATTTCGGTCAGTTCGCTCATCTCGCGCATGAACGTCGACTGCCCGCCCGCGATGTCGTCGGACGCGCCGATGCGGGTAAACACGCGGTCGAGGACCGGCAGTCGGGCCGACGCTGCGGGGACGAAGCTCCCGACCTGCGCGAGGACGCAGCCGAGCGCGACCTGCCGCATGTACGTCGATTTCCCGGACATGTTGGGGCCGGTGACGAGCGCGACGCTCCCCCGCGGGAGGTCGGCGGGGTTCGGCACGAACTCGTCCTGTGCGCGCTCGACGACGGGGTGTCTGCCGCCGTCGATGTGGATACCGCCGTGCTCGTCGGTCGGGTCGCCCGCGTGGAACTCGGGGCGGGCGTAGTCGTTCGCCACCGCCACGTCCGCGAGCGTCCGGAGCACGTCGAGGTCGGCGAGGGCGTCGGCGACGGCCTGAATCCGGGCGGACTCGGTCGCCACGTCGGCGCGAACCTCGCAGAACAGGTCGTATTCGAGGGCGTCGGCGCGGTCCGAGGCGCGGAGAATCTCGTCTTCGCGCTCCTTCAGTTCGGGCGTGTAGAACCGCTCTGAGTTCTTCAGCGTCTGGCGGCGCCGGTAGTCGTCGGGGACGCGGTCGAGGTTCGGATTCGTCACCTCGATGTAGTAGCCGTGGACCTGGTTGTAGCCGACCTCCAGCGAGTCGATGCCGGTGCGCTCCTGCTCGCAGGCTTCGAGGTTCGACACCCACTCGCGGCCCGCCTCGGCGGTGCCGCGGATGTCGTCCAGCTCGGCGTCGAAGCCGTCGGCGATGACGCCGCCTTCCGTAATCTCCTGGGGCGGGTCGGAGACGATTGCGTCGCCGACGAGGTCGCGCACGTCTTCGAGTTCGTCCAGCGAGTCGCGGAGGTCCGCGAGGAGGTCGGAACCGGTTCCGGCGAGCGCCTCGCGGACCTTCGGAACCCGGTCGAGCGTCGTCTTCAGGGAGCGCAGGTCGCGGGCGTCGGCGCGCTCGCGGGAGACGCGGGCGACCAGCCGTTCGAGGTCGTACACCGACGAGAGGTGCTCTCGGAGGTCGGCGCGGGCGAGCGCGTCGTCGCAGAGGGCGTCAACGGCGTCCAGTCGCGCCTCGATTTCGTCGCGGTCGACGAGCGGGCGGCGGAGCCACGCCTCGAGTCGGCGGCGGCCGAGCGCGCAGGCCGTCTCGTCGAGGACCGAAAACAGCGTGCTTCCGGCGCGGGCGCTCCGCGACTCGAACAGTTCGAGGCTCCGGATGGCCGTCGCGTCGAGTTGGAGGAACTCGCGGGGGTCGAACCGCGTGACGCGGGTGACGTACTCTAGCGTCGAGTCGCCCTGCGCGTACTCGGCGTAGGCGAGCGCCGCGCCGACCGCCCGGAGTTCGGCGTCCGACTCGACCACGGCGTCCGGCCGGGGCGCGTACGCCGACAGCGTCTCGCGGGCCGCGTCGGCGTCGAACGCCCCCGGTTCGAACGGCGTCTCCATCGGGTCGAACGAGAGGTCCGGGAGGTCGCAGTCGGGGCCGACGACGAGTTCGGCGGGCGCGAGGCGCTCCAGTTCTTCGAGCGCCAGCGCGCGGTCCGCCCCGGTGACGAGGCACTCGCCGGTCGACACGTCCACGACGGCGAGGCCGTAGGTGTCGGTGTCGTCCTCGGCGTCGCTGTCGCGGCTCTCGACGTCGCCGCCGCCTCGGGCGACCGCGCCGAGGTAGGTCGCCCGCCCGGCGTCGAGCAGTTCCTCGTCGACGACGGTGCCGGGCGTGATGAGTTGGGTGACGGCGCGGTCAACGAGCCCGGACGCCTCCTCGGCGTCTTCGACTTGTTCCGCGAGCGCGACCCGGTAGCCGGCGTCGAGCAGGCGTTCGAGGTAGCCCGCGGCGTTGTCGATGGGGATGCCCGCCATCGGCCACGTCCCGGTGGAGTCCTCGCGCTGGGTCAGCGTCACCTCGCAGGTGCGGGCGACGGCCTCCGCCGCGCCGCAGAACGCCTCGTAGAAGTCGCCGACCTGAAACAGCACGACGGCGTCGTCGTGTTCCGCACAGAGGTCGGCGTACTGCGAGAGCATCGGCGTCAGGTCGTCCCGCACTTCCAGCATCTCCGGCGGCGCGCCGTACACCGCCTCCCGCTGGGCGTCCGCGTTCATACCCACACCCGGGTCGCCGAGCGATAAAAACGCCCGGGAACGGCCCGAGAACGGTCCGGGAACGGCCCGGTCGACGGCCGTCCGCTCGCTCGCCGCCCGCGGTTGACTCGTGCACACACCCAGCAAGGTTAGGTAGACTGAAGCAATAATAGCACACAGAGACCCGTCGTCCCTCTCGGCACGGTCGGCGGGTAATCCGGGATATCAATGACTGATGCACATGCAGACGCCGACTTCGACCCCGCGCTCTCGGTCGAGGCGGTGTCGGACCTCGCGACACGAATCTCCGAGAACGTCGAACGCGTCATCGTCGGCCACCACGACGCCATCGAAGACATCATCGTGGCGCTGTTCGCCCGCGGTCACCTCCTCTTGGAGGACGTGCCGGGCGTCGGCAAGACGATGCTCGCCCGCGCCATCGCCACCTCGATAGAGGGGGAGTTCGAGCGCATCCAGTTTACGCCCGACCTCCTCCCGTCCGACGTGACGGGCGTGAACGTGTTCAACCAACAGACCAGCGAGTTCGAGTTCCGCGAGGGGCCGGTCTTCGGAAACGTCGTCCTCGGCGACGAGATAAACCGCGCGCCGCCGAAGACGCAGGCCGCCCTCCTCGAAGTCATGGAGGAGCTACAGGTCACGGTCGACGGCGTCACCCGCCGCGTCCCCGACCCCTTCACCGTCATCGCGACCCAGAACGACGTGGAACCCGACCGAACGTACGACCTCCCGCTGGCCGAACTCGACCGGTTCATGAAGAAGATTCACCTCGGCTACCCGAACGAGGCCGAGGAGACGGAACTGCTCGGCCGCGTCTCGGGCCACCACCCCATCGAGTCGCTCGAACCCGTCGCGTCGGCCGGCGACGTGCGCGACGCCCGCGAGCGCATCCTCGACGTGACGGTGAGCGAGCCGGTCCGGCGCTACGTCTCTCGGCTCGCCGCCGACACCAGAGCGCGCGCCGACCTCGGCGTGAGCCCCCGCGGCTCCATCGCGCTCGTCCGCGCCGCGCAGGCCCGCGCCGCCCTCGACGCCCGCGACTACGTCGTCCCCGACGACGTCCAGCGCGAGGTGCGGAGCGTCTGGGCCCACCGCGTCCGGACGACCGACGAGCGCTCCGGCCGCGACGTGGTCGAGCGGGCGCTCGACACCGTCGCGGTCGAGTGAGACCGATGAAGCTCACCCTCCGCGGCTGGGTCGCCGTCGCGGTCGTGGTCGTCGGCGTCGCCAACGCCGTCGCCTACGGCCCGCGGGCGCTCAACGCGGTCGTCGTTCCGGTCGCCGTCGGCCTCGTCGTCGGCGCGGTGCAGGTCTGGCGCGTCTCGCCGCCCCGCGTCGAGCGCGTCGCGCCCGACGACGGCTTCCCCGGCGAGACCCACACCGTCTCGCTCGACCTCGACGCCGACAGGCCGTTTCCGGCGACCACGACCGACGCGCTCTCGTCCGGTCTCGACGGCGACACCGCGGTCGACTCGGTCGTCGGCGACGGCCGCGTCGACTACGAGGTGACCTACCGCGGTCGCGGCCCGGCGACGCTCGGCCCGGCGACCGTCGTCGCCCGCGACATCCTCGGGCTGTTCTCGAAGTCGTTCACCGCCGGCGGGACGACCGAAGTGCTCGTCTTCCCGCGGGTCCGGTCGCTCGGGGCGGCGGCCCGGCGAGATCTCTCGGCGCTCGCCGACGCGGGGCGCACCGACGAACGCGCCGAGTTCGACCGCCTGCGCGAGTACGTCCCCGGCGACCCGCTCCGCGACATCCACTGGAAGTCGAGCGCCAAGTCCGGCGACCTCATGGTGAAAGCCTACTCCGACCGGGTCACGGCCGACGCGGTTCGCGTCTCCACCGGCGCGACCGACGGCCACGAGGACGACGCCGCGGAGGCGGCCGCGACGCTCTGCTGTGCGCTTCTCGACGCCGGCGTTCCGGTCCACCTCACCTCGCCCGCGGGGGTCGTGGAAGCGACGCCCGGCGACCGCCGGCGCGTCCTCGTCCACCTCTCGCGGCTCCGGTCGGGGTCGGTCCCCGACGAGACCGCCGAGGTCGTCGTCAGCGGCGACGCCGGAAAGACGTACGTCACGCTCGGCGGGCGCGAGACGACGTTCGACCGCCTACGCGCCGAGCGCGACGCGGCCGAGTCGTCGGTGCCGAACCCGACGAGTCGCGTCGGAACCCGCGGTGCCGACTCGGGGGTGTCGGCGTGACGGTTCCACGTGCCCGTTCTGACGGCGCGAGCCGGGCCCCTACACGGCCGGAGGTGCCGCGATGAGCACGGACACGAACCGGAGCGGCTCGGACTCGTCGCGGTCGGCCGCGAGCGCGTCGGCGTCAGCGACGGGGTCGGCGTCCTCCGCGACGAACACCGTCTTCGGCGTCCCCGCCGACCTCCTCGCGACGGCGGCCTCGCTGGTCCTCATCGGCGCGTTCCTCGCGGTCGTCTACGACATCACGAACGTCGTGGGTCGCCGCGACCAGTTCGTCCTCCTCGCCGCGGGGACGCTCGCCCTCGCGACCGTCGTGGGCTGGACGCTCCGCCCCCGCTACGCGCTCGGTCTCGCGGCCCTCATCGCCGCCGGCGGCTTCGCGGCGTACTTCCTCGCGCTCCCCGAGAGCCAAGTCGCGTTGCTCTCGCCGGAGCGCCTTTTGGCCGACACGTTCGCGCTCCTCAGCGGCCTCTCGGCGCTCCGACTCCTGTCGGCCGACGTGTGGGCGCTCGCGGTGACGCCCGGCCCGGTGTTCCTCGCGTGGTACCTCGCGGTCCGCGGGCGAATCGCGCCGGCCGTCGCGGTCGCCGGGAGCGGCCTCGGCCTGTTCGTCCTCACCACCGACGCGACGGGGACGCTCACGCTCCTCGGCGTCGGCGCGGGCATGGCCGCGGTCGGCTTCGACGGCATCGACCGCTTCGGGAGCGCCGGCGGCCAACTCGACGTGCTGACGGTCGTCCTCGCCGCGATGGTCGTCCTCTCGGCCACCGTCACGGTCCTCCCAGGCGCGGGCGGGTCGCCGGTCATCCCCGACGAGGGCGTGGCCGAACAGCCGACCGTCGAGGCCAGCCTCGTGAGCGCCGACGACCGCATCTCCATCGTCGGGAGCATCAGCCTCTCGCCGCAGGTCCGCTTCGAGGTCCAGAGCACCTCGCCGGACTACTGGCAGACGGCGACGTTCGACCGCTACACCGGCGACGGCTGGGTCAGAACGGGCGACACCCGCGACTACGAGGGCGGTCGGCTGGCCGGGCCCGAGGGGCCGTCGCGTTTGGTCCGCCAGACCGTCACGCCGGCGACGCCGCTCGACTCGATGCCCGCGGCGTGGCGGCCCGTCGCCGTCTCCGGCGACATCGAAAACGAGACGCTCGTCACCCAGCAGGGGAACCTCCGCCCCGACCGAGCCGTCGAAATCGGCGAGACCTACAACGTCACGAGCGCCGTCCCGCAGTACACCGCGGCGTCGCTCCGGCGGACGGGCACCGACTACCCCGACGAGATTCGCGAGCGGTATCTCGCGCTCCCCGACAGCACGTCCGACCGCGTCCGCGACCGCGCCGCCGAGATAACGGGCGACGCGGAGACGCCGTACGACAAAGCCGTCGCCGTCGAGGAGTGGCTCGAAGCCAACAAGGAGTACTCGCTCCGGGTGTCCCGTCCCGACGGCGACATCGCCGAGTCGTTCCTCTTCGAGATGGACGCCGGCTACTGCACCTACTACGCCTCGACGATGGTGGTGCTGCTCCGTTCGGAGGGCGTCCCCGCGCGCTTCGTCACCGGCTACACGACCGGCGAGCGCGTCGACGGCGACCGCTACGTCGTCCGCGGCCTCGACTCCCACGCGTGGGTCGAAGTCTACTTCGAGGACACCGGCTGGGTCCGCTTCGACCCGACGCCCGCCGGCCCCCGGCAGGACGCGGAGTCGACCACCCTCAGCGACGCCCGAAACGAGGGTCGACTGGGCGTCGACACCAACGAGACGAACGCCGAGTCCAACGAGACCGAACAGCCCACGACGACCGCGAACGACACCGAGACGCCGACGGAAAACGGGACCGAGACGAACTCGACGCCCGTCGACAGCAGCGCGCCGGGTCCCAACATCGACGAGCGCCTCGGCATCACGCCGACCGGCGACGGCGCGACGGAAGACGACGAGGACGACGGACTCGTCCCCGAGATGCCGTCTCGGGAGACGATATTCGTCGGTCTCGTCGGCCTCCTCGGCGTCGTGGCCGGCGTCAGGCGGACCCGGCTCCCGGCGCACCTCCGGTTCGCCACCGCGGCGTATCAGCGGCGCACCGACTCGCCGGCGGACGACGTGTTCCGGGCGTACGACCGCCTCGAACTCGCCCTCGAACGCGACTACCGCCCGCGCCGCCCCGGCGAGACGGTCAGGGCGTACCTCGATTCGCTCTCCCGCGTCGGCGTGGACGAGCGGACCCGACAGGTCGGCCGACTCTACGAGCGCGCCAAGTACGGCGACGGCGTCACCCGCGCCGACGCGGACGAGGCCGTGGCCGCGGCGAACGCCGTCGTCCGCGCTCGTCTGCCGCTCGTCAGACGCTGGGCGGACTGAGCGGCGCGAAGAACCGCGTCACTTTTTCTGCGTGCGCTCGCACGAACGGTCAATGGCGACACGAGACGCTGTCTTCGCAGTCCTGTGTGCCGCCCTCTGCGTGCTCGCCGTGGTCGCGCCGACCGCGGCCGCACAGGAGGGCACCGCGAGCGGGCCGGGCGTCGAACCGCTCGTCCAACAGGGCGTCGAACCGGACAGCACGCGAATCGTCGTCGAGGTCTCCGAGAGCGGCGACGCCCGCTGGGAGATTCAGTACTGGACCCGGCTCGACGACGAGAACACGACCGATGCCTTCCAGTCGCTCCGAGACGACGTGCGGGCCAACCCGGACGACTACACCTCGGCGTTCGCGGAGCGCATCGCCTCGACCGTCGGGGCCGCCGAGAACGCCACCGGCCGGGAGATGGCCGCCACGAACGTCTCGGTCTCGGCGGAGACGCGGTCGCTCCCCGATAGCTTCGGCGTCGTCTCGTACTCCTTCGAGTGGTCCAACTTCGCGGCGGTCGACGGCGACCGCCTCGTCGTCGGCGACGCCATCGAGGGCTTCTTCCTCGACAGTAGCTCCCGGCTCATCCTCTCGTGGCCCGACGAGTACGACGCGACGACCGTCGAACCAGCGGGCGACGAGACGCGAGAACACACGGTCATCTGGCGCGGCTCCCAGACCGAGTTCGTCTCGGGCGAGCCGAACGTCGTCCTCGAACGCGGCGCGGGCGGTCCGGGAACGACGGCGACGGCGACCCCGACCGACTCGGAGACGCCCGCCCCGGGCGACGACCCGTTCCCGACGACCACCGCGCTCATCGCGCTCGCTCTCGTCGTCCTCGTCGGGGCCGGCGCGCTCTATCTCCGCTCGCGGGGCGCGTTCGGCGGCGGCGACGGCGACAGCGGCGGCGCAAACGCGGCCGGCGCGGCTGGCAGCACGGACGCCGGCGCGTCCACCGACTCGGCCACCGCGAGCGCGGGCGAAGCCGACTCGGCGGCGGCCGACGACGCAGCGACCGCAGCGGCGAGCGCCGGAGCCGGTGCAGACGAAGCCGACGACGACTCCGCCGCGGGCGACGAGGACGGCGAGCCGAGTCCGCCGCCGGAACTCCTGAGCAACGAAGAGCGGGTCCTCCGACTCATCGAGTCCCGCGGCGGCCGCATCAAGCAACAGGAGGTCGCCGGCGCGCTCGACTGGACCGACGCCAAGACGAGCAAGGTCGTCCGCGGAATGCGCGACGAGGGAACCATCGAGGGCTTCCGCCTCGGCCGCGAGAACGTCCTCCGTCTGCCAGAAGACGACGCGGACGACGAGGACGGCGGCGGCTCGAAAGGGGAATAAATACCTTACGACCGTTTAGGTCGGTGGTCGGTCCCTAATCGGAAGACGGCGGCGACCCGTACGCGGCGCTCAAACTGCCGTTGACTGGAGTTGATTCGGGGGCACGACCGCACGTTTATATCGGAACGGGGTTCCAAAACGAGAGTGATGAGTCGACGAACCGCTGCGCTCGCCGTCGTCGCCGCCGTGTTGCTGGCGACGGTTGGCGCACCGCTCGCTCTCGCCGCCCCGGCCGGACCGATGGGAATAACGGCCACCGATGGCTCGGCCGCCGCTCCCGTCGCACAGACGACCGCGAACGACAGCGCGACCAACGACACGGCGGCCAACGATAGCGCCGCGTCGTCGGAGACGCTCCCCGGTCAGCGCCTGTCCGCCGTCATCGGCGTGCAGGGCTCCGAGACCGACGGGGAACTCGAACGCCGTACCTTCGAAGCGCGCTTCGCGAACGCGAACTCGAACGCCTCGAAGGCCGCGGTCGTCGCCACGCAGGTCGTGACGGTGCGCGAGCGCCTCACCGAACTCGAACAGCGCAGGGACCGCCTCGAAGCCCAGCGCGAAAACGGCACCCTCTCGGAGGGCCAGTACCGCGCGCGGCTGACCCAGACGGTCGCCGACATCGAGCGCACCCGGAGCATGCTGAACCAGACGGCCGACGCCGCCTCGACGGTCCCCGCCGAGGAGCTCTCGGCGCGCGGCGTCGAGACGGCCGAACTCGATAGGCTCCGCACGAACGCGAGCGAACTCACCGGCCCCGAAGTCGCCGAAATCGCCCGCGAAATCGCGGGGAACCCCGGGAAGGGAATCGGCCGCGACCGCGCCGAAAACGAGTCGGAAACCGGCCGCAACGGGCGGTCTGACGAAGCGGGACGGAGCGATGCCCCGGGAAACTCGCGTTCTGAGGCGAGCGGCCGCGCCGATGACGTTCGTGAAGACGCCGGAAACGCGACCGACGCGACCGGCGTGACCGACGACGCGTCCGAGGGTTCGTCCGGCGACGGCGACCGCGGCAACGCCCCGGAGACGCCGCCCGGAAACGACAAGCGGGCGAAGGACGCCGACGGGAGCGCCCCCGCGGTGACCACCGACGACGGGCAGTCCGACGACGACGGCACGACCACGACCGACGACGCGACGGCGGACGACGAATCGGAAACGTCGTCCACGGACGACTCGGGCGCTTGAAGCCGGGGACGGCGACCCCGCCTCCCGATACTGTTTAATATCCCCATCCTGTAGGTCCACACTGTAATGTCGGAAGTCTGCTCGACGTGCGGGCTCCCTGAAGAGCTCTGCGTCTGCGAGGACGTGGCGAAAGAGTCTCAGGAGATAGTCATCCGCATCGACGAGCGCCGCTACGGAAAAGAGGTTACAGTCATCGAGGGATTCGACCCGAAGGACGTCGACATGGACAGCCTGTCGTCGGACCTGAAGTCGAAATTCGCTTGCGGTGGAACCGTGGAAGACGATTCCATCGAGCTCCAAGGCAACCACCGCGGCCGCGTGGAGGACTTCCTCCGCGAAAAGGGGTTCAACGTCGCGTGACCGACCTCTGAGTTAGCCCGCCGTCGAGATTTTTCGAAGCAACTCAGCGCACACGAGCCGTTAGTCCGTCGGTCGTCCGACCGCTCGTGTCCGCGGCCGCGTCACGCTCCAGCGACGCCGCCGCTCAGCGGCGTCCGTCGTCGCGCCCGCCCTCGTCGGTGCCCTCTTCGAGCGGGCCGTCCCACGCGTCGAGTCCGCCGGCCATGCTCTCGATACGGGCGTTTTCGGTCCCCTCGTAGGCCGAAAGCAGGCGGACGGCCTGCACGCTCGCCTCGCCCCGCGGACAGACGGTGACGATGCGCTCTGCGCCCGCGACGCGGTCGAGGTGCGAGACGAGGTCGGAAAGCGGGACGTTGATGCTCCCCGGCACGTGCCCGAGCGCGAACTCGGCCTCGGTGCTCACGTCGACGACGAGCGGCGGGTCCTCGCCGTCGAGGAGTTCCTCGACCGCCGCGGGGGAGATTTCGTCGACCATCTACAGCAGGCCCTCGTCGCGGGCGAGGAGGACGCCCTCGACGGTCGCGTCGTTCGTCGGCGGTTCGGTCGCCCGCTCGATGGCCTCCTCGACCGGTACGGCGCGGACCGAGAGGAACTCGTTGTCGTCGAGGTCGCGTTCGACCGGCGTGAGCCCCTCGGCGAAGACGAAGCCGCGGCGGTGCCGGAGGACGCCGGTCGAACACCACACGTCGCCGACGACCGACGCGGAGTCGGCGGCGAAGCCGGTCTCCTCGCGGAGTTCGCGCAGTCCGGCGTCGGTGAACGACTCTCCCTTCTCGACGACGCCCGCGGGGAGTTCGAGCTGGGTCTGGCGGATGTTCGGCCGGTACTGCTCGACGAAGACGACGTGGTCGTCCGCGACGGCGACGACGACCACCGCGGTCGCCAGTTCGGCCCAGTAGTAGCGCTTCGTGGTCCCGTTGGGCTGTTCGACGAGGTCGTAGCCGCCGGTGAACCAGCCGGTCTCGTACTCGGTTTCGGATTCCAGCACGCGCCACTCGGGGTCGGGCAGGCGCTCGTGACGGCGGCCGTCGTCGGTCATCGGCCCGCTCCGGTCGCGTCGTCGGTTTCGTCGTCGTCGGTCTCGGCGGCGTCATCGTCGGCCGCGGCCGCCTCGTCGGTCTCGGCTTCCTCCCCGAGGAGCGCGTCGCGGTAGACGCGGCCGAAGGCGTTGCGTCGGAGCGTACTGACGGCGGCGTCCTCCTCGTTCTGGAACGTCGTCGCCAGCACCGTCTCGGCGAACGGAACCACGTGCCACGCGACGCGGTCCACGTCGGGGTTGCCGAGTTCGACGACCTCGTAGCGCTCGTGGGCCGCGCGCCAGTCGTCGAACTCGTCGCGCGTGCCGACGGAGACCGAAAGCGACTCGGCGAACAGCGCGTTGCGGACGGTCTCGATTACGTCGCCGGTCACGCGCTCTCGGTACTCCTCGCGGTCGAAGTCCATCGCCTTGGCCGTCTCGCGGACGACCACCTGTGCGGTCGGTCCGACGCGGTCGAAGGCGGCCTCGGCCTCGTCGAGCGACGCCGGAGCAATCGTCCCGTAGGTTTCCATCGCCAGTCGATTCGGGACCCGGACTTACGACTCTTTCCTGTCCACGTCGTCGTCGGCACTGTTGGCGTCACCGGCGTCGTCACGCCCCGCGTGCTCGTCGTCGCCGGTTCCCTCGCCGTCTTCTCCCTCCTCGTACATCTCGCGGGTGAGCGACTGCGCCTCCTCGAAGATGCGCGCCGCGTCACCAGACAGCGACTGCGACCCGCCGGAGCCGCCGAACTGCTGCGGCTGTCGGTCGGGGATGTCGTGGCCGTGATTGTGGTCGTGACCGTGACCTCGGCCTCCCGTGCGGTCGACCGTGTCCTCGAACACCTCGTCGAACTCCCGTTCCTCGGCGAGGTCGGAGACGAGCGGGCCGAGCGAGTCGGCGTTCAGGTCGCTCCACTCGGGGACGTGTTCGTCCAGCCACGTCTCGTGGTCGTCGCCGTGGACGATGGCCTGCAACGCGAGGTGGTTCGCGAGGTGCGTCTCGTCGCGCTGCGGCGCGTCGCAGACCGGACAGGCGTATCCCATGCCCTCCGGTAGCGGCTCTGTGTACCAAAACCCGTCGCACTCTCGCGTCGTGCTCTGTCGCGTTGCGTCGCGCCGCGTCGGCGTCGTCGGTCGTCGAAGGAAATGTGGCCGCGTCGCCCGCGCGGTGGTGGGTGGGTCGCGGGCGACGGTCGGCTCTCGCGGCACCGAACGAGGTGCCGCGTCGTGTGGTGGTGGGTGGTGGTGATACCGATTCGTTCGTGTGTCGATGCGTCAGGCGGACTTGACGATGACCGTTCCGTCGGCCCAGACGGTCACGTCGCAGGCAGCGTACCGGAACCCGATTCGACCGCGCGAGGGGACGACCGACCCGCGGGTGCCGCCGTCCGTCGCCGGTGCCCGCGCCAGCGGAGCGAACAGTTGGCAGAGCGCGTCGGGGTCGATAGTCTCGGACAGCGGCGGGAGGTCGACGGCGTCCACGTCTCGCAACTGGGCGGCCGCGGTGACGACGGTCACCGCGAGGGTGTCTCGTCCGCTCCAGTCGTGTCGGGCGACGACCTCGTCGGCCGTCCCCGTATTCCATCCCACATCGTTGCCCGGTAACACGCGAGTTTCGTCCATGGTTCGGTTCGCGTCGGCGCCTCGCCGACATCCGAGCCGACGACGTTCGTGAATATATCGGTCGCTGCTATCCAACTAGTGGTGGCGCGCGCGTCACCTCTAGGTACCTAGAACCGTAACTGAAAATCAGCTGGTATCGCTGGTTCTCATGTGGTATGTTATCATTCGAAGACGTGCGCGACCAGTTTTCGCTCGGCCGCGCGCAGGTGGTACTGGTAGGTCGGCGCGCTGATGTCGAACGTCTCGGCGAGCGTCTCGGCGGTGCTGCGGCGCGGCCACTCGTAGAATCCGGAGAGGTGGGCCGCCCGAATCGACTCGTACTGCCGGCTCGTCCACGCCTCGCGCATCTCGGCGGCGAACGTCTGCGGCGACTCGGTGCCGTCGTCCGCGGTCCGCCGCGACAGCAGACTCGTCCCCGGGTAGTTCGAGTCGAGCGCGTCGACGAACGACCGGACCCGGATTCGCTCCGGCACCTCGGCGGTGAGCGTGGTCTGGGTCGGCGTCGCGTCGAGCGCGCGCAGGGTCGCCTCCGAGGCGTACAGCGTCTCGAACAGCGACTCCCGCGGGAGGCGGAGTTCGAACAGGGACCCCGAGTCGTCGGTCGAGACGTGGCGCACGCGCGTCGCGATGTCCCGCCCGGCGGCGACGACCTCCTCGGGTTCCGCGTCGCTGGTGACGAACGCGATAACGGAGCCGTCGGAGTTCGGGATGACGCCGCCGAGGCTCACCGCGCGGCCGACGCGCCGGGCGAGCCGCGACAGCGACAGCCGGTCGCCGCCGAGCTGTACCTGCACGTCCGTCCGGCGCTCGGTCAGCATGGCGTCGGCGCGCCCGGTGGCCGCGAGGGCGTAGCCGACCGTCTCGCCCAGGTCGGTGAGCAGGCCGTCGTCGTCGGCGAAGGCGTCCGGGTCGGTGGCGTGGACGACGAACAGCGCCTCCACCCGGTCGTCGGCGACCGCGGGGATGACCGCGATAGCGCGGAACCCGTAGCTGAGGGCGTCGCCTCGGTGGTCGGCCCACGCGGGGTCGTCGAGCACGTCCGCTACCACCTGTATCTCCCGGGTCTCCACGGCGGCTTCGAGCAGGGGAAACAGCGGCTCAGCGGACGCCACCTCTCCGAGCCGGTCGGCGTAGGCGGTGTCAGCGCCGTGGACCGCGTCGCTCGTCGGCCGGTACGTCTCGTCTACGTCCCTGGCCTCTGCGTGCCAGACGATGGCGTAGTCGTCGGCGTCGACGAGGTGCTTGGCCACGGCCGAAAGCGCCTCGCCGCGGGTCGGCGCGCGGATGAGCGACTGGTTGATGTTCCGGATGGTCGCGTTGATTCGGTCGAGTCGGGTGAGCGCCTCGTTCTGGGCCTCGAGCCGCCGGTCGCGCTCGCGTAGCTCCGCCTCGGCGTCGATTCGGTCGAGCAGTTCCTCGACGGTCGCAGAAAGCAGGTTCACGAGCTCCACGTCGACCTCGTCTGGCGCGACGGTGCCGGGGTGGCCGGTGACGAGGACGCCGTGACGACCGAGCGGCGCGGCGATGACGCGCTCGACGCCGTCGACGACGCCCCCGTCGGGCGCGAGTTCGACCACCCGGACCTCGCCGGAGACGAACGCGTCCCAGACCCCGCCGCGGTCGAGGCCGCCCCCGACCGGCTTGTCGCCGAGGCCGGTTCCGGCCGCGCCGACCCGGACGAGGCTCGTGTCCGCCTCGTCGAAGACGAACAGCTCGGTCCGGGCGTCGCCGAGCACCTCGTCGCAGGCGTCGACGGCGGCCCGGAGGACCGCCTGCCGGTCGGTCGCGCCCATCATCTCTCGGGTCCGGTCGTGGAGCGTCGCGAGCAGGCGCTCGTAGCGGTGTCGCTTCGTCACGTCGCGGAGGACGCCGACCGAGCCGACCTCCTCCCCGCCGACGACCAGCGGCGTCCGGTGGTCCTCGACTCTGACGACCCCCTCGTCGGGCGTCCGCAGGTCCAACTCCACGATTCCCTGCGAGGTCGACGCGAACGCCTCGTCGCTGCCGTCGGTCGCGCTCGCGTTCTCGGTGAGCAACGCCGTCGACGACCCGATGACGCGGTCGCGGTCGAGTCCGGTGAGGCGCTCGAACGCGGGGTTGACCGCCGCGAACCGACCCTCGTCGTCCAGCGCGTACACCGCGTCGGCGACGGCCGCGAGCATCCGCCCGTACTGCTCGGCCTCGACCTCGTGTTCCAACTGCTCCGTGATGTCGGTGAAGTAGACGGACAGCCCCGTCTCTGAGGGGTACGCCCGAACCGCGTACCACGTTTCGAGGCGGTCGTAGTACTGTTCGAAGGTCGCCGGCTCCTGTCGCTCCATCGCGCGCTCGAACTCCTCGCGGAAGACGGCCGACTCGGGCACCGAGTCCCAGATTCGCGTCCCCAACACCGCCTCGGCCGACATCCCGAGGCCGTGTTCGGCCGTCGAGTTGACGTAGGTGACGCGCCAGTCCGCGTCGAACCCCATCACCGCCTCGTCCATCCGCTCTAAGACCTCCGAGAGGGCGCTTTTCAGCTCGTGCCGTTCGGTCGCCGCGCCGACGACGGCGGCAATGTTCTCCAAGAAGAGCACGTCGTCGTCGGAGAACTGCCCGCTGGCGACGCCGTGGACGGCGATGACTCCCCACCGGGTGTCGTCGCCGCCGATGGCCGCGCTCATTCCGCTTTTCGGTCCCGACGGGCCCGCGTCGCTCGCGTGCTCGAAGCGCTCGTCGTCGTCGAAGTCGTCGACGAGCGTCGAACGCCCGGACCGGTACGTCTCGACCGCCTGCGTCCCCCCGGCCGCGGCGAGTCCGTGGTCCCGATTCGCCGACCAGCCCGCGGCGGCGGCGACGCGGAACGCGCCGTCGTCGAGGCCCTCGAAAATCGTGACCGAACTGGCGTCGAGCACGTCGCGGACGCGACTCGCGGCGTGGTCGAGCGTCGAGTCGAGGTCGACGGCGGTCAGCGCCCGCGTTCCGATTTCGGAGACGACGCGCTGCTGTTCGATTCGGTCCCGGTGGCTCCGAGCGAGGGTGCACTCGCCGAGCGCCCGCTCGACGCGGAAGGCGAGCCACGACATCGTCTCGGGGTCGTCGTCGCGGACGACGTAGTCCGTCGCGCCGGCTTCGACCGCGCGGGTCGCGGTCTCCTGGTCGGCGGCCGCGACGACGACCGGGACGTCGATACCCTGGGCGTAGATGTCGCGGACGAACGTCCCCTCGTCGCCGGCCGCCGTGGGGGCGGCCAGGACGATACAGGAGATGGCCGCCGAGGCGGAAACGAGTTCCGCGCGCGCCGCGGCGGGGGTGCGGACGTGCCGGACGGTCGTCGCTCCGTCGAGCGACGACAGCGACGAGTCGAGGGACGCCGCGAACTCGCCGTCGTCACTCAGACAGAGCACGGTGGGGGACGGTAACACAACCCGTGTACGCGGCTCGTCGTGATAAGCGCTCCTTCGGCCGCGAGCGGTCCTGTCAGGCGCGCTGCCACTCCGCCACGTCGAGGACCATGATGTACGCGTCCTCGCCGTCGCCGTAGTAGCCCGGCACCCGGCGGGCGGGCTCGAAGCCGAGGCTCCGGTAGAGGCCGATGGCCGGCTCGTTCGAGACGCGGACTTCGAGCTTCACGACCGTCGCGCCCGCGATGGCCATCGCCGTCAGCGACTGGACGAGCAGCCGCCGACCGAGGCCGTTCCCGCGGGCCTCCGGGCGGACCGCGAGGTCCTTCACGTGGCCGATGTCGTTGCCGTGGTTCGGCATCACGTCGGCGACGACGTAGCCGAGCACCTCGTCTCCGCGGGCGGCGACGAGGAACGCCGGCTCGTCGACGAACATCTCGAACGCGGAGTACGGCCACGGCTCGGAGAAACACGTCCGCTCGATGCGGAGCACGTCGAGGAGGTCCGCCCGGTCGACCCGCCTGACGACCAAGTCGCCGGCGAGCGCGTCGTCGAACGCCGTCACGCCCGGCGCTACGTGGTTGGCACGCAAAAGCCCGACGGCACGGGTGCGGACGGTCGGCACGGGTCCGGACGGTCGTCGGACGGACGCGGAACCGACGTCGAGACAGACGCGCACGGGAGCGGGCGGTGCACTACTTCCGGCCGCGCGGTGGCCGCCGCTCGCCGGGCGAAAAAGTGAGAAGGTGTGTTGGTCGCGTTCAGTCGTCCGCGGGGGCAGCGCCGCCCTCGGCCTGCTGCTTCGTGAGGGGGAGCTTGCCGCCGGCGGTGAGGATACGACGCTCACGCTCGGAGGCGTGCAGGTTCGCCGTCGCTTCCCAGTCGTCGTTCACGCGGATGGTGAACTCTTCCTGGCCGGATTCGACGGCTTCGGCAACGTCGTCGACGATTTCGACGTCGTCGCCCTGTTCGATCTTCGCGTAGGTCTCCTCGTCGATGGCGAGGGGGACGATACCGAAGTTGAACAGGTTCGCCTTGTGGATGCGGGCGAACGACTGCGCGAGGACGGCCTCGATGCCGAGGTACATCGGACACATCGCGGCGTGTTCGCGGGAGGAACCCTGACCGTAGTTCTCGCCCGCGACGAGGACGCCGGTGCCGGCATCCTTGGCGCGCTGGGCGAACGTCTCGTCGACGCGCGAGAGCGTGAAGTCCGAGAGGCGCTCGATGTTCGAGCGGAACTTGAGGATGTCGGACGTCGCCGGGATGATGTGGTCGGTCGTGATGTTGTCCTCCATCTTCAGGAGGGTCTCACCCGAGATGTTGGAGCCGAGGGGGTCCTGCAGGGGAACCTCGCCGATGTTCGGGCCCTTGATGAGCTCGTCGTCGATGGCGTCTTCGGCGTAGATGAGGTCCGTCTTCGAGCCGTCGTACTTGTCGGGGAGCTCGATGCCGGGGGCGTCGAGACCGAGTTCGTCGGCGAGGTCGCGCGGGTCGACGATTTCGCCCTTGAGCGCCGCGGCGGCGGCGACCTGCGGCGAACAGAGGTAGACGTTGTCGTCTTCGATGCCCGAGCGGCCCTCGAAGTTGCGGTTGAAGGTGCGCAGCGAGACGGAGTCGGAGGCGGGGACGTGGCCGATACCGATACACGGTCCACAGGTCGCCTCGGAGACGTTGACGCCGGCCGCCATCATCTCTGCCGTCCAGCCCTGACGGGCGAGCATCTCGCCGGCCTGCTTCGAACCGGGCGCGACGATCATCTCGAGGTGCTTTGCGACTTCCTGGTCCTTGACCATCTTCGCGGCCGGGAGGACGTCCTCGTAGCCGCCGTTGGTACAGGAACCGACGAGGACCTGCTCGACCTTCTCGCCGGCGACTTCGCGGACCGGAACCACGTTGTCGGGCATCGACGGGCAGGCGATGAGCGGTTCGAGGTCGCCGAGGTCGATGACGATTTCGTCGGCGTATTCGGCGTCGTCGTCGGCCGTCAGCTCGACGTACTCGTCGCCGCGACCCTGGCGCTCGAGGTAGTCCTTGGTCTTCTCGTCGGTCTCGAAGAGCGACGAGGTGGCACCGAGTTCGGTTCCCATGTTGGTGATGGTGGTTCGCTCGGGCACGGTGAGCGATTCAGCACCGGGGCCGGTGTACTCGAACACCTTGCCGACGCCGCCCTTGACGGTCTCGCGGCGGAGCATCTCGAGGATGACGTCCTTCGCGGAGGACCACTCGGGGAGTTCGCCTTCGAGGCGGACGTTCACGACTTCCGGCATCTCGACGTAGTACGCGCCGCCGCCCATGGCGACAGCGATGTCGAGGCCGCCGGCACCGATGGCGAGCTGGCCGAGGCCGCCGGGCGTCGGCGTGTGGGAGTCCGAGCCGAGGAGCGTCTTGCCGGGCGCGGCGAAGTTCTCCTTGTGGACGTTGTGGCAGATACCGTTACCGGGGCGGGAGAAGTGGGCACCATATGTCCCGGCCGCGGAACGGAGGAAGCGGTGGTCGTCCGTGTTCTTGAAGTCGAACTGGTAGGTCTGGTGGTCGCAGTACTGGGCGGCGAGTTCGGTCTGGGCCTCGTCGAGGTCGAGCGCCTCGAACTGGAGCCACACCATCGTCCCAGTCGTGTCCTGCATCAGGACTTGGTCGATTTCGATTCCGATCTCCTCTCCGGGGGTGAGGTCACCCTCGACGAGGTGGTCCGAGAGAATCTTTTCCGTGAGCGTCTGTCCCATAACACCCGAACGTCGATGGTCCTCGGATATAAATCCCGCGTACTTCCCTATCTTCGAACGTGAACGATAGCGCCGTCTCGGGGTTTCTAGCGTCTAAGGGCCATTAAACTCCTTGTTGGTTCTCCCATGTGACTTGTCACCGCGGGGGTCGTCACCGCCCCAGATGGAGGGCGATTCGGGCTCTCACATCCCCCCGAAACCGGGGTGTTTGGACCCCGTCACGACCTCGGAATCGACACCGTCCTCGGGCCGCCGACCGACCGAGGTTCGGCACAGTTTTGCGCCCCCTGGACGGGGTTCGGATATGCACCGCGCTGGCTCGTTCGTCGCACAGCACATCTCGCCGGTTACGGCCGAACAGGTCCAACCGAACGGCGTCGACCTGACGCTCGAAGCGGTCCTCGAACAGGTCGAACCGGGCCGCCTCGGCCGCGAAGGGAAGACCATCGGCGAGCGTCGGCCCCTCGAGTTCGCCGACCCGGACGCCGAGACGTACCGACTCGACCCCGGCGGCTACGTCCTCCAGTACGCCGAGACGGTCCACATCCCGGAAGACCACGTCGGCTTCATCTACCCGCGGTCGTCGCTCATGCGGAACTCCTGTATGCTGAACACGGCCGTCTGGGACGCCGGCTACGAGGGGAAAGGCGAGGGGCTCTTGCAGGTCCACCACCCGGTCGAACTCGAACGCGGCGCGCGCGTGGCTCAAATCGTCCTCGCGGACGCGAACCACGACGGGACCTACGACGGTAGCTATCAGGGCGAGCGGACCCGCTGACGGCTTCCGGTCGATGGCGCTCCGGAGGCATCGCTCGGCGGATCGTACCGGATGAATACCGACATCCCGATTTACGGGACGTTCTCGGCGATTACGAATTCGTTTCAAGTCGATGGGCGTCGTATTTGTCCTCGCGGAGGACATGTCGGGCCGAAACGAGGGGCGACCTGTACACACCGAACCTCCGCAACTTCCTCCTTTCACACCTTCTTCAGTGCGCGTGTTCCTGTTGGGCCCGTTTCGCTTCGCGCGAGTCGCAGACACCGCCCGCGGGCCTTCGATTCGCCCGGAAAGCGAGCGGCCACGGGGGCGCTGTCACCTAAAACCGCTTCGAGCGGCGCACTCGTGTTCTCTGACCCAAAGGCACATTTACGCGCATGCCTAAGTGTGGCCAATCACTGATGTCACGGAGTCCATCTCTCCCGGAACGTCCTCATCTCGATCTGGACCCCGAGATGTCGGATGCAGAGCGCCTCTCTGCACTCCGCCAGCACTTCGAACGCATGGTCGACGTCAACCGCGAACTCGACCAGCGGCTCCAGAACGCCGACGACCGTCACGCCGAACTGGTCGACGAGGTCGACCAGATGAAGGCGCGAAACGAGGCCCTGAAGACGGCCTCGTACTACATCGCCACGGTCGAAGAACTGACCGACGACGGCGTCATCATCAAGCAGCACGGCAACAACCAGGAGGTCCTGACCGAGTTCGCACCGAGCCTGAACATCGACGACATCGAACCCGGCGACCGCGTCGCCATCAACGATTCGTTCGCCGTCCAGACCGTCCTCGACGACGAGACGGACGCGCGGGCGCAGGCGATGGAGGTCGTCGAGTCGCCGACGGTCACCTACGACGACATCGGCGGCATCGACGAGCAGGTCCGCGAGGTCCGCGAGGCGGTCGAACAGCCCCTCGAGAACCCCGAGATGTTCGAGGAAGTCGGCATCGACCCGCCCGCGGGCGTGCTCCTGTACGGCCCGCCGGGAACGGGGAAGACGATGCTCGCGAAGGCCGTCGCCAACGAGACCAACGCCTCGTTCATCAAGATGGCCGGCTCCGAACTCGTCCAGAAGTTCATCGGCGAGGGCGCGCGGCTCGTCCGCGACCTGTTCAAGCTCGCCGCCGAGCGCGAACCGGTGGTCATCTTCATCGACGAAATCGACGCCGTCGCCTCGAAGCGCACGGACTCGAAGACCTCCGGCGACGCCGAGGTTCAGCGCACGATGATGCAACTGCTCTCGGAGATGGACGGCTTCGACGACCGCGGCGACATCCGCATCATCGCGGCGACTAACCGCTTCGACATGCTCGACGAGGCCATTCTCCGGCCGGGGCGGTTCGACCGCCTCATCGAGGTGCCCAAGCCCGCCGTCGAGGGCCGCCGCCGCATCCTCGACATCCACACCCGCGACATGAACGTCGCCGACGACGTGGACCTCGACGCGCTCGCCGAGGAACTCGACGACTACTCCGGCGCGGACATCGCGTCGCTCACGACCGAGGCCGGGATGTTCGCCATCCGCGACGGCCGGACCGAGGTGACGGGCGCGGACTTCGACGCCGCCCACGAGAAGCTCTCGAACGTCGAGGAGTCCGGCACCGGCCCCATCTCGGGCTTCACGGACTACCAGTACTGAACCCGGCCGGGAACCGGCGTCGCGGCGGTCGTCGACGCCCCCGCCTCGCCCCGGCTTTCGAGCGCCACTATTCGTAACCCCCTTTTCCGCCGCCGCGAGAGTTCGGACATGAACACGATTCGCGTCGTCCGCGGGGTCGGCACCGCCCCCACCGAGATGGCGTCGTACGACGCCGCCCTCGCCGCCGCTAACGTCCACAACTACAACCTCGTCGCCGTCTCCTCGGTCGTACCCGCCGACGCGACCGTCGAGGCGGTCGACGTGGCCCCCGACCTCGGCCCGGCGGGCAACCGACTGACCGTGGTGCAGGCCCGCGAGACCACCTCGACGCCCGGCGAGACGGTCGTCGCCGGCCTCGGCTGGGCGACCGGCTCCGGACCCGGCCTGTTCTACGAGGCGTCCGGCACCGACGAAGCGAGCGTTCGCGCGGCCGTCCTCGACGGGCTCGAAGCGGGCCGGAACCTCCGCGAGTGGTCGTTCGACGACGAGGAAGTCGCGCTCACGACCGGGACCCACGAGGGCGACGGCTACACCACCGCCGTCACGGTCGCGGCCTACGGGCAGAGCGAATCCATCTTCTGACGGTCCCCGCGCTGACCGACGGACTCATCAGCTTTTGTGAGAACCCTTCCGGCATGAGTGGTGACGCGCCGTTCGACCTGTCTCCCGGGCGAGTGGCGCTTATCTACGCCGCCTTCGGCTTCCTCTGGGTCGCGACGAGCGACAGTCTCGTAGAGGGACTCCCGAACCACGAACTCATCCAGACGGCGAAGGGATGGCTGTTCGTCGGCCTCTCGGCGCTGTTGGTGTACGCCCTCGTCAACCGGAGCCAGTCCAAACTGAACCGGACCTCCGAGCAACTGGAGTCGACGCTCGCACACACGAGCGTCCTCCATCGAATCCTCAGACACGACATCAGAAACGCCTGCACCGCCATCCTCGGCTACGCCGAACTCGTCGAGTCGAAAGGCGACGCGGGTTCGAACATCGACCCGGTCGAGGCGATTCAGGTGCGCGCGAACCGGCTGGTCGAAGTGAGCGACGAGGTCGCGCTCCTCCGCACCGTCGAACTCGCGGAGGGGAACGAGGTCGACGTCGACCTCTCCTGTGCGGTCGCGGACGCCGTCGAGGACCTCGAAATGGAGTATCCGGAGGTGCAGGTCTCGGTCGCCTCGCCGGAGTCGCTCGTCGTGCGGGCGCATCCGGCGCTCCCGCGGAGTCTCGCGGAGTTACTCGACAACGCCGTCGTCCACGCCGACTGCGACGAACCGGAGGTGCACGTCGGCGTCTGGCAACTCGGCGAAGTCGCCGGGGTGACCGTCACCGACAACGGCCCCGGTATCCCCGATGCCGAGCGCGACGCCCTCCTTTCCGGCTCGGAGACGCCGCTTTCGCACACGAGCGGGGTCGGCCTCTGGCTGGTTCGCGCCATCGTCGACGCGTCCGGCGGCTCCCTCGACATCTCGAAGCCGAAGGCCCACGGGACCGTGGTCACCGTGTCGCTCCCGCGGACGGCGTCGTGACCGCGCCGCGACCGAGCCGAGACCGAGCCGCGACGGTCTCGTCCGCGCCGCGACGGCCTCGCCCGCGTCGCAACCGCGTCGTCACCCGGTTTCGATTCGCTCGCCACATCACCGCCGACGACGGCTTTTTACACGTCCTTCCCGTATCGCAGACGACTGATGAACGGGAACAACCCATATGCGGGCGCTCCCGGCGTGGCTGGGGCCGGCCAGCCGTCGGCCAACCGAGAACTGACCGTCGAGCAGATGGACGCACTCCGGCGGGCCGTCGCCGGCATCGTCTCGCGCACCGAGTCGTATCTCCCCGAGGGGTTCGCCGTCGGCTCGGAGCTCTCGACGGGGTCGAACGGACCGCTGGCGACCGTGGCCGTCCACCCGCCCGTCGGCCACCCCGTCAGCGCCGGCTTCTCGCCGGACGCCGACGAACTCGACGCCGGACTCACCGACGAGGACCGAAACGAGGTCGCCCGCGGACTCGCCGCGACCGCGGCGTTCCAGGTGATGAGCGCCGTCGGCGACGACCTCACGCCCGCCGCGCGGTAACCCCGAACGACCCCCGCCGCCGTCGGGGTCCGAGTGGCGACTGACGCGCGGTCGCCGACCGATTCACTCCGCGACTCCTTTCACGGCCTGTCGCTTCGCTTCCGAGCGCTCTCGTCCTCTCAGAACGAGAACAATACACTTCACGGAGGCGGTCGAAAGGGAGGTATGGCTTCGCTCCTCGGATACGCGGACGAGATCGGCCCGACGACGCTCATCATCGTCGGATTCCTCCTGTTTGTCTTCCCGGAACCGGCGACCTCCGCGCTCGGCGCGGGGCTGATGCTGTTCGGCGCGGCGTACTGGTTCTGGGAGTGGAACCGCCCCTGAGTGCAAAACGAGTGCGTGAACTCGCTCAGACGCTCCCGCGACGACGGTTTCGCCCGGTGTCGTCGCGAGCGCGAGACGTAACGCCGCCGAGCGGGACGTCGGTCTCGGCGGACGCATCCGACCCGCGTGTCGGCCCGACGGCCGACCGCGGCGTCGCAACGAACAACCCGTGAGCGAGCACGGCCGCCGAGACGAGGCCGCTCGCCCCCACGACGAGCGAGAGGGGGAGCGGCGAGAGCGTGCCGGCCGCCGTCCCGACGACTATTGGGAGCGGCAGTGTCGCGAGGATGGCGTCGTACCGCGTCGCTTCCGAGACGATGCTGTCGCTATGGGGAGTTCGTGTGCGCATGATACCACTCGGAGACGAGTACGAACGTGTGAATAATAGCTATTTCGCCGGACGGGTCGGTCCCGGTGGTCGAATGGAACGGCCGTCCGGACCGCGTCGGGCGGGCGTCGCGGGCGCGGTGAATCCGCGAGATTTCCGGTCGCGTCTCGCGCCTACTTCCCCCAGAAGGGGTCGCGGCGGCGGTGCTTTTCGAGGTAGCCGGACAGCGCCTCCAGTTCGTCGGTGGGGATGTCGTCGCGGAGTTCCTGTTCGAGAATCTTCGCGTGCTTCTCGGGGAGTTCGATCCAGAGTTCGTCGCCCTCGTCTATCTGCCGGCCGACCGTCGGGCCGTCGATGGCG
Source organism: Haloferax sp. Atlit-6N (assembly GCF_003383195.1). Lineage (NCBI taxonomy): Archaea > Methanobacteriati > Methanobacteriota > Halobacteria > Halobacteriales > Haloferacaceae > Haloferax > Haloferax sp. Atlit-6N. Next base: position 210,178 of record NZ_QEQJ01000004.1, on the reverse strand, counting down.
ACGCTGACGCGCGAGCCGGCGCGGGCGCTCGACGCGTCCTCGCCGTTCTCTTGGATGCCCGAGAGCTGCCCGACGCGAGTGGGCTCGCCGTCTTCCCACTTCACGACGTTCATGTTGTTCTTGATGGTCCCGGACATGATTTCGACGCCGACGACGGCGGGGTTGTTCTGCCGGAAGACGTGGTCCTGGAGGATGCGGAAGCGACACGGCCGGACGATTTTGTCGAGAATCGTCTCCTGCTGGGCGCGTTTCATCTCGTCGACGTACTCCTCGTACTCCTCGACGAGCTGATAGATGACGTCGTCTTCGAACAGCTTCACGTCGTTCTTGTCGAGTTCGGCCTCGGCGTTCGAGAGCACGTCCACGTTGAAGCCGAGGATGACCTTGTGCTCGGGTTCGCGGGCGGTCGAGGCGACGGCAACGTCGCGCGGGGCGATGTCGCCGACCTCGGCGCGGAGGATGGGGACTTCGGCCTCCTGTAAGGCGTTCGCCATCGCTTCGAGGCTGCCGAGCGTGTCGGCCTTGACGACGACGCCCTCCTCTTCGGTCGTCACTTCGATGTCGGCGAGTTCGGCTTCGACCTCGCGGATGACCTCGTCGAGGTCGCGGTCGCCGACGACGCGGACCGGCGCGCCGGCCATCGCGTCTTCGAGGTCGGGGGCGGCGATTTTCACACCGGCCGCGGCACCGACCTCGTCGACCTTGTCGAACCGCTTTTCGGTGCGAATCTCGGCGTTCGGTCGGGGCTGGAGGAGCGCGCGGACCTCGGTGACGATGGGGTCGTTCGCGCCGCCGACGACGATGGTGTCGCCCGCGCGAATCGTCCCGTCGTAGAGGACCACGTCGAGGGTCGCGCCGAAGCCACGTTCCTCCTTGACTTCGAGGACCGTCCCGGAGCCGGGGCCGGCCACGTCGATGGCCATCTCGTCTTTCATGTAGCGCTGGGAGAGGCCCATGAGGACGCCCAGCAGGTCCGGAATGCCCTCGCCGGTGAGCGCGGAGACGGGGACGACGCCGATGTTGGACTGGAAGTTCTGGACGCGCCAGTAGAAGTCAGAGGAAAAGCCCCGGTCGGAGAGTTCGCCGATAATCTCGTACAGCTTCTCGTCGAGTTTCGAGCGGGCGCGCTGGGACTGTTCCTCGTAGGTCTTCTGGATGGGGGCCCCCTCTTGGGGGTTCCAGCCCGGCGTCGTGTCTATCTTGTTCGCGGCCACGATGAACGGCGTCCCCGTTCGTTTGAGGATGTCGATGGCCTCCTCGGTCTGCGGCTGGAAACTGTCGTTCACGTCGACCACGAGGATGGCGATGTCGGCGAGCGCCCCGCCGCGAGAGCGGAGGGTGCTGAAGGAGTGGTGGCCCGGCGTGTCGATGAACAACAGCCCCGGGAGGTCGAAGTCCTCGGGTTTGACCAGGCTGCCGGCCATCTGCGAGACGGTGTCTAAGGGGACCGCGGTCGCGCCGATGTGCTGGGTGATGGCACCGGCCTCACCCTCGCTGACGGCGGAGCCGCGAATCTTGTCGAGAAGACTCGTCTTCCCGTGGTCCACGTGGCCGAGGACGGCCACGATGGGTGTGCGAAGCGTATCGGATTGTGACGTCGAATCAGTGTCGGACATGGAGAATCGCCCCGGAGAAAGCTCTTACCGGAATCGAGTCGGTGACTCAAGTTAAGTCCATCGTCACGGGCGCACGACCCCGCGATTCGCCGTGTCGACTGTTCTCGCGGCCCACGCTCGGGTCCGGATTCGCTCGTCGGCCGCCCGTCAGACGTGCCCGTGTCGTTTATGTGAACCGGCGAGGAAGGGGTGTGTATGGCCGACATACTCGCCGAGAACCTCTCCGGAAAGGCCGTCATGGGGTCCGACGGGACGGAACTCGGGATGCTGTACAACATCACGATGGATCTGAAATCGGGCGAGCTTCACGACCTCCTCGTCCAGCCGAACGAGCAGGTCGCCCCGAGCCGCGTGGCGTTCGACCAGGACGACCGCGGTCGGTTCCGTGTCCCGGTGAACCGCGTGCAGGCGGTCAAGGATTACATCGTCGTCCAACGGTAGTTTCAGGATAGATTCTCAATGCGGATTCTCGACGCTTCTGCGTTCATCAACGAGTACCACACCGACGACGAGACGGCCTCGATTCCCCTCGTCAAGGAAGAACTCACCGGCGAGCACGCCTTCCGGTTCGACGCCCTCGAAGGCGCGGGCATGTACGTCCACATCCCCGGACAGGGAACCGTGGACAAGGTGCTCCGCGCCGCGGGCGAGACCGGCGACCGCGACGTGCTCTCGGAGACCGACACGCGCCTCATCGCCGCCGCGTTCGAACTCGACGCGACGCTCGTCACCGACGACTACGCGATGCAGAACGTCGCCGAGCGGCTCAACGTCGGCGTCGAAGTCATCGCCCAAGACGGCATCGCAGAACAGCGGAGCTGGAAGTTCCAGTGTCAGGGCTGCGGCCGCGAGTTCGACGAGAACAAAGAGCGCTGTCCCATCTGCGGGATGGAGCTGTCGCGGAAGAATCCGGCGTAAGCCGGTCGAACCGGCCGACTCGACTCGGCTGTCCGACGTTCTTTTTCAGACCATGCCGGTCGCCTGCGCGTAGCTCACGAGGAACTGGACCGCGTTGTACAGCCCGTGGACCAGCGCGGCGACGAGCAGGTTCCCGCTTTTCTCGTAGACGAGCGCGAGGACGCTCCCGAGGAGGAACACCATCCCCAGCGAGACGAAGGCCCCCTCGCCGGAAAACGACCAGACGTGAATCGACGCGAACACCAGACTCGACAGGACGACCGCGGGCGCGGGACCCCAGAGTCGGCGGAGTTCGCCGAAGGCGACGCCGCGGAAGATGAGCTCCTCCGCCGGGCCGACGAGGACGATGGTGACGACGGTGAGATACAGGAAGTACACCGGGTTCTCGCGGCCCTGCTGGGCGATGACGCTGTCGCCGCTCTGGATGCCGAGCGCGGACATCAGCGCCGACGCGCCGAGGTAGACGCCCATCACGGCGACGAACCCGCCGACGATCCACAGGGCGTCGCGCGCGGTCGGTCGCTCGAACCGAATCAGGTCCCAGTCGTCGCGGGCGGCGAGGTAGCCCGCGCCGACGACGCCGAAGCCGACGAACTGCCCGGCGCTCTGTATCGCGCCGATGAGTGCGGTGTCACCCGGAACCACGCCGCGAGCGAGGCCGCCGGCGAGCGAGCCGAACGTCGCGCCGACGAGGAGCGAGAGGGCGACGACGATGATGATGCCACCGTACGCTTGGAGGTGGTCTGCGGGGCTCGCAGACGTGCGGGCGGTGTCGTGTGCCATTGCCCTCCCCTTCGGAACGGGGTCGGATAACCGATTCGGGTCGATTCTCGTGATTCCGTGGAGTCTCGTGACTCTGCGCCGTTTGCGTCGTTTCGAGAGGAGAACCGGACTTCGGGACCCCCCTCGAAAGCTCCCGCCCATGGACTGTTCGGTGGTCGTTCGGTGGTCGTCGCTGGGTGGTCGTTCGGTGGTCGCCGCAAAAGTTAGCTCTCGGCCGTGGTCGCCGGGAGACTCTCGTTCCGACTACTCCACGACCAGCCGCGACTTCTCTTCGACCGCGTCGGCCTCCGCGAAGTCGCCGCCGCCGAGCAGGCCGCGGGCGGCGCGCTTGCCCCACTCGACCGCCGGCTGGATGAACGTGTCAACGCTGGCGAGCTCGCCGTAGAGGACGCAGGCGGCCTCCATCGCGTAGAGGAGTTCGCCCAGCCCGTACTCGTCGACGCGGTCGAGTTCGATGCGGACGTTCGGACAGCCGGCCGCGGCGAGGCTCGCCTCGGTCGCCTCGAACTCGGCGTCGAGCAGTTCGCCGAGCGACGAGCCGCCGAGGTACGCGAGGCCGTCGAGGTCGGTCTCGGGGATGGAAACGTCCTCGCGCTCCGTGGCGCGGACGAGCGTCACGAGCTTGTCGCGCGGGCCGGCGCGGTACAGTTGGAGCTGGGAGTGCTGGTCGGTCGCGCCGAGCGCTCGCAGGGGCGTCTGGCCGAGGCCGTCCTTTCCGAGCGACTCGGCCCACAGCTGGGCGAACCACTCGGAGAACGTTTCGAGCGACTCGGCGTAGGGCATCATCGCGTTCTGCCGCAGGCCGCGCTCGGCGAGGGCGTAGGAGACCGCGCCGTAGGCGTAGGCGGGCGAGTCGAAAAGCGAGTCCGACAGGCGCGCTTCCTGTGCGGCCGCGCCCTCCAGCACCGCCTCGATGTCGTGGCCGCAGAGGGCCGCGGCGGCGAGGCCGACCGTCGAGAGCACCGAAAAGCGGCCGGGGACGCCGTCCGGGACGGGGAGCGACGGGAGGTCGTGCTGGTCGGCGAGGTCGCGGAGATTGCCCTCCTCGCCGGTCGTGACGAAGGTACGGTCGGCCCAGTCGACGCCCGCGTCGGCCATCGCCTCCTGCACGACGAGGAAGTTCGCCAGCGTCTCGGCGGTCGTGCCGGACCGCGAGACGACGTTGACGACCGTCGACGAGAGGTCCAGCGAGTCGAGGAGGCGCTCGACGGCCTCGGGGTCGACGTTGTCGAGGTAGTAGGCGTCGACGTCGCTTTCGAGGGCGTCGGTGAGGGTGGCCGCGCCGAGGGCGCTCCCGCCGATGCCGACGGTGACGACCGCGGAGGGGTCGTCGAACCGGCTCACGGCGTCCCGAATCGCCGCGGGGTCGGTGCTGTTCGGGAGGTTCAGCGATTCGTAGCCGTGCTCGCCGGCCTCTCGGCCCCGTTCGATGCGGTCGTGGGCGGCCGCGACGCGGCCGTCGAGTCGTTCGAGCGTCTCGCGCGAGACGCCGTGGGACGACGCCGTGTCCAGGACGTTCCCGAGGTCTACCTGCATACAGAATGCCGCGTCGCCCGGCGTCAAAACGACACCGGTCGCTTTAATCGCGGCCGCTCCCAAGGGCGACCGATGGCAGACGACTACGGCGGCGTCATCGGCGCGTTCCCGTACGCCTTCCGGCACAGCGAGTCGTGGCTGTTCAAGTGCTACGTGCTCGTCGGTGCCCTCGCGACGGGTGTCGTCTCGCTGTTCGTCGCCTTCGGACTCGTGGTTCTCATCGGCGCGACCGCCGGCGTCCCCGGCGGCTCGCTCACCCTCTCGCGGTCGTTCTACGTCCTCGTGGGGCTGTTCGTCGTCGCGCCGCTGGTCGCTCCCGTACTGTTCGTCGCCCGACGACACCGCCGCACCGGCTCGGAGCCGCGGTACGACCTGAGCCTCGCGCTCGCTGGCTTCGTGTTCATGGCGTCGGTGTACGTCGGGCTCGTCGCGTCGGTGCCGGCGGAGCTTCAGACGCCCGCAGAGCCGTTCACGGTGGGTCCCGTGACCGTCTCCGCACTCGTTCCCGTCGTCCAGCTCCTCTACGACCTGCCCGCAATCTACGGGCTCGTCCCGCCGGTCGCGTGCGCGGTGGGAATCTACGGGATTCACCGACTGCTTCGGTAACCGCCGCGGACTCGTTTTTTTCCGACTCGGCCTCACCCGACTCGCGCCGCTAACTCGTCGCGGTAGCGGTAGACGACCGCCGAGGCCACGACGCCGACGCCGACGAGGAGCGCAACCGTCTCGTAGTTCGCCGCCCCCGCGTTCCGCCCGGCGGCCGCCGCGAGCGCGAACGTCGGCAGGCGACCGACGGCGACGAGGACGACGAGCGTCCGCAGTCGAAGCGGCGAGACCCCGGCGAGCGCACAGAGCGCGTCGTCCGGGAACACCGGCAGGAGAAACAGGACGAACAGGCCGGCGACGCCCCGGCGGTCGGCGACGCCGTCGAACCGCGCGAGCGCGTCGTCGGCGACGAGGCGCTCGACCGCGGGTCGGCCGAAACGCCGGGCGAGCAGGAAGACGATTGCGCTCCCGGCGACGACGCCGACCATGCTGTAGGCCGTCCCGGCGACCGTCCCGAACAGGTAACCGCCGACGGCGGCGAGGGCTTGCCCGGGAATCGGCGCGAGAATCACCTGCAGGGTCTGGACGCCGACGAACGCCAGCGGCGCGAACGGGCCGGTCGATTCGACCGCCGAGCGAATCCACGCCGGGTCGGCGAGCCGTGGGGCGAACGCGGCGACGGCGACCGCGAGGACCGCGGCGGCGACCGCGACGACGCCGACTCTGAGGAGCGCCGCGTTCCGCGCCGCGGGCGAGTCGAACAGCCGGCCCGTCACAGGAACGAGGCGGTCTTGAGCCGGGCGTTCAGCGCGTACTTCCGCAGGTACTGGCGGGCGGTCGTTCGCGTCCCCCGCGCGACGGTCCGCCCGGCGCGAACCCCGTCCAAGATGGCGTCGGTCGTGACGCCGCCGTCCGCCGCGACCGAGACGGCCGTGTACGCCTGTCCGACCAGCGCGGGTCGGTGCGCGTCGCTTCCACCCGTCCCCGGAAGGCCCTCGCGGCGGGCGTAGCGCCGCGCCTGCCCGTTTCTGAACCCGGTGAGCGTGTGCGCGTTGTACACCTCGACGGCGTCCACGTCCCGAATCGCCCGACGGGACGCGCCGTGGCGGAACGTCTGAAAGGGGTGCGGTACGACCGCGAGGCCGCCCGACTCGCGGACCGCCCGCGCCGTCTCGGAGAGCGGTCGTCCCCTCGCCGGCGGGTCGTCGACGCCGAGCGCGAGGAGGTGACCGTCGGCCGTCGAGACCTCGACACCGGGGACGACCCGGACGCCGTACTCGTGGGCGATGTCGAACGCCCGCGGGAGCGACCCGACCGAGTCGTGGTCGGTGATGGCGACCGCGTCCAGGCCGACCGCCGCGGCGCGGGCCAACACCGCCTCGACCGACATCTCGCAGTCGTAGGAGGCGTCGGTGTGGACGTGGAGGTCGACCGCGAGCGTCCGCGCCTCCCGCGAGCCCTGCGTCCGACCGCTCATATCACGCCGAATTCGAGCGCGAGACAGCCGACGACCGTCAGGACGCCGGCGGCGCCGACGAGGAGGTGCCCCGCGTCGGTCTTGTACGCCTTGTAGTCGGAGGTCATGAGCGGGCAGACCGCCACGATGGTCGCGCCCGCGACCCAGCCGTTCCACGGCGGGACGAACTGGAGGAGGAAGTAGTTCGCCAGCACGACGAGGTGCGTGTGGACGACGGTCGTCCCGCGGTAGTACGAGGTCCCCGAGTCGTCGCCGAAGCCCTCGCTGTTGTGGCGGATGAGTCGCAGGCCGCCGAAGGTGAGGACGACGAACCCGACGACGGCGCTCACGACCGGGTTGGGCGCGAGCGCGACGTGGTACAGGAGCGCCGCCGACACGAGGTACGCGAAGATGTCGATGAAGGAGTCTATCTGTCGGCCGAACGCCGAGGCGGTCCCGGTCTTGCGGGCGTAGTAGCCGTCGGCCTTGTCGAAGGCGAAGCCGACGAGGACGGCCACGATGGCCCAGTTCGGCTCGCCCGACACGAACAGTATCGCGCCGACCCACGCCCAGAAGAGCGCGCCCAGACTCAACCAGTCCGCGACCCCGAGCCGCGAAATCATGTTCTCCCCCGTCGATGAGCGCACGACCTCGCTCGCCCGCGCGTCGACCGCGTCCAGCCTCCCGCGAAGTGCTGACCTGAGTTCGTCCGTCATGCCTGTCTGTCCGACACACTCGGCCGATTGAGTATAAATTTAACCGCTATAGTATATATAAATCAAATATCTATATATCAACGTTCCCGAACGGAGCGCTCGGGACGTAACTGAGCACTCTGTACCGCTATGAACGCGGTTTGACGCGCCGGCGACGCCACGGCCCGACCCGGTAGTACGCCCGGGTTCGGGCGACTCGGAAGCCGACGCTCTCGAAGGTCCACTGCGAGGGTCTGTTGTCGCGGGCGACGAGCGCGTGCACCGTTTCGGCCCCCCGCTCGCCGGCGACCGCGACGGCCCGCGAGACGAGCGCGGTGGCGATGCCGCGATTCCGCGCTTCGGGCGCGACGAACACCCGGCGGACGTAGCCGCCGGGGAAGGTCACGTCGGCCTCCAGCGGGTGGACGCGGTACGTCAGGCCGGGGTCGCCGAGGAAGAGATAGCCGACGAGCACAGGTTCCTCGTCTGCCCCACCATCGAACGCGCACACCGCCGTCTCGTCGCCTCTGAGTTCGGAAAACGCGTCGTATCGGGCTTCGAACCGCGTCGCCTCCGCGGGGTCGAGCGCGCGAATCTCGACGCCCGCCGGGGGGTCGCGGCCGACGTCCGCCGCGTCGGCGTCCGCGACGTACTCGTCCATCTGCGTCGCCGTGAGTCCGCGGGCTTTGAGCGCGTCGTAGACGCGTCGGGCCGTCTCGGTCCGGGTCAACCGCCAGAGCGCGGGCATCGTCAGTCGCGTCGAAGCGCCGCGAGAAAAGCCCACCGTCGCCGTGGGTACAGGTGGCACACGCGGTCGAAAGCGCCCGAAACGGGGAAAAGGCCCGGCGGCTTACACCGGGTGATGACCGAGACCGAGTCCGAGACCGAATCCGAGTCCGAGCGAACGGGAACGTTTCTCGTCACCGCCGCCGACGAGGAGTCGGCCGTCCTGAAGGACGTTCACTCCGGGCAGGTTCACGCGCTCTCGTCGAACCCCGGCGTCTCCGAGGACGAAGCCGTCCGCGGGACCGTCGCGCCCGACCCGCCGATGAACGTCTCGTGGCAACTCGTCGAGGTCGACTCGCGCTGGACCGTCTCCGTCGAGCGCTCCACCGAGTCGCCGACGACGAACTCCCGCGACATCGCCGCGGACAACCCCGACGGCGAACTCGTCCGGGAGGAACGCGCCGGCACCGGCGAGATTCACGTCCTCTCGGTTCCCGACGACATGACCGAACAGGCCGTCGACGATGTCCTCTCGGACCGCGAGGGGCTGCTCTCGCGGGCCGCCAGACTCGACGTGAACCGCGTCGAAGTCCGCTCGCAGCCGGGCGTCGTCGCGGTCCGCTACATGCCCTGAGTCGGGTCTTTTCCGCCCTCCGCTCGCTCGTCTACTTCGCTCCCGCTTCGCCTCTCGCTACCGCTGTGTTCCGGTCGAGGAGACGGGACCGTCCGCGCTCTGGACGCACCACCCGCCGTGGACGCTCCCCTCGCGCTCGACGAACTCGACGGTCGTCTCCTCGCCGATTCCGGTCGCGTCCGCGGGGTCGAGCCCCTCCACGCGGAGCGTCAGCGTCAACGCGTCGCCGCAACAGCCCACGTTGAGGAACTCCTCCCACTCGTCGCCCGGCGCGGCGTCCTCGTGGACCCGCTGCAGGTAGGTCACGAAGTGGTCGGTGGTCAGCTGGTCGCGGCCCCACGCGCTGAGTTCGTCGGGAAAGGAGACGACCACGCGGGTCGCCGTCTGGTCGGTCGCCATACCTCACGATTGTCGGCCAACGATTATGGGCCTGTCGCGGGTTCGCCGCGCGCCCGTCAGACCGTTTTACGGCCGAGGCCGTCCGCGGATAAGAAACCTTATTCGGCACCGCTCAGGACCGCAACCCATGGTTGAGTTTACGGTACCGGAGGTAGACTACACCCGGTACACGAATCGCCAACTCGTGGCCGTCCCCCTCGCGGTCCTCGCGGTGGCCCTACTGGTCATCGGAGGGTGGTACGTCGCGACTGGCGCGCCGGTGAACCCGGGCGTCGATTTCACCGGCGGGACCGAACTCCGTATCGCAACGGATGCCCCGCAAAGCGAGGTCGCCGCGGCCTTCGACAGTCAGCCCGAATCGATTCGTTCCGTCGCGGCCGACGGAACGTACGTCGTGACCTTCCAGTCCGGGAGCGCGACGTCGAGCGAGCTCCAGACGCAGGCCGAAGACGCCGGCTTCGAAGTCAGGTCTATCGATGCGGTGTCGGCTAACTTCGGCTCCGAGACGCAACTGCTCGCCCTCGGTGGCCTCGCGGTCGCCTTCGCGGGCATGAGCATCCTCGTGTTCGCCATGTTCCGCTCGTTCGTCCCCTCCATCGCGGTCGTCGTCTCGGCGTTCTCCGACATCGTCATCCCGGTGGCGCTGATGAACCTCCTCGGCATCGAGCTATCGCTGGGGACCGTCGCCGCCCTCCTGATGCTCATCGGGTACTCGGTGGACTCGGACATCCTCCTGAACAACCACGTCCTCCGACGGTCCGGTGACTTCTACGAGTCCACCGCGCGCGCCATGCGCACCGGTGTCACCATGACGCTCACGTCCATCGCGGCGATGATCGTCATGACCATCACGGCGACGCTGTTCGGCATTCAGCTGCTCGCCGCCATCGGAACGGTCCTCGTCTTCGGCCTCACCGCCGACCTGATGAACACCTACATGCTGAACGTGACCCTCCTTCGCTGGTACAAGTTCGAGGGGGTGGCCCGATGAGCACGCTCCGCGACAACTGGCGGGTCATCTTCCTCGTCGTCGCCGTCCTGCTCTCGACGCTCGCCCTCTTCTCGCCGACCATCGGGGGGCAGACCCAGGGCCCCGTCGCCGATGACGGCGGCGCGACGAACCTCAAGTTCGGCCTCCAACTCGACGGCGGGACGCGCATCCGCGCGCCGCTCGTCGGCGTCACGGCCGAGGACGTCGAGTTCGAGGGCGATTCCGACCGCGTCGTCGAGCGACAGGTCGCCGCTCAGTTGGACGGCGCCGACGCCGCGGACGTCATCGCCCGTGTGGGCGCGGAGTCCAACACGGTCGAAGTGACCATCGAGAACGCCACGACCGACGACTTGGCCGCCGCGCTCGACGCCGCGGGCTACGCCCACGGCGAGGTCAGAGACGGCGTCACCGAGACGACCCGCGCCGAGACGGTCCGCGTCCTCCAGTCGAAGATCAACGAGGCCGGCCTCTCCGGCGGGACGGTCCAACAGGTGACCACGGCGACGGGCGAACACTTCATCCTCGTCGAGGTCCCCAACCGCGACCAGTCGGACGTCGTCGACCTCGTCGGCGAGCGCGGGACGGTCCAAATCGACATCTATCACCCGGTCTCACAGAACGGCACGCGGACCTACGAGACGCGCGAGGCCGTCCTGACGCAGGCCGACTTCACCTCCATCGGGACCGCACAGGAGTCCCAGGTCGGGAGCGGGGCGTTCGTCCCCGTCTCCGTCCGGGACGAACCCGCACAGGAGTTCCAGTCGGCGGTCGTCGAGACCGGCCTCGCCCAGAACGGCGGGACCCGGTGTACCTACATGGAAGACGGCGGACAGAACACGACCGAGGGCTGTCTCCTGCTCGTCGTCAACGGGGAGGTCGTCAACGCCTTCGGCATGAGCGACGGACTCGCCGACACCATGCGGGCCGGCGAGTGGGCCGGCGCACCGAGCTTCCAGCTCCAGACGCGCAACACGTCCGAGGCCCAGGAAATCGCCATCAACCTCCGCGCCGGCGCGCTGCCGGCCAAGCTCGACCTCTCGGGCGAGGACAGCGGCACCTCGTCGTACATCTCCCCGAGCCAGGGTGAGAGCTTCAAGTTCAACTCGCTCATCACGGGTATCATCGCGGTCCTCGCGGTCGCCGGCGTCGTCTTCGTCCGCTACGGCAAACCGCAGGTCGCCCTGCCGATGATCGTCACCGGCCTCTCCGAGGTGTACATCCTCCTCGGGTTCGCCGCGGCCATCGGCTACCCGCTCGACCTCTCTGTCATCGCCGGCTTCATCGCCGTCATCGGGACGGGTGTGGACGACCTCATCATCATCGCCGACGAGGTGATGGCTGAGGGCACGGTGAAGTCGCGGAAGGTCTTCCAGTCGCGGTTCCGTCGGGCCTTCTGGGTCATCGGCGCGGCCGCTGCGACGACCATCATCGCCATGAGCCCGCTCGCCGTGCTCTCGCTCGGCGATCTGCAGGGCTTCGCCATCTTCACCATCCTCGGCGTCATCATCGGCGTCCTCGTCACCCGCCCGGCGTACGGTGACATCCTCCGAATCCTCCTGACCGAGGACCGCTGAGGTCGGCTCCACCTCCGACCGACGCTTTCTCTCACTCGTCCGTCACGCGCCCAGCCCCGCGAGCCGACGACCCCGCCCGCAGACCACCGTGGCGATTCTCGCAGTTGATACCTCTCCGACCGCTCAATCGTTCCCCATGTCAGAATCGGAAGACGGCGACGGTTTCGGTCGTCCTCATCGGGACGTATTCGCCGACAGAATCATATAGACTGTCTATAAAATACTGACCGAACCGGCAACCGACCAACCGCCGCCCGTCGGTACTCACGGTGCACGCACTCCACTCATGGAAGACACGCCACTTCGACGCGACGACACGGACGCGACGACGACCCGGCCGGACGCTCCGCGACGCTCCGCCCCCGCGGACGACGAGGAGTTCGTCGCCATCGTCGCCCCGTACGAGGACGCACCAGACGAGTGCACCATCTTCCCCGCAGGACTCGCAGAAGACGAGTTGCTGACGACGTGGCTCTCCGCGCAGGAAGGCTCGTACGTCGCGCTCGCCGAGATGCGGTGAGCCGTCTCCGCGACTCGCCCTCGAACCACCGACCCTCCACTTTTTCGACCGCCGCTCCCGAGCCGACTCAGAAATCGCCCAGCGACGACTGTTCGTGTGCGGCCATGAGGTCGGCGCAGGTCGACCACGACTTCCGCGCGCAGTCCGGGAGAATCCCGTGTTCGCGGACGTACTCCCGCAGGAACTCGCGGGTCGTCCCGTCGCTCGGGTAGCCGCTTCCGACCTCGCCGTACGACGCGGCAATCTCCTCGACCCGGCGGTCGCGTTCGACCTTCGCCACGATGCTCGCCGCGCCGACGATGGCGTGTTCGTCGTCCGCGCGGTGCTGGGCGTGGACCTCGACTTCGACGCCCGCCTCGGCCAGCCCCTCGCGGACGCGGCGGCCGAATCTGGACTCGCTCACGTCGCCCGCGTCGCAGACGAGTTCGTCGGCGTCGACGGCGACCTCGGCGGCGGCCTCGACCTGCGCTCGGACGGTCAGCAGGTTCATGTCCGTCTCGGGGTCGTCGATGGTCTCGGGTTCGACGAACGCGACCCCGACTTCCACGTCGTCTCGGTCACGGAGTTTCGCGGCGAGTTCCTCGCGGCGCTCGGGAGCGAGTCGCTTCGAGTCGGCGATTCCGTCCGGGAGGGCGTCGGGGTCCCCTCGGACCGCCGCGGCGACCATCGGACCCAACACGGGTCCCTTTCCGGCTTCGTCGACGCCGATGTGCATACCTCGTCGGGTGTCGCGGGCGAGAATTAGAGATTGCGGTCTGCGGCGACGTTCGCAGGGGGTCCCCGGGGTCTCGTTTCAGTCCTTGAAGAAGTCGTCGTCCTCGAACGGTTCGTCCTCGCCTTCGACGGCGATGACGTCGAGCGCGGTGACGACCGCGCCGGTGTCGAGGATGCCGGCGAGGCTCGGGTTGGTTCGGCCCTCGTCGCCCGAGACGAGTTCCTTGATGTAGAGGCCGCCCTCGCCGTGGATTTCGACGGTCGCGTGGCGCGCGTCTTCGAGGTCGCCGGTGGCGTCGTAGACGTGGCGGGTGCGGGTGATGCTCGCGCGGCGGTGGTCGACGCGGTGGGGCGTGTACTGCTCGATGGTCGCGCCGGTGAGTTCGTCCAGCGCGGCCCCCAGTTCCTCGTCGGTCACGTCGTCGTCGAACTCGACGGCGGCGCGGTACTCCTTGCTCGCGTCGAGTTTCTTCACGCGCTCGACCATGTCGTAGGTGGCGAGGCGGAGCCCCTCGACCTCGATTTCCCCCTCGGCCATCGCGTTGATGTCGCCTTCGAGCTGTTCGACGTCGATGGTGCGGCGGCGGGGTTCCATGATTTCGACCACGAACGGCCGGCCCGTCCCGAGCATGAGCGCGTCCACGTCCTCGCGGCCCGCGCCGTGGAACTTCGCGTCGACGCCGTCCATCACGTCCGTCACGACGGGGGCGACGAAGCCCTCGACGCTGTCCTCGTAGAGGTAGCCCGAGCCGCCGCAGTAGTCGCAGGGCTCCTTGCCCTTGTAGCCCGAGCCGTCGCACTCGCGGCAGGGCCACTCGGTCTGCGGGATGTCGCGCGCGAGCTTCCGGTAGCGCCCGTAGACGAACGCGGAGTTGAGCTGCGCCTCGACGGTGTCGGCTTCGATGTCGAGGAGGAACTGCACGTCCGGTCGGGTGAAGTCGACCTCGGTGCCGGTGAGTCGGCCCACGCGCTTTCCGACCTCGCGGTTGAACTCGGATTTGAACAGTTCGCCGGCGTCCTCGGGGAGGCCCGCCCCCTCGCGGAGCAGTAGCTCGTTTTCCTCGACGAGCGGCGGCGCGCGGGTGCCGACCTGATACGTCTCGACTTCCACGTCCTCGATGGCCTCGGCGCAGCGTTCGGCCCACGCGTCGAACTCGGCGCAGGCCCCCTCGCAGACCCAGCAGTCCTCGGTCTCGACGGCCTCGTAGGGCTCGTCCGCGTCGAGGGCGGCGGCGACCCGGAGCGACTTGCCCCGCTCGGCGTTCGTCAGCCCGAAACTGCGCTCGGCGAAGGCCCGGCCCAGACAGGCGTCGCAGACCGGCCCGCTCTCGGCGAGCGCTCGCGCGTCCTCAAGGATGCTCATGTTCGGTCTCTATCGGGGCGCGCGTAACTAGCTTACTTTGTTCGCCGCGTCGCCGCGGCACGGCTTGTCGACGTATCTCAGCTCAGAGATGTTTGTCAACACGACCCGAGTGGAGTGCTATCTCGGCTCCGAGAAATTTGATGTACGGCGGCGTGGTAGCCGCTTCAACACCTGGGTCTACGGTCGATATCTCGTGTCTATCAATACGCAAACGAATCGGACGCTCGCACTGTTCGCGACCATCGCGGTCCTCTGGGGAACCTCGTTTATCGCCATCGAGGTCGGCCTCGACGTCCTCCCGCCCGTACTGTTCGCCGCCCTCCGATACGACGTGGCCGGCGTGGTGCTGTTCACCTACGGCCTGCTCGCGGCCGAGGACTGGCGGCCCCGCGGCCGCGACGAGTGGCTCGTCGTCCTCGTCGGCGGGGCGCTCCTCATCGGCGCGCACTTCTCGCTCCTGTTCTCCGGCCAGCGGTACGTGACGAGCGGCGTCTCGGCCATCGTCATCAGCCTCGCGCCCGTCCTCACGCCGCTTTTCGCGTGGCCGATGCTGCCCGAAGAGCGCCTCGACGGGTTCGGCTTCCTCGGGGTGTTTCTGGGGTTGGCCGGGACGGTGGTCATCGCCCTCGCGTCAGGGTCGGTCGGCGGCCAACTCCTCGGCGTCGTCCTGCTCCTTCTCGCGGCCGCGGCGTGGGCGTTCGGCTCGGTGCTCGTCAAGCGGCTCCCCGGGAACCCGCCCGTCGTTCCGATGCAGGCGTGGATGATGCTCCTCGGCGCGGGCATGCTCCACGTCACGAGCCCCGTCCTCGGCGAGCCCGGCCTCGCGAGCGTGGCGTGGTCGCCGGTCGTCGTCGCCGCGCTGCTGTTCTTGGCCGTGCTGTGCAGCGCCGTCGGCTTCATCGCCTACTTCGTCCTGCTCGACCGCATCGGCGCGGTCGAAATCAGCCTCGTCAACTACGTCACGCCGGTCGTCGCCGCCGTCACCGGCTGGGCGTTCCTCGGCGAGCGCATCGGCCCCGTCACCGTCGTCGGCTTCGCGCTCATCCTCCTCGGCTTCGCGTTCATGAAGCGCGACGCGCTCGGCCCGCTGGGTCGTCGCCTCGGCGTCCGCGTCGGTCTCGTCGCGCCCGAACCGGCGACCGACCCGGACGGCCTCCCGGCCGACGACTGAGCCGGTTCCGCCGCCGCCCACCCGAGAGTATCGTAGCGCTATCGCGGTCCCGTTGCTCCGCGACAGCGCGAACGTCGAACCGCTTTCGAGTCGAAAAAAGCCTCGTCGCGTCCGACGCCGGTGTCCGCGTCGGCGTCGGCCGTCGTTCTCAGTTGCTGGTCTCGTTGTCCGACGACGTGGTCGTCTCGTTCGTCGTCGTGACCGTCTCGTTGGCGGCCGTCGTCTCGGTGACCGTCTCGTTGGTGGCGGTCCCGTTCGTGGTCGTCTCGTTGGTCGTCGCGGTCGTCGTGGTCTCCTCTGCGGCGACCTCGTGGGTGGCGAGGACTTCTTCGGCACCCGCGCGGCCGACCCAGACGACCTCGACCGTCGAGCCGCTCTCGGCGGACTCGATTTCGCGGAAGTTACCCACCGAGACGGGGTAGTCCTGCCCCTCCTCGCCGTCGGCGACCCACGTCGCGGTGCGCTCGTCGTCGACGGTGACGTAGACCTCGCTCGTCGCCTCGTCGGTAATCTTCTCGCCGCCCATGTGAACCACGCGGAGGACGCCGCTGTTGGTGCGGAAGGCGAGTTCGGGGTCCGGGACCTCGGCCGGCTCGACGTCGGCCGTCGTCTCGCCCGCCGTGCCGTTGCCGGTCTCGTTACCCGTCTCGTTGCCCGCGGTCGGCTGCGACCCGGAGCCACCGCCCATGCATCCGGCGGTGGTGAGGAGGGCTCCCGTCGCGGCGACGCTCTTCAGGAAAGTTCGTCGTTCCATACGCCATGATTTGCAAGCCCGTATATATGTCTTGTAGTTTACAGTTTGGGGGTGGATAACGACTCACACAGCGGATTTCTTCGTTTCGAGCACTGGTAACTTACAACAGTCCAACCTGTCCGAGCACCCACAGGGCGACGAGCGCGGTCGCCGCGCCGAGCGCGACGAGCAGGAGGGCGATGGCGGCGACCGCGGCCAAGAGGAAGCGTCGGTCGGCCGCTACGGCCGCGGGGGAGGCGTCGTCGTATCGGGCCTCCAACAGCCGAACGTTCCGGGCGTTCGCCTTCCACGCCGCGTCGAACACGTCGCCGACGACCGGGAGCGACCCGACGGTCGCGTCGAGGACGACGTTGCCGAGCATCCGCGCGAGCGTCTCCCGCGGCACGCCGAGCATGGCGGCCTCGACGAGGATGTACGCCGAGAGCGCCGAGGCCGTCGCGTCGCCGACGCCGGGCACGAGCCCCAGAATCGGGTCGAGGCCGATGCGGTAGTTCGTCCCCGGAATCTCGAACGCCTCGTCGAGGTAGAAGCTCACCGTACGGAGTCGCGCGAGCGTCTCCTCGTCCGCGACGCCCACGGACTCGAAGTCGACGACTGCGTCGGGTTCCAGCGACTCGTCCGCGTCGCCGTTGCTGTCGCTCGTCCCCACGGGCGTCGCCGGGGTGTTCGTCGAATCGTTCACACGTGCCAACTCGCGCGGGCGGAACTTGAGAATAGCGTCGGTCGGGGTCGTGTCGAGTCGGAAACTGCGCGTCGAGTGGAAAAAGAGCGCGACGCGCCGCCCCCACGGTTCGGGCGGGCACGTCGTCGGAGCTACGAAGCCGGACGCCGTCGCGTGACTAAGCCGGAACCCGGGGCCGACGGCGGACCCCCTGCGGTGAGGTCGGTTCCCGAGCTTAGAGCCCCACCTCCATCGCGCGCTCGACGACGTCCGCGCCGTAGCGCTCCGCTAACTCTTCGTGTTGGTCCGGACGGTGCTCGTACACGTCCTGGAACAGGCTGATGGGCGTCATCGCGGCCTGATAGGTCGCCTCGTCCCACATGCGGTCCTTGGCGATGTCGATTTCGGTGCCGCCGATGCGGAGCGTCGCCGACTGCGTCATGGCGATAGCGCCGCGACCGGCCTCCTTGGCCGCCTCGAACTCCTCCATGGAGTCGACGATGTCGTCCATGCTCGGCACGTACGAGGTCAGCCCGAGCAGTTCCTCGCGGAGTTCGTCCGCGGTGAGTTCACGCGCATCGCCGCCGACGCGGAGTTCGTAGCCGTCGTCGGTGGCTTCGAGCGAGAGGCGGTCGCCGTCGTACACCTCAGCTCCGTCCTCGGACGCGAGTTCGACTTCCTCGCCGCCCGCGTCGAGGAGCCAACTGCCGGTCTTCGGCGGGAGCGGCGAGGTGTTCGCCTCGACGACTTGGCCGGGCGTGAGCGACCAGATGCCGAGCATTCCCTTCGCCTGGTTCTCGGTCATGCGCTCGCGGTAGCCCTCCACGTCGCGGATGTCATCGTAGGGGCCGTCCACGGCGATACAGCCGGCGGCGCTCGCTCCGCGCGAGGTGTTGTGTCGAAGCTCCGGCCACGCCGGAAGCTCGCCGGTCGGCGTCATGGCGCGCATGTCCTTCGTGTAGTCGACCTCGCCGTCGACGAGGAGGAACAGCCGTTCGAGGTTGTTCGTCGGCTTGCCCATCTCGTCGCGGAGGTCGCCCATGGCGAGTTCGGCCTCGCCGCTCTCGATGATAACCGACATTGCGAGGCTCCCCTCGTCGAGTCCGTGCTCGTTCTCGACGATGGTGAAGAACTCGTCGGCCTTCTTCCAGTCGTCGATGCCGCCGACCTCGGGGATGACGAAGCCGTCGATGTGCTCGACCGCGCCCCGCTCGGGGTCGGTGATGTCGAGCATGTGCCGGAAGCCCTGATACCGGGTCCCGGGGCTGTCGCGGTGCCAGACCATCCGGGGGTGAATCTCGCCGGGGAACGCCGCGCCGTGCTCGGAGATGACTTCGACGATGTTCTCGGCTCCCTCGTCGCGCATCGACGGCGCGGTGGCGTCCTCGTTGTCGGGGACCCACACGTCGGGCGCTTGCATCCCGCGGAGGCCGGCCGCCCGTCGGAGCATCTTCGCGGAGTCGGCTTCGCCCTCGACGGCCGTCGGCGAGGTGAAGAACGTCCGCACGAACTCGCGGTCGTGTCTGCGCTCAGTCATCGTCGTTGCTCGTGATGGGGTCGGCCTGCTCCTCGCTGAACCCTTCGGACTCCTCGATGCGGCGGCGCGCCTCGGGGTCGAACTCCGTCTCGATGTCCTGATACCGCGAGACGAACGATAGCTCGTGGTGGCTCTCGGTCGGGTGGCCGAGGTAGCGCTGTTCGAGGTCGAACTGGCCTTCCTCGTCCTGTTCGGCGAGCTTCTTGAAGTCCTCGTAGACGGCGTGCGCGCCCGAGTGGAGCCCGAACAGCGTGATGAAGATGTACTTGTAGCCGAGGTCGCCCAGTTCCTGGAACGTCAGCGGGTCCTCTTCTTCGGACCACGCGAACGACGAGGAGTAGTTGAACGCGAGCTTCAGGTCGGGGTGCGTCTCGTGAATCTCCTCGGCGTAGGCGACGGCGTCCTCGCGCGAGGGGTTCGGCATCTCGGGCCAGACGATGTCGACGCCGGCGTCGGCGTAGATGCGACCGCGCTCGACGTGTTCGTCCCAGTCGCCGTTCGAGGAGCCGTAGGCGTCGGTGCGGGCGATGACGACCGTGTCCTCCGACTGCTTGGCGTCGACGGCCGCCTCGAAGCGGGCGCGGGCCTTCTCGCGGGAGACTATCTGCTTGCCCGCGATGTGGCCGCAGCGCTTGGGCGTCGTCTGGTCTTCGATGTGGACGGCGGCGACGCCGGCCTTCTCGTACTCGCGGACGGCGCGGCGGACGTTGTGGATGCCGCCGTAGCCCGTGTCGCAGTCGGCGATGACCGGGAGGTTCGTCGCCTCGACCATGCGCTTGGCGTTCTCGACCATCTCGGTCATCGTGACCATCTCCAGGTCCGGGAAGCCGAACTGCCCGAGGACCGTCGAGTAGCCGGACATGTAGGCGGCGTCGTGGCCCGTCATCTCGGCGAGGCGGGCGTCGAGGGCGTGGTACATGCCGGGGGCGAACACGAAGTCCTGCGTGTTCAGCATCTCCCGCAGTTCGCGGGCCTTCTGGTTGTCAACATCCTGTGCGAAGACGTCGCTGTCGAGTTCGGTCGGGTTCATTGGGTATCGGTGGGCTGCATCGTTCGCTCGATGCGGTTCAGTTGGGCGCGGAGCGCGGCCAGTTCGCGCCGGATGCTCGTCATCTCGTCGTCCTCCCCCGGTTGTCGGATGAAGGGGACGAGCGGCGCGTCCATGTTCTCCTCGTTGTTGGGGTAGCGTCGCGCGGCGCGAGGGCGAGTCGTCGTCGAGCGAGTGGTGGTCGGCGTGCGGGTCGTCGTGTCGGTTCGGGTCGTGTTGTCGCGGTTTGTCATCGGTTACGTCGGTGGGGTCGGCGGTCGGTAGCGGTCGGTTCGGGTCGCGGTCGTCGAGTGGTCGGTTGCGTGGTGTGCTGCGGATACTACCATCGGATGTCTCCTCACCCGGTTCGACTGCCGAGTGGTACTAATAGTTAATGATTGATAATGATAATATTAGTTAATGACTTAGTTCTGTACGGATGGATATTAGGCCCTAATTTGACACGTGGTAACACATCTAACTCTTTGAGCGGGGTTCGAGCGTCGTCGGTTTCCCCGGCGACCGGGCGTGCCACGCCGTGACGGGGCGTTCCGCGGACACTACGCTTAATCGCGTCCACGCCCGACGACGCACCAGCGAATGGCATCCGCGATAGAGATACGCGACTTGACGAAGTCCTACGGCGACGTCCGCGCCCTCGACGGCGTCGACCTCGACGTTCCCGAGGGGTCGTTCTTCGGGCTGTTGGGGCCGAACGGGGCGGGGAAGACGACGTTCATCAACATCCTCGTGGGCCTCGTCCGCAAGACCGGCGGCGAGGCGAGCGTCTTCGGCTACGACGTCGAAGACGACTACCGCGAAGCCCGCGACCGAATCGGCCTCGCGCCCCAGGAGTTCAACGTGGACCGATTCTTCCCGATCCGCGAAGTGCTCGAACACAAGGCGGGATACCACGGCATTCCGCACGACGAGGCCGCAGAGCGCGCCGACGAGGTGCTCAAGCGCGTCGGCATCTACGACAAGCGCGACACCCGGTTCGACTGGCTGTCCGGCGGGATGAAACGGCGGTTCATGCTCGCGCGGGCGCTCATCACCGACCCCGACCTGCTCATCCTCGACGAGCCGACCGCCGGCGTCGACGTGCAACTGCGCCACGAACTCTGGGAGACCATCGTCGACCTCAACGACAGCGGGACGACCATCCTGCTCACGACCCACTACATCGAGGAGGCCGAACGCCTCTGCGACGAGGTCGCCATCCTCGACTCCGGCTCCGTCATCGAGGTCGCAAGCCCCGAGGAACTGATGGACCGCGGCACCGACGACATCGTCGTCCAACTCCGCGACCCGCCGACGGCGGTCCCCGACTTCGCGGCCGACGACGACCGCGTCGAGGCCGTCGAACTGGACGGGACTCGCCTCGTCGTGACGGCCCAGCAGGGCGGCCTCGTCGCTCCCGACGTGGTGCAGGCGCTCGACCGCGCCGGCCACGAAATCGTCGACCTCGAAATCTCGCGCACGTCGCTCGAAGAGGTGTTCGTCGAGATGACGAGAAAGGGCGAGGGCCGCGCCACCGCGGAGGTCGAGCAGTGAGCCTCACGAGCCTCGACGTGACCGGCTTTTACGCCCTGCTCCGCCGCGAAGTCCTCCGGTTCGTCCGCCGCCCGCGCAACACGTTCGTCCCGCCGTTCATCACGAACGTGCTGTACTTCTCCGTGTTCGGCGTCATCCTCGGCGAGCGCATCAACGAAATCGCGGGCGTCCCGTACATCCTGTTTATCCTCCCCGGTCTCATCGTCCTCGGGGCCGTCTCGAACGCCTTCGAGAACGCCTCGTTTTCCATCTTCCACGGCCGCTGGAACCGCTACATCGAGGAGGCGCTGACCTCGCCGCTTTCGTACTCCTCGATGGTCGGCGCGTACGTCCTCTCCAGCGCGACCCGCGGGGTGCTCGTCGGCGCGCTCGTCGCGCTCATCGGCGCGTTCTTCACGTCCGTCGGCGTCGCCAGACCGTTCTACCTCGTCGCGTTCATGCTCGTCATCACCCTGCTTTTCGCGGGTCTCGGCGTGGTCGGCGGCCTCTGGGCCGACGACTTCGACGACCTGACGATGATGAACCAGTTCATCCTGCGCCCGCTGGTGTTCTTCGGCGGCGTCTTCTACTCGCTCAACGAGATTCCCGCGACCTTCCAGCAGGCGTCGCTCCTCAATCCGATGATATACATGGTTAACGGCGTCCGCTACGGCTTCCTCGGCGTCACAGAGGTCGACCCGAACCTGTCTCTCGGCGTGCTGACGGCGCTCACGCTCGGGGTCGTCGGTCTCAACGTCGTTCTCTTCCGGCGCGGCTACGGGCTGACCGACTGAGGTCGGTCGACCGTCGTCGACTTCCTCCGGTGGCGACCGGGTGCGGTCGGCGCATTTTCGACCCGCCGCTCGGAGTTCTTGTCTGAACAACTGTCTTTTGAGATGACAAGTATTTTGACACACGCTCTAGAAGTCACGTCCGAAGTATGGTATCAAAACCCTCCTCCGCGGCGTCGGCGCGGACCATCTCGGTCCTCGCCCTCGTCGCGGCCGTCCTGGTTGGAGCATTCCTCGCCCCCGTCGTCTACGACGCGGCCGCGCCCACCCCCGACAGGGTCGCGGTCATCTCGGTCGACGGGACCATCACCTCCTACACAGCTGACCAGCTGGAAGAGGACCTCCACGAAGCGCGAGAGAACGAATCGATAAAGGCGGTCGTCCTGCAGGTCGACAGCCCCGGCGGCTCTGCCGCCGCCTCCGAGCGCATGTACTTGGCGGTCAATCGGACCGCCCAAGAGATGCCCGTCGTTTCGAGCGTCCAAGGAACGGGCGCGTCGGGCGCGTACTACACGATGCTCCCCTCCGAGAGCATCTACGTGACGCCCTCGTCGGTCATCGGGAGCGTCGGCGTCCGCGGGTCGGCCCCCTACGGTGGCACGTCCAGCGAGATTCGCACCGGCCCCGACAAGGCGTCGATGACTCTCGACCACCGCGAAGCGCAGATTGAGACGCTGAAGCACGCCTTCGTCGGCAGCGTCATGGACCACCGCGGCGACGAACTCTCGCTGTCGCGCGAGGAGGTCGCCTACGCGAAGGTCTACACCGGCGCTCGCGCCACGCAGAACGGCTACGCCGACGACATCGGCACGCTTCAGACGGCCATCGACCGCGCCGCCTCCGAGGCCGGCCTCGAAAACTACGAGGTCGTCGAGAAGGAGCCCCCGACCCGCTCGGGAATCATCCTTCTCAGCTCGCAGAACGGTAATTCGTCGGTCGTCATCCAAGAGAGTCCCATCGGGTACGACGGCGTTCGCGCGCCGCAGTTCCTGATGGTGTACGGACAAGTGCAGTACGAAGATGAGGTGATCGGCAATGTCTCAGCGTAACTTACTCGGCGGGACGGTCGTCTTCGCGGTCGCGCTCGGCCTCATCTTGGTCGGAGCCGCGGTGGCACCCTACGCCTTCCAACTCGGCGGTAGCGCCCCGGCAGACACGGAAAACGCCGCGAAACAGGCGTTCGACGCGGACGAACTCGTCGCCACGCCCGGCCCCGAATCGGGCGAGGTGACGATGGATTCGAACGCGGAGCCCAAAACCGTCCTCATCGACGTGGCCCACGAGAACGGTGTGAGCGAGTCCGACATGCAACCGCTCGTCGACGCGCTCGTCGCCAACGGCCATCAGGTGAAGTACCTCACCCGCGAGGACGCCCAGCGGAACTTCAACGCCTCGCTCCGGTCGGCCGACGCCTTCGTCGTCGTCAACCCCGAACAGCCGTACACCGGCGACCAGCTCGCCGGCCTGCGGTCGTTCGAGGACGCCGGCGGCCGCGTCGCCCTCGTCGGGGACCCGCAGTCCGCGGGCACGACGAGCGTCCTCGGTCTCATCACCGTCTCGGTGTCGTCCGGCGCTGTCGGCGGCGACGCCGGGCTGACCTCCGACTACGGGGTCTCGTTCGGTTCCTCGTCGCTGTACAACATGCACGACTACTACCTCAACTACGAGAACGTCTACGCCACGCCCGAGGGCGAAACTGCCCTGACCGAGGGCGTCGACGAGGTCGTGTTCCGCGACGCCGCGCCGCTTTCGGTCTCGGCCGACAGCGTCTCGCCGGCGCTCGTCTCCGGCGGCGAGACCCGCGTCGAGTCGATTCGCAAGACCGGTCCGTACACGGTCGCCGCCCAGAGCGAGACGGTCGTCGCCATCGGTGACGCCGACTTCCTCGCGCCCGAATCGGCCTACGAGGCCGACAACGAGGTGCTCGTCGGCAACCTCGCCGACTTCCTCGTCTCCGGCGACAAGGAGTCCGGCGCGCCCGCCCCGGCCACGCCCGAATCCGGCGGCGAGGCCGGTTCGGCACCCGGACAGGGAACCGCCCCGACTCCGGCGTAACTGAGTCGCACCGACGCGGCCGAAGCCGGACTCCCGGCTTCGCTGCCCCGCCCCGTTTTCTTTCGTCGTTCTTCGCCTAGCGTCGGTTGACGACTTCCTCAGGCGCCTTCGCCGCCGTCGGCGGTGACTCCGTCGGCGATGCGGTCCGCGTCGGCCTCGTCGGCCGCGCGGCTTCGCTCGACCAGTCGCGCGAGGATGTCCGCGGAGACGCCCGACACGTCGCCGGCTTGGACGCCCCAGAGCGTCGCGTAGAGGCCGCCGAGTTCGACGAGTTCGTCGTGGGTGCCCGACTCGACGACTTCGCCCTCGTCGAGGACGACGATGGCGTCGGCGCGGCGGACCGTCGAGAGCCGGTGGGCGATGACGAGCGTCGTCCGGCCCGCCGAGAGGCGGTCGAGCGCGCGCTGGATGAGCAGTTCCGTCTCGGTGTCGACGGCGCTCGTCGCCTCGTCGAGGACGAGAATCCGCGGGTCTTGGAGCATCGCGCGGGCGATGGAGAGCCGCTGGCGCTGGCCGCCCGAGAGCTTCACGCCGCGCTCGCCGATGCGGGTGTCGTAGCCCTCGGGGAGCCGCGAGACGAACTCGTGGGCCTCGGCGGCTTTCGCGGCCGCGACCATCTCCGTCTCGGTCGCGTCGAACGCTCCGTACAGGAGGTTCTCCCTGACAGTCCCGTCGAAGAGGTACACGTCCTGACTCACGTAGCCGATGGCCTCGCGGAGGCTCCTGAGTTCGACGTCGCGCACGTCGTGGCCGTCCACGCGGACCGCTCCGTCCGTGGGTTCGTAGAGCCTGAGGAGGAGCTTCGCGACGGTGGATTTTCCCGCGCCCGTGGGGCCGACGAGCGCGACGGTTTCGCCCGGCTCGGCCGCGAACGAGACGTCGTGGAGCACGTCGCGGCCGGTCGCGTAGGCGAACGAGACGCCGTCGAACTCGATTCGCCCGGCGACGGTGTCGAGAGACTCGGCGTCGGGTGCGTCGCGGACGACGGCCTCGCGGTCGGCCAGCCCGAAGATGCGCTCGCCCGAGGCGCGGGCGTTCTCGTAGGAGTTGACGATGCGGCCCGCGCCGGACAGCGGGTCGATGAACCGCTGGGTCATGAACAGGAACGTGACGAACTCGCCGACGAGCAGGTCCCCTGTGAAGGGGGCGGGCGGGCCGAAGATGAGCCAGACGCCGCCGATGGCGAACGTGGCGGCGAACGCGACGCCGGCGAGGAGTTCCATCGACGGCTGATAGAGGTAGTCGAGCCTGACGACCGCGAGGGCGCGCCGGTAGTAGTCCATGGAGGCGTCGGCGACGCGGTCGGTCTCGTAGTCCTCGGTCGCGGAGGCCTTGATGACCTCCATCCCCGAGACGTTGTTCTCGATGCGGGTGTTGAGCGCGCCGACGCTCTCGCGGAGCGCGCGGTACAGCGGCCGAATCGTCCGCATGAACCAGACGGTGAAGACGGCCAGAAGCGGGACGGCCACGAGCGTGACGACCGCGAGCTGGGCGTTCAGGTAGAACAGCACGCCCGCGATGCCGACGACGGCGACGACCAACTGGAGGCCGCCCGAGAGCGTGCTGTCGAGGAACGTCCGGAGGTTTCGCACGTCGCCGTCGAGAATCGACAGCACCTGCCCGGTCTGCTTGTCGTCGAAGAAGGCCATATCGAGGCGCTGGAGCGCGTCGTAGGTGTCCACGCGGACGGCGTGTTGGACGCGATTCGAGTAGACCGCGAGGCCGAGGCCCTGCACCCACGAGAGCGCGACCCCGCCGACGAACGCTCCGATGACGAGCCAGAAACTCAGCCAGAACTGCCCGGAGACGGTCGTCGGCAGCCACGACGACGGAACCAGCGGGAGGGCGTACGCCGTGTTCCGGAAGAACACCGCGTCGATGGCGACCCCGAGGACGAGCGCCGGGACGATGGCGACGAGTCGCCCGAGGACGCTCGCCAGTAGCCCGACGACGAACCACGCCAGGTTCTCGCGACCGTATTCGGCGAACAGGCGGACCATCGGGTCGCGCCCGGATTTGAGGCTCACTTACCCGAGGTAAGCGTCCGGCGGATATGACGTGCGCGGTCGGGGAGATTCGCGCCCGCTGCGGGCGTCGCTTCGCCCTCGCCCGCACGCCCGCCCGAGTGAACAGCGATAAGGTTCCCACGCGACGAATCGGAGTCATGCGCCAATTCATCGTCATCGGCCACGACGCGCCGACGACGCCCGACTTCTCGCTCGACGACATCGCCGGCGGGGCCGGCCGACTCGACGTGCTCTGTCGCTGTGTCAACGCCGCGTTCTTCCTCTCGCACGACATCCGCGAGGACGTTCGGGTTCATCTCGTCCTCGGCGACGAGTACACCGTCCGGTTCGAAGGTTCGGAACTCCGTCGGCTCAACCCCGACGAGCGCTCCACCGCCGCCCTGATTCGCAAGGCGCTGGAGAAGCGCGAGGAGGCAATCGGGCACATGCCCGCCGAGTCGTCGCCGGGGGTCTCCATCCGCCGGATGGGCTTCGAGACGACGCTGGAGGAGGCCGCCCGCGACGCGACCGTGGTCGAACTCCACGAGGAGGGCGACCCCGTGGTTCAGGTCGAACCGCCCGAAAACCCGCTTTTCGTCCTCTCGGACCACCACGACTTCACCGACGAGGAGGCCGAGTTGCTGGCGGCCGCCGCCGACGAGCGGGTCCGACTCGGTCCCGAGATTCTCCACGCCGACCACTCGATTACGGTCGCGCACAACTACCTCGATACCGCGGGCTATTCGCGGTACTGAGGCGGGGTCGGCGGTGTGTCACGCCGTCTGACGGTGGCCCACAATCACAACTGTTAAACGCGACGGTGGCTTGCCTCAAAATGCGGGCCGGTGGGGTAGCTTGGTATCCTTCGGCCTTCGGGTGGCCGTAACCTCAGTTCGAATCTGAGCCGGCCCATTTCTACCCCTTTCAACGCCAACGAGCACCGCGTAGCGTGTGCGAGTCCCCCCGAAACGGTTGTCTGGGCGACTGAAGATCCGAACGCCCGAGCGACAGCGAGGGAAGTTCGAATCTGAATTGACGGAGCCCCGAAATCAAAGTCACAGGAACTCATTTGATTACGCTCCGATCACACTCGAGATCTCTGCTGCCACATCCGCCTCTTCTTCCGCGAGCGAAATCGTCTCAATCACGTCCCCGTCATCGCCGATAACCTTCACCGTGACTGCGCCTTGCTTCGTCTGGACCGCGTTCCAGATGTACACGACACCGATGATTCCACCAATGAACGCCGAGGCCAGTCCGACGAGTTCAGCAAGACCTGCGAGCTCACCGCTCACACGCTCGGTGACGAAGAAAATCCCCAAACCGAGTACGAGTGCTACCAACCCGGCGGCGAGTCCTTGGAGGTCCACTCGCTCACTCCCTTCCTCGACGATTTTGACACCGAGAATGTTTGGTCCCGTAATGAGCGTGCTCTTCGCAAGTTTGAGGTCACGTCCTCGACTGTCTGAGCCGCGTTTAACCTCCATAACGCGCCGGTCTGTGACGACGACCGCGCTTGAGTCGTTGGCTCGAGCAGCGCGAATAGACTCGTTGGAGGACAGATACGGTTGAATCGCATCAGTAAGGTTGGTCATTAGAGTGTCTGGTGGGATATATTCAGGATATATAATATATTCGTGGCATGATATGTATTGGACGACTCACCGGTGAGTGGCGTGATCGATGCGGAACTCATGCTCCTAGGAGAGAGAGCTACGGGAGCCCTGAGACGTTTGAAATACGAGTCTTCCACAGGCCGAGAACGACTGATTCAATCGAGTTACACGGAGTGGTTACTGCCGCCCACGCCACCAAACCGAAAAGCTTCAATAGTTTAGGCCAACCTAAAACAGAAGAGGGCGAGCGGTACCGACGGCTCGACCGCCGCCTCGCCGCCGACAGACCCAAGGTGAGCACGGAATCGGCCGAACGGCCGAAGGCAGTCCAATCGCACCAAGCGGCGACGCGAGGCCGGCCCCCGCAGTTTCCTGTCGGAGCCGACGCGCGGCCGAGCCGACGAGGCGCTGTTCGCGCTCGTGACGGCCCCGCTGTCGTCCGGGAACCGAAGCAATTATCTATTTTAGGCTGGCCTAAAAAACTATGGAACGCGACGAGACACCACGGAAGGGATTGACGCGGCGCGACTACGTGAAGTACGGCGGCGCGGCCGTCGGCGGCGGGCTGCTCGCCGGCTGTACCGGGGGGAACGGTTCGGAGCCGACGACGGACGCCGAGACCGGGTCGACGACCGAGACGGCAACGGAAACGGAGACCGAGACGCCCGAGGACAGTTCGTACTCGGTGACGATGTCGCCGGTCGGCACCGTCGAGTTCGACGAGCCGCCGCAGAGCATCTTCACGCGGCTGACCCACCACGCGGGGATGGCGTTCGCGCTCGGCCGCGGCGACGACGTGAACGCGGTCAACGGGCCGGAGTACTACGACACGACGTGGAAGCAGTTCACGGCGCGGCTCCCGGGCGTCGAGGTCGACTGGGCGGACCTGTATCCCTCGTGGGAGACGAGCAAGGAGAAGCTCTACGAACTCGACAGCGACGTGCATCTGGCGGACCCCGCGTGGGTCGTCCAGCTCGAACAGTGGGACATGGACGACATCGAGGAGGTCGACGACAACATCTCGCCGTGGTTCGGGAACTCGCTGAGCGGTCGTCACGCGTCGCCGACCGACGAGTGGACCGGCGACTACGAGTACTACACGCTGTGGGAGCAGTTCGAGAAGGTCGCGCAGGTGCTCAACGAAGAAGAGCGCTACGAGGCGCTCACGGCCGTTCGCAACGACGTGCTCGCCACCATCGAGGAACGGCTCCCGCCGGAAGACGAGCGCCCGAGCGTGGTGCTTCTCACCGCGGCCGACATCGAAAAGCAAATCTGGGCGTACACGGTCGGCAACCCCGGCTTTATGTCATCACACATTCGGCCGCTCGAACCCCACGACGCGTTCGAAGGCTCCATCGAGTCCGGTTCGAACGTCGACTTCGAGGCGCTCTTAGAGGCAGACCCCGACGTCATCCTCTTCCTGAGCGGGATGCAGCCGAACGTCAGCATGAACGACCTCCGAGCGACGCTCGAAGACGACCCCGTCGCCGCGGAGATTTCGGCGGTCCAGAACGGTCGCGTCTACCCGCAGGGCGCGCGCTATCAGGGTCCGATTCTCAACCTCTTCCAACTGGAGATGAGCGCCAAGCAGTTCCATCCCGAGGAGTTCGGCGCGTGGCCGACCTCGGACGGCGGACCGTACCCCGAAATCCCCGAGGAGGAACAGCTGTTCGACCGTCAGCACGTCGCCGACATCATCAACGGCGAGTTCTGAGCGGCCGCCGGAGCCGCATCGACGGCCCCGCTACCGGCCCCACTACCGGCCCCGCACCCGCCGTCGCCGAACGACACAAGAGATTTGTTCCGTCCTCGACTCCACCACATAGACAGATGACGGACCGACCCGCGTTCGACCGACGGGCGTTCCTCGCCGCGCTCGGGAGCGCCGGCCTCGGGTCGCTCGCCGGGTGTTCGGCCCTCGGCGGCGACTCGACCGAGACCGCCAGCACCGCCGCCCCGACCGCCAGCGTCGACGCCGACGTCGCCCGCGACCTCGCCGCGCGGTTCGCGCCGACGCTCTACTTCGACGCCGACGAGACGTGGTTCCCGACGGACCCGCGGTCGTACGCGAGCGACCGGGACGGCGAGACGGTCGTCGACGGCTTCGACGCCTTCGACGGCTACCACGCGACACAGGAGGAAACGGGCGAGCGAGCGCCGGAGCCGACGGTGTTCTACAACGTGGTTCGATACGAGGACTCGTCGCTGACGACCGTGCAGTACTGGTTCTACTCGGTGTTCGACCAGTTCACGACGAACTTCCACTGGCACGACTGGGAGGTGCTGCACGTCTTCGTCGACACGGCGGACGACGAGCCGGTCCCCCAACTCTACGTGGCGAGTTCGCACTCGCGGTCGGTGCCGAACAACGAGTTCCTCGACCCGGACCCCGCGCGTCCGCCGCGGGTGCTCTCCGAACTCGGGTCGCACTCCAGCGCGCTCTCGCTCAACGACCGCGCCGACCGATTCCAGCGGCTCCCGACGGGCGGGACGTTCGCGGACATCACGAACCGGGCGTTCGACCGTATCGAGGACGCCGCGGAGATACCCATCGCCTACGGCCTCCCGCGGGACGAGGGCGCGCGCCTCCCCTACGTCGTCCCGGAACTCGACGGCGCGCCGGTGTACGAAGACGAGCGACTCCCGTCGGTCACCCGCGACTCCCTCGTCAGCGAGGCGCTCACGGTGCGGTCGTTCGACGCGCTGTCGTCGCCGCCGACGGACCTCCCGGCGCGGTCGACGGGGTTGGTGTTCGGGCCCGAGGCGACCGGCGAGCGCGACGCGGACGCGGACGCCGACATCGAATACGCGCTCGTCTCCGCGGGCGAGGTCGAACACATCACCGAGTTCACCGGGCCGCAACTGAGCTTCGAGTTCGCGGTCCCGACGTTCGCCGAAGACGCGATTGCGAGCCACCTCACGACGACGAGCACGCCGTGGAGCCAGTCGCGCTACGCCGACCCCGCGGCGGACATCACCGACCCGACCCACCGCAGCGCCCTCGCCGAGCGGTACGACGTCGTCGACGAGCCCTCGGCGCTCAACACGCTTTTCGTCCGGGTGACGGAGGCCGTCACCGACGCCGACGCGCCGGACGGCGAGGGCGTGACGACCCGCGAGTCGGGCGTCGAGTCCGTCCTCCTCTTGGAGAGCGACCCGGAGGCCGCGCCGACGTTCGGCGGTCTCGGCGTCCTCCGCGACGTCCCCGCGGGCGAGCATCGGCTCACGGTGAACGGCGCAGGTTCGGCACCACACAGCGAGACGGTTCAGGTCGGCGACGCGGGGCCCGGGTCGGAGTCCGCAACAGAGACCGAATCGTCATCCACCGACGGCGACGACGGCGAGACGCTCACCACGGCCGGCGTGGGCGGCGAAATCCCGCTCGTCGCCCGGGAGTCGGCGACGAAAGTCGAAGTCGACGCCGACGGGACCGACCGCGACCTGACGTCGCTCGCGCTCGAAGACGACTTCGCCGGGCGGCTGTACGACGCGCCGCTGTCCGGGCCGGACGCCGTCTACGTCCACCGCGGCGGCGCGTACACCGTCGAAGTCCGCGACAGCGACGACGAAATCGGCGCGTTCCGCGTGAACCCCGACCCGAACGCGAGCGCCGCGGGCGACGACTCGGATTCTGACTCCGGGTCCGCGCCGGCGTCGATTCCGAGCGTCCGAATCGACGACCCGCGGACCGGGAAGTCGTCGCTCGCGACCTTCCTCGCCGACATCGCCGCCGAGACGGCCGCGGCGGTCGCGGCGGCCGACGAGAGAGACGGCGGCGACAGCGACGACTCGGACGACTCGGGTACTTCGGACGACTCGTCGGGCACG
Source organism: Haloferax sp. Atlit-6N (assembly GCF_003383195.1). Lineage (NCBI taxonomy): Archaea > Methanobacteriati > Methanobacteriota > Halobacteria > Halobacteriales > Haloferacaceae > Haloferax > Haloferax sp. Atlit-6N. Next base: position 178,728 of record NZ_QEQJ01000004.1, on the reverse strand, counting down.
GGTACCCCGGACGACTCGACGGGAACGGCGACGAGCGACGGACAGGCGAACGCGGTCCGCGGGCTGGCGCAGGCGCTCGAATCGGTCGCCGAGGCCGCGAACCGGGCCGCGGAACGCGCCGAGGCCGGCGAGCGCGGCCGGGCGGACGAGAGCCTCGACACCGTCGCGTCGCGGCTCGAACGCGTGGCTGAGCGGTTAGCCGAGGCGCGCGGGGAGCTTCCGGGGTCGCTCTCTCGGGCGGCCGACCGGCGACTCGAACAGGCGCGCCGTCGCTCGGAGCAGGCCCGCGCGGCCGACGCGCTCTGAGTGGTGCGTGGATAGGTCGCGTAGCCGACCGGCCGCGAACGCGTCGCTCGCCGGTCGAATATACGCAAAATGTGAGTTATCGTTCTGCCGCGAAAACGCGGCGTACTAAATTAGTTTAAAGGCGCGTGAGGTTCGTCGCGCGGGGGCCCTTGGGGGCCTGCTCGATGTCGAACTCAACATCCGTGCCTTCTTCGAGGTCCGGGCCGCCGATGTCTTCCATGTGGAAGAACACGTCGTCGTCAGCATCGTCCGTCGAAATGAAACCGTAGCCGCCAGTGTCGTTGAAGAAATCAACGTTTCCTTTCGCCATTGCTTTTGAACACACACGCCCTTTACGGATAAGACTTGTGAGGGTCGTGTTGTCACGGGGTTATTTTATTGAATATGTTTCTGAATCATCGACATTTGTAGACGAATGTTCTGGTATGTCGGTTCTACCCGCGCTCGCCTAGTGGTTCGACGGTGATTCCTCGATAAGCTGTGGTATCGGCAGTTCCCCCCGTCGAATCCGGTCGGTCGCGGCCGACGAGGCTTTACGCGTGGCCGGACGGTCTCCGACACCGTGGATGCTAACGACGTTCGTCGGAAGTGGGCGAATCGGTCGGGAGAGTTCTCGCCGGAGTACTACGCGTACTACGGGCCGAACGAGACGAGCGAGTCGATTCGGCGCGTCTTCGAGGCGCGTCTCGACCCCTCGGCGTCGATTCTCGAACTCGGTTGCGGTCCCGGTCGGCACCTCTCGCACCTCCGCGAACACGGCTTCGAGAACCTCCACGGCGTCGACATCAACCCCGACTGTTTCGAGGTGATGGCCGACGCCTACCCCGACCTCGCCGACTGCGGGACGTTCCACGCCGCCGCCATCGAGGAGGTCGCCGAGGAGTTCTCCCCGGGCCAGTTCGACGCCGTCTACTCCATCGAGACGCTCCAGCACATCCACCCCGACGACGCGTGGGTGTTCGAGGCGCTCGCCCGGAGCGCGAGCGACTACTTCGTCACCGTCGAAAACGAGGGCGACCAGTCGGTCCCGCCCGAGGACCGCGGCGTCAACGACGACGAGTACGACTTCCCCCTCTACTACCGCGATTGGGAGGCCGTGTTCGCGCCGTTCGGCTTCGAACAGGTCGCCTGCGAGCGCGGCGACCGCGACACCCTCCGCGTGTTCCGCCGGACCGACTGACCTCGGTTCGGGTCAGAACCCGCCGTAGCGGAGGTACACCATGTCGGCGATGAGGACGAGTTGGAACAGTCCCTGCACGCCGCCGAGCATGGCGTTCTGTTTTCCGATGGCCGAAATGACGCCGGGGTCGGGGTCCTCGGAGGTCATCTCGAAGTACATCCGTATCTCGCCGGGCATCAGGAAGCCGAAGCCCTGCACCGAGAGGATAGTGACGATGACGAGCGCGACGACGATGGCCGGGGTCGTCATCTGGAAGTCGCCGATGGTGGTCGCGACCCACGCGAGCGACCCGACGGTGGCGACGGCGAAGACGACCTGCCAGCGTCGGTCGCGCCACGCGTTCAGCCGCCACCCGAGCAGGAGGAGAACCGGAATCAGGTTCGCGGCGGTGAACAGCGCGAGCCACGGTTCGGCGTGGGGAAACACCCCGAGTCGCTGGGCGAGCGTGATGCCGCCGGCGATGGTGACGAGCGCCATCGACGGGAGGAAAAACGAGGTCTTCGGCGTGAGGCGCTCGAACACCGCGGCGCTCTGTTCGTCGGTCAACCCGCCGATGACCGGCCCGAGAATCGCCCCCATGAACAGGTCGGTCCCGGTCCAGAGCAGTCCCGCCATGACGTGGACGTACGTGTGTTGCTGGAGCGACCCGAGCGTGACCGCGTACGCGAGTGCGACTACCGACACGGCGACGATGCCGCCCGCGAACGCCGGGTTCGCCCGTTGTGCCATGCCCCCGATTGTCCCACCAATCGTTGCCCTGTGTTGGCTCATCACGTTCGAGACGTGTACTATCGGTGATAAAACTGGCGACGAACGAACTTATCCCCTCCAACCCCCACCCTCCGACAATGACTGACGCCCTCTCGTTCGATATCACGAGCGTCGACGACGTCGCGGCCAACCGCGACGAGGTCGTCGCCGCGGTCGAAGCCCACGCGGGACCCATCGCGCGCGAACTCGCCATCCTCCAGGGCGGCGACTACGGCCAGGAGACGTTCAAGACGCGCCGCGGGACGTGGACGCTCAAGTACGAGGCGGGCGCGCTGCAGTACCTCCGGTTCAAGGGGAAGTCGGGCGGCGAGACGTACGTCGTCTCGACCAAACAGCCCCCGGAGCCGAAGGCGCTCGGAACGGCGATGCAGGACTACCCGGCGTTCGTTGAGGCGTACAACGAGCACGTCGAGTCGCTCGACGGCGTCCTCGACGACGTACCGACGGAGTTCCCCGCGGTCACGACGACCGAGGAAATCGTCGCCCAGCGGGACCAACTCGTCTCGACCATCCGCGAGGTGGCCGACACCATGGCGGGCGAACTCAACCGCTTCGACGGCGAGTACGGCACCTTCACCCAGCGGGTCGGCGGCACGCGCTGGGAGCTGAAGTGGGACGGCCCGCGGGCGTCGTACCTCCGCGTCGGCGGCGAGGGCGGCATCTACCTGCTGTCGCAGTACGAACCCCCCGCCGCGCCCGACGTGCGCGAACTCGCCGGCGACTTCGTCGCGTTCGTGGAGGCGTACAACGAGTACGTCGACGACCTCGAAGCCGACCTCGCGACCGTCTCGTTCGACGACGCTGGGTAGCGGGGCACCGCGACGCTTTTGGAATCACCGCCGGCACGTGATGTCATGAACGACGACTCCGAGACGGCTGACGACAGTCTCGCCGCCCCCACCGACGACCTCGCGTGGGAGACCACCGACACGCGCATCGACTACTCGTGTCCCGGCTTCGACATCCGCATGGACGACGTTCGGCTCCCCGACGGGACCGAGACGGACTTCCACTACGTCGACGAGCCGGCGGCGGTCGTCGTCCTGCCGTTCACGCCCGACGGCGACGTGGTCGTCATCGACGAGTGGCGACAGGCCGTCGGCCGGACGAACCGCGGACTCCCCGCCGGCGGCACGGAACCGGACGACGACGACTACGCCGCGGCCGCCCGGCGCGAACTCGCCGAGGAAACCGGTCACGAGGCCGAGGCGGTCGAACCGCTCGTGACCGTCGAGCCGGCCAACGGCATCGCCAACTCGGTCCACCACTACTTCGTCGCGCGCGGGTGCGAGCCGAGCGCCGACCAGAACCTCGACTTCAACGAGAGCATCCGCCCGACGACGGTCGGCTACGACGACCTCAAGCGGGCCGTCCTCGCGGGCGAGGTCCGCGACGCGCGGACGGTCCTCGGCGTGCTCTACTACGAACTCGCCGGCGAGTAGCGCGGTCGGTTCCGCGCACCCCGCGTTCGCGTCTCGAACCCCCCTCCGAGGCGAGAAGGATTTTGACGCCGGCGCCCCAAGGGGTCGATTGTGGCTACTACGACGCGCCTCCCCGACCCCGTTCGGTCCTTCCTCGCGGCCATCGCCCTCGGCGGCGGCGGTCTCGCGGTGGGGACCATACTCGTTGTCATCACGCAGTTCGCGGCGTTGAGCGCGGGCATCGAACTGACACCGCTCGCGCTCGTCGTCACGTCGCTGGTTCTCCTGCAGGGCATCGCCTTCGGCGGCGTCGCCGTCGCCTACAGTCGGTACCGCGGTCTCGGACGCTCGTACTTCGGCGTCTCCGTCCCGTCGCTCCGCGACGTCGTCGCGGTCGTCCTCGGCTACGTGACGGCGCTCGTCGCGGCGTTCGTCGGCGCGTTCCTCGTCTCGACGTTCGGCGTCCAAGCGGGGTCGAACCAGGTGACCGAAATCGCCGCGCAGGACCCCGAAGTGCTGTTGCTCCTCGTCCCGGCGTCGTTCCTCCTCATCGGCCCCGGCGAGGAACTGCTGTTCCGCGGGGTCGTCCAGAACCGCATCCGCGAGTCGTTCGGCCCGGTTCCGGGCATCGCCCTCGCCAGCGCCATCTTCGCGGCGATTCACTACGTCGCGCTCACCGGCGGCGCGGGCGGTCGACTCGTCACCATCGGCATCCTGTTCTTCCCGAGCGTCGTCTTCGGCACGGCGTACGAGCTGACCGACAACATCGCCGTCCCGGCGCTCATCCACGGCGCGTACAACGCGACGCTGTTCTCCTTGGCGTACCTCGTGTTCAAGTTCGCCGAGATGAACCCCGGCGAGGTCCCGACCGGGCTGCTGTTCTAAGCGGCCGGCGATACCAGCCTTTTTCCTTCGCTGTCCCCTCGAACAGACGTGTTCTTCTCCACACTCGTGTCGGCCGTCCAGGGGCTGGTTCCGGCGGCCGTCACGGTGGATATGCTCGTCGTCTTCGCGCTCATCCTCCTCTCTCTCGTCTTGTTCGCCACCGAGTGGCTCCCCATCGACGTGACCGCCATCGTCGTGATGGTCCTCCTGATGGTGCTGGAGCCGTGGACGCAAATCACCCCGCAGGAGGGGCTCTCGGGATTCGCCAGCCCCGCGACGATCACCGTGTTGGCGATGCTCATCTTGAGCACTGGCGTCAACCGAACCGGTATCGTCCAACTCATCGGCCGGAAGATGGCCGAGTACGCCGGCAACAGCCAAACGAAGCAACTCGCCGCGACGATTAGCGTCACCGGCCCGGTGTCGGGATTCATCAACAACACGCCGGTCGTGGCCATCCTCGTCCCGGTCGTCGCAGACCTCGCGCACAAGGGCAAGACCTCGCCGTCGAAGCTCCTCATGCCGCTTTCGTTCGCCTCGATGCTCGGCGGCACCCTGACGGTCATCGGGACCTCGACGAACATCCTCGCCAGCGACATCGCGGCCCAACTCGGACGGGAGTCGCCGGGCCTCGGCCTCCACGCCTTCGGCATGTTCGAGTTCACCAAGCTCGGCGTCATCGTCTTCGTGGTCGGCGCGGTCTACCTCATGACGGTCGGCGTCCGCCTGCTCCCGAAGCGGGTGCCCGCCGAGGACGACCTCCTCGAGGAGTACGCGCTCCAGGAGTACCTCGCCGACGTGGTCGTCCCCGCGGACTCGTCGCTCATCGGCCAGACCGTTCAGGAGGCCCTCGGGAACGACGACCTCGACATCGACGTGTTACAGCTCATCCGCTACGGCGAGCAGTTCTTGGAGCCGCTGGCCCGCAAGGAGATTCACCAGAACGACACGCTCCGGCTCCGCACGAACCGGGAGACGCTCGAACGAATCATGCGCTCGGAAGGGCTCACGTTCGTCGGCGGGCCCCGCTCGGAGAGCGAGCTCCACCCGGGCGAAGAAGAGCCGGTCATGGTCGAAGTCGTCATCCCGTCGGGTTCGTTTCTCGTCGGCGAGAGCCTCGCCAGTTCGACGTTTCGACAGCGCTACGACGCGAACGTCCTCGCCTTCCGGACCCGCGGGAAGGTCGTCCGCGACCGGTTCGAGGACATCGACATCCGCGTCGGCGACACGCTGCTCGTGCAGGCACCGCCCGACAGCCTCACGCGACTCGTCCAAAACGAGGACTTCATCGTCGCCCACGAGTTCGAGGACACCGACTACCGAACCGAAAAGACGCCGTTCGCCGTCGCCATCATCGCCGGCGTCGTCGCGCTCCCGGCGTTCAACGTCCTCCCAATCGTCGTCTCGGCGCTCGGCGGCGTCGTCGCGATGATTCTCACCGGCGTGCTCAAACCGAACGAACTGTACAAGTCGGTCGAGTGGAACGTCATCTTCCTGCTCGCGGGCGTCATCCCGCTCGGCGTCGCGCTCCAACAGACGGGTGCCGCGGCGCTCCTCGGTGACGCCGTCGCCTCGACGGCGACGTTCCTCCCCGCACTCGGCGTCCTGTGGGTGTTCTACCTCGCGACCGGGTTGCTCACGAGCGTCATCTCGAACAACGCGAGCGTCGTGCTCATGATTCCCGTCGCCGCCAGCGCCGCCCAATCAATCGGGGCCAACGCGTTCGCGTTCGTCCTCGCCGTGACGTTCGCGGCCTCGACGGCCTTCATGACGCCGGTCGGCTACCAGACGAACCTGTTCGTCTACGGCCCCGGCGGCTACACGTTCTCGGACTTCCTCCGCGTCGGCGCGCCGCTGCAGTTGCTCCTGTCGGTCGTCACCGTGGCCGGCATCGCCTTCTTCTGGGGCGTCGGCGCGTAGGCGCGTCGCCCCCGCCGTGCGAGTCGGCCACCGCCGACTCAGTCGTCGCCGTCGAACTCGTGGTCGTAGAACGCCGAGACCGTTCGGTCCGCCGAGCGCCCCGGCGGCGCGCCGACGTAGACACCGACTTTGTCGATGGCTGGGTGGACCGTCACGTCGGGGTCGCGCATGGTCGACATCGCCAGATACCGGAGCGGTTCGTCGCCGTCGTTGACGACGCAGTGCGCCCCTGACTCGTCGGTCGGGCAGGGGACGTAGTCGCCCTCGCAGAGGGCGTGGACCTCGCCGCCGAGGCGAACCTGCCCGCGCCCGGAGAGGACGTACAGCGCCTCCTCGTTCGCGGCGTGGTAGTGGTACGACCACGGCTGTGCGCCGGGCGGGAGTTCGTAGAGGCTACAGCCGAGGTGGTCGCTTCCGGCGGCCGCGCCCAATCGCTTCTGTTTGAACGTGCCTTCGACGCCGTCGCGGACCCTCCAGTCGAGGTCGGACTCGTTGACCGGTTCCATATCGGGCGTTCGGCGAGTCGGCGGAAAAACGTTCGTCGGGGTCGCTCGCCGGCGCGGTCGCCGGGCGTCGGTCAGTTCGGACGGTCGTCGCCGCGCCCGTCGGCCCGCATCGCTCGGTTGGGGGTCGAGGCCGCGGGCGTCGCCGTCTCGCGGCCCGGTGCGCCGCCCGCCGCGCGTCCGGAGTCGAACTGCGAGACGAGCGACTTGAGCTGTTGTGCGCGCTCCGAGAGCGACGAGGACGACGCCGCAATCTGCTGGGTCGCGGCCGTCTGTTCTTCGGCCGCGGCGGAGACGTTCTGGGCCTCGGAGGCCGTCCGGTCGCTGAGGTTCGTTATCTCGTCCATCATCGTGACGACCTCCTGGGTCGACTGCGCCTGCTCGTCGGTGGCGCTGCTGATGGACTGGATGGAGTCGTTGCTGTCTTCGATTTTGTGGACGATTTCCTCGAGCACGTCCACCGTCTCGCCGACGGTCTCGCGGCTCGCTTCGACCTCGTCTTGCGTCTCGAAGGTGTCTTCGGCGACGTTCTCGGTCGATTTCTCGATGTCGCGGATGATCGAATCGACCTCCTGTGTCGCCTCGGCGGTCTCCTCGGCGAGCGTCTTCACCTCGCTGGCGACGACGGCGAACCCCTCGCCCGCGTCGCCCGCGCCCGCCGCCTCGATGGAGGCGTTGAGCGCGAGGATGCTCGTCTTCTCCGCGATGTCGTCGATGAGGTCGACGACCTCGCTGATCTGCGTGACCGACTGCTGGAGGTCTTCGACCTCGCTGACGGTCTCGGTCGACCGCGACTCCAGTTGCTCCATCTTCTCGATGGTCGAACTGGCGGCCTCTTGGCTCTCCTTGGCGCGCCCGACGGTCTGCTGGGACTGCCGCGCGATTTCCTCGGAGGAGGAGGCGATTTCCTCGATGGTCGCAGAGAGGTTGCTCAGTTCGGACTCCGCGGCGTTGAGGTTCCGGTGCTGCGTCTCGTTGCCCGCCGAAATCTCTTCGATGCTGTTCGCCACGTCCGTGCTCGTCGTCTTCACGGCGTCCGCGCTCGCGGTGACCTCGGAGCTCTCGTCGTCGACCTGCTCGGCGAACGTCTGTATCTGGACGATGACCGAGTCGATGGCCTCCAGCATTTCGTTGAACCCGCGACCGATGCGACGCATCGCGTCGTTCTGACTCTCGGCGTCGACGCGGACGGTGAGGTCGCCGTCGGCGGCCGTCTGCATCGCGTCGCCGTAGTTCTCTGCCTGCCGTTCGAGGTCCGTCGTCAGCGCGTCGAGTTCGCGCCGCCGTTCTTCGGCGCTGTTGACGAGCTCCTTCATGTCCGCGACGATGGCGAGCGTCGCCGTGCCGCCGATGGCGAAGACGGCGACCGTGGCGGTCATGAGCGGCGAACTCGCGAGGTCGAACACCTCGGGATAGATGCCGACCTTTTCCAGCGTGAGGCTGGCCATCCACAGAATCGCCAGCACGGAAGCGAACGCGTACGTCAGCCAGAACGACGCTTCCGCGTCGGTGTCGCGGTAGTTGAGCCACGCCAGCACCGCCGCGCCGATGAACCCGAGGGTTCCGATAGCGTCGAAGAACGCGTCGATTATCACGAGCCCTCACCGCCTTTGATCACGTTTTTCCGGCGGACGTACGCGGCCGCGAAGAACGTCACGCCCGCGAGGCCGATGCCGACCGCGTGCTCGACGAAGTTGAGTACCGACCCGAGGAAGAGCGCCTCGACGTTCGTGGCCACGATGCCGATGACGAGCATGACGTACCCCGCGGCGAACAGCTTCGTCTCGTCTCTGTACTGCGTGATAACCGGTATCAGCCCGACGAGCGCGACGGCGAGCGCGGTTACTTCGAGTGGCGATAGGTTGGCTAACATCTGGTTTCCCAGTTCTGCTAATCTCTTTGTAAACTGTTCGCCCAAAAAATCACGTTTGATACCCTTGCTGTATATTTTCTAGAACATTTCAACGCGTGAACCGATTTCCGGTCGTGCGTCTGTTTTCGCGCGCGGCCGACCCGCGAACGGAACCCTTACCGCCGCGCTCGGGAAACGCCACTCCATGCGCGACCACTTCGAACTCCGCGACGGGGACCTCGCCGGCCGAATCGGCCGTCTGTCGGTCCCGCGTGCGGGGGTCACCGTCGAGACGCCGGCCCTCCTGCCGGTCGTCAACCCGAACATCGACACGATTTCGCCCGCGCGGTTGGAGTCCGAGTTCGGCGCGGACATCCTCATCACCAACTCCTACATCATCAAGACGAACGAGCACCTCCGCGAGGAGGCGCTCGACGTGGGCCTCCACGAGATGCTCGACTTCCACGGGGCAATCATGACCGACTCGGGGTCGTTCCAACTCGCCGAGTACGGCGAAATCGACACGACGACCGAGGAGATTCTGCAGTTTCAGCGCGACATCGGGACCGACATCGCCACCCCGGTCGACATCCCGACGCCGCCGGACGTGGCCCGCGAGCAGGCCGAGACGGACCTCGAAATCACCAGACAGGCCCTCGCCGACGCCGAGGCGTCCGACACGGGTGAGATGCTCGTCAACGCGCCCGTTCAGGGGTCGACCTACCCGGACCTCCGCGAGGAGGCCGGCCGCCACGCCGACGCGACCGACCTCGACGTGTTCCCCGTGGGCGCGGTCGTGCCGATGATGAACGCCTACCGCTACGACGACATGGTCGACGCCGTCGCGGCCGCCAAGCGCGGCCTCGGCGTCGACGCCCCGGTTCACCTGTTCGGCGCGGGCCACCCGATGATGCTCGCGCTCGCCGTCGCGCTCGGCTGCGACCTCTTCGACTCCGCCGCCTACGCCCTCTACGCCCGCGACGGCCGGTATCTCACGGTCCGCGGGACCGAACACCTCGAAGACCTCGAATACCTCCCGTGTACCTGCCCCATCTGTACCGAGTACTCGCCCGACGACCTGCGGGCCGCGGGGTCGAAAGAACAGGAGCAACTGCTCGCCGAACACAACCTCCACGTCACGTTCGCCGAACTCCGCCGCATCAAGCAGGCCATCCGCGACGGCGACCTGATGGAACTCGTCGAGGAGCGCGCCCGTTCGCACCCGGCGATGCTCGACGGCTACCGCGCCCTCCTCGACCACGTCGACCAGCTCGAACGCGAGGACCCCGCCTCGAAGGGCGCGTTCTTCTACGCCTCCAACGAGAGCGCCCACCGCCCCGAGGTCGCGCGCCACCACGCCCGGATGGACCGCCTGACCGCCGAGGGCCACGTCCTCCTCACCGAGGGCGGCACTCCCTCCGGCGACGACTTCGACGCGACGTGGCGGGTCGTCCCGCCGTTCGGCCCGTTCCCGCGGTCGCTCTCCGAGACGTACCCGCTCACCGCCGAGGTCCCCGAGCGACTCGACCGCGACGCCTACGAGCAGGCCGCCCGCGGCGTCTCGCGGCTGGTCGAGGAGAACCCCGACGCGGCGTTCACGCTGGCGCACGACGACTGGCCCGAGTCGGCACTCGCCCGCGTCCCCGAGTCGGTCGAGCTGGAGTCGCTTTCGACGGTCTCCGAGCGGTTGGGCGACGAGGCGTCGTCCGAGGGGGACGACGAAGGCGAGGCCGCTGACGCCGCCGACGGAGTCGACGCCGGCGACGTGGGCGACTCCGACGGACTGTCAGACGAGTAGCGCCGACCCGGGCGGTCGCGTCGGCGTCTGTCGGTCGATGCTCTTAGGTTCACCCGACGTATCAACGAACACGATGGAGGCTGTCCTCTGGTACGTGCTCACGGGAACCCGCGGCGGCGAAAACCGTGTGCGTATTCTCAAGACCGTAGAGGAGCAGCCGCGAAACGCCAACCAACTGGCCGAGACGCTCGACCTCGACTACAAGACCGTCCGGCACCACCTCGACGTGCTCATGGACAACGACGTGGTCCAGCGGAGCGGCGACGACTACGGCGCGGTCTACCTCCCGTCGCCGCGGTGTCGCGCCAACTGGGAGACCGTCGAGACGATCGTCGAGCGAATGGACTGAGCATGCGAGTCACGGACGCGGTGATTATGGAAAGATTTGGGAAAGCGTATATCAGGATGACGGGGAAAGGAGAGAACGAATGAGTATCTGGGTGGACGTCGCGACGGTCTCCTCGGGCGTCAACGTCGTCGTGCTACTCGCACTATCGGCGGTGTGGGCCCGAAACTACCTGACCTTCAGGTCCAAACACGCCGTCGGACTCCTCGTGTTCGGGGTGTTCCTCCTCGCCGAGAACGCGCTGGCGTTCTACATGTACATCCTCGACCCGACGCTCTCGGGGTGGTTCAGCACCGACGTGCCCGTCATCGCCTGGCGGCTGATGATGCTGTTGCACGTCTTCGAGACGTTCGGCCTCGTGTTCCTCGCGTGGATCACGTTCGACTGAAAACACGATTTTTCCCGCTCCCGTCCGGTTTTGACGCACCTTCGCCCGCTCAGTCGCGGTGTTTCCGCTCGTGGGTCGGGTGTTCGGAGATGAAGACGCTCGTGTGGTCCGGCACGTCCTCCGTGACCCACGAGTTCGCGCCGATGCTCACGTGGTCGCCGACGGAGACCGCGCCGAGCACCTTGGTCCCCGCGCCGATGACGACGCTGTCGCCGATGTCCGGGTGGCGCTTGTACCCCTTCTTGAGCGAGTGTTCGTCGTCTTCGTCCTCCTCGAAGTGGAGCGCGCCGAGGGTCACGTCCTGATAGATGCGCGCCCACTCGCCGATGGTCGTCGTCTCGCCGATGACGACGCCGGTGCCGTGGTCGATGAAGAAGTAGTCGCCGATGGTCGCGCCGGGGTGGATGTCGATGCCCGACTCCATCTTCGCGTACTCGGCGAGTTCGCGGGCGTATTCGGGCGCGCCGGCCTCGTAGAAGGCGTTGGCGACGCGGTGGACGATAATCGCCTGCACGCCGGGGTACGACCGGATGATCTCGATGTAGCCGCGCGCGGCCGGGTCGCCTTTGTAGGCCGCCTCGACGTCCTTCTTCAGCGTCTCGCGGATGTCGGGCAGTCGCCTGACAACCTCGTCGACGACGGGCGCGGGGTCCTCGTCGGCGTAGGGGGCGATACCGGAGTGACAGAGCGCGGCGAAGTTGGCGACCGCGTCGCGGAGGAGCTCCTCGTCGCCGACCCACGGCCCCGCGTTCCAACAGCGCGGGAACAGGAGTCGCTTGATGAGGTCGACGTCCTCTCGCAGGTGATTCCGCCGCGGGAACGAAAGCGACGTGTCCGTGGGGAAGGGGTCGTCGTCGGCGCGGTAGGACGCCGCGAGCCCGAGGTGCGCGTCGCCCGAGTAGGTGTAGGACATCCGATAGCGATAGTTGGTGGACGAGCGGTATTTAACCCCGTCTCATCGGGCCCGATTCGCCGCCTTCGAACCGCGACTCTCGGGCGCGAATCGACCTCGCCAGTCGGCGCGTTCGCTCCGAGGAATCGGCGCGCCCCCGACCGACGGATAAGGCTTCTGGCCGCCGAAATCGGGCGACTGGGGACACAACGGGGAGAGATTTGGGTGACAGTTCGGAAAATCTTCTTTTAAATATTCGTCCCCCTCTGAGACATGCGACGCACACTCGCAGTGTTGATGACACTCGTCGTGGTCGTCGGGGGCATCCCGGCGGCCGCAGCGGCACAACAGGAGACCGCGTCCGTCTCCTTCGAGAACCAAGCGACAGGCGGCACGACGGTGACGGTCGACTCCGTCACGCTCCCCGACGGCGGCTTCGTGACGATTCACGACGCCTCCGTCACGGACGGCAACGTCCTCGGGAGCGTCGTCGGCTCGTCGGCGTACCTCGACGCCGGCACGCACGAGAACGTGACCGTCCACCTCGACGAACCGGTCGGCGAGTCCGGCACGTTCGTCGCCATGCCCCACATGGACTCCGACGGCGACCGCGTCTACTCGTTCGTCGCGGCTAACGGCGAGGCCGACGGCCCGTACACGGCTGACGGCAGCGCCGTCGTCGACACCGCGATGGTCAACGCGAGCGCGACCGTCTCGATGTCCGACCAGCCCACGACCGGCGACTCGGTCGTGGTCGACCGGGTCGAACTCTCGCAGGGCGGCTTCGTGACGATTCACGACGCGACCGTCACCGAGGGCGCGGTGTTCGAGAGCATCCGCGGCACCTCCGCGTACCTCCCGGCCGGCGTCCACGAGAACGTCCGCGTCGAGCTGGACGCGCCCGTGACCGAGAACACGACGCTCGTCCCGATGGCGCACATGGACACCGACGGCGACGAGATGTACACGTTCCCCGAGTCCGAGGGGGAGACTGACGGCCCGTACACGGCTGACGGCAGCGCCGTCGTCGACACCGCGATGGCCATGCCTTCGGACACCGCGAGCGTGAACTACACCGCGCAGGCCACCGGCGGCTACTCCCTCGTCGTCGACTCGGCGTACCTGCCCGACGGCGGCTTCGTGACGATTCACGACGGCACCGTCACCGACGGACAGGTCTTCGAGAGCATCCGCGGCACCTCCGCGTACCTCGAACCCGGCCTGCACCGCGACGTGCGGGTCACCCTCGACTCGCCGCTGAACGAGACGACCACCGTCGTCCCGATGGCCCACATGGACACTGACGGCGACGAGACCTACACCTTCCCCGAATCGGAAGGCGAGGCGGACGGTCCGTACACGGCTGACGGCAGCGCCGTCGTCGACAGCGGCAACGCGACCGTCTCCGCCAGCGTCGACTACACGATGAAGTCCTCGGACGGCGCGACCGTCGTGGTCGACCGCGTCGAACTCTCCGAGGGCGGCTTCGTGACGATTCACGACCCGTCGCTGTCGGGCGGCGCGGTGTTCGACAGCGTGGTCGGTACCTCGATGTACCTGCCCGCCGGCGTCCACGAGGACGTCGAAGTCACTCTCGACGAGCCGATTCGCTCCTCGCAGGTGCTCACCCCCATGGCGCACATGGACACCAACGACAACGAGGCCTACGACTTCGTGACCAGCGAGGGCGAGTCCGACGGCCCCTTCACGGCTGACGGCGGCGCGGTCGTCGCCAGCGCCCACACCTCGGTCAACGCGGTCGTGACCGCGATGGACCAGTCCGGCGACGGCACGACCGTCACCGTCGAGTCCGTCACGCTCCACGACGGCGGCTTCGTGACGGTCCACGACGCGACGGTCACCGAGGGCCAGGTCTTCGAGAGCGTCCGCGGCACCTCCGCGTACCTCGAACCCGGCACCCACGAGAACGTCGAAATCACCCTCGACACGCCGCTCGAGGAGTCCGGCACCGTCGTCCCGATGGCGCACATGGACACCAACGGCAACGAGGCCTACGACTTCGTGACCGGTGAAGGCGAAAACGACGGGCCCTACGTGGCCGCCGGCGGCGCGGTCGTCACGACCGCCGACTACACGGTCGAAGGCACGATGACGGACGAGCCGACCGAGACGATGACCGACGAACCCACGACCGAGATGACCGACGAGTCGATGGAGACGACGAGCGAGTCGTCCACCGACGCGCCCGGCTTCGGTCTCGTCGCGGCCCTCGTCGCGCTCGTCGCGGCGGCGCTCGTCGCCGTCCGGCGTCGGTAACCCCGCTGACGACGCACCGGCCCACCACCACACAGAGGCACCCTTTTTCGTACGCCGCGCGGGCCAAAAGCCACCCCGCGCGGCACGCGCCCCGCTTTGGGGTTATTTCGACTGTTTCATCCGCGCCGCGTAGTCCCACGTATGCAGCCGCTCGGGCCGAATCCGAATCATCACCTCGTCGCGCTCGGGCGAGAGCAGTCGCTCGGCCAGTTCCGAGTCGGTGTCGCCGAGATACCGCGTGATGAGTCGCCGCAGCACTGCCTTCTCCGCGTCGGGTTCGACGGTCGCGGTTCCCCGGCCGCGGACGCCCCGGTACGGCGGGTCGTTCGTCGAGATTTCGAACGCCACGTCGTCGTGGGCGCGGAGGAATCGCACCACGTCGGCGTCAGCCGCGGTGGCACACCGGAGTTCGGTCGCCTCGGCGTCCCACTCGTACCAAAGCGAGAGCATCCAGAGGTCGTCCGCCGGGGTGCGACACGAGAGTCGAACCGGGACGGTCGCGTCGGCGAGGAAGTCGTCGACGCGGTCGCGCGACCACGGGCCGGTGGGGTCGGGGGCGTTCATAGTGGTCGTTCGGGCGGGGCGGGCTAAATTCGGTAGGCTCGGTGGAAGTAGAGCGGCCGAACCGATGGGCTCGGTCGCCGGCGGGTTCGCCGTGCCACCAGACATACCAGTGTCTGGATACAAGGGCCCGTGATGACGGACACAGACCTCGGTACGGCGGTAATCGTCTACGACGACCCCGACGAGGGAACCGTCGAGAAACGCGTCGAAAACGAGAACATCGCCTACTTTCAGGACCACTGGATAGTCAAACTCGACGAGGACGCCGGCGGCAACGACGTCGTCCGCCGGATTCCGATCCAGCGAGTCCACTACGTCGAGCGCTCCGTCGAGGAGTTCGAGACGGAGGTCAAGACGCTCCGAAACCAGGTCGAGTCGTTCGCGAAGAACCTGCAATCGTCGCTACTGGGCGGCCGTGACGACGCCGACGCCGACGCGCAAACCGAAGAACCCCAGCGCATCGAAGTCGAAGACGGCCGGTCAAACGAGTAGTCCGTTCGTTTCCGCTGTTTTTCGCGTGGCTCGCCGTTTACGAAGACTCCCGGCGTTCCCCCGTTTCGGCGCGCCCGCAGAAGACAAGTTAATTGCCTATCGGGGGCCGAAAGCGGGTATGACCGATTACTTCGAGGTTCACGCCCGCGACGGCGCCGCCCGAATCGGGGAGTTGCGGCTCTCCGACTCGGTGACGACGCCGGCGGTCGTGGACGACGCGCTCGCGGACGCCGGCAGCCTCTGGGCGGCCGAGCGCGAGTTCCCCGACGGCTCCGACGACGTGCTGACCGTGCTCCCTCACCGCTCGCTTCCCGCCGGGAGCGCCGACGAGGTCCGCGAGTCCTTTTCGGTGGACTACCCCGACGTGGAGTTCCCCTCGGCCGCCGTCGTCACCGCCGACACGGCCGCCGACTACGGCGCTGACGCCTACATCCTCTCGGACGCGCAGGGCTTCGTCGGCCACGCGCGCGCCTTCCGCGACAACGTCATCGAGGCGAAGGAGAACCTGCCCGCCGACACGGCGCTCATGCTCTCGGGCGTCGCCACGCCCCGGAACGTCTCGCTGCTCGTCTACGCGGGCGTCGACCTCGTCGACGAGAAACTCGCCCGCGCCCGCGGCCTCGAAGGGTTCTACCTCACGAGCGACGGCGAGTACTTCCTCGAAGACCTCGACGAACTCCCCTGCGCCTGCGAGGCCTGCCGCAAACCTGCCTCCGAGTTCACCCGCGCCGACGCGGCCGACCACAACGCCAACGCCCTGCGCGCCGAACTCGCGCGGGTCCGCCGCCGCGTGCGCGACGGTCGGCTCCGGGACTACGTGGAGGGGCAGGCCCGCCACGACCAGTGGCTGACCGCCCTGTTCCGGCGGTTCGACCAGCAGTACAGCTTCATAGAAGAGCGGGTTCCCGTCATCCGCGACTCGGAGCTCACCGCGGCCTCCGAGGAGTCCATCGACCGCGTGGAGATTCAGCGGTTCGCCGACCGCGTGACGAAGCGCTACCGGAACCGCTTCGACCACCCGCTCGTGCTCCTGCCGTGTTCGGCGAAGAAACCCTACAGCGAGTCCCAGAGCCACCGGCAGTTCCACGAGGCGGTGCAGTACCGCGCGCACATGGTGTCGATGACTTCGCCCATCGGCGTCGTCCCGCAGGAACTCGAACTCACCTACCCCGCCCAGCACTACGACTCGGTCGTCACGGGTGACTGGTCAGAAGACGAGAAGTCGTTCGTCGCCGAGGTGCTCCGACGCTATCTGGAGCGCAACGACTACCCGCGAATCATCGCCCACGTCCCGCCGGGAGCCTACACGGAAATCGTCGAGCGCGTCGCGGACGACCTGAACCTCGACGTGGAGTTCACCGTCTCGGAGCACCCGACGACGACGGAGTCCATCGGGAACCTCATGCGAACGCTCGACGGCGCGCCCAAGTTCACCCGCGAGGAGCGCGAGCACAACGTCGTGAAGGCGCTCGCAGACTACCAACTCGGCCCGGACGCGGGCGACGCGCTCTTCTCCGACGTGGAGTTGGAGATGACGAGCCGCTACCCCAAACTGCAGGTGTGGAACGACGCGGGCGAGCAGCTGGCGACGATGGTCCCGCAGTACGGCGTGCTCTCCTTTACGCTCGAAGGTGCGAAGGTGTGGCGCGACAGCGACGCGCCGACGAAGACGGTCGAAATCGACGGGTTCGTCCCGCACGGGTCGGTCCTCGCGCCGGGCGTCGTCGACGCCGACGAGGACATCCGGCCGGGCGACGAGGTCATCGTCGAGGGGCCGAAGGCGTTCGCCATCGGCCGCGCCGAGATGGGCGGCCGCGAACTGGTCGAGTCCACGCGCGGCATCGGCGTCGAGATTCGACACGTCGAAGAGCGGTGACGCGAACGCGGGGCGGGTGACGCGTCCCCGACTCGCCTCGGAAATCGCAGGACATCTCGCCGCCACCGGGTGAAGTTACTTAACTTTGATATACTTATCGCCGTCGTTAATCGGCTCCGAAACGCCAGTAAATGGTACGTATAGTGGGTTTCCTATCGAACCCGAAACGTCGGAATTATCACGTCGCTATAACTTTAAATAGTATAACGTCCCAACGTGGGCCATGATGGCAGAACGATACGAGGGGGAGCGGTTGGAGTTCGACGAACTCCCCGACGACGGGACGGTAGACTGGACGATTACCCAGGCGCTGTTGGCGGCGAGTGACTCCACGTCGCGGGCCTTGGAGTCGCATTTGCTGCAGGCGCAGTACCACGATGACGCCGGAGTCGACACGGCGGCGACGGCGCGGCATATCGACGATGCAATCGACCGCCACACGCGGATTATCGAGGACTTGCGCCTCGCACGCGACGCGCTCGACCATCGGTAAGACCCGAAATCGCCGCCCTATCGCCCCTCGCCGCGCGAACCCGGCCGTAGGCCCTCGCAATAAGCTGTTTATTTAACAGCGGCTACGAACAACCATGTATGAAGTTGGCCGTCCCAACTGACTTCGATATCCTCGAGGCACTCTCAGATAGGAGGCGGAACACCGCCGTGAATCTCTCGTATATCCTCGATAAGAACCGTTCGTACATCAACACGCGACTGCCGATTTTAGCGGACTACGACCTGTTGGCGCGAGTCGGGCCCGCGCCGAACTCCGGGCTGTACGAAATCACAGACAAGGGGCTGGTCGTCATCGACAACCGCGACCAGTACCGGACAGACGGCGTCGACTTCGACGCCCTCGTCGAATCCGAACTCAGGGCGCGGACCGACGAGACGAACGCGTAACAGAGCGACGCGCCGCAACCGGAGGTCGGGACGGCCTTCGGAGGCACCCCGGCGCGCTGTTCTCGGTGACGAGTGGTGACGCTGTTCGACACCGCCATCCCGACGGCGTCGTGGTGTCGGATTCGTCCGCGCCGTGCTGCGACCGTCGCCGCCTTTTTGCCGCCTTGCCGCCCAGTTCGAGGTATGGCTATCGAACCACTCTCGCTCGGCGTTCCGAAGCCCATCATCGACTCGCTTCCGGAGGCCGACGGCACGGCGGCACAGGACATGCAACGCGCCGTCGAGGGGCTCGAAACCCGACTGAACCGGGCCATCGACGGCGCGGAGACGGAATCGGAGGCCGCCGGCTACGTGGTCGACGCTCTCGAACGCCTCGAAGGCCACTACGAGCGCTACGACGAGTTCATCCCCGAACTCCGCGCGTGGGGGCAATCGCCCATCTACGCCATCGCGTGGCGGAACCTCCAAGCGGACCTCATCCTCCAAATCGAGGAGTACGACTGGTTGAAGCCGCACATCGACCGGGAACGAAACCTTCGACTGGTCGAAGACGGCATCAGATTCGGCAAATAACCAACACAGTAGACTTTCTGACTCGGCTGGTCGATACCCGGTCCGGGTCGATTTTACCTAACGACAGTATTGGCAAATATGAGAACTTCTACTACGTAGTCGTGCGCCCCCACGTTCGCGCCAGAGTGGAATCTACAGCTTGACGAACTCTACGAACTAGATAAAAGCTGGCTAATCAGATTCGAAATCTTCCCTATCGAGAAGAAATCCACGCACTTATACTCATTTGGGTTATTGCGTATTCTGAACCCTCGTCCACAGATTCTTCGACCCCGATTCCAGAAACAGTCAGTATTGTCTGAATATATCAATATTGAAACGCCGATTTCGACCATAAATTCGAGCAGGCGAAATCCCACTCTCGATATCTATTCGTCTTCCCATACGAAATTTATCAGCTCGTCTGTCCCCCCGAGACGGTGTATAACGCTATCCTGTCTTTCGCCGGCAAAGCCCCATACATTAAGTGAACCCCCTACGAGTTCAAAACAGTGAAACACGTTGGGAACGGGGCACGTTCTCGCTCTCGTTCCCGCCCAGTCGCCACCGCTTCACGAACTCCCTCGCAACCCATGCTCACACCCATCGGCCACTATGGCAGACCGTGACGATGCGGAGTCGGGAGACTCCGACACCGAGATACAGAACTCGCCGTCGTTATCTGACCTTGCGGACCGCGTGGAAGACGGGACGCCGACCTCGGATAAATCGGGTGACACCGCCTCGCCGGCGGGAGAGGACGGACCGACGACCGACCGGACGCCATCGACGCTCTCCGAACTCGCGGAGTCGATTCGGCGGAAGCAGGGTCCGTCGGCGTCGCTACCGGACGACGAGGCGTCCGAATGGGACCTCATCGACGACCGCTCGGACACGCCGTTCGACGAGGCGAACTTCGACGAGAAGGCGGCGGCGGTGTTCGACCTCGTGTCCGAGCAGTCTAACATCCTCGTCGTCGGCCCGGCGGAGACCGCCGCGGAGTACAACCTCTGTACGCAACTCATGACCGGCGACTCGGGGGGCGCAAACCAGCTTCTCGTGTCCGTCGAGACGACGCCCGAAGAACAGCTCAACATCCTCAACAACTACCGCGTCGGGAGCGTCGAAAACCAGACGCTCATCAGCGTCCAGTCGTACGACGCCTCCGGGACAATCGACGCCGCCGACCTGCCGATAACTATCAAGACCGTCACGAAGGCGACGGACCTCCGTCGCATCGGACTCCTCATCACGAAGTCGCTGAACGAGTGGGGCGAGTCGTCGGTCCAATCGACGCTCTGTGTGCACTCGCTTTCGAACCTCATCGCCGCGGTGAACAACGACCAGCGCCTCTTCCGGTTCCTCCACATCCTCACGAATCGCGTCTCCTCGGCGGGCGCACGCGCCCACTACCACGTCGACCCGGCGCGACACGACGACCAGACGCTCCGGACCTTCAAATCCCTGTTCGACGCGGCGATAGAGTTCGAGGCCGACGGGTCGCTATCGCTCGGCTGAGGCGGGCGTCGCGCCTCACCGGAAGTCGTCTTCGTTCCACTCGAACGTGCTCTCGTCGGCGTCTATCGCCGCGTCCGGGTCGATAGCACCCGTCGCGTCCGCCGTCTCGTCGGTCCCGGTCGTCCCGTCGTCGCCGGTCGATACCGACTCGAACGAGTCGATTATCTCGTCGACCGCTTCCCGACTCTGGCTCACCGGGCGGTCGGACGTTCCGGACGCGCCGCGCTTCGGTTCGGACGGTTGGCCGCCGGAGTCCGCGGGGTCCCGCGCGGCGTCGAGGTCGGGTCGAGCGGTCGTCTCCGACGCGCGCCGCGTGCCCCCGTCGCTGCTCGCGACCGTCACGGTGTAGTCGGTGAGCACGAGCCACTTGGTCTCTTTTTCGACGCCGTGCAGCGGGCGCTGACAGTTCGGACACTCGGGACTGGTGAGAAGCGCGAGGTCGATGGTCTCCCCGCAGTGTTCGCAGTCTCCCTCGTGGGTATCGGCCTCCTTTGCGGCCTGTTTCACCCGACGCAACTGCTCGCGTTCGGCCCGAATCTCCCGTATCTCGGCCCCGTACTGCGTCTCTATCTCCTTGAGTTTCGTCTCGACGCGGTCGTCGGTCTCGACGAGGTACTCGAGAATCGTCTGGAGGTTGTCGAACTCGTCGTCGAACCGCGTGTCGAGCGCTTGGTGTCGCTCGCGGAACGTGGACTCGACAGCGTCGAGTTCGGCCGGTAGGTCTTCGACCTCGTCGAGCGCGTCTTCGACCTCGTCCAGTCGCGTCGTAAGCGTCTGAACCGACTGTTCGAGGCGCGCGCGCCGCTGTGCTTCCGTATCGACCTCCGATTGAAGTCCCTCGATGAGTTCGAGGACCTCGGCTAGTTCGTCGTCGCTCACGGGCTTGTTCGGTTCCGTATCATCTCTGGACGGCGAGCGCGTCGCGCTCTTCGCCTCGCTGGGTCTCTCGTCCGAGGCGTGGCTGTCGCGACCCAGAAGTTCCGTGATCTCGTTGAGTTGCCAGTGCGACGCGAGCAACTCCTGGCACAACTGGTCGCGCGATTTACCGGTCTCGCTCATTCGCTGGTCCAGCCAGGCTTCGAACGACGACGGGATGTCGTCTGCTCGGTCGTTGTCGACGGGGTCGGAGACCATGTACTGTACTGCCTCGCAAAACCTATCGGTCGCTAGGACAAAAGTTTTCTTGCGCCTCGAACTATCTGCCCGTATGTACATCCCGCGAGTGCCGCGCTCCCCTCTCGATAATGGGATTTGACGACCGCCTCGAACTCTTCGTCACGCAGCAGGCTCGGGTGCTGGTCGCCGTCCTCGCCATCGCGGGCGTCGCGTGTCTGGTCGCCGCCGGCTACGTCTTTCTCACGCCGACGACGCAGACGGTGACCGAAGAGACGAACGTGCAGTCGGTCGAGACCGGCGTCGACACGCGGGCGGTCGTCACCCAGAACACGACGCTCTACGAGCGCGGGTCGACGCTGGAGAACCGCTCTGTCTACTTCATGACGATTTCGCCCGACGTGTCGTTCCGCGTCCACACCGACGTCCCCGCGAACCAGTCGGTCAACGTCACACAGCGGTTGGTTCTGCGCACCGTCGGCGTTCGCGACGGCACGCCGTTCTACGAGAACGAGACCGTCCTCCTCGACGAACAGACGCTCGTCACCGACGGAACCGCCGTCGACGCGCCCTCGCTCAACGTCTCCACGCTCGACCGCGACCTCCAGCAAAAGCGGACCGAAACCGGCGGAGTCGGTCAGTTCAGGACGAGCCTCAACCTCACGGTCACGTACCAGACGGGGTCGTACAGCGGCACGCTCGAAGCGAGCACGCCGCTCGCGTTCTCCGGGCGGGCCTACTACCTCGAACGGTCGCTGGCCGACGACCGGCGACACTCGACGACCGTCGCGCGGACCGTGACGCGACCGCCGAACCCCGTCGAGTACGGCGGACTCGCCGCGGCCGCGTTGGTGCTGTTCGGACTCGCCGGCCTCGTCATCCGCACCGAGTACCGAAGCGACCCCGAGGAACTCCGCACGAGAATCTCGCACAGTCGCCACGAGGAGTGGATTTCTCGCGGCGAGTTCCCGACGGACGCGAACAAGCCGTACATCTCGATTCTCACCCTCGAAGACCTCGTCGACGTGGCCATTGACACGAACCGTCGCGTCATCTTCGACCCCGAAATCGAGACGTACGCCGTCATCGACAGCAGCGAGATCTACTACTACTCGCTCGACGAGACCAACACGCACGCGTGGCTCAATCTCTGAGCCGGCCCCTCGGGCGTGACCCGTCCTACGGCGGCCGTTCGAGGTTTTCGAACTGGTAGCGGCGGTTCGTCACGGTGTGGTACGCCGCCGAGAGGCCGAACGCCGCGACGATGACGGTCGGGTAGGCGAGAAGCGGGACCGTCCCCGTCGGCAGCACGTCGGCCCACAGGGCCGCCACGACGAGACTCGACAGGACCGAGAGGCCGAGGTAGTACACCCCCCACGGAACCGAGTTCTCGGGGACGATGTCCATGTAGATGTCGAGGCGCTCCATGCGCTCTGTGAGTTCGACTTCGCCCCGGTCGTATCGGAGGACGCCGGCCTGTTCGAGCCGCGGCAGGTGCGTCTGCTGGAGCGACGTGTAGACGGTCTTTCGCTCGGCGGAGGTCAGGTCCGAAATCTCCTTGTCCTGTTCCCACGCCGCGACCTGCTCTGCGAGGTCTCCGAGTTCGACCGCGCCGTCGGCCCGCTTGCAGTAGTGGAGGGTGTACCGCCGGCGGTGGTTGCTCATCAGGTCGAAAATCTCGTCGCGCGTCAGCGCGTCGCCGTCCTCGCCGCCGCCGTCCGGCGTCGAGGCTGACGTGCGGCCGAGCAACCCGCCGGCACCGCTGGGACTCATCTATCGACCGTCGATACTGCCCCGCCGCACATAGTTCCTCTGCTGTCAGCGGCCGCACAGATAGCGCCTCGCGCGGCGTACCGACGACACCAGCCCGATTAGTCGCCGGAGTCCGACGATTCTCGCTCGACGTGAATCCGTAGCGTGGCGCTGTACGCCTCGGGGTCCGGAAGATCCTCCAGCGTGCTCGGTCCGGTCCACGGGATGAGGTTGAGTTGGAGGCCGAACGGGACCGACTCCCCCGGTTCGAGCACGCCTTCCGGACCCGACACCGCCGTGCTTACGTCGAGCAGGTCGTCTCCGTCCGTGCCCGGGGCGAGCGCCTCGTCGCCCGCCGTGACCTGTAACGCCGCCTCGACGTCTTCGAGCGTCGAGTCCGAAAGCGAGTCGCTCGTCACGTCGAACTCGAAGTAGACGCCGTCGATGTCGGCCTCGCTGACGTTGGTGAGGCTGACGATGTCCTCGAAGCGCGTGATGGCGCGCTTGTTGACGCCATTCTCGTCGCCGCCGGGGGTGAGCCGCGTCACGTAGCCGGACGAGTCCGTCTCGACGTGAATCGGCGGGTCGTTCGTCGCCGTGAGAGAGAGGTAGTCGGGCGCGACGATGCGAAAGCTCGCTCCCGACGTCGATTGGGTCGTCGTCGTGGCGCTCACGCCGAGAACGCCGCCGACGATGAAGAAATTGCTGAGGGCGAAGAGGGTCTGGCGGCGTGTGGGCATTGGTTCTCTGTCTCGTGTTCTCCCGGAGCGCTACGCGTTCGGGTCGGTCTGTGTCGCGACCGCGGTCACTTCGTCGATGAGCGTGATGCTCTCGCTGTTGTTCCCGAAGTCACCAGGTGAGAGGGCGTCTTCGATGCTCTCCGCCGTCGTGTCCACGGCGAGTTCGACAGATTCGGTCCCGGCGTCCGCGGGTACTGTGACGTAGTTCGCCGGCTCGGTGGAGTCGGTCGTCGTGTCGGTTGAAACGGTGTTTGAGATGCTGTCCTTGAACTGGAAGGCGGTGTACGCCTCTTTTTTCGTGATGTCGCCGCCGGTGACAGCCGTGCCAAGTTCGGTGAACTCGAAGCCGACGTAGTAGTCGTCGTTATCGTTGTTGTTCGTGATGTCTAGGATATTCCCGAGGTTTTTGTCTTGGTTCGCTTCCACGGCGACCTGAATCTCTATCATGTCGCCGGAGGGCGTGCTTGACCGCTCGATGACGTGGACTTTGGGAAGTTCGTCCGGTTCGAGAGTCTCGAAGTCGATGTTCCCGTCGCTCGTCCCCGCGTCGGAGTACGTCGAAACGTTGCTACCCGGGTTGTCCGGGACGCTAATCGAGATGTTCGCCCCCGGCGAGACGACGCGGAAACTCCCGTCTTCGTTCGACGAGAGGACTTCGGTCGCGCCCGTCCCGAGGACCGTCCCGGTTCCGACTGCGAGCGTTCCAATCGCGGTGATGACGTTGCGTCGTTTCATTGTGTGTTACGATATCTCTGATTTGTGTGCTTACGAGGAACCTGCGTCATTCGCGACGATTGTCAAGTCGCTCGTTCCTTCGGCAGTAGTTACTGAATCACCCTCGGCTGCAGTCATGTCACTAGGTATCGTGTTAACCGTCACGTCAATTTTCGCTTGCTCACCGTTTGAGAGAGTCTGGACAGCTCCGTCGTCTTCAGGATTAGTTGAACCGCCGATCATGGTAAACGTGACTAGCGCGTCGTTTGTTGTACTACCATCTTCGGTAGTCTGGAAGAGTATCTGAGTACTTCCTTCTGGACTCGGACTCCCACCTGGGGCAGTTGTCGTAACTCCGACGTTGATGTTTTCTTCGTCGGCCGCGTTGTTCGTCACAGTCAGAACAGCACTTAGCTCGGTAATCGCGTTTTTGTTGAATCCATTGCTGTCGTTCCCACCGAGATTAATCGTCACGGTATCACTACTTCCATCGTCAGAAACGTAGTCTGAAGTCTCTTCGAGAGTGAGGAACGCGCTCCCGTCGCCGGCCGTGCTCACGCTCACTTCACGCGCCGCGCTCACGGTCGTAAACGCGCCCGTTCCGACGAGTGCGCCGCCGCCGCCGACGAGTGCTCCGAGTCCGATCAAGATGTTGCGTCTGTTGATTGCCATGGTTGTGTTCTCCCTGACACAGGTGACTGCGTCGTTATCCCTTCCAACAGGACCTACCCACTTTGTATTCCGGTGCTTGAACGAGTTCTCGGTCGTCGTTCCGTTCGACAAGCCCGGCTTTCTCCCCGTCGAGTCGGGTTCAAGCCCACCTTTCGCGGGTCGGTTTCGGCGTTCAATCGAGGGTTTAGGACGGTGCAACTGACTCGCAGTCTGTCGATTTCTGTTCGGAACCGGTGTCTGTGGTGCGCCGTTCCATGATGATTGGTAACGCGTGTATCGAACCGAGCTACCACAGAACACGACATACTAGCACATCGAAAGTGAGGGCCCCCAAGCCGGGACGCGTGACGACCCCACCGACACCCACGCGCCGGGGTCACGAGTGCTGTCGAGTCGGCGATAGGTAATTACGGGTTCACACGTAGTGTCTCATACACGCCGTGAAACTCAGCGACGTCCTCGAATACGCGGTGCTCGGCCTCCTCGTCCTCGCCGTCGTCGCGCTGCTGTTCGGGCAGGCGCTCGGCCAGCCGGTGCTCCTCGGCTACGTCGAGACGGGGAGCATGTCGCCGACGATGGAGCCCGGCGACGGGTTCATCGCGGTCCCGTCGGTCCTGCTCGAAGACCCCGAATCCGGCGACGTGGTCGTGTTCAACGCGCGCGAACTCCACGGCGGCGGGCTGACGACCCACCGGGTTGTCAGGTGGACCGAAGAGGGGTATATCACGCGCGGCGACGCCAACCCCTTCACCGACCAAGAGAGCGTCGAGCCGCCGGTCAAGCGGTCCCAAATCGTCGCCGAGGCGCTCCAGATAAACGGGAACGTCGTCGTCATCCCGCAGCTCGGTGCCGTCGTCGGAGCGGTCAACGGTCTCGCGACCGGCGCGTTCGACCTCCTCGGGAACCTGCCGGGGTTCGAGAGCGCCGCCGACGGGGAGCCCTCGCCCATGTTCCTCGTCGCTATCGGCGGGATTCTCATCGCGTTGAGCCTCGTGTTCGACGGCTCCGGGGGCGGGCGAAAACAGAGCTCGCACAGCCGTCGCCGTCCGGACTACTACACGAGCGGCGTCGTCCTCCTCCTGCTCGTCGTCATCGTCGTCACGCCCGCGACGCTGAGCATGGCTCTCGGGTCGGGACCGACGGAACTGACCATCGTGAGCTCCGAGTCGCCGAACGAGAACCCGCTCGTCGTCGGCGTCGGCGAGACGACGGTCATCGACTACACGCTGACGAACAACGGCTACGTCCCGATTATCACCGTCCTCGAATCCCGCGACCCGGGCGTCTCGTTCGGCCAGTCCGTGTTTGTGGTCCCCGGGAAGGGGTCGAAAAACACGACGCTCACCATCGAAGCGCCGGACCGAACCGGCGCGTACGACCGCGAGATACGCGAACAGCTGTACGTTCCCGTGCTCCCGCAGACGGTCATCCTCGGCTTACACGAGGTTCATCCGTTCCTCGCAATCGCGGCTATCGACGCCGTGTTGGCGTTCGCGACGCTCCTCGTGAGCGTCCTCGCGCTCGGTCTCGGCCCGATTCGGTTGCGCTCGACCGACCGGAACGTCTCGCTCGTCGAGCAGTTCAGACGCAAGTATCTGTGAGTGCGCTGGACGCCGGTGGTCTGCTGCGTCCGCGCGCTCCCGACTTCGACTACCCGCGAACCTGCCCGGCGCTCGGCGTTCCGGTCACTCCCGCGCCGCCGGGGTCGTAGTCGAGGGTGTCGTCTCGGTCTCGGATTTCGAGGCCGTCGACCGAGAGCGTCGCCGACGCGTCGCCGAGTTCGACGGCGAGTTCGGCGTTCGTGGTGCGCAGGTCGGCGTCGCGGAGGAACGCGTCGCCGTCGGCCGAAAGCGACACGTCCGCGTTCGTCGTCTCGAAGACGCTCTCGTTCGCGCGGAGGTCGCCCGCGGACTCGACGGTAATTTGGGCGTTCTTCGTCTCGACCGTCGCGCCGTCGAGCGTCACGTCGCCGGACCCCGACCGGAGGTCGATTTGGGCGTTTTTCGTCTCGATAGACGCGCCCGCGGCACCGATGCGCTCGCCGGTGAGGTCAATCTGCTTTTCCCCGTGGACCGTCGCGTTCTCGATGTCGAGGAGGCCGTCGTCGGCGTCGAGCGAAATCCGCCCGTTGACGACCGTAATCGAGGCGTTCCGCGCCGACACCGTCTCCCCGCTCACCTCGATGTCGCGGTTCTGGTTCTGGAGACTCGCGTCGCGGATGTCCACGGAGCCGTCGTCGGCCGCGAGGTCGATTTTCCCGTTTCGCGTGCTGATGCTCGCGCCGCGAGCCTGAACCGACTCGCCCGAGAGCGTGACCTTGCCGTTCTGGTTGTCGAGCGTCGCTCCCGTGACGTTCACGGGGCCGTCGTCGGCCGCCAGTTCGATTTCGTCGTTCGTGTTCCGGATGGTCGCGCCACCGGCCTGAACCGTCTCGCCGGTCAGTTCGACCTTGTCGTTCTTCCCCCGGACCGCACTCTCGCGCACGTCGAGCGTCCCGCCGTCGGCCGCGAGTTCTATCTTCCCGTTTTTCGCGTCTATCGTCGACCGACGGAGCGTTATCGACTCGCCCGAGAGCGTAACCTCGCCCCAGTCGGAGTTGACCGTCACGTCGGTGAACTCGATGCCCGTCTCCGCCTCGATGTCGACCGAGTCGCCGCTCGTGAACGTCGTGTGCGTGACGACGACGCGCTTGGCCGAGATGTCGATAGCGCGCCAACTGTTGTCGATGGTGCCGTTGTCGGTCCCGACGACGAGCACCGCGTCGTCGTCGTCGAACGTCGCGACCTCCTGTTCGGTCAGGACGCGCTCGCCGTCATCGTAGGCGATGTCTTCGTCGCTGTCGACGTAGGCGACGCCGTTCGACGGCCCCGAGGGGTTGCCGTCGCCGCCATCGCTCCCGTCGCCGCTATCTCCGCCGTCGTTGCCGCCGCCGTTCCCGGGGTTGTCGTCGCCGTTCCCGGGGTTACCGCCGCCGTTCCCGCTCGTGCAATCGTACTCGACTCGCGCTTCGAGCGTCGCACCGGAGATAGAGACGCCGTCCGCCTGCGCGGAATCGACTTCGACGACGAGTGTCGCCACGCCGCTCCCCGCGTTCGGTCGCCGGCAGTAGGCCGTCACCTGGTGCTCGCCGCCCCGGCTGAGCGTCGGAGAGCCGCCCGACTGCGCGAGCGAAAGCGCGTTCACGTCGATGCTGGCGGTGTAGTCGACGGTCACGTCGGTGCCGAGGTTGTTTACGATTGAGCCGACCGCCACGGCGTTGCCGCGGCTTGGACTCGTCACGACCTCGCCGGTCGGTTCCAGCGCGACGAGGGCTCGGTCGTCGTCGACGACCGAGACGTCGACCGGCCGCTGTCCGGAGACCGAACTAAAACTGCCCGTCGGAACCGCGGCGAGGGTGACGCCGAGCACCACGATGAGGACGCCGGCGTACCAGAGATTCTGATTCATGCGACGGTCTCCAGAGCCTACTCGTCAGTAGGACGTGGAGCGCCTTGTACACACCGACTGTCGGCGGTTCGGCCGGCCGCGCTTCTCGTCCGACGGACGTCACTCTTGAGAACAGTTTCGCCCCGTAAAGGGGTGACCGAACCTAAAGGGGAAGGGGGGAAGGGGGGATGAGTTCGGTCATGTGGATGCGTCCGAGGGGTTACTCTGTACGGTGCTGCATCCACGTAGGCGTAACCACTTCGAATATATAAATCATTCTGATTGTCAGCTCGGTAAACAATCTTGTGGCCAGCTATAACAGACATAACATTATTAGACACACTGAAACGACTATGCCATTTGCTGACCTAAGTCAAACAATGGCGGAACACACACCGGCACGACGGCCCAGCGACGCACTCGAACGGGCGACGGCTCACGTCGACCGCGCCGAGGAACTCCTGTGGGAGTGCGCTCGCGACCTCCCGGACGACGCGGACGACGAGTTCGACCGACTCTTCGAGCGGTTGTGGGCCGTACAGAACGAACTCGGACGGGTCTCGTTCCCGGCCGCCGACGCGGCCGACGAGGCGGAGCAGACGCTGGGCCCTTTCGACTTCCCGTCGACCGACGACTGACCGGTCTCGACCGGGTTCGGTGACTACTCCGCCTGCCGTTCTAACCACTCTCTCGCGTCGGTGACGAGGTCTAACAGCGCCTCCTCGATGGGGCCCTCGCCCGCGAGGTTCACGCTCCAGGTGACCTGCGACTGTACCGCTTGGAGGTTGAGCATCGTGTTCTGGATTCGCGACGCCAGCACCACCGGGACCGTCGCGTCGAACCGCCGGATACCCTTGACCGCCTCGACGCCGTCGAACACCGGCGGGGCGTGGAGGCAGATGATGAGATGGGCCGGTGCCTCGGTCAACCGTTCGAACAACTCTCTGCTCGACTCCACGAACTCCACGTCCACGTCGGACTGTGCTATCGCCGAACCCGCGGGTTGCGGGCCGTACGCGAGGATGCGCGGCGTCGCCGCTATGCTGGTCTCAGACACGCACCTAGCTGTTCGCCGAGAGAGTATTTGACAGTTTCTCCGGAACGAACCGCCGCCGGCCGCACCCCCGCCTCGGCGGCGGTCGGCGACGCGACCGAGTTAAAACAACGTATCGAGGCGCTCGTCGACGACGCCCTCCGCATCGTCGTCGGCGTCGGCGCTCGTGTCGTCGGCCTCGCGGTCGCGGCGGTCCCGCTCGGCCTCGACGGCGGTCGACCGGACCTCGGCCACGCGGTCGCTCCGCGACACGTCGCCGAGGAGGACGAGCACGCCGACGTGGTCCGACTCGGGGAGCGGGTAGTCGCCGCCGCGGACCTCCATGCTCCCGGTCTGCTCTTCGACCCACGTCCGACTCCGCTCGATGGCCTTCCGGTTGAGCCACTCGGGCGGGCCGCTGACGACGACCAACCCGCGGGACGCGGAGTCCACGTCACACGGGAGGGTGAGCCGACCGAGCACCGCCTTCCGCGTCTGGGTCGTGATGCGGTTGATGGAGTCGAGTTCGTCCACCGACGACGACCCCCCGCCCAGCAGTCCCTTGATGCTGAACCCGCCGCCGTCGTCGCTCTCGGGGAGTTCGCTCGCCGCGTAGCCGATAGTCGAGATGCCGCCGCCGCGGAGGGTGTTGATGACCTCCGAGGAGTCGACGACGCTCTCGCCGACCGTCCCCGACTCGCTCACCTCGCCCGAGGCGAAGAGGATGCCGAGGCGCCGCACCAGCTCTTCGTTCATCGAGTCGTGGGCCTGCGCGACGTCCTCGCCGCTTTTCGCCCACGCCCCGTTGTCGAACGCGAACACGTGGTCGGTCACGTCCACGAACGTCTTGAGCGACCGCGCGGCGTTGCGCGAGTAGAGCGCGCCCTCGTCTGCGGCGGGAAGGATGCCGACGCCGTAGATGGGCTGTTCGTAGATGCGCTGGAGGTGCTTTGCGAGCACGGGGGCCGCGCCGCTGCCCGTGCCGCCGCCGAGTCCGGCGAAGATGAGAAACGCGTCGGCCGTGGAGGTCGGGGAGTCGTCGGTGCCGCGAAGGAGCTGTCGGCTGTCGCGTTCGGCGAGTTCGGCGGCGAGTTCGTTGTCCGCGCCGACGCCGTGACCGCTCACCTCGTCCGCGCCGAAGAGGATGCGATTCTCCTCGGGGACGAGGTCGAGGCCGCGGAGGTCCGCCGACGCGGTGTTGTACGCCACCGCGTCGACGACGTAGTCGGCGTTCGTGCGCTGTTCGTACCGAAGGAGGGCGTCGAGGACGTTCCCACCCGCTTGTCCCACTCCGAAGCAAAGGACCTTCATCGTCTCTCTGTGACACGCCATCAGTGGTGAATCTTCTGTTAGCGGACTGTCACACGTGGGTCTTCGGCGCGGCCGACGGGGTAGTTCTATACGACCCGGGCGAGAACCACCGGCAAACTGCATGACCTGTCCGCGGTGTTCACAGCCCCTCTCGACGCTCTCGCTCGACGGCCGCGCGGCGCGCTACTGCGAGCGGTGCGGCTTCGTCGGCGTCGAGACGGTCCACGAGCGCGACGCGCCGAACCGAGAGTCGTGGGACGACGCGATAGCCCGCTTTCACGCACGGGCGGTCCGCGGGGCGCGCGAGCGCGACGAGGGCGTGGTGGCTGAAGACGAAGGCGGCGACGACGAGTCCGCTGGCGGCGACAGCGAGTCTGCTGACGGCGACGACGAGTCCGGAGCCGAGGGCGACGAAGCTGACGCCGACAACAGCGAGAGCGACGCCGTCACCGACGAGAGCGACGCGACTGAAGGCGTCGCCGAGTCCGGAGCCGTCGAGGCCGACGAGACGGGTGACAGCGACACCGCTGACCGCGAGTCCAGCGACTACCAGCGCAAAAACGGGGAGGACGGCGACCGCGGGGACCGCACGGGAGACGAGTAACGCGCTCGCTCGCGCGCTCCCGGCGGCGCGTCGACCTCGGTCGTGACGTACTGTCCGGTCGGGTGCGTCAGTTCGGGTCGGCGTTCAGTTCGATTCCGGTGCGGCTTCTGCTTCGGGTTCCGGTTCGGGCTCTGGTTCCGAGGCGCTCCCGTCGGACTCCTCTTCGGAGCGGGCGGCGACGAGCGACCCGCGGGCGACGCTGTACAGCGGGCGGTCGATGCTCCGAACCTCGTTGACCGAGAATGGAATCGTGGAGTCTTCGAGGTGGTGTTCGAACAGCTCTTCGAAGCCTTTCGGGCTGGAGGTGCCGCCGGTGACGACGACGGGCACGTCGAGGCCCTCTTCGATGTCTTCCTCGTCGACCTCGCGCTCGATGTTCTCGATGACGTAGTCGAGGAGGTTCTCGTAGTAAATCGACAGCGCGCCCTCGACGCCGCCGACGTCCGTGCGGAAGTCGAGCTGGAAGTCGTCTTCCTTGATGGACGTGACCTTGTCGACGGCCGTGCCGGTGGCCTGTGCGGTCTGCTGGTCGATCCAGTCGCCGCCGCGGGCGATGGAGAACTGCATGACCGGCACCGCGTAGTACGCCAGACAGATGTTCGTCATGCCCGCGCCGAAGGAGACGCCGAGACCGGTGAAGTTGTTGTCGGCGAGTTCGCTGTAGATGACCGCCATCCCCTCGTTGATGGGTTCGGGGTCGTAGCCCATGTCGCCGAGCATCGATTCGAGCGTCTTGTCGTGATACAGCGTCGAGAGGTCCGAGTCGATGGGGTCCGCCGGACTCGAATAGAAGAGGCGCTCGTTCGGCCGGGAGGGCGAGCCGACGACCTGCTCGATGATGAGCTTGATCATCGGAATCGCGGAGGACTCCTCACTGGAGAGGATGCCGTGTTGCATCGGCCGGCGCGTCTCCTTGCCGAAGATGTTCGCGAAGTTGAGCGCGTCGTCGCCGACGACGTACACTTTGTCGTCCTTGCGGATGTGGAGCACGTCGCTCCGCGAGAGCATCTGCTCCGCCATGTCGCTGTAGTCGATTTCGACGAACGAGTTTCGCTGCTGGACAAATACGGTCTCACTTCCATCCTGGCTCGCGGACAGGATGTTCATGGTACCTACGTCAAGGCCTTTCGCCATACCTCACGCGTCGTAGGGCTGTCGCATAAATCTGTATGCGCTTTTGACATTCACTTCTGCCGATGAATCCAACGCCGAACCGATAGCCCGGCGTCCCGCGACGACTCAGGAGAACAGTCCGCGAATCCGGTCGACCACGCCGTCCGAGTCCTCGCGTTCGGCGTCGGCCTGCTGTTGCTTCCGGAGTTCGGCCAGCGCGGCGGCCTGGTCGTCCGTGCTGTCGCCGACCGCCGTGTCCTTCTTCCCGCCGCGGAGCCCCTGTAGCCCGGCGACCGCGTCGTCGACCCCGCCGCCGCGCGTCTCGGTCACCTTGGCGTTCTCGAAGCTCGCCCGGTCCACGTCGTCGACGGCGGAGGTATCGAGCTTCAGGCGGGTGGTCTCGGTTTTGCGGACGCCACCCCACGACAGTTCGGTGTTCGACATCGCCTCGTCCATGTCGCGGCGGACCTGCGCGGAGACGGCTTCCTCGTCCTCGCCGTCGTCGGTCGCGTCGGTCTCCGCATCGCCCCCGCCCGCGGCGGGGCCGCTCGTCCTCGCGCGGGCGAGTTGGAAGCCGACGAGCGACGTGCCGCTCGCGGCGACGACCGCCACCGCGCCGAGCGAGTAGATGCCGACGATGCGGCCGCTCTGGTCGGCGCTCGCGGAGACGTTCCAGTTGTGGGGGTACGCGCCGACGAACTGGACGACTGCGACCGCGCAGACGAGGAGGCCCGCGCCCGCGAGGACCGTCGGGAACCGGTACTGGGAGGGAAGCAGGACCACGACGGAGACCAAGAGGAGGGGAATCCCGAGCGCGCCGGTGACGCCCGCGACCTCGCGGAGTTCGTACTTGAAGATGTTCTCGGGCGGGATGCCGCCGCTCCACACCACCGCCGCGAGCGCGACGGCGAGCAGTCCGATAGCCGTAAAGAACAGCGCGAAGCCCGCGTAGACGGTCGTCTCGTCGGGGTCGGCGTCGACGTACCGCCGGTAGAGGGCGATGAGGGTGTTCTGCCCGTCACTCGACATGCCTCAGACCACTCTCCGGCGCGACATATAATGTTCGCTGGGTTCGGGGTTCGTACCGCCGCCGGCGTCCGAACCGACGCCCCGTCACGACCCGCTGGCGCACCGTTACTGTCCGCCGAGTCGCTACTGTCCGCCGGCGTGCTCGACGGACATGTCGTAGGCCGCGACCGTGTCGCCGAGGGTCGCCTCGGTGAGCGTGGGGTCCGCGTCGAACCGCGCGCTGGTGAACCGAGCGGGCCCGCGGACGACGGTGTCGCCGAAGGCCGCGGCGTCCGTCACGTGCGTGTACGCGAAGTCCAGTCGGCCCTCGATTTCCACCCCGAAAACGAGCGAACCCACGGTGCAGTCGGAGAAGTCCACGTCGCGCGCGACGCGGACGCCCGAACAGAACACCTCGTCGCCGAAGCGCGCGTGGTCGCAGACGACGCTCCCGCCGACCGTGGTTTCGACCACTCGAACCGGCGAGTCGGCGGAACAGACCGCGTCGGAGAGGTCGAGGCCGCCGGTCACGGTCGCGCGGACGAACGACGCCGCCCCCGACTCGAATCGCGCGCTCCGGAACCGGAGCGCCCGCCCCTCGACGGTCGCGTTGTCGAAGGAGACCGGGCCGTCGAACGCGCTGTGCGTGAAGTCGACGGTCCCGTCGCGGGCGGTGAGCCCCGTGCAGTCGACCCGGCCGCCGAAGCCGGCGCTCGTCGCGTCGATGCCGCCGTCCACCGTGAGCCGCGTCGCGTCGAGTTCGCCGTCGACCGTCAGGTGTTCGAGCGAGAGGCCGTCGTCGACGGTCGCCGACGCGGCGACGATGTTCTCACGGACGCGGCAGTGCGCGAGGGAGAGCCGACGGTCGCACGCGACGTTCCCGAGGTCGAGGCGACCGCCCAGTCGGGTGTGGGAGAACCACGCCGGCCCGCCGAACTGCGCCTCCGCGACGGACACGTCGTCGTCGACGACGCCCTTCCGGAACGTCGCCCCGCCCTCGAAGCGCGCCTCGGTCGCGACGACCGCCCCTGCGCTGAAGCCGGTCGCGTCGAAGCGCTCGCCGAAGCGCGACTCGCAGAGCACCCAGCGGTCCCCGACCTGGAGACTGCGACAGGTGACTGTCGCGAGCGTGTCGAGCCGCTGCATGCACACCGCGCCGCCCACCGAGACGCGGTCGAGCCGCAGCGGGCCCTCGAGCGCCGCGTCGCGCAGGTCGATATCTCCTTTCACCATCGCGCCGCGGAAGTCGAGCGGCGCGTCGTCGGCGAGCGTCAGCCCTGCGAGGTCGATGCGTTCGAACGACCCGCCGACGAACGCCGACGGCCGTTCGGGGTCGGCAATCGTCTCGCGGAGCGCCTCGGTGACGGCCGCGGTTCGCGTTTCGCCGACGGGGCGGTGAAAGAGACAGCGGTCGGCCGCACCGCTCGCGGGGTGCGGACACCGCCACACGGATGGCGATTCGTCGGCACCCGTCTCGTCGTCGGCGTCGAAGACGTGCTTGTAAGCACAGCGAGCGGGGCGTTCCACGTCGCTCGACCGTTCGTCGTTATCACGTAAATAGGTTGTCACGATGTCGCGAACGTCCGATTTCACCTTCGTCGCCACCTCAGTCGGCTGCTCTGATTACCGCTCGATGAAGGGCGCGCCGGCCTCCGCGTCGCCGACGACGGCCGAGAACGTCGCCGCGAACTCGAAGTCGCGGACGGGGAGCGTGACCAGCCGAACCGTCTCGCCGGCGCTGTCGTGGAAGCCGACGACGGTCCGGTCCGATTCGAGTTCGACCGAACAGCCGGCGAAGACGGGGCGGTTGAGCTGTATCGTCCGCACCTCTCGGACTTCCTCGGGGGTCGCCTGCTCGCCGTCGTGTCGAATCTGCACGAGTCGCGTCTCGGTCAGAAGCACCGTCATCTCCTCGTAGTGGCTGACCGACCGGAGCGTCTCGTGTTCACCGACGAACTGGTGAATCGACTCGTAGAGGCTCATACGTCGCCTACTCGACCCACTCCTATCAACGTATCTACAACAGTTTTCGGCGTCTCTCGACCGTCAGCGCGGGTCGCGGACCTCGCGACTCGCGGCCTGAACGGTCGGGGCCCGACCGTCTGTCAGAGGCGTGCAGGCGGGACGGGCCGCCGTGACTGGGCAATCGCGCTGTCCACATCCTGACCAACACGACTGCCCGCTATACGGTCGTCGTCGGGAGTATATCAACGTATGTGCCCGTCGCTGCGTGGACAGTCGAAAACCGATGTTCGAGCTCAGTCGGCGGCCTCGATACCGGGGTCGCCCGTCAGGACGATGATGTCGGCCATCCCCCGCACGGACCTGAACGGGACCCGAATCCCCCGCGGACCGACTTCCATTCCCTCGGGAGGGTCTTCGACCGAGACGAGAAGCGCGGTCACGCGGTCGTCGTCGAGGTCGACACAGAGGTCGACTGCCTCGCCCAACCGGTTCCCCGAGGCGGTGTACACGGGGCGGCCTTCGATGCTCGGAATCGGTTCGATGCCCGTCGGTGACTGGGGGACCATACCTACGCCATCGAACGTGTCAATAAAAAATACCTCGGTCGATGCGGGCGGTTCGGTCCCGAGGGGCATCGAGGGGTACGAGGCGTTCCGGTCCAGACGCGTACCGCGCGATAGTCGCCGAGAGACGACGCGAGCGCTGGATATTCTCCCGCGTCGATATGTATTTAGGCACGCCTAATGGATATGAATCTGGTCAGGAAAACTGAGCCTCGGTGTTCCTTCCACAGACCCACCACCACTGCCGAGGCCGACTGACCATTTTCTCACGGGCAGGCGGTTGGTCGTGTTTATCCCGCTGTCGTCTCTCCCGCCGAGCGCCGTCGCCGCCTGCGCTGCGTACAGTCCCGTTGCCATGATGCAAAGTAATCTTCACATTTATGTTTTTGAATACACACTTTCTCCGTATGGTAGACAGTCCGGTCCGGGCGTATGGTGCGCTGTTCGTCGTCGTCGCGGCGGCGGTCAGCGGTGCCATCATCCTCTCGGGATTCGTCGCTATCGACTTCGTACTCGACACGGTCACGGTCTGGGGATACATGGCTGCGGTCGGCGTGATGGTCGTCTGTGCGGCGGTCAGTTGGCTGACCGACCTCCCCGGAATCCTGTCGAGCGAGTTCGGAAGCGGCGGACGGTGAGACGACGCTGAGGCTGCCACTACCGCGCGTTCGAAAAAGAACCCCTGTCGGGACGTTCCCCTGACGGGGGTGTTAGTCCCGAATCTCGACGAACAGCCGCTGTACGTCGACGATGTTGACCTCGCCGTTTCCGGAGAAGTCGAACGCGTCGGCGTTGTCGGTGATGCCCGGACTGTTCCGGTTCGCGAACATGGCCTGCACGTCGGAGACGGTCACGTTTCCGTCGCCGTTGATGTCTTCGAACGTTCCGTCGCCGTCCGGGTCAGTCGGCACGGCGTCCGATGCACCGACCGGCTCGAGCGCGACCGCGGTGAGGGTCGCGCCGCTCTCGGAGCCGACGTCGTATTCGGTACCCGGCTCGCTTCCCAGTACCGTCTCGGAGACTGCGAGTTCGGACGTTCCCGCCGACGTGAGTGTGACGTTCACGCGGGCGAAGGTGACGGTCCCGTTCTGCGCCGTGTCCATGCCGAACGCGTCGATTGCGACCGAGTCGTTCTCCGGGCCGTACGTCGCATTCGCTTCGAGCGGCGACCCGAGAACGGTCACGTCGGTAATCGTTCCCGCCGTGCCGTTCGTCAGGTTGAGCGTCGTTTCGAACGCGCCGACGCCGTCGGTGACGTTCGTCGCGACGAGGTCGACGGTCACCGTCTCGTTCACGCTCGCGGTCGTCGGCGTCGCGAGCGCGCGAACGTCGACCGCATCCGGCGTCGTGTTGCTCTCGTCGTCCTCGTCACCGTCCAACTGGACCGTCACGGTTCGGTCGTCGTCGAGCGAGAGCGTCTCGGTGGTCTCGATACCTTCGAGGTCGGTCGCGTTCGGCGGCGCTTCGACGGTCAGCCGAAGGTCGCCGACGAGTTCGACGCCGGGGCGACCGGTCGCGTCCAGCACCATCGTGCCGTTCGGAAGCGTGCTTCCGGAGACGAAGCCGACCGAACCGTTGTTGCGGTGGTCGACGGTGACGCGCGCGTTCTCGACCGCGTCGCCGCCGGCGTCGACGACGGAGACGTTGAGCTGGTGGGCCTCGGGGAGCGCGACTGTTCCGACGTCGTGCGGGGCGGCCCCCACGTCAATCGACGTCGCCGCGTAGACGTCCGGGACGCCGTCGCGCGGGAAGCTCGTTCCCTCCTCGGCGTACCGTTCCTGTCGGAACTTCACGTTGTAGGTCCCGTTTTCCGCGACGGACACGCCGAACGCCCCGTCGTCGGCCGTGCGGGCGAAGCCGCCGCCGGACGTACCGTTCGTATCGCCGAGGACGACCGCGGTCCGGTTGACCGCCGGTTCGCCGTCCGGCCGGACGAACCGACCGGTGACGTTCACTCGGTCGGTCAACTGAACCGTGAGGTTCGTGTCCGACGTGACGTTCAGCCGCGTCCCGACGAAGGTCTCGTTCGGGCCGTAGACTTGGACCTGCACGTTGCCGCCGTAATCGTTGGGGACCGCCTCCGGGCCGGCGACTTCGACACCCTGGGTCTGGCCGAAGATGAACTGGCCGTCACTAGCGGTCTGCCCGCTGACGGAATCGAACACGCGGTTCCCGCCGTACGCGACGACGACCGTCGCGTCGTCGGCCGGGTCGCCCTGCCGGTCGAGTACGGTCACGTTGAGGCGGTTGGCATTCGGTAGTTCATCGCTTCCGAGGTGCGTCGAGTCGTCGGCGTAGACGCGGTGGAGCGGGTAGAGGTCCGGCACCCCGTCGACTTGGCTACTCGGCTGGACGAACGAAACCTGATACGTTCCGCGGGCGGCCGTCAGGTCGTATTCGCCGTTCGGCCCGAGCGACGACACGTCGCCGTCGGGTGCGCCGAGACGAGTGTCGAGGACGACCTCACCGGGCGGGACGGTCCCGTCGGCGGCTTCAACGAAGCCGGTCAGATTCGCCGGCGACCCGTCCGTCTCGTTCGTGGCGAGCGTGAACGAGAGGTCCGTGTCGTTCGTCACGGTGACGCGCTGCCGTTGAATCGTGTCCTCGTACGCGTCGGACTCAACCGGCGGTGCGACCTCCACGGTCACGTTGCCGGTGACTTCCACGCCGGGCCGAGGCGCGTCGTTGATGATGAGTCGTCCGTTCGCATTCGTCCGGCCTCCGAACACCACTCTCGCGGAGCCGTTCGCGTGCGTGATTCGCAGCCGTGCGTCTTCGACCGCACTTTCGTTTTCGGCCGTCACGGAGACGTTGAGGACGTGGCCCTCGGGAATCTCGGCATCGACGGTCGTCGTCTGTGACGTGTTGATTCGGTCGACCGCGTAGATGTCCGCGACGCCATCGCGGGGCCACGCGTCGGCTCTGGAGGCCGACTCGCTCGCGTTGAACTGGTAGAACCCGACCTGGTACTCGGTGTCTTGGAGCACCGACTGGTCGAATTCGGCGATGTCCTGCGTCGTGTTGTAGAACCCGGAACCGTTCGTCGTTGCGGCGGCTGACGGGCTATCGAACGACTCGTCGAAGAACGCGACCGTGTCGTTGACCAGCGGCGTCCCGTTGGCCGTGGTTACGTGACCGGAGACGGACGTGGTCTCGCGGATCGGCTCTGCGTCCTGGTCGATGCTGATGTAGCCCTCTGCCGACGAGAGCCGACCGTCTGCGGTGACGGTCTGGACCATCGCCGAGTAGCTACCGGCTTCGGTCGTCGCCGGAATCCTGACCGACGCGTTCTCGCCCGGCGCGAACGTCCGGGTCGTGAGCACGCGTTCTTCGGCCTCTTCATCCCACGAATAGACGGTGAGCACGCCGCCCTCGACGGTCTCGTCGGGGACGTCGTAGTTAATTGTCACCGTCTCGCCGGGCGCGACTTCGGTGTAGCCGTTCCCGCTGTCAGTGACGTTGACGTCCACGACGTACTGGCTCAGCGACGGCGACGTCCAGTAGTTGAAGTCCCGCGTTCGGCTGTCGGCCGCGAGGGCGACCGAGAGCTGCGCGTCCGCGGGCACGTCGTAGGTGAACGACGCCTGCCCGCTCGCGTTCGTCGTCACCAACCCGGTCGCGAACACGCCGGCTCGCAGGCCGTTGCGTGCACCGACGTACGCGACAGGTGCGTTCGAGACGGGCGAGCCATCCGCGTCGATGAACGCTATCGAACCGTTCGCCGACTGGCCGGCTTCGGTTCCGAACTCCCCGTCAAGTTCGGTTTCGCCCTGCGAGATGTCCGTGTAGCCGTAGCCGACGACTGTGCTGTCGTCGACAGTTGTCGTCGCGCGCAGTCGGATGTTCCTGTTGTGGTAGTTCGCGAGCGACTGCGGCAGGTCGAACGAGACCGTTGCCGCGCCGGTGCTGTTCGTCGTTACGGTCCGGTAATCGAGAACTGTCGCGTCGACTCCCGAGAGCACGCGAACGTCCTGATTACTTACCGCCGTGCCGTTTTTCTCGACGACGACTGTCGCCGTCGCGCTTCCGTCCGGGCTGACGTCACCGCCCGTCCGGACTTCCACCTCGGCCGCCGGTTCGTCCGGCACCGGTTCGTCGTCTCCGCTCGTTCGGTTCTCGACTTCGAGTTCCGCGTCCTCGGCGATTCGGACGCCGTTCGTCTCGAGGGTGACGTCGTAGTGGACGCGGTACTCCGTCTGGTTCGCCGGCACGTCCCACGACGTCACGAACTGGCCGGCGGCGGTCGTCGTGAGCGTCTGGGTATCGAGGACCACGTCGCTCTCGTTTTCGACGCGCAGCGTTAGCTCCTCGTTCGCCAGCGGCTCGCCCGTCTCGGTGAGAACCGTCCCGGAAATCGACGCGCGCTCGCCCGGGCGAAGCTCCCACCAGTTCGGGATGTTGACGCTACTGATATACTCCGCCGAATCGATGGTCGCGCGCTCGGTTTCGCCGTTCGGTCCGGTCGCACGAACGACGTACGACCCCGTCTGTGTCGTCGTGAGATTGAGCCGAGCGAAACTGTCGGTCCCCGTCGTCACGTTCTGTTCAGTGACGCTCCCGTCGGGTGCCCGAATCTCGACGTGAACCGGGTCACCGGTGGTGGGTTCCCCGTCGACGCTCGTGTGAACGGCGACGCCCACGGTGCTGTTCTGCGGCGTCGTCTGGCGGTAGTACTGCGGGACGAGCTGGGCTCGCGCGCCAGCGGTAAAGCTCGCGTAGCCGGAGTACCCGCTCGTGTCCGACGTAACGAACACTTGGTACTCGCCGTCGTCGCGTCCGGCGAGGTCGTAGCTGACCACCGCCGTCCCGTCCTCACCG
Source organism: Haloferax sp. Atlit-6N (assembly GCF_003383195.1). Lineage (NCBI taxonomy): Archaea > Methanobacteriati > Methanobacteriota > Halobacteria > Halobacteriales > Haloferacaceae > Haloferax > Haloferax sp. Atlit-6N. Next base: position 137,455 of record NZ_QEQJ01000004.1, on the reverse strand, counting down.
GTCGTCGCGTTGAACGTGTCCGTGCCGTTCGGCGTCTCGACTTCGACCGTGAGCGACGTGTTCGCCGGCACGTACTCCTCGGTCGTCACGTTCACCGCGCTCACGCGGATGTCGACAGTCCCGTCGCTGTCGTACGACGGTTCGCCGTACTCGTAGGCGACACTTGCCCCTACGTCGATCTCCGGTTCCGAGTCGTGACTGAACGAACTGAGGAGTTCGTCGGACGACTCGGCGTCGGTCGCCGTGACCGTCGAATCGTCCGAGAGCTCGACGCGTTCGGTCTGCTTCTGGATGCCGTCGTCGGTCCGCGTGTAGGTGACGACGAGATACTCCCCGCGCGGGAGCGACGACGTGTCCACGTCACCCCCTTCGAAGTGGTAGTCTGCCCCCGAGCCCGTGTCGATGAACACCACCTCGAGGACCCCGCTTTCGTTTATCGGTTGTACCTCTGTATCCGGTTGCTGCTGTATCTCCTCTGCCGCACTAACCCCAACCAATGCGACCGAGCAGACGAACAGCACTGCCCCTAGTGTAACTGCTATCCGTGCTCGCATCGCTCGCAAGTGTTTATCGAAATAGTATAATTGTATGGTTCGTTGGAAACAATTGACTGTCCCGCGTTTTCGACGGACTCCGCGGCTTTCTACTGACCCCTTTCGAGAACCGTTCTCGAGGTCTCTCAGAGCGGAGTCGATAGGTATAATGACTCTAACATTGTTACACCACTGTGCGACTTGGTAACGATACTTTCCCTCTCCGACTCGTCGACGCTGATGAACACATCGACTGTCACTCGGAGAAACAATTATTGGCTGTCACATGGACTTCCAACCGAATGAGTGCCTTCAGTACCCGTGAACGTGCGGATTCGTAGGTGCTGACAAGAACGTTCCATACAATATGGTGGCTACACACTACGAAGTGGGTGAAACAGTACCTGCGGACATCTGCTCGGTCCCCGCCGAGGAAGAAGAGATAACGTTCGCCGTCTCCGTCGACGTCTACGACGGATACGGGAGCGCCAAGCACGTCTATCCGACAGAGCAAGTCGAACGCGTCTGGGACCTGTTCGTCACGAACACCGAAACCGACGAGGTGGTGGTCGAAGACGAAGTTCGGCTCTACACGATTCCCCACGACGCGCTCCGCTGAGTGGGTCGTGGTCGCACGCTCGCTCGCCTCCGCGTCCTGCCCGAGTCGCGAACCCGAGTCGCGTTCGACGACCGTCCGCAGGGGCCGAAATATCCGAGAGCTGACTATGTACCGAACGGTCAGAGACTCGCGGACGTACCACCGAACCGACCAGACAAACCTGCGACAGCTATGCGCGACCGCGCGACGACGGCCGCATCGGTTCGGACCGGTCGTGGGGTGTCGATGCCGAACCGTTCGCGTACAGACGGCTCACGCGGCGCGTCAAGTGGCCGTGGTCAGAACTCGGAGACCGTGCCCAGACTGTGGCGCGGTGAGTCGACAGTCGGAGAACTCCCGTGTCAAACGTATCAATCTATCAGTTAGTTATGCGAGTTGAGTAATAATTATCACGGTGCTCGTTGGACATATGGCTGAAACTTGAGCAGTACGCCTTCCGGTGTATGGGTAGGGAGCGATACTGCTTATAGTATCGAAAAATCGTGTGGGTTGTCAACGCATGGCCAAAGAGAGATACGATGCAGGGGAAACCGTACCGTCGACCATCTGTACAATCGCCGACGACGAAGACGGCCTGACGTTCGGGGCGACAGTCGAAGTCGACGAGGGAGAGGTTGCGTTCGCCGTTCCGGTTGAGGTCTACCACGGCTACGGAAGCGCGAAGCACATCTATCCGGTCGAGCAGGTCGAAGACGTTTCGGACCTGTTCGCGACGGAGAGCCACTTCGAGGAGGTGACCATCGCGGAGAACGTGCAGTTGTACACGATGCCGCACGAGTCGCTCCGCTGACTGCGCGGCGCGCGAGTCGGCCTCCGCGTCGACCGCGACCCGCCTCGCTCCGCTCGTTCGCCTCCTCGTCGTGAAATCCCGGTTCTGTGTCTCCGTATTCTACATCATTATTTCTACGCGCGTCTCTGTCGGAGCGAAGACTCTACCTACCTCAGCGTTCCCATCACGAGCAATGACGCTCGAAGACGACGCCCGGGACTACCATCGACGGCCGCCCGCGGGAAAAGTGGAGATAGCGACGACGAAGCCGACGAACACGCAGCGCGACCTGAGCCTGGCGTACTCGCCGGGCGTGGCCGCGCCGTGTCTCGACATCGCCGACGACGAGACGGCGGCCTACGAGTACACGGCGAAGGGCAACCTCGTCGGCGTCGTCTCGAACGGCTCCGCGGTGCTCGGCCTCGGCGACATCGGGGCGCAGGCGTCGAAACCGGTGATGGAGGGCAAGGGCGTGCTGTTCAAGCGCTTCGCCGACATCGACGTGTTCGACGTCGAGTTCGACCACGACGACCCCCAGGCGTTCGTGGAGTCAGTCGCCGCGATGGAGCCGACGTTCGGCGGCATCAACTTGGAGGACATCCGCGCGCCCGAGTGCTTCGAAATCGAGGAGTCCCTGCGCGACCGGATGGACATCCCCGTGTTCCACGACGACCAGCACGGCACGGCCATCATCTCCGGTGCGGCGCTACTCAACGCCGCCGACATCGCGGACAAGGAGCTGTCGTCGCTGAACGTCACCTTCTCGGGGGCGGGCGCGGCCGCGACCGCGACGGCGCGGTTCTACGTCTCGCTGGGCATCCCACACGAGAACATCACGCTGTGCGACATCGACGGCGTTCTCTCGGAGTCGCGGGCCGAGGCCGGCGAACTCGACGAGTACGCCGAACCGTTCGCCCGCGGCGTCGACGACGGCGACCTCGAAGACGCAATCGAGGGCGCTGACGTGCTCGTCGGCCTCTCGGTCGGCGGCATCGTCAGCCAGGAGATGGTGCGGTCGATGGCCGACAACCCAATCATCTTCGCGATGGCCAACCCGGACCCCGAAATCGCCTACGAGGACGCGAAGGACGCCCGCGACGACACGGTCATCATGGCGACCGGGCGCTCCGACTACCCGAATCAGGTGAACAACGTCCTCGGGTTCCCGTTCATCTTCCGCGGCGCGCTCGACGTGCGCGCGACCGAAATCAACGAGGAGATGAAGCGCGCGGCCGCCGAGGCGCTGGCGAACCTCGCCCGACAGGACGTGCCCGACGCGGTCGTCAAAGCTTACGGCGACGGCCCGCTGCAGTTCGGCCCCGACTACCTCATCCCCAAGCCGCTCGACCAGCGCGTCCTCTACGAGGTGACGCCCGCCGTCGCCGAGGCGGCCATGGAGAGCGGCGCGGCCCGCCGCGAGCGCGACCTCGACGACTACCGCGAGGAGTTGGAGGCCCGCCTCGGGAAGTCCCGCGAGATGATGCGCGTCGTCCTCAACAAGGCGGCGACGAACCCCAAGCGGGTCGTTCTCGCCGAGGGCGAAGACGAGAAGATGATTCGCGCCGCGAGTCAGTTGGTCGAAGAGGGCATCGCCGAACCCATCCTCGTCGGCCGGACGAAGGAGATTCTCCGCACCGCCGAGGACCTCGGTCTCGATTTCGACCCGACCATCGCCGACCCCGAAAGCGGCGAGTGGAACCACTACGTGGACCACCTCTACGAGCGCCGCCAGCGCAAGGGCCTCACCCGGACGGAGGCTGCCGAACTCGTGCGGAGCGATTCGAACTACTTCGCCAGCGTGATGGTCGCCATGGACGACGCGGACGCGATGCTGACCGGTCTCACGCATCACTACCCCTCGGCGCTCCGCCCGCCGCTGCAGATTATCGGCACGGCCGACGACGCCGACTACGCCGCCGGCGTCTACATGCTGACGTTCCGGAACCGCGTCATCTTCTGCGCCGACGCGACGGTCAACCTCGACCCCGACGAGAACGTGCTCGCCGAGGTGACGAAACACACCGCCGAACTCGCCCGGCGGTTCAACGTCGACCCCCGCGCGGCCCTGCTCTCGTACTCCGACTTCGGGAGCGTCACCAACGAGGGGACGCGCAAGCCCCGCGACGCGGTCGAACAACTGCACGCCGACCCCGCCGTTGACTTCCCGGTCGACGGCGAGATGCAGGCCGACACCGCCCTCGTCGAGGAGATGCTGACCGATACCTACGACTTCGCGGAGCTCGACGACCCCGCGAACGTCCTCGTGTTCCCGAACCTCGAAGCGGGCAACATCGGCTACAAACTGCTCCAGCGTCTCGGCGGCGCGGAAGCTATCGGCCCGATGCTCGTCGGCATGGACAAGCCGGTCCACGTCCTCCAGCGCGGCGACGAAGTGAAAGATATCGTCAACTTGGCCGGTGTCGCCGTGGTGGACGCCCAAGAGGAGTAACGCGCTCCGAGCGGCGTCGAGCCACCTCGGCCGGCCGCGGCGGCCACTCCGTCGTGTCAGCACGAGAAATTAAATACGTTCAGCCGAGTCAGGGTGTATGGTCGAGTTGGGTACACACACGTCGGCGTCGGAGCGCCGGTTCGCACTCGGGTGGGTCGGGATGGCCATCGTGATGTCGCTCGCGGTGGCGGCCATCGATTTCCTCGAACTGCCGTTGCAGACGGTGTACGTGTTCGCGGCGGGCGTGACGCTTCGGGAGGTCATCGGACTGGCCGTCTGGCTGCTCCGACGCTGACGGCGGGCGGAGAACAGCTATATCGACGTCGTTCGAACGTTCGCGCGTGCCATCACGTCGCCTCGTTCTCGGGTCGTTCGCCTCGCTTTTCGCCGGCTGTAGCGCGTCGCCGTCGCCGCCGACGACGCCCGATTCGCCGACGACGCGAGCGGAGCCGGAGTCGCCGACGGCGACGTCGTCCCCTGACCCCTACGAGTCCCATCTCGCCTCGTTCGGACGGTTCCTCGACTCGGAGTCGGTGGCGCTCGCGGAACTGACCGCCGACGAACGGGCGTCTGTCGTCTCGCTCACTTACGAGAGCGACGCGCGCAGCACGGACCGCCTCAGCAACGAAATCGGGACCGTCGCCGGCGGGTTCTTCAGGGAGGTCGCCGCGGGGTGGACCGCGTCGCGGCTCGAAGCGACCATCGTCGCGGCCGCCGCCGACTCGGGCGCGGTCGTCGCCCGCTGGCGCGCCGAGTCCGCGTGGTTCGACGCCTACGACCGCGGCGACATCAGCGCGGACGAGCTATCGCTCCGGGTATTGCAGACTCTCGAACGAGCGTAAACCGAGAACGCGGGTCGACGAGACCGCGCGCCTGCGAGTCGCTGCTCGCGACGCCCCGCACCTACGTCCGTCGCCGAGCGAGTGCGACGAGCGCCGCCAACGCCGCCGCGAGCGCTGCGGTCACCGCACCGAAGCCGGGGGTACTGGTCCCGGTCGTCGCCGGTTCCGACTCGGTCGTCGCGGTCGGCGTCGGCGTCGACTCGGCGTCGACCCGGAGCGTTCCGGCCGAGACGCCGTCCACCGCGACGTCGTAGCGCCCGACGGCGTCGGCTGTGACCACGAACTCGACGGACCGCGTCTCGCCGGGGGCGAGGTCGAGCGTTCGCGACTCGCTGACCGCGCCGTCGACCGTCAGGTCGACTGTCGTCTCGCCGCGGGTCTGGCCGGTGTTTTCGACCGTCGCGGTCACGGTGACCGAGTCGCCGACCACCACCGAGGACGGCAGGGGCCCCGTCGTCACCGCGAAGGCCGCCCCGGCGGGCGCGGGGGCGAGCGCGAACACCGAGAGGCCGGGCGAGACGGCGGTGAATCGAACCTCGTCGTCGGTCTCGCCGGCGACGCCCGTCGAGAGCGCCCGCCACTCGCCGTCGCTGTAGCGGTAGAGCCGGAGGTCGGCCGGGTCGAGGTCGCGGTCCGTCAGCGTCGCCTTCGAGACGGAGACGGTGAAGTTCACGCCGGAGATGGCGCTGTCGTCCACGTCGTGGGCCACGTCGAGGTACGAAAGCGGCCCCCCGTCGAGCGCCGGCGTCCCGTCCGGCACGGAATCGAGCGCCCGCACCGTGAGTTTCGCGTCCGACTTCGCGCCGAGCGTAAGCGAGAGGCCGTCGACCCGGACGCCGCCGCGCTCGACGCCGGAGAGGTCGACCTCGACCGGCGCGCCGGGCTTCGCGTTTCGGATGTCGACCGCGAGGCCGCCGTTACTGGCCGACGTGCGAACCGACGTCCGCGCGCCGCCGGAGTTGGAACCGCCCGACGAGCCGCCGGTGTCGTCGTCGCTCTCGCCGCCCGGGTCGTCCGGGCTGTCCGTCGTGTCGCCGCCGTCGGTCTCGCCGCCGTCGGAGCCGCCGGTCACCTCGACGGACGCGTCGGCCGTCGTGCGCGTAATCGCCGACCCGTCCGCGTCGGCGAGGGTGTCGACCTCGACGCCGAGCGTCGCGTCGCCGGCCGACTCGCCCGTCACGTCGAGCGCCGCGAGCGCGACGTCGCCGGTCGGGCCGGACCGGGCGTCGGTGTAGCCGACGATTCTGAGGACGCCCGATTCGGGCGCGGCCGTCTCGACCGCGAAGTCGCTGTCGGCGACGCGCACCGAGACGACCGAGGGGTCGTAGGTGACGTTGACTGCGAACGCGCCGACGCCCGCGCCGGCGGGAACGTCCGCGGCCCGCAGGGTCGCCGTCGCCGTCTCCTCCAAGCCGACCGAATCGACGCCCGCGACGGAGACGGTCGCCGAAGATGCCGCGCCGGCCGCGGAGACCGCAGCGAACGGTGCGACGCCCGCGAGGACGACCGCGCAGACGACCGCCGCGACGACGACGCGCCGCGCGAACGCGAGACGGCTCATCGCGCACCTCCGTAGTCGGCGGTGCGGTTGCCGGCGTCGTACTGGGCGACGAGCATCGCATCGACCGCCGTCACCTCGCCGTCGCCGTCCACGTCGCCGTAGGGGTCGCCGTCGTCGACCGCGGCGACCGCGGCCGCGATATCCGCGGCGTCGCCGTCGTCGACGGTCCCGTCGCGGGTCGCGTCGCCGACCGGGAAGCCGACGAACTCGATGGCCACGTCGAGCAGGCCGGGCGAGTCGAGGGCGACGGTCGTGGTTCCACCATTGCGGCCGGGCGCGACCTGCTGGCCGTCCACGGTGGCCGTCACGTCGTGGTAGCCCGACGGGAAGGCAGCGGGGTCGGCGACGCCGACGACCGCCCGGCCGTCGGGCACGTCCGCGAGGAACGCGACTTCGAACCGCGCGCGGGCGGTGGCGTTGCCGGCCTCGGTGACGGCGCTCTCGGCGCTGCCGTTCGCGACGGCCGACTGTGCGTCGGTGGCGACGACGACCGCGGGGTCGTCCAGCGAGCCGTGGCGGTAGGTCACGTTGGTCTCGCCGCCGGCGACGACCGAGACGTTCAGCGCCGGGTAGGTCGCGCCGCCGACGCTGACGGAGACGGTGTGGTCGCCCGCGGTCACGTCGTCGCGGACGGTGGCCCCCGCGCGGTCGGTGCCGTCGACGGTGACGGTCGCGCCCGACGCCGGGTCGCCCGCCTCGTCGAGCACGTCCACGGAGAGCGCGCCGGTGGCGACAGCGGTCGCGGTCGTCTGCGCGCGGACGTTGTTCGACTCGTTGTACAGGGGGCGCACGTCAGCCCGAACGGTGCGCTCGCCCGCCGACTCGACGGTGACGGTGAAGACGTAGGTCCGCGACTCGCCCGCCGGGACGTTCCGGCCGTAGACGAACAGCGAGTCCCCGCTCGTAATCGTGCTGTTCTGGACGGCCCACGTCCGGGTTCCGTCGGTCGATTTCACCACTGGATTCGGGTCCGCCGGGGCCGACAGCCCGGCTTCGAGGGGGACCTCGACGATGGGGCTGAACAGGTCCGTGCCGCTCGCCGTGTTGTCGACGGTCACTTCGAGTCGGTTGTCGCCGACGTGGAAGTCGGCCGGCGCGTCGATTGAGACGCCGTAGCCGGCCGCGGCCGCGGTGGGCGCGGAGACGCCGGCGACGACGACCGCGACGAGCAGGAGTCCCGTCACGGCGCGTGCGACGGACATCTCAGGCACCTCCCTCGTTCGCGGCGTACTCGTCGCGGGCGACGAGTTGGTCGTTTTCGAGACCGACGACGAGCACGCCCGTCCCGGTCGTATCGACCTGCACGGTTATCGGCCCGTCGGCGTTGTCCCGGAGCGTCTGGAGTTCGCTCTCGGTGAGTTCGACCGAGTCGAGCGCGTCGGTCGAGTCCACGTCGATGGTCTTCGTCACGAGCGCCGGGGTCGACTCCGTGCCGAAGGTGACGGTCACGTCGTGGGTCGGGTTCGAGCCGCCCTGTCCGAGCGTCAACAGCGTGTTGATTGCGAGGGCGGTCGCGCGGGTGTAGCCCCACGACCCGCGGTCGTCGTAGACGGTGACGAGGTAGGTCTGGCCGGCCTGCACGGAGGCGTTCGTGTTCTCCAGTCCGGTCGCGTTGAGCGCCATGAGCGCGTACGCGGTCGTCTCGGAGGTGGTGCCGACGTCGCTCCACGAGGCGGAGCGACGTTGCGACCACGCCCCGCTGTCGGCTTGGTTGTCGAGCAGCCACGCCCGGCCGTCGTCGATGGCCGTCCGGACGGGAGCCGTCTCGACGCCCGAGGCTTCGAGGCCCCAGACGGCGAGCGCGGTGGACATCGTGTTCGGGGTGGAACCGTCGCCCCACGCGCCGTCGGCGCGCTGGGCGGTCACGAGGTAGCTCGCGGCGTCGCCCCGGAGTTGGTCTGCGGTCGCTGCGGCGGTCGCGTTGTACGGGCCGGCCTGGTCGAGGGCGACGAGGGTGAACCCGGTCATGGCGGCGTCATCGTCGAAGTAGAACTTGTCGTTGCGGATGCGGCCGTCGGCGGCCTGTTCGTCCGCGAGCCACGCGACGGTCGCGTTAGCGTCTATCCGGTCGAGGTCGGCGCGGACCGGCGCGCGAGCGCTCTGCACGGGGTCGTTTCCGACCGCGCTCGTGCCGAACAGCGCGTAGGCCGTGTAGAACACGTCGCCGTCGGGGTCGTTGCCGTACATGCTCCACGAACCGTTCTCGTGTTGCGCGTCCTGTCCGGTCGTCAGACGGGCGACGCCCGCGTCCACGCTGGCGTTGATTTGGCCGGTGTCGTATCCGCCGGGTGCGGGGTTGCGCCGGTAGTACTGGCCGGTGTACAGCGCCCCGAGCATCGGCGAGGTCGTCTGCTCGACGCAGGCGTGGGGGTACTCCACGAGGTAGTCGAGCCCGGCGAGCGTCCGCCCGTCGGTCCCGAGGTGCGTGGAGATGGTCACCCCGTGTTCGTAGGTCGTCTCGTTGCGGAGGGTGAGCGTCGCGGAGTCGCTCCCCGTGCCGGTGAAGTTCACCGCCGCCGTGTCGACCACGCGGGTCTTCGGGCGCTCGACGGGGAGGCGTTCGGTCGCCGTCTCGTTCTCACCGCGGGCGCTGAGGTTCAGTTCGAGGTCGTAGGTCGCGTCGCGGTTCGCGGTGGCGACCACGGTCCACTCGAAGTACGTTCGGTCGTCGGTGTCGTACTTGGTCGCGGTCTCGCCGGGCGCGAATTCGAGGCCCGCCGGGAGCGACAGGTTCGCGGTCACGTTGCTCTCGTAGTTGCTGTAGCCGCGGCCGTAGACGGTGACGTTCCGGCCGACCTGCACCGGGTCGGCGGCGGACAGCCGTCCGCGGAGTTCGTACGGCTGGCTCGTCGTCACGTCGCGGTCGGCGTTGCCGCGCGGGGCGTCGGGGTCCGCGACGGAGGCGACGAGCGTGTGCCGCCCGGTCGCGAACGTGTGATTCCGCGTGAAGACGGCCGTCTCGCGTGGGTCGAGCGCCGGCACGGCGAGCGTCTCGTTCGACGACCCGTCGCCGAAGTCGAGCTCGGCGGTGCGGGCGTCGCTCGGGGCGTTCCCGTAGTTCCTGACGTAGACACGCGTCTCGGCGGCCTCGGTCGGGATGACCCGCCACGGGGCGTTGACGGTGAGTCGGAGGTCGGCGTAGCTGACCTCGGTCGTCGCCGTGGTTCGATTGTCGGTCTCGTCGCCCTCGGCGACCGCGCCGTCGGGGTCCGAGACGGCGACGAGTTCCACGTCCGGATACGCCGAACTCAGGTTGCCGCGGAGCCAGTCGGTGAGGTCGACCGTCACCGTCTCGTTCGCGCCGGCGGCGACGGTGCCGACGGCGCGGGTGTACGTCGTCGAGGCGTCGTCGTAGTAGCCGACGCGGGACCGCGCGACCAGTCGCACGTCGACGTCGGTCGCCTCGGCGGTGCCGTCGTTGACGACGGTGACGTTCGCGGTCACGCGGTCATTGCCGAGCGTCTGGGCGGGTTCGACCGAGATGCGCGGTTCGAGGTCGGGCGCGGCCGAGGCGTTCACGACGAGCGTCGTCGCGTTGCTGTTCCCGGACGCGTCGGTCGCGGTGACGGTGACGGTGTGTGCGCCCGCCGTCGCCAACGAGAGGTTCGTCCGGTTCGCGGCCGTCGTCACCGACTGCCCCTCGTCGGTCTCGAAGGTGTAGTTCGCGACGCGGTGGTTGTCGGTCGCGCTCGCGGCGACGCTGAAGTTCCCGCCGGTCCTGACTGGCGACGGCGCGCTCGCCGAGACCGTTGGCGGCACGCGGTCGACCACCGGAACGGTCGTCGAAAGCGTCACCAGCGTCTGTTCGGTCGTCCCGTCCAGCACCTCGACCGAGACGGACGCGTCCCCGAGCGCCGCGTAGGTGTGGTTCGTCCGGTTCGCGCTCGTGAAGACGGTCTCGCCGTCACCGAACGACCAACCGTAGCGAACGTCCGTCACGGACGCCGGGAGCGAGCGGTTGGTGACGGCGAAGGAGACGTTCGTCACGTTCACGTCGGCCGGCGTCGGGGCGACGCGGAGGTCCGCAGAGCCGATGTCGCGGACGGTCACGGCCGTCGTCGCGGTGTAGAGTTTGCGGTCGTAGCTGTCGAAGCCGGAGACGCGGGCCGTGTACGTTCCGGTCCGGTCGTACGCGTGCGAGACGTTCCGCGCCGTCGTCTCGGCGGTCGCGCCGTCGCCGAACGACCAGCGGTAGGTCTCGACGCTGTCGGCGTCGCCCGAGACGGTCGTCTCGAAGGTGACGTTCTCGACGGTACGCCGCGGGTCCGCGGGCGTCGCCGAGAGCGACCCCGAGACCGACGCGAGCGGTTCCACGTCGCCGAGTGCGACGAGCGAGCGGTTGATGTCCGACGACGACCCGGTCTGGACGTAGAGCCAGCCGTCGCCGCCGACGACCGCGCTCGCGACGGTGGTGTCGAAGCCGGGGGCGTCAAGCGAGTCGTTCCACACCGGCGCGCCCGTCTGCAGGTCGAGCGCGTGGACGGTGCCGTCGAACTCGGCGACGTAGACCGTGTCGCCGAGGACGGCCGGCGCGCCGAGGACGGCGCTGTCGGTGTCGTAGCTCCACGCGCGCGAGCCGTTCGTGGCGACCGCGACGACGCCCTTCTCGTCGTCGTAGAAGCCGCCGCGGGTGTCGACGACGATGCCGTCGGCGACGGCGGGCGACGAGCGGCTCTCGGTCTCGCCGGCGGCCACGGACCACAGTTGCGCGCCCGTGTCGGCGTCGAAGGCGACGAGCGAGCCGTACGTCGAGACGTAGAGGACGCTGTCCGAGACGGTGGGTGCCGCGCCGCGGTGGTTCGAGAGGCTCCGGTTCCACCGCTCGGTGCCCGTGTCGGCGTCGAAGGCGTAGAGGTGCGAGCCGAAGCCGGTGAAACGCGAGCCGTCCCACCCCTGCGTCACGTAGACGGTGCCGTTCGCCACCGCGGGCACGGCCTGCGCGTCACCGGTCGTTTCGAGTTCGGTCAGGTTCTTCCGCCAGCGGAGCGAGTGCGACCCCCGGTCGATGGCGTAGAGCGCGTCTTCGGCCTCCGAGACGACGTAGACCGCGTCGCTCGTCACCGTGGGCGCGGAGAGCCACTCGCCGTCGGTGAACAGACCGTCGCTGTCGGCCGGCACCGACACCGACCAGCGTTCGGAGCCGTCGGCCGCGTCGAACACGGTGAGCGTGTCGCGCTCGTTGTTCGCGGCGTCGTTGTGACTGCTCACGAACACCGAGTCGCCCTCGACGGTCGGGGGCGCGGTCACCTCGTCGGGGTAGGCGCTGGCGGACCACAGCGTCGAGCCGTTCGCGGCGTCGTAGGCGACGATTCCGTAGCCGCTGGCGACGAACACCCGCCCGTCAGCGAACGTCGGCGGCCGCGAGTAGAGCGTGGACGTGGTCTCGTTCCAGCGGACCTCGACGGGTCCCGCCGGGCCGACGCCGGCGACGTTCGCGCCGGTGTTGGCGTCGTCGTAGCCGAACTGCGGCCAGCCGTCGGTCGGCGCGGCGAACTCCTCGGCGGCGACGTCGACCGCCGCAGACGCCGTGAACAGCGGCGTTCCGTTCGCATTCGTCACGGTCACGGCGGCGTCGTAGGTACCGGGGTCGGCGTAGGCGTGGCTGGTCTCGTTGGCCGCGGTCGTCGCGTCGGCGGTCCCGTCGCCGTCGAAGTCCCACCGGTACTCGCCGACCGACTGGCCGGCCGCAAGCGAGACGTTCCGAACCGCGAACGCGACAGATTCGCCCTCGGTGAGGCTGTCGGGCGTGGCGACGAGCGTGCCGTTTCCGGCGGCCGTCACGTCGAGTCGGAGCGTGTCTTCGACCAGGAGCGCCTCCGTGCTGTTGTCGCGGACCCGCACGGTCGCGTTGTACGCGCCCGGCTCGGCGTAGGTGTGATTCGCCGTCGCGTTGGGGTGTCTCGTGTACGCGCGGTCGCCGTCGCCGAACGTCCACGTGTAGAAGTCGCCGTCGCCGACGCCGGAGACGTTCACGAGGGCGAACCGAACCGTATCGAGATTGGCGCGGGCGGGCGTCGGTGCGGCGGTGAGCGTGCCGTCTCCGGCCGTCACCGCGTCGAGCGTGAGCGACTCCTCGAAGAGGAACTGCTCGCTCCCGCTCCGCGCCGTGACGGCGACGGTGTGCGGGCCGGGGGCGGAGAACCCGGGGAGGACGAGGCTCGCGTTCGGATGCGTCGTGTACCCCGCGTAAGAGCCGTCGACCGTCCACGTGTAGAACGAGGGCGTCTCGCCCGTGATGTTCGACAGCGAGACGTTGACAGGCTCGCCGAGCGCCGGGGCCGTCTCGTTCGCCGTCATCGTCGCGCCCGGCTGTTCGGCCGATTCGAGCGTCACCGTCACCGTCTCGTCGCCCGTCACGTCGAGCTGTGTCGTGTAGACGCGCTGGACGTAGCCGCTCGACGACGAGACGGGCTCGCCTTCGAGTCCGCCGTCGTAGCTGAGTTGTCTCGGCGGGGCGACGGCGACGGTCACGTTGCCCGTGAGTTCGATTCCGGCCGTCCCGTTCGAGAGGTGGACGTCGCCGTCGGCCTCGGTGAGGAACCACTCTCCGAACTGCGAGGTGTTCACCGTCGCGCCGTTCGCGTTCGTGTGCTGGAAGGCCACGGCCGCCCCCGAGACGGGCGCGCCGGTCTCGTTGACGACCGAGAGGTTCACCACGTGCGCACCCGGAAGCGCCGCGTTCCCGAGGTCGGCGGTCGCGCCGGGTGACGCCCGCTGAAGCGCGAACACGTCGGGCGACCCGTCTCGGGGGAACGCGCCGGGAGCGCCGGGTTGCGACCCGTTGGCCGCGAGGTAACTCACGTCGTACGTGGCGTTCGATTGGAGGCCCGAGAGGTTGTACGCCCCCTGCGCCGAGAGTTCGTCGTAGCTCGGTTCACTTCCGTCGGTCGCGGCGAAGACGACGTCGCTTGCGGCGGGCGCGCCCGTCGCGCGGTCGACCGACCCCGCGAGCGACTGCCCGGCGGCCGCCCCCGAGAGCGCGACGAACGGACTCGCCAGCGAGACGAGGACGATAATCGTGAGCGATGCTGCCCCTACCTGGTGTCGATAACGTGTTGTCATGCCCCACCTTCGTCTCTCCGAAACCCGCGATAGCCACGAAATCCGGAACGATATCGTGTGTCATCATGGCGAGGCTATAATTCTGTGTTACTGGCCATACAGCGGTGTTTCAGGGCCTGAAACGACGTTTCGAACCGCGAATCATAGGCCGCCGAGTCGCGCCGCTGTCGGCTGTTCGACCGCGGCGGCGAGTCCGTCGCCTCAGAGGAACGCGTCGCGTTCGGCCGGCGTCGATTCGGTGCGATACCGCGTGTACGTCGAGTGGGCCCAGTCGACCACGGCGTCGGCCTCGGCGTCCAACACCGCTCGCGGGCGGCCGTGGTCGTCGACGACGCCCATGCCGACGCGGTCGGCGTCGAGAATCGAGAGGACGTACGGCACGCGCTCGTAGCGGTACAGAGAGACGTTGGGGGCGTCGAAGAGGTCGGCCAACTGCCCCGCGGTCTTCTCGCTTCGCGCCATCGCCTCGTAGGCCCCGTCGGTCATGATGACTTCGACGTCGACGTCGTCGTTCCGGCGGCGATGAACCGTCGCCAACACGTCGGGCGAGGCGGCGTGCGTCAGGATGCGAATTCGGTCGGCCGACTCGACGTGCGACACCGCGAGCCGAAGCGGGGCCTGCGGGTCGCTCGGCGTCGGCGTCACGACGGTCGCCGACGCGAGCGCGCCGAGACGGAAGCCGGGGTCGTCCAGCGGGAGCCACTGCAAGAGGTCGGCCTCCGCGAACGTCGTCGCCGCCTCGACGGTCGAGACGGCGGTCTGGAGCTGTTCGACCACGACCACACCGAGCGGCGTAATCTCGTAGTGTTCGCCCGTTTTCGAAACCCACTCCCGCTCGGTGAGCGACTTCATCACCCGCCAGGCTGTCGACCGTGACGTGTCGAGCGTCGCCTGCAACTCGCTCGCGGTCGCCGGTCCCTCGTCGAGCGCCCGGAGCGCCGCTAACCGGTTCGGTGAGGTGATGAGACTCCGAAGTTCGTCCACGACCCCGTCCATGGTAGACGATACGACACCGCCGTAATAGTGGTTCCCCTCTGCGTGGGTGCGAAACCACACGCGAACGAGGCTGTGTGCCGCGGAATCGCCGCCACCGCGTCAGTCGCGAACCCCCCGCCTCGTTCCCACCGCGAGCGAACGCACCTCAGCGGTTATGTGGGCTCGTTGAGAACATCGAACTATGTTCGACCGACTCCTCTTTCCGACGGACGGGAGCGACGGCGCGGACGCCGTCCTCGACCACGTCATCGACATCGCCGCCGCCCACGACGCGACCCTCCACCTGCTGCACGTCGCCCCGCCGGAGCCCGAGCGACGCCCGAACCTGCGCGACGAAGGCGACGGAGCGGCGGGCGAGCGCCGCCGAACCGACGGCGAGCGATTCGTGAGCGACGCCGCGGCCCGGGCGTCCCAGTCCGACGCGGCGGTCGTGACGAGCATCGAGCGCGGCGAGCCGTATCGGGTCATCACCGAGTACGCCGCCGAACAGGACGTCGACCTCGTCGTCATGCCGACCCACGGGCGGACGGGGCTGAGCCGCCTGCTCCTCGGGAGCACCACCGAGCGCGTCGTCCGACGGTCCGACGTGCCCGTGCTCACCGTCCGACCGGACGCGGCGACCGACCTCGCGTACCCCTACGCAGACGTGCTGACGCCCACCGACGGGAGCGCCTGCGCGACCGCGGCGGTCGCGTTCGGCAGCGAGTTGGCGGCGGCGACCGACGCCGCGCTCCACGCGGTCTCGGTCGTCAACGTCGCCGCCTTCGGCGCGGACATCCGCGGGCCGCTCCTCATCGACGAACTCGAAGAGCGGGCGAGCGACGCGGTCGAACAGGCGGGCGACGTGGCGGCCGCCGCGGGCGTCGAGACGGTCAGGGAGTCCGTCGGCCGCGACGTGTCGATTCACCACGGCATCCTCGCGTACATCGACGAACACGACGTGGACCTCGTGGTGATGGGAACCCACGGCCACACGGGCTTCGACCGCTACATGCTCGGGAGCGTCGCAGAGAAACTGGTCCGAACCTCGCCGGTGCCGGTGGTGACGGTCAGAGAGCCGCGAGACGAGTAGGTCGGGGCGTCGGGTGTCGGCCCGCGGTCGGCGGACGACGCCCGCGTCCGCCCGTCAGCTCCGAAGCAGGCTCGTGACGCCCGCGGTCTCGGCGATGACCC
This sequence comes from Haloferax sp. Atlit-6N, assembly GCF_003383195.1. Taxonomy (NCBI): domain Archaea; kingdom Methanobacteriati; phylum Methanobacteriota; class Halobacteria; order Halobacteriales; family Haloferacaceae; genus Haloferax; species Haloferax sp. Atlit-6N. The sequence continues at coordinate 121,451 of NZ_QEQJ01000004.1, read as the reverse complement.
ACCCGACGAAGACGAGATACGCCGCGCCGAGCGCGTAGCACTCCACCCGCGAGAGCGACAGGTCCGTCCGGAGCAGGCCGAACAGCAGGACGGTCGCCAGCGTCAGCACGCCCAGCATGGGGACGGCGACGGCGAAGTCGACCGGGACGCTCCCGACGATGAGGACGCCCACGGGGATGGCGACGAGCAGGTCGAACGTGTTCGACCCGAGGACGTTGCCGAGGCTCGTCGCGCTGTTGCCGTCGGCGGCCGAGCGGACGCTGACGAGCGTGTCGGGGAGGCTCGTCGCGGCGGCGACGACGGTGACGCCCGCGAGGAACGTCGGGACGCCGAAGGTCCCGCTGAGCGACTCGACGCTCCCGACCAGTTGCTCGACGCCGACGAGGATGACGAGGAGGCCGCCGAGGAGGCGCATCCACTCGCGACCGATGCCGTCGGCGACGCCCGCGTTCTCGGCTTCGTACTCCGAGACGTCCTGCCACTGGATGAACAGGTAGAGGCCGTAGAGGAAAAGCGGGATGAGCGCCACTGGACGGGTGAGCTGTCCGGTCAGCGCCGGGCCGTCGGGTACGGGGAAGTAGATGACCGCCAGCGAGAACGTGACGACGAGCGTGGCGACGGCGACCATGTAGAACTGCGCTTCCTTGTAGACGACCAGCCGGCTCGTTTCGAGGTCGCCGTCGGTGGCGAGCCCCGATAGCGCCGGAATCACGAGGATGTTGAAGATGGCCGAGCCGACGATTGCGCCGACGCCCATGTCGAAGACGCCCGCGGTGGCGGCGATGGCGACGCTGGCGAACTCGGGAAAGCTCGACCCGAGAGCGACGATGATGGAGCCCTGGACGACCGCGGGGAGGCCGTAGTACGCCGCGAGGTGGTCGGCGGACTCTTCGAGCCAGCCGCTGCCGACCCAGATGAGCCCGGTCGTCAGGAGAATCACGACGACGTTCGCGAGCGGCGACGACGGGACGAGACTGCCGAGGACCATTGGTACTCCCTTTCAGCGACGCGGAAAAAGAACCCACCGACACGGGGTGGTCGGCGGTGGGGGCCCGGTCGGCGGGTGGCCCGCGGACTCGGTCGATGGCCCGCGAACTCAGACGGTCGTCAGTCGTCGCCGTGGGCCGATTCGGGCGTGAACGTGACGCCGCCGATTTCGATTTCGTCGGGGACGCGGTCGGTGTCGTGCGCGCCGACCGGAGGGAGGTTCGCGTCGGCCGCCGGCGACGCGTCGAGGTCGGTCGCGGACGCGATTGTCTCCATCTCGCCGTCGGCCTCGCGCGCGTCCTGGTCGATGCGCATCGAGCAGAACTCGACGCCGCACATCGAGCAGAAGCGCGCCTCCTTGTAGTTGTCGCCGGGGAGCGTCTGGTCGTGGTACGACCGCGCCCGCTCGGGGTCGAGCGCGAGGTCGAACTGCCGCGCCCAGTCGAACTCGTAGCGGGCCTCCGAGAGCGCGTCGTCCCAGTCGCGCGCGCCGGGGAGGCCGGTCGCCACGTCGGCCGCGTGGGCGGCGATTCGGTAGGCCGCGAGCCCCTCGCGCACGTCCTCGCGGTCGGGAAGCCCGAGGTGTTCTTTCGGCGTGACGTAACACAGCATCGCCGCGCCGGCGCGGCCCGCCTCGGTCGCGCCGATGGCGCTCGTGATGTGGTCGTAGCCCGGAGCCACGTCGGTGACGAGCGGGCCGAGGACGTAGAACGGCGCGCCGTCGCAGACCTGCTGTTGGCGCTCGACGTTCTCGGCGATTTGGTCCATCGGGACGTGGCCGGGTCCCTCGACCATCACCTGCACGCCGTAGTCCCACGCGGTCTGCGTGAGTTCGCCCAGCGTGTCGAGTTCGGCGAACTGCGCGTCGTCGCCGGCGTCGGCCAGACAGCCGGGTCGGAGGCCGTCGCCGAGCGAGAACGTCACGTCGTGCTCGGCGAAGATGTCGCAGATGTCCTCGAACGCGACGAAAAGCGGGTTCTGCTCGCCGTTTTCCTCCATCCACTGGGCGAGGATGGAGCCGCCGCGGGAGACGATGCCCGTCTTCCGGCCGTCGGTCAGGGGGAGGTGCTCCATCAGCACGCCCGCGTGAATCGTCATGTAATCGACGCCCTGTTCGGCCTGTTTCTCGATGATTTCGAGGAGCAGGTCGCGGGTGATGTCCTCGGGGCTGTCGACGCGCTTGACCGCCTCGTAGATGGGGACGGTGCCGATTGGGACCGGCGAGTACGCCACGTTCGCCTCGCGAATCTCGTCGAGGTTCGACCCCGTCGAGAGGTCCATCACCGTGTCCGCGCCGTAGTGGACCGCGGTGTGGAGCTTCTCCAACTCCTCGGTGAGGTCGCTCGTCGTCTCGCTGTTACCGATGTTCGCGTTGACCTTCGTGGCGAACTCGCGGCCGATAATCATCGGGTCGAGCGAGTCGTGGTTGCGGTTCGCGGGGACGACCGCCTGGCCCTCGGCGACCTGCTTCCTGACGAACTCGGGGTCGCGGTTCTCGCGCTCCGCGACGCGTTCCATCGCAGGGGTGACGCGTCCCTCTCGGGCGTGCTGGAGTTGTGTCGACGCCATTGATTACCTAGTGATACAACTGGCTAATAACAGTTGTGACAGCCGCGGCCAGCGGGAGATGGTCGTCGGAGAGGGCGACTCACGCCGGGTTCAACACGTCCACAGAACCCTCACGAGCATTGTCTGAGGCGGCGTGACACAGACGGCGACTCAATCTATCGAGTGACCAAGACGATGCCGACGACCGCGAACGCGATACCCGTGAGTTTCGTGAGTGTGAGGTTCTCTCCGAGAACGAGCATCCCGATGACGGCGGCGACGACGAAGTACATCGCACCGAGCGTGGAGACCACTGTCGTCGACCCATGAGTGAACCCGATATACATCGAAATGAGACCAATTCCGGTGAACAACCCGGCCACGCCGGCAAGGAGACCTCCCCTTGCGGTAACTGCGAGCGATGCGTCTGAAACGATGATGAAGCCGAACGCGAGAAGCGCGGCGACGAGATACGAGATGGCGGCGGCAGTCCGCGGATCCATGGACTCCGACGCGGCGTTGCCTAAGATTATCCAAATCCCCCACGTCACCATTGTAACCAGGCCGAACAACACAGCCGAGTCCATCTCAGCGAATTCCATCTGTAACGCCTCACGTCGCCGTTCAAAAGAAACCGGACCTCGATTATGACTGGTGTATATAGGGGGCGGGCAGAGATGCCGGCACGGAGGTCCGTTTATTCTACCCCACCGACGCTGAACTAACTGCCGAGTAGCGCCTGTGGATCTATCGGCAGAACGGGTCCACGGTTAGCATTCGATGTCGGCAACCTGCGCCAACTGCGGTCGTTCGTCGATTGGATGGGAGTCCCAGAAATGGAATTGGAGACAGTAGTTCTCATCAAGCTCATCGACACCTAAGATGTCGACTCTCTCGGCGAAGTCCTTGACGACTCCGTGTACTGCGACCGGGGTGACATCTTTGTCTGGGGCTATCGTTACTGGCTCGTCAGCGCCCGCGTTGACACGATGCGACTCCCAGTCTAGCATGCCAGATTCGGTTTCGAGCGCGAGGTGGAACGTCTGCGCTCCGTCGTCCGTATTCCGGAGTTCGACGTTCACCTCTTGAAGGGATCCGTCGGACGTGAACGGGGCGATACAGCCGGAGAACCCGAACAACGTGGTGGCCGCACCGAGGAGGACGTGGCGGCGTTGCACACGTCCGACTACATCCGACATTAGTAAGTATGTTATCACTTCTGAACGATTCGATTCTCTCATACTGGGGACTGAGCCCGTGACCGATTCACAGAGATGCAAGGGGGAAGCCCACGGCTTCAGCCGTGGGTCACTGACACAGAAACAGTCGCCGAAACGTCGCCGGAAGCGCGCGTGAACCGCGCTACCGACTCGTCACCTCAACCCTCGTAGCCGGCGTACTCCATCAGTTTCGCGAAGATGTCGGTATCCATCGCCTCCTTGTAGACGACGCCGCCGAGCATGCCGCCGGGGTAGAAGTTCCCGTTCATGACGTGGTTGACCTTGTGGCAGTGCATGAGGTAGATGCCGGGTTGGGCGTCGGCCGTGAACTCTATGGTGTGGCGCTCCGCGGGCGCGATGTTCGTCACGTCCATGTCGTGGCGGGCGGCCTCGGGGACGACGCCGCCGTCCTTTTCGACGACCTGGAAGCGGTGGTTGTGGATGTGCATCGGGTGGCTCATGTAGCCCGCGTTGACGTAGTGGATGCGGACGGTGTCGCCCCGTTCGACGATGATGGGCGAGCCGTCTTCGGGGTGGAGCGTCCGCGGCGCGCTCTTGCCGTTGACGGTGAACACGTCCGGCTTCCGGTTCCGGGGGTCGTAAGCCACGTTCTCGCCGGCCATCTGCCGGGGGAGCCGCGAGTCCCAGTCGCGGACGGTCATGAAGTACTCCCTGTCGGCCGGTTCGTACCCCTTCGGGTCGACGCGGAGGATGCCGTACATCCCCATCTCGATGTGCCGGTGGGTCTGGTAGTGACAGTGGTAGAGGTGCGTCCCGGGGACGTTCGCCGGGATGGTGTAGGTGTGTTTCTCGCCGGGGTCGACGCGGATGCCCGTCGTCGTCGGCACGCCGTCGTCCTTCCAGGCCTTGCGCACGCCGTGGAAGTGGACCGTGTGCGGGCGCATCCCGTCGGTGTTGTCCAGCGTGACCTCCATGTCGTTGCCCTCGGTCGTCCGGAGAATCGGCCCGGGGACGCTCGGCGCACCGTCGTCGGCGCTGAACGCCCACACCTGCGGGAGTTCGACCGGCCCCCCCATCGTTTCGAGGGGGTGCGCCGCGTGGCGCGCCGGCGCGCTCTTGAGGGTGACCTTCCCGCCCTGCTCGTCGACCTGCACGACCTCCGGCGGGCTGGTGTACGGCAGCGCCGACTCGCTCGTCTGGGCGACCGTCGTCTCGTCCGCGCCGACGGCGGCGTTGCCGTCGCCGTTCGTGGGCGCTGCGCACCCCGCGAGGCCGAGCGCTCCGACGCTCCCCGTTGCGGCGAGGAATTCGCGACGCGACACCGTCGAACCGGGTGCACCGACGTAGTTGCTCATTACAGTCGGTCGTTGGCCCGGGGGAGTGGAATACCGTCTCGCCGGTTCCCGTCTCTCAGTACGGCTCCGAACATGTTCGGCGCGGTCGATACGTACCGGGCGGGGAAACGGTCGAGTCGGGCGTGCCAGTGCGAATCGACGGCCATCGATTCGACCGACTCGACGCTGGTGCCCACACCTTTCATACGACCCGGTGGCGTATCGGAACCCGAACTGACGGCGCGCGCCGCGCCGAGCAACCCAAGCCTACGCAGATGTCGACGAATCCACTCTCAGACGCGCTCGAACCGGACTTCGAGACGGTGTTCGACGCCCTCACCAGCACGCAGTGTCGCGCCGTCCTCAAGCGGCTCGACGGCCCGATGACCGCCTCGGACATCGCCGCCGCGTGCGACCTCCCGCGCTCGACGGTGTACCGAAAGCTCGAACAGATGGTCGAGGCGGGGCTGTTGGAGAAACGCGACCGCGGCCGCGAGGCCGCCCGCTACGCGCTCGGCTTCGAAGAGGTGGTCGTGACGCGCGAACCGGGCGACCTCTCGATTTCCGTGTCGTCGCCGTCGCGGTCCGCCGCGGACCAGCTCTCGACGCTGTGGTCGGCCGTCAGCGACCAGACCGACGACTGAGAGTTAGACCGTCGCGTCGTCTCGCGCGAGAAACGCCTTCATGACTTTCCCTTCTGCCCGGTGGAGCTTCTCGCTCGTCGTCGACTTCGCCAGCCCGACGGCCTCGGCGAGCCCGGTGAGCGTGCACGTCCGCGGCGTGTCGTAGTAGCCCTCGGCGACCGCCGTCTCGAGGAGCGCGTACTGGTCGTCGGTGAGAAGCGACTCCGTGTCTATCGACTGGTGGATGGAGACGAGGTCGAACGGGATACCGAACTGGGTGAGCTGTTCGCCCAGCTCCGAGAGGTTCTCGCGCGGCGCGGTCACCTCGACGGTCACCTCGCCGTCGACGATGGTGATGGGCAGTTCCAGCGGGATGCCCACCTCGCTGAGCGTGAGAATCAACAGCGGCTCGGTCGTCTCGAACTGCACCAGCGCGCGCTCCGGCTGCGCTTCGAGAATCGTCACCGAGACGACCGACTCGTACTCGTCGATGGTGGTGACGACCGGCTCGATGTCGGCCGCCCGTATCTCGACGAGGCCGACGCCCGTCTCGTCGGCCGGCATCGCCGCGAGGACGGTGAACTCGGCGTCCGGATAGCGGCCCGAGAGGTCGGAAACCCAGACCTGCTCGGGGAGCGTGATGGAGAGCGTTGCTCGGGGCATCGGTAGTGAAACGAACTCGTCCCCGCCGCACAAAGATAGTTCCGAACATGTTCGGCCATCGACCGCGGTTCGGGAACCACCGAGACGGGCTTTTCACCGGAACCCCGACCGTCGAGTGTCGAGCGGGGTGGGTCCACCGCCTCGCCGCACTCAATCATGAGTTCGAACGATTCCACATCTCCGACGCTCGGCCGGCGAACCGTACTTCGACTCCTCGGCGGCGCGGCCGTCTCTACGACCGCGCTGGGAGGCGTCGCCGACTCCGCGCGAGCGCAGTCGGGGACCGACCTCGACTCGTGGTTCGCACAGACCTCGAACTACGAGGGGGTGGTGGACGAGACGGGGAGTTCGACGGTGACGGTGACAGTGGGTTCGCAGGCGAACGGCGGGGCGTTCGGGTTCGGCCCGGCCGCGGTTCGCGTCGACCCCGGAACGACCGTCGTCTGGGAGTGGAACGGGAAAGGCGGCTCGCACAACGTCGCCGCCAGCGACGGGAGTTTCGAGTCCGATCTCGTCGGCGACAGCGGCCACACGTTCGAGCACACGTTCGACGCGGAAGGCGTCTACACCTACGTCTGTACGCCGCACGAGACGCTCGGCATGAAGGGCGCAGTCGTCGTCGGCAACGCCGGCGGCGCGACCGCGACCGAGGCGGCCGACTCGGCCGGTGAGGGCGAGTCAGAGGCGTCTGCCGAGAGCGCCGGTGAGGGCGACGTTGACCTCGACGCGTGGTTCGAAAACACCTCGAACTTCGACGGCGTGGAGGGACAGACCGGCCTCCAGCGCGTGACGGTCGAGGTCGGGTCGCAGGCGAACGGCGGGGCGTTCGGGTTCGGTCCCGCGGCGATTCGCGTCTCGAAGGGGACGACCGTGGCGTGGACGTGGTCCGGCGAGGGCGGGTCGCACAACGTCGTCGCCGAGGACGGGAGCTTCGAGTCCGACCTCGTCAGCGCCGGCGACCACACGTTCGAACACACCTTCGAGGAGGCCGGGACGTACAGATACGCCTGCACGCCCCACGAGACGCTCGGGATGAAGGGCGCGGTCGTCGTCACCGACGACGAGGGCGGGTCGAACGAGCAGGTCGCCGAACCGTTCGGCGACCCCGAGGCGGAGCGCCTCGGCGGCATCGCGCTGGCCGGGACGTTCGGCGCGATGCTGGCGTCGCCCGCGCTGTTCGGCGCGTTCATGTGGCTCAAAGGCGAGGGTGGCGAGTCGGCGGGCGAGACGTATCCGAAAGAGAAGTCGGAGTAGTCGCCCACGGCCCGGCAGCGCTTTCGAAGACTGGGCGACTGCGACGCGGTCGTCACGAGACGACGGCGACAACCCATCGCGGCGGTGTCGACGGCTCCCGGCGCTGTCGTCGGTCCAGAACATTGTTACTGCCGCCAACGTGTTGACAACTATGCGCCGCCGCGCGTTCCTCGCGTCCGCCCTGACCGCCGCCTCCACCCTGACCGCCGGATGTGGTTCCATCCGGTCGCCGACCGAACACACGGACCCGGTGGTCGAGCCCGACGACAACCCCCGAGACAGGGGAAAATACCTCCAGTTCGACGGGGATGGAGACGACGGAGACCTCGCCACCGTGGGCGTCGACCCCACGTCCGGGCCCCTCCCGAGACCGCTCGCCGTCTCGATTTCGCACTCTCGCGACACCGAACTGCGGTCGCTCACACAGCGCTTTACGGCACCCGACGGTGACGGGTCCCCGCCACGACTCTCGCTACGGGGGCCGTTCGAGGGTGGCCGCAGACCTCACCCGTCCGTGTCGCTGTTCCGAGACGGGGCGGCCGCGGTCGTCGAAGTTCACCGGTTCGGCGAGCTCGCCGACGAGACCGCGTTTCTCAACCTCGCGGTCACCGAATGGCCGGAATCGGCCCGCAGGCTCGCCGTCGACAGTACCGTGGAACTCGTCGAGACGGGGGTTTTCGAGCACACGCACGTCCTCGACGGGGAGTTGGAATTCGACTTCTTCGCCGAACCGGACGCCGGCGGTGGAACCGCTGGAACCCCGGGTTCGTCGGGGTAGCTAGACACCGGATCGCCGCGAGTGCAGACATCGGTCTGGACGTTCGAGACCGAGATGCGGCTACCCGACGAACACCCGCGTCACGTGCCCGCCGCAGCCGCACTGCTCGACGTACTCGTACGCCACGCCGTCGAACCGCTCCGCCAGCGCGTCGTAGAGGTACGTCTCCGGGTGGCCGTGGTCGCCGTGGGTGACGAGGTTGACGTGGTGGCCGGCGGTCGTGTGTTCGACCGCGGCGACCGCCTCCGAGACCACGAGGTCGCGGTCGGCGGCGTGCCGCGGGTGTTCGAGGTTCGCCGACCACGACGTGTCGTGGACGCGGTCGGTCGCCGAGTCGGGCGGTTCGCGGTCGTGGTCCGCGGGTCGCGAGTCGGTCGTCATCACACTTCGAGAGACGGCTTCCGACTCAAAGAGCGGCTATCCGAACATGTTCGTCCGGGCTGTGCGAGGCCGGGAAGCGCCGCGTGTAGCCTATAGCAGGCGTGTGAACCACGACCTGTATGGAGCTTCAACGCAAGACCATCGCGAAGGCAATCGTCGTCGTGTTCGTCTTCAACCTCGTCGTGATGGGCGCGGGCGCCTGGTTCGCCTATCAGGAGGCCCCGCCCATCCCCGACGAGGTGGTCGGACCCGACGGCGACGTCGTCGTCAGCGGCGACGTGATTCGAGAGGGCAAGACGGTGTTCCAGAAAGACGGCCTGATGAACCACGGGTCGATACTGGGCAACGGCGCGTACTACGGCGCGGACTACACCGCCGACGCGCTGGATTTGAAAGTCCAGTTCATGCGGAACTACTACGCCCAAGAGCGGTACGGTGAATCCTACGACGAACTCGACTCCGCCGACCAGGCCGCCGTCGCCGACGTGGTGAAATCAGACCTCGACGACAGCTACGAGGGCGGCGCGATTCGGTACACCGCGGCCGAAGTCTACGCCCACGAGCAGGTTCGTCAGGAGTACGTCGAGCGCTACCACGAAGGCGACCACGAGCGCGGCGTCCCCGCGAACATGATCGACTCCGAGGAGGAGGCGCGGGCATTCGCGGACTTCGCCATGTGGACGGCCTGGTTCTCCCACACCGACCGCCCTGACGGCACTCACTCGTACACGAACGACTGGCCGTACCAGCCCGGCGCGGGCAACGACGCCACCGCCGCCTCGATGACGTGGAGCGTCATCGCCATGGTGCTTCTCGTCGCGGGCGCGGGCCTCGGCATCTGGCTGTACAAGTCGGTCGAACTCCCCGAGCCGTCGGCCGAAGACATCACGGTGCCCGAGCCGGGCGACGTGAGCGTCTTCCCGAGCCAGCGGGCGGCGCTTCGGTTCATCCCGGTGGCCGCGGGATTGTTCTTGGCGCAGGTGCTGTTGGGCGGCCTACTCGCGCACTTCTACATCGAGCGCGCCGGGTTCTTCGGCATCGAGTCGATATTCGGCGTGCCCATCCTGCAACTGCTCCCGTTCGCCATCGCCAAGACGTGGCACATCGACCTCGGTATCCTCTGGATCGCCGCGACGTGGCTCGGCGCGGGGCTGTTCCTCCCGCCGCTTTTGACCGGCTACGAGCCGCCGAAGCAGTCGACGTACATCAACGTCCTCCTCGGCGCGATCGTCGTCGTCGTGGTCGGCGGCCTGTCGGGCATCTGGCTGGGCGCGAACGGCTACATCGACGGCTCGCTGTGGTGGATTCTCGGCAACGAGGGGCTCGAATACCTCGAAGTCGGGAAGCTCTGGCAGTTCGGCATCCTCGCCGGCTTCCTCATCTGGGCGGGGCTGGCCGTCCGCGGCCTGAAGCCGCTTCTCGATAAGGAACCGCCGTACGGGCTGGCGCACATGATTCTGTACGCCGGCGGCTCCATCGCCCTCCTGTTCACCGCGGGCTTCCTCTTTACCCCCGAGACGAACATCGCCGTCACGGAGTTCTGGCGCTGGTGGGTCGTCCATATGTGGGTCGAGGGGGCCTTCGAGTTCTTCATCGTCGCCATCGTCGGCCTGACGCTGGTGTCGATGAACCTCCTGTCGCGCCGGAGCGCCGAGAAGGCGGTCATGCTCCAAGCGCTGCTCGTCATGGGCACGGGCATCATCGGCGTCTCGCACCACTACTGGTGGGTCGGCATGCCCGACATGTGGGTGCCCATCGGGAGCGTCTTCTCGACGCTCGAACTCATCCCGCTGGTGTTCATCCTCTACGAGGCGCTCGGGCAGTACCGCGCGATGTCGGGCGAGTCGTTCCCGTACCGCCTGCCGTTCATGTTCATCGTCGCCAGCGGCGTCTGGAACTTCGTCGGCGCGGGCGTGCTCGGCTTCTTCATCAACCTCCCGCTCATCAACTACTACGAGCACGGGACGTACCTGACGGTCGGTCACGCCCACGCCGCGATGTTCGGCGCGTTCGGCTTCCTCGCGCTCGGCATGGTCACCTACATGCTCCAACTCTCCATCGACGCCGAGCGCTGGGACGGCTCGTGGCTGCACGCCGCCTTCTGGTGTTGGAACGTCGGCCTCGTGTTGATGGTGTTCGTCTCCGTCCTCCCGGTCGGCTTCCTCCAGTTGGAGACGGCGTTTACCGGGAGCTACGCCGCCGCCCGGAGCGTCGCCTTCTACGACCAACCGCTGATTCAGACGCTGTTCTGGGCGCGGCTCCCCGGCGACTCCCTCATCATCCTCGGGACGGTCATCTACGCGGCCGACCTCGTCAGAAAGCGGTTCGTCCTCCGGCAGTCCGCCGACGACCCGAGCGTCGAGGACATGGCCGTCGCCGAGGGCATCCTGGGCGACGACTAACGAGCGAGGCTCCGTCGAACCTCGAATTTTCTGCTCGCTTTTCGAAGTCGTGCTGCATAGAGCGCGCGAGTCGGTCATCACACTCACCCGTTCCCGAACGAATCACGGTTTCATTTCGGTCGTGAGAGCGGTATGCCGAATGCTTATACAGTTCATCGGGCAACTAGAGGTAAGATGGCCAGTTCGACTCGTAACGGCGATACCAACGAAGGCGAGATTCGTCTCTGGCAAGAGGATGGCTGGTGGATTGCGAGGGACGTCGATACGGGCGTGACCACGCAAGGAGAGTCCAGAGAAGACGCGCTGGATAACCTCGACGACGCCGTTGCAGTCCACACCGGCGAACGCGGCCGCGAACCGACGGACGAGGAACTTCGTGCACTAGGTATCGACCCCGCGAACAACGCTACTGGCAGCCAAGAACCGCCGGACGTTCTCGACTAAGCTTCACTCTCGGCCACCGGGAACTGAGTAACGCGTTCTGATTTCTCGTTGATGTCGGCTCTCCCGACTCACTCCCACGCGAGCGCCAGCCCCGTCGCGGCCCCGACGACGACCGTCCCGCCGAGCGTCGCAATCACGCCCAGCGCCCCGAGGAGCAACGGGACGACGAGAAACAGGAGAACGGTCTCCACGAGCGCCGAGACCGCCCCCGCGCCGGGCGACGCTTCGAACGGGTTGCCCGCCGAGACGACCACCGCGAGTTCGAGCAGGTACATCGGGACCGGGAGCGCGAGCAATCCCACGAGCCCACCGACGAGCGCGCCGCGGACTCGGGAGTTCGCCCCGCCGAGTCGCCGCCAGAGCAGGCTGGCGAGCAGACCGCCGCCGAGAAACCCCCCGGCGACGAGCACCGCCATCGGCGCGGCGGGGGCGGCCGGGTCGCCGCCGGTCAACAACGCGACGACCGGGTCGGCGAGAACGTACCAGAGCGCGAACGCGCCGCCCGCGAGAGCGAACGTCATCGAGGGGCGGCGGCGCGCGGCGGCGAGGAGTGGTGGACGGCCCATGCGAGAGATTCGTCGCACCGGAAGAAGAAGTTCGCGGCAGTCGAGAACCGACCGACTGCGGGCGGAAACAGACCGAAAAACGACGTGGCCGGACGCTACTCAACGACGACCGCGCCCTTCATCCCGAGCGTCTCGTGGGGCGTGCAGGCGTATCTGTACGTCCCGGCCTCCTCGAAGGTGTGTTCGAACGTGTGACCGCTATTGCCCGCCAACTCCGATTCGAACCCGCCGTCCGCGGCGGCGACGTTGTGCGACCCGCCTTTTCCGTTCCACTCCCAGACGACCGTGGTTCCCGTCGAGACCCGCACGGCGGCCGGGCCGAACCCGAACGCCCCGCCGTTCGCCTGCGAACCCACTGTCACCGTCACCGTCGAACTCCCCGTCTCGTCCGAGACGCCGTCGTAGTTGTCCACGTTGTCGAACCAGCCGTCGAACTGCGGGGCGCTCCCGCCGCCGGAACCGTCGTCGCCGCCGGTCGTGCCGCCGGACTCGGTCGTCGGCTCCGCGGTCGATTCGGCGGTCGTCGCGTCGCCCCCGTCCGCTTCGGCCGCGTTCGCGGCGTCGTCGCCGGAGCCGGAACAGCCGGCGAGCGCCGTCGACAGCGCCGCCGTCGCAGTCAGTGCCGTAAAGCGCCGTCTCGTGAAGGTTGTGTCGCGCGTCATCAGCTACACCTCGGCGGCGACGGATGCAAGCGGTTATCCCGAACGTGTTCGGGGTTCTTCCCGTGCGCCGCCACTCCCGAGGCGTCAGTCGCCCGCCGACCGAGTCCCGGGCATCGGTCCGTCGTAGTCGGCGGGCACGTACCCGCAGAGCGGGTCGCTTGCCAGCGGGTCGCCGGTGTGGGCGTACGCCCGCGAGCGACTGCCGCCGCAGACGTGGCGGAACTCGCACGCGCCGCACTTCCCGCGGAGGGCGTCGCGGTCCCGGAGCGACCGGAAGAGGTCGCTTTCGCGGTACCGCTCGACGAGTCCGCCGTCGCGGACCGAGCCGGCGGACGCGGGGAGGAAGCCCGACGGGAACAGCTCGCCGGTGTGGCTGACGAAGGCGAAGCCGTCACCGGCGGTGATGCCGAGTCGGCGGCCGATGCCGTCGGTCGGGGGCGCGTCGCTCGCGTCCCGCCGGCGCTGGATGGCGACTCGGCGGTAGTGGGGCGCTTCGGTCGTCTTGACGCCGAAGGGCGCTTCCTCGCTCACCTCGGTCAGCCACTCCATGACGCGCTCGGCGCGCTCGGGAGAAATCGGGTCGAGAACGCGCCCGCGCCCGACGGGGACGAGGAAGAACACGGACCAGAGGACCGCCCCGAGGTCGGCCACGAGGTCGCAGAGCGCGGGGAGTTCGTCGACCGTTTCGGCGCAGACGGTCGTGTTTATCTGGAGCGGGAGGCCGGCCTCGCGGGCCGCACGGGCGGCCGCGACGGTCTGCTCGAAACTCCCGTCCTCTCCCCGGAAAGCGTCGTGCGACGCCGCGGTCGCGCCGTCGAGGCTGAGCGCCATGCGCTTGACGCCCGCGTCGGCGAGGTCGGCGACCGTCTCGGGCGTCAGCGACGACGTCCCGCTCGGGGTGAGCGTCATCCGGAGGCCCAAGTCGGTCCCGTACTCGACGAGGTCCACGAGGTCCGAACGGGCGAGCGGGTCGCCGCCGGAGAGGACGACGAGCTGCCCGGGGCCGAACTCGCGGGCCTGGTCGAGCAGGCGCGTTCCCTCCGCCGTCGTCAGTTCGTCGGGGTGCCGTGCGGGCGTCGCGTCCGCCCGGCAGTGATCGCACGCGAGGCCGCACGCCTGGGTGACCTCCCAGATGAGGACGAACGGCCGCCGCGAGGTGTCGATGCTCGACGGGTCAGGCGGGGCGGTCGCCGTCGGCGGCGCGTCCGCGTCGCTCCCCGTGCCCGTGTCGGTGTCGAGGTGTGGCGGTCGAGACATGGCTCTGGTCGGGTGGTTCGAGGGCGTGAAAGGTGAGCCACACCCCGAACGCGTTCGGCCGCAAGACCGGCGGCGACGGGACGAACACGTTCGGGGTGAACTTCCTGCTCCGGCGGCCCCACGACACCGGTATGGAGCACGAAGCGTACCTCGACGGACTCGACGCACCGAGCGAACGAGCGGTGAGCTTCCTCGACGTGCGGGAGCTGCCGCCGCCGGAACCGCTCACGGAGACGATGAACCGCCTCGCCGCACTCGACGGCGAAACCGTGTTCGTCCAGCTCAACGACCGCGAGCCGAAGTTCCTCTACCCGAAGCTCGACGACCGGGGGTTCGCCTACTGCTCGGCCGAGCGTGAGGACGGCGTCGTCACCGCGATTTGGGAACCCTGAGTCGTCGCCACCACCGACTCACCTCCAGCGTGCCCCTCGCTAACGTCGTCGTCGACACCCTTAGCGTCCCGAAACGTATCAATCGAACCTAATTTGGCATAATCGTTAATGTAATAACTCCTCACGCGTTTGTACGTGGTATGAGTTCAGACCACACGAATACCACCCACTCCGAATGGTGCCCTGACTGCGGCTCCGAGATGGCCTTCACCGGCACGCAGCCAGCGGGACTCGCGCAGTTCTTCTGCGAGCAGTGTCGGTACCGCCGCGACCGGTTCGTCGGCGACGACTGAACCCTCGTTCGTCTTCTCGGGACTCGCGCACTCGGGAGCGACCGCGCCCGCTCGCGTCTCGCGGTGTGGTACGACTCGCGAAGATGTTCGGAGCGCGTCTCTCAACCGTACAACCATTGTTCGTTTATACCCGTGTTCGGGCACTCGATTCAACCGGAGGGAGACACAGATGCTATCTACGACTCGGCGACGGACGCTCCAGTGGCTCGGACTCGGCGGCGCCGCATCGCTCGCCGGCTGTGCGACGAAAGCGCCGACCGCCGCGCAGTCGCTCGACGGGACGGAGGAACCGACACAACAGCGTTCGACGAATCTGGTCGACCAAGTCGCGGCCGACCCCACTGATATCCCCGGACCAATCGACCGAAGCGAGCCCGCCGAGGTCGACGTGACGCTCCGGCCGGAGGAGGTGACCGCCGAGGTCGAAGACGGCGTGACGTTCACCTACATGACCTACAACGGGCAGGTCCCCGGTCCGTTCATCCGCGTCCGGCAGGGCGACACGGTGAACCTGACGTTCGAGAACCCCGAGGAGAACGCGATGCCGCACAACGTCGACTTCCACGCGGTCGCCGGTCCCGGCGGCGGCGCGGAGGCGACGATGACGAACCCCGGCGAGACGGCGCACCTGCGGTTCAAGGCGACCTACCCCGGCGCGTACATCTACCACTGCGCCGTGCCGAACATGGACATGCACATCAGCGCCGGGATGTTCGGCCTCATCCTCGTCGAGCCACCGGAGGGTCTTCCCGAGGTCGACCACGAGGTCTACATCGGCCAGCACGAACTCTACACTGACAAGGCCGCCGGCGAGGAGGGCCAGCACAACTTCGACTACGCGTCGATGCGGGACGAGGACCCAACGTACGTCCTCATGAACGGCGAGAAGTACGCGTGGACGCCCAACGCCCGGGGACCGGCCGCGACCGTCGGCACGGGCGAGACGGTCCGGGTGTACTTCGTCGACGGGGGGCCGAACCTCTCCAGTAGCTTCCACCCCATCGGGAGCGTCTGGGAGACGCTCTACCCGGACGGCTCTTTGACGACGGAGCCCCAGAGCCACATCCAGACGCGGCTCGTCCCGCCGGGGAGCACGACCATCGCGACGATGAGCTCGCCCGTCCCCGGCGACTTCAAACTCGTCGACCACTCGCTGTCCCGCGTCGCCCGCAAGGGTTGTATGGCGGTCATCCGCGCCGAGGGGCCGGAGGACCCCGAGATATTCGACCCCGACCCTGACCCGCAGTAGCGCCGTCGCACCGACTGGCAACCATTGATCGCTGTTTTTCGCCCGTCTCTGTCGAAACCTCTCGGTGTTGAGAGAACACGCGTGCAACGCTTAGAGGGCGATGTCAACGACCGAATACAACAGCACTTCCAAAGAGTATGAACAGTGCCCCGAGTACAACTCCACCAACGAGCGTTCCGGTTGTTGACGAGGCAACAAGCCCGAGAGTCGCTATCCCGCCACCGATGAGTATCCAACACAGGCCAATCCAGTGACGGCTAAGGCGTTTGAACCACGGCGAGATGCGAGGGGCAAGAACCTGTACAAGACCAATAAGGGCCAAAACGATTCCGGCGATAACTCCACCAGTATTGATCGGGTTCGTCAAGAATACGAAGACGCCGATGGCGAGTACTGCGACTAGCAGCGTACTCACGCCACCCCACACACCACCGAACTCGTCGTTGATGTCAGTCATCGATAGAGGGCCGATGCTGGTTGCAACGCATACGTGAACGAGTACTGATTGGACGTGTAATATATTTCGCCAGCGAGTCGCTAGTGGCCGACTCGCACTCTGTGTTCAGCGAGGCGTATTACACATCGTGGCGGTTGTCAGTCCCAGTAGGAATCAACCGATTCACCGGCGAGTCGTGCGCGGACGAACAGGTACGCGAAATGAACTGGGACGTAGCCGAGACAGAGAATCCAGCCCTGTGGCTTCGAGACTAAGTCCCATGTGCGTTCAACACCCCTCGTAGCATCCATCGAGAGCGTTTCCAAGCCGGCTATCGAATCAAGCGCAGATCCGACGACTATCACAAACACGCAGATGTAGAGGATAGCCACGGCGAGGATTTCGAGCGATTGGTGAGCACGCATCGTTCCGCAAGTGGTGTACCGTATATGCGGGCCGAAAATAAAGCCACTCTGAGGCCGGTTGGCATTCATCGTGTACCTCGACCGTTCCGACCGCAACGGAGCGCCGGCACCAACCGGTCGTCCCCGGACTGACCGGTTTTCTACCTGACGCTGTTGACCCCCGCCGGACCTGACAGAACCCGCATGTCGGAAGTGACTACCGAGAATCGGCCACAGCATTATCCCGTTCGCTTTCGAAGTGCCAAGGATGCCAGACGACAAACAGGGCCGAAACAAGCAAGCGGCCAACGAAGAACAGCGCCAGCGCGAACGAGCGCTCCAAGAGGCGCGTGACCGCGCCGACGAACCCGCCCCCGGGGAGCAGCTTGGGGACCTCGACGATGCGCTTGAGATTCAGGACTACCCGACCACGACGGAGCAACTCGTCGAGAACTACGGCGACTACGAGGTCGAAACGCAAGGAGGGTTGAAACCCGTCGACGAGGTCCTCGCTCCGGTTGACAACGAGCTATACGACTCCGCGGACGAGGTTCGCGACCGGATTCAGCGATTGATAAATCGGAGATGAGTGCGTCCGAAGCCGTCTCCGTCGTGGCGATATTTCGGTAACCTACGCTCCGAGCCGTGTCCGGTCCGTCTGTGCCACTCTTTGGCCCGTCCATACGTAGCTCCCGTCCCGCGACGACGAATTTTGACAGCACCGAGCACCATCGACTCGTGCCACGACCGCGACGGGCGCCGGCACCGAACGGTGCGTTGAACGTGTTCGGGGGTGGGCCTACGCCCGTGGCGACCCCATTTCGGACCATGCCAGACATCCCATCCCTGTTCGGCGGGTCGCGAGCCGACCGCTTCGACGATATCGACCAGTTCGTCCCGGAACACCTGCCCGGCCCGGACGCCTTTCTCGACGGTCACCGCGTCCTCGACGGCGACGACCACGTCGCCGTCCACCGGGTCGCGCGCGACCTGTTCGAAGACCGCGGCGTCTACGACGTGACGTTCGGCTACAACCTCGCGCGGCTGAACCTCGACCGGCGACACCCCGAGGCGGGCTTTCGCTACGCGGAGGACCGCGACGACCCGTCGATTCTCCGCGCGGAGTTCACACCGACGACGCCGTTTTGCCCGCAGTCGAAGACGCTCACCGTCGGCGCGTTTCGGGCGTGGAACGGCCTCGCCGACCGCCACGACTACGACCGCGTCCGGGTCCGCGTCGCGCCGATGCACCAGCAGGCCGACGCCATCAACGCGGAGCTCGACGCGATGGACGCGGGCGACGCCCAGGCGCAGGCGGAGACGAACGACTCGACCCGCGTCGCTGGAGCGCCAGCGGGCGAGCGCGACGACGAGGCCGAACCGGGAGCGGTTTCGCTGTCCGAGGAGTTCGAGGCGGCGCTGAACCGGCTGTCGGGCGAAAAGCAGTAGGCGTCCGTTTTTCGTCCGTCGTGACCCCGCAGCTCAGTCGTCGCCGGCCGGCGCGAACACGAGCACTGCGGTACTATCGACTGGCGCGCGCGGCGAGATGTCGCGGTCGCCGCCGAACCGCAGCAGCTCCCCCGCCGCGACCTCGTGGGTCTCGCCGTCGAGCGCGAGTTCCATCCGGCCGTCGACGACGTGGAAGACGATGTCGAAGCCGGGGTGAGAGTGCGCCGGCACCTCGTCGCCGGCTTCGAGGCGGAGCCTGACGGTTTTCGGACGGTCGGTCTCGAAGACGGGCGCGTGCATCTGCGGCGGGAGGTCGGCGAGCGCGGCGTGTTCTGGCATCACGGCTGGACTGTCGGCCGCGCGGTCGGTAAGCCTGCGGCCGAACGCGTTCGGGGGAGACACGACCTGTGGACGAGAGCGAGAACGAACGAGGTGAGCGACAGCAGGTGCTATTTTGTTCTCCGCGGGCGATGGCCTGTTCGATGCCCTCCATCGTCGACGAAACCGTGTTCAGCGAGCCCTCCGGCGGCGTCTTCCCGGTCGTCCAGCTCTGCGGCGCGCTCGTCATGTCGGGTCTGTACTGGCAGTACGCCGTCGTGGACCAGTCCCTGTCTGGCGGGTGGCTCCTGTTCATGATAGCGGGGACCGCGCTGTCCGGCGTCGCCGAGTCGCTTCCGAACGATCGACGGCGAGAAGCCGGGGTCCTGCGTCTCGCGGCGGTTCTCGTCCTGACGTGTCTGCTCGCGATGCTCTTCCTCGCGCCCGAACTGCTCATGGAATGAAGGAGTCCGAGACGCGTCGCTGACGAATCGACTCAGTCCGCGCCGTCGTCCGCATCGGCGGCCGACGCGACTGCGCCGCCGACCAGCGACTGCGGGCTGTGGAGCCAGATGACCCGCAGGAGGTTCGCGGCGAACGCCGCGACGCCGACGAACACGAGCGTCCAGCCCGCCGTCTCGGCGGCCGGAGAGAGTCCGGCGAGGTCGTTCGTGACGACGACGGCGACCCCCGAGAGGACGAGGGCGAAGTCGAGGCGGGCGAGGCGGTCGCTGTAGAGGTCGTCGAGCATCGGTACGGGTTCGAGGCCGAGGCGGTCGCTGTAGCGGTGGACCCAGACGATGAAGGGGACGACGTGGTAGAGCGTCCCGAGCACGACGAAGCCGACGAACCCGAGGAGGAACAGCGAGTCGACCCCCGGCGTGCCGAACAAGCGGTCGCCGGCCAGCGGGGCCGCGAGCCACGCGGGGAGCGTCAGGACGGCCCAGGCGGCGAGCGCGACGGCCGCGACGGCGTACCGGGTGAGCATGGGCGTCCAGTCGACCGACGACTCGACGAGGCGACGGGCGAGAATCACCGCGACGCCGAGAAGCGAGAGGGCGACGAGCGCGCCGCCGACCCGCGCGAGCGTCGGCTCGGAGACGAGTCGCCCGCCGGCGAGCGCGACGACGCCCAGCGGGTAGCCGACCTCCTCGACGCGGCGGAGCCACACGTCGACGCCGCGGAGTTTCGTCTGGGTGAACATCGTCGCGAGTTGGTAGAGCGCGCCGACGACGGTCGTCACGACGACGCCGAAGACGGCGAGCGTGACGTGGGCCGCGCGGACGGTCCCGTGGGTCGCGCCGACGCCGGCGAAAAGCGGCCGCGTGAAGTCGACCGCGAGCAGGAACCCGAGCCCGGTGACGGCCACGAGAAAACCGATTGCGAGGCCGAAGTGGCGCTCGGTCACGTCGAAGCCGTCGAGTCGAGAGAGCGTGCGCGCCATGTTGTAGGCGAACGTCCAGAAGCCGAGGAGGGCGGCGGCACCGAAGACCGGGAGCCACGCGAACGCGCCGAGGAGAAAGCACCCCGCGAGGCCGACGAGACCGACGCCGACGGCCCACAGTTGGGCGGTCGCGAGTCGCCGGGAGTAGAGGTCGACGCCGGACCAGACCGGGACGAACTGCGTCATCGCGCCCATGATGGTGACGCACACCCACCCCGCGACGAGGAGGTGGACGTGCGCGAGGCGGGCGGCACCGGGAGCGACGCCGACGGCGAGGCCGACCCGGAGGCCCACCGCGGCCGCGAGGAGGCCGAGCGCGACGACGAAGTGCCGGAGCGGAATCGTCATCGGTGGCTGTCGAGCCGTGTCGATGTCGGCGGGAATGGCGCTCATACGCGACCTAGCGCGGCGAGGAGTCCTACCGGTGACTCCGAACATATTCGTCGAGGTGGAGAAACGCGGGAGGCGGGCCGGAACCGCGGTCACGACCCGCGGCCGCGACGCTACTGCTTCGGGAACGTCGCCGCGAACTCGTCGGGGGCGCGCTGTTCGACGGTGTAGTTGTCGGCGTCGAAGGCGTCGACTTCCGCCTGCATCTCGTAGAACAGCGGCTTGGGGTCGTGGTCGTTGAGAATCGTCAGCGACTCGCCGGCGTCGAGGTCGTCGAAGGCGGCGTGAATCTTCGGATGGCGCTCTACCGGGGGGAGGTCGCGCACGTCGAGGGTGGTGTCTGCCATGCGTATCGTCCCTCGCGGGAGACCACCGAGTCGATTACCCCGAACACGTTCGCTTGCACGGCTGAACCGAATCGACACTACCCACTGCGGATGGCTAGTAAACATAATGATTCTGTGATTGTTCTCGGTGAAGAATACGTTCGTCGCCGAGCGTCGGGTGCTTTCGGACGGGAACTGGTTACTCCGGGAATACGCGGATTAAAGCGCCTCTATTGTGTAGATGGGCTCTCGAAACACCCATTCGAACGACAGTTGGTTCCCGTGTGTCACCGACGAAAATCAGTCTGAGAGGTATATTTATAACGATTCAATATATTGTTTACTGGTAAGCCCGCACCAGCAATAACGAATTGGGCAGGGCACGGAACACACATGGTAGACACATACGTCGGTTCGATCGACCAGGGGACGACCGGAACGCGCTTCATGATCTTCGATCACAGCGGGCAGGTCGTCGGCAACGCCTACGAGAAACACGAGCAGATTTACCCGAATCCGGGATGGGTCGAACACGACCCCCTCGAAATCTGGGAGAACACGAAGCAGGTCATCGCGGACGGGCTGGCCGACGCCGGCCTCGACGCGGAGCAACTCGAAGCGCTGGGCATCACGAACCAGCGCGAGACGACCATCGTCTGGGACCGTGAGACGGGCAAGCCGGTCCACAACGCGCTCGTCTGGCAGGACCGCCGGACGACCGACCGCGTCGAGGAACTCCAGGCCGAAGACAAAGTCGAGTGGATTCGCGAGCAGACCGGCCTCGAAGCGGACGCCTACTTCTCGGCGACGAAAGTCGAGTGGATTCTCGACAACGCGGAGCCGCTGAAGCTCCAGAGTTCGCGCGGCGACGACCTCCGCAGTCGGGCCGAGGAGGGCGAACTCCTGATGGGCACCATCGACGCGTGGCTCATCTACAACCTGACGGGCAACCACATCACTGACGTGTCGAACGCCTCGCGGACGATGCTCTACGACATCGAGGCGCTCGACTGGGACGACGACCTCCTCGCCGAGTTCGACGTGCCCAAAGAGATGGTCCCGGAGGTCCGGCCGTCCTCGGACGAAGACCTCTACGGCCACACGGACGCCGACGGCTTCCTCGGCGCGGAAATCCCCGTCGCGGGCGCGCTCGGCGACCAGCAGGCCGCGCTGTTCGGCCAGACCTGCTTCGACGAGGGCGACGCGAAGAACACCTACGGCACCGGCTCGTTCTACCTGATGAACACCGGGACCGAGGCGGTCTCGTCCGACCACGGCCTCCTGACGACCATCGGGTTCCAACTCTCCGGCGAGCCCGTGCAGTACGCCCTCGAAGGCTCTATCTTCATCACCGGCGCGGCAATCGAGTGGCTCGAAGACGTCGACCTCATCAACAACGCCGCCCAGACGGCGGAACTCGCGCGCTCGGTCAAGTCCACCGACGGCGTCTACATGGTCCCGGCGTTCACGGGCCTCGGCGCGCCCCACTGGGACGGTCGCGCCCGCGGCACCATCGTCGGCATGACCCGCGGCACGCGGAAGGAGCATCTCGTCCGCGCGACGCTCGAATCCATCGCCTACCAGACCCGCGACGTGGCCGAGGCCATGGAGGCCGACTCGGGCGTCGAACTGAACGCGCTCCGCGTCGACGGCGGCGCGGTCAAGAACAACTTCCTCTGTCAGCTCCAGTCCGACATCATCCAGACGGACATCGCCCGGCCGGAGGTCGACGAGACGACCGCCCTCGGGTCGGCGTACGCCGCCGGCCTCGCCGTCGGCTACTGGGACACGGTGGACGAACTCCGCGACAACTGGCAGGTCGACCGCGAGTTCTCGCCCGAGGCCGACGCCGAGCGCGTCGACAAGCTGTACGACCGCTGGCACGACGCGGTCGACCGCTCGCTCGACTGGGCGCGCGAAGACGAAACCGAGGGGGACGAGTGAGATGGCCATCGTCTTCGGCCTCGAAGCCGTCGACATCCTCGTGCTCGTCATCGCCTCGTTCGCGGGCGGGATGTTCGGCGCGTCTCTCGGGGCGCTGCCGGCGTTCATCTTCACCGGTATCATGGTGCTCGTCGGCGAGGCCGGCAACGTCGTCTCCACGGAGTTCGTCGGGGGCGGGGGCCTCGTCGCGGACGCCGCGGGCGGCTACGGTGCCGGCATCGTCGGCCCGCTGGCGTTCGGCCCCGTCTTCGGCCCCCACGTCGCCTTCGCGGGCGGCGTCGCCGCCGCGGCCTACGCCGCGAAGAACGACGGTATGCCCGCGCCCGCCGACGGCGACTACCACCCCGCGAAGGACATCGCGTACGCGCTCGGCACCCGACCGGACATCCTCGCGGTGGGCGGCGTCTTCGGCGTCATCGGGATGGCGATTCGTCAGACCTCTGCTGGGCTCGCGCTCCCGCTCGACCCGCCCGCGGTCGGCGTCGTCCTGACCGCGCTGCTCGCCCGCGCCGTCTTCGGCTACGAACTCGTCGGAACCCCCCGCGGCAAGGGCTTCCTCGACGTGTCGCCGTTCGAGACGGGCACAAAACGCGAGGCGATGACCGACGGCGGGACCGCCACCGGCGGTTCGTACCGCCTCGCGGTCGAGCCGTGGCTCCCGCACCAGTACAAGTGGAGCGGCGTCGCCGCCGTCGGAATGGCCGTCGGCATCCTCAGCGCGTACATCTTCGCGCGCACGGGGAGCCTGTTCATCCCGTTCGGCATCTCCGCGACGAGCCTGCTGTTCTTGAACCTCGGCGTCGAGAAGATTCCGGTCACCCACCACATGAGCCTCCCGGCGACGTTCATCGCCAGCATGGCCATGCTCGACGGCGCGAGCGTCCCCGTGGCGCTCGTGCTCGGCGCGGGCTTCGGCGTCCTCGGCGGCGTCCTCGGCGAGGTGTACGAGCGCGTCTTCTACGCCCACGGCAGCACCCACTTCGACCCGCCCGCGGCCTCCATCGTGACGACCACGTTCGTCCTCGGCCTGCTCGCTATCGCGGGCGTCTTCACCACGGCCGGCGCGGTGCCGCTGCCGTGAGCAGTCAGAACTGATATACCTCCCATTTCGGAACTATCATCCACGACATGGACATCGAAGCGAGGATCAAACGTCGACAGCGCCGTGACGGTGAGCCTCGCCTCCTCGTCGACTACGATTCGCTCTCGCCGGTCGCGCACATCGACGACCCGGTGAACTGCGGGCCGGTGTTGGAGCGACTGCTCGACTACCTCGACCCGGTGTTCGACGGCCACCTCCCGCCGAACGCCTACGTCTACGGCCCCAAAGGGTCGGGGAAGTCGGCGGTCGTGACGGCGCTTTTCGACCGCCTCGTCCGCGTGTCGAGCGTCAACAACGCCGCCATTCACACGACGACCCGCGTGCAGGCGACGTTCGCGCCGCGGTTCGTCTACGTCGACGCGCGCGAGACGACGAGCGCGTTCGCGTTCTATCACGCCGTGCTCGACGCGCTCGTCGACGAGTCGGTGCCGAAGCAAGGCATCAAGACGGAGGCGCTCCAGTCGCGGCTCAAAGCGACGCTCGACGGCCCGCAGACGGGAGCCATCGTCGCCGTCGACCACCTCGAAGAGCCGGGAACGCTCGACGGCGAGGCGTTCGTCGAGCTCTGTGCCGGGCTTCCGAGCAAGGTCAGTTGGTTGGCCATCGGGCGTTCGTCGCCCGACGAGACGGTGCTGACCGACTACACGGCCGGCGAGATTCAGTTCGAACCGTACCAGAGCCAGGTGCTCATCGACGTGCTGATGACGCGGGCGTCGTCGGCCGGGTCCCAGCGGACGCTCGACCACCGACTCGCGCGCGACATCGCCGAGTGGGCCGACGGCGACGCCCACGACGCGCTCGCGGCGCTGTTCGGCGCGGCCGACGAGGCGACTCGGAACAGACACCAGAGCATCACCGCCGCCGACACCGCCGCGGGAATCGCCGCGGTGCCGCGCCCGTGCGTCTCGCTCGGCCGCGTGTTCGCGCTCCCGGAGAACCGCCAGCAGGTGCTTCACGAACTCCTCGCGTTGCGCCCCGATCAACAGCAGTCGGTGCGGGCGACGAGCCAGCACATCGCCAAGTCGGTCGACCTCTCGGCGGCGACGGTCAAGCGAATCCTCTACGAACTCGCCGAAGACGGCATCACCCGCCGGGTCACGGCGGAGCGCGTCGACCGAAAGGGCCGGCCGCCGAGCCGACTCGAACCGCGGTTCCCGACGGTCGTGTTCGAACGACTGTTTGCCGCGCAGTAATCTGCTTGTATTCATCACCCAAACTCATTTTAATGCCGTTTGTGAGTCTGAGCTATGGAGCGAAAACAAATCTCATCCGGGACTGAGTGGGAGTCCAAAGTCGGATACTCTCGGGCCGTTCAGACCGGCTCTCAAGTACACGTTTCTGGGACAACAGCGACTAACGATGATGGTCAAATCGTCGGTAAAGGCGACGCATACGAACAGACGAAAAAAGCACTCCAGAACATCGAAGACGCCCTTCGAGAGACTGATGCATCACTTGAGGATGTGGTCAGAACTCGAATGTTCGTCACTGATATCGATGAGTGGGAGGCAATCGGTGAAGCCCATGGTGAAGTGTTTCGTGACGTACGCCCAGCCACCAGCATGGTGGAGGTGAATCGCCTCATCGATTCGGAGTTACTTGTTGAGATTGAGGCGGTTGCGATTATCCCAAAGTAAGTCCCTGCTCTGTACGTAGCGATTTGAGCTGCCCATATCGAGTGCTGAACTCATAGCCGACTCGCGCCCTGTATTCAGCACGAGTCCAACAACCTCCACCAGCGGAGGACTTCAACAGCGCCCGAGTCGAAAACCCGCCGCAAACCCCGTCGTCGGCGCGGTGCAACGCTTACGAACGGGGACAGAACTATACTCCGTCCACGGAATCTGTAGGTAATGACGACCACCCCGACGCCCGTCCGCGCGCCGCCCGTCGGCGTCCCGTCGAACCGCTTCGACGCATCCCCGACTCCGCAGGGTGTATCGAACGCATGACAGACGAATCGAGTCGGGAGGACGACGTGGTCGACGCCGTCGTCGAGACGCTCTGTGCGGCCGCGCCGTCGATTCGGGCGGGGCTGCCCGGCCGGCGCGTCTACGAGGAGGGCACGAACCCGAGCGGCGAGCGCCAACTGGAAGCCGACACCTACGCCGACGAACTGCTGTTGAAGCGGCTTCGCCCCCTCGACGGTGTCGGCGAGTACGCCAGCGAGGAGCGCGCCGACGTCATCGACATCGGCGAGGGCGTGTCCGTCGCGCTCGACCCGCTCGACGGGTCGACGAACCTGAAGCCGAACAACGTGATGGGGACGCTCTACAGCGTCTACGACGAACCGCTCCCCACGGGCGGCGAGAATCTGCTCGCCGCTGGCTACATCCTCTACGGCCCGGTGACGACGCTCGTGGCCGCCCGCGACGGCGTCGTCAGCGAGTACATCCTCGAATCGGGCATCAAGCGCCCGCTCCGCGAGGAGTTGACGCTGCCCGACGACCCCGCCATCTTCAGTTTCGGCGGCCGCGTCAACCACTGGTTCGACGAGTTCGAGGCGTTCGCCAGCGAGACCGAGCGCACCGAGGGCATGAAGCTCCGCTACGGCGGCTCGATGATCGGCGACGTGAACCAGATTCTCCACTACGGCGGCGTCTTCGCGTACCCCGCACAGACCGACGCACCGAGCGGGAAACTCCGACAGCAGTTCGAGGGCTTTCCCATCGGCTACATCATCGAGTGTGCGGGCGGGCGGTCCTCCGACGGTGAGACGTCGCTCCTCTCGGGGACGCCCGACGGCATTCACGACCGCGTCCCGGTCTACATCGGCAACGACTCGCTCGTCGAGTCGCTGGAAGCGCGACTGGGCTGACGGTCCGACTCACGCGGTGGCGGAGTCGCGGTCCGATACGAGCCAGACTCACCGACACCCACCGAACTGAGCAATGCGCTCGCTAGCGCGGCGGTGGCACGTCCGTTCCGACCGCGGATGAAATATAAGTATAGTTAGTATTGAATTCAGATTTCACTTGGGGCTCATTCTCTAGAATACAATATCTTCGACCGCGCTTGGCAGCCAACTGTCGAGGTGATTTGAGACCTAGAGTATTGTTCGAAATATGGATCATTACCGAAGCCCGTGTGAATTCCACTTGAGGGAGGAAAAGACTCGGTTAAAACAGCCTATACGCGTGTGAAACCGACACTTCACGAGGTTTTTGCTCACGTGGTCGAATCGAGTCGGTCAGGGTGTCGGGACTGAGTCCGATACCGGTGGCCGACGACGAACGAGGCGCCGTACGGGTGACTGTGGGCCTCTGACGGGAGTATGGCAACGTACTCAGGACGGTTTCGCGGTGTCCGTCCAATTTGGCGAAAGAAGCGTCCCATCCAGTACTATTGTATAATAAAATCAATACATATTCATCACATCTGAACATAATTGACGAGGTGATCGCCCACCTTGCTGTTATCTCAGCTGAGTCGCTCCGCAGTCAGCAGACCGATAGTCAAATGTAATAAATTTGCTATGGTGTGCCTATGTCTCCTTTCTTTACATAAGTAACCGCTTCCTGGAGTGCGCGGAGAACTCCTGACTGGTGTCTCCAGGGAGCGGTTGGCTCCTTTGCTGGTTTGACGCATTCAGCGGCGGTCGGGTGTCGCGCAGTGATTTGTTTCTCGTGAGACCAGCCATTCGTCCCCACCGAGTGCTCAGCGCCGTCGCCAGTACCGCGTCAGTCCTCTACGGAGCGCTTCGTACAGAGCCAAAAGCCGCCGCCAAACCCGACCACCGTGACCGCAACGAGGCCAACGTCGACGAGCGCGATCGCGTACGCGGCAGTCCCCGGTTCGAGATACAACAACGAAAACCCGAGCAGGAGCCCCATCACGATGCCGATTGCGACGAACAGCGGGAACCGGTCACGTTGGTCGCAGATCACGTCGACAACCGTCTCTAGCCGTGTCATACG
The DNA here is from genome assembly GCF_003383195.1 of Haloferax sp. Atlit-6N. Taxonomy (NCBI): domain Archaea; kingdom Methanobacteriati; phylum Methanobacteriota; class Halobacteria; order Halobacteriales; family Haloferacaceae; genus Haloferax; species Haloferax sp. Atlit-6N. The sequence goes on along the minus strand of NZ_QEQJ01000004.1, from coordinate 93,707 downwards.
GTATCGTATATTGCGCCGATTATCAAGCTCCCGATTCGACCGATACCGGTCAGGTTCCGGTCGAGATGGAAGGGCGGGTTCGCACCGGCGACCAGCGAGTGAGGCGGAAGCGACAACCACCCATTCACATCAGTCATCGTCCTCCGTCAGCGGGTCGCTATCCCAATAGGAGTGGTTCGGGTCGTCTCTGAAGCAGGCGACGCGATGGCCAGCGGCCTCACCGGACTGTTGGAGTTGTGGGGCCACCTCTCGGCACGCCTCACGTGCTTCGGGACAGCGCGTGTGGAACCGGCACCCGCTCGGTGGGTTGACCGGGTCTGGGATGTCTATCTTCCGCATCGGCGGCTCACCAGCCTCACCCGACTGTCGGGACAAGTTCGGCGTCGCCCAGCGGAGGACGTTCGTGTACGGGTGACTGGGGTCGCCGATGAGTTGGTCTGCCGGCCCGACTTCGACCAGATTTCCGAGATACATCACCCCGATTCGACCGTCCCCGTGTTCTGCGAAGTACCGCGCGTTCGAGAGGTCGTGCGAGACGAACACGAACGAGGTGTCGAACTCCGACTGCAAATCGAGCATCAGGTCCATCATTTCGACCCGTAAGGAGACGTCGAGTGCGCTGATGGCCTCGTCTGCGAGGATCACGTCGGGATTCATCAAGAGCGCGCGAGCGAGCGCCACGCGCTGTTTCTCTCCGCCGCTGAGCTGGTGTGGGTACCGGTCTGCGAAGTCTGCTGCGGGGTTCATACCGACGCGCTCGAGAAGCGCGTGAATCCGCTCGCGGCGTTCGCTGGCCCCGACCGCTGGGTGAGTGAGCTTAATCGGCTCTGCGAGGATGTTCAGAATCCGTCGATTAGGGTTGAGCGAACTCCCGGGGTCCTGATGAATAATCTGGAGCGACGACCGAATCTCGTCGAACGGTATCTCTCCGTTGCCGTCTTTGGCGGCCCAGATGTCCTGTCCCTTGTACGTCACCGTCCCGCCCGTCGGCCGCTGGAGTCCGATGGTCGTCTTGCCGAGGGTGGTCTTTCCGCACCCGCTTTCCCCGACGAGTGCGAGGACGTCGTTCTCCTCGATGTCGAGCGAGACGCCGTCGACCGCTTTGACCACGTCTGGCTCCTCGAAGAGGTCGAACAGTCCTTGCTCTGTTTCGAAGTGGACTTCGAGTTTTTCGAGTGAGATGAGTGGTTCGTCGAGCGGGTCGGACCCGCTCGACGATTCGTCGGCACGGCTCACGACCCACCACCTCCCGAGACCGGAACGGTCTCCTCGGAACGGTCGAAGTGCAGCGCAATCTCGTCTCGTGCGTCTTCCGCGTAGTGACAGGCGACGGCGTGGCCGTCGTCGAGTTGCGTGAACGCCGGGTCTTCAACTCGGCACTCTTCGGTGGCGAGTGGACATCGCGGTGCGAAGGCGCACCCCTGTGGAACGTTGATGGGTGCCGGACTCTGTCCCTCGATCGGTCGCATCTCTTCGAGCGGTGCTTCGATGTCGGGCGTCGCATTGAGCAACGCTCGCGTGTATGGGTGCCCGCTATTCGCGATGAGTTGCTCACGGTCGCCGACCTCGATGAGTTGGAAGGCGTACATGACGGCCATCCGGTCGGCGAGTTCGGCGACCAGCGGCAGGTCGTGGGTGATGAACACCATCGTCAGGTCGTACTTCTCCTGTAAGTCCTGGAGGAGCGTCAGAATCGAACGCTGCATCAGGAGGTCGAGTGCGGCGGTCGGTTCGTCCATCACCAGCACCTCGGGTTCGAGAACGAGCGACAGGGCGATGAGTGCCCGCTGTTGCATCCCGCCGGAGAGTTCGTGCGGGTACGACGTCAGCACGCGCTCCGGGTCGAGGTACAGGTCAGAGAGGAGTTCACGGGCGAACTCCATTCCAGACGTGACGTCGGCGTCGTGGGCCTTCAGCGTCTCTCTGAAGTGCCCGCCGATCTTCATCGTCGGGTTGAACGAACTCATCGCGCCCTGGAAGACCATCGACACCTCCTCCCACCGGAACTCCCGAAGTTCGTCGTCGGAGAGTTCGAGCACGTCGACTGTGGTCCCATCGTCGCGGTGGTAGCGTATCTCACCGGACAGTCGTCCGGGGTCGGGGATGGCGTCCAGCATCGAGTCGGCGAACATCGACTTGCCGCTTCCGCTCTCGCCCACGATGCCGAGAATCTCGCCACGTTCGATAGACATGCTCACGTGGTCCAACACGAACGTCTCGCCGCCGTCGTACGTGACGGCCGCGTTGTTGATCTCGATGATTGGGTCGTCTGTCGTCATAGTTGTCGTCGTGGTCGTCGTTTCGCGCTGTTTGGCAGTCATCTACAGTACCTCCGTCATGCCGGTGTCTTTCTCGTCGGCCGAAGCAGTCGACTCAGACTCCCCCGTCAGCCGAGTGCGGACACGCGGGTTGAACACGCGGTCCATCCCCTGACCGAGGAGGATGAGGCCGACCGAGAGGCCGATAATCGCGGCCATCGGGACGAGAAGCCAGTGTGCGGCACTCCAAGAGAACAGGGCACCACCATTGTACGCGAAGTTCAGGGTGACGCCCCAGTTCTGGTCGGAGTACGGCAACACGCCGAGGAAGAACAGTCCGATCGATGCGAACACGACGTACCGCGCGGCGAACACGAAGTTGACCGTCACGTACGGCATGATGTTCGGAATCACGTCCTTCAGGATGATTCGCGGCGTGCTCACGCCCATCGTCCGGGAGGCTTCGACGTAGTTGTTCTCTCGAATCGTCAGCACCTGTGAATGGATCGACCGGCCGAGGCCAGCCCAGTAGTTGATGTTGATGACGATTCCGAGCAGGATCGGGTTCTTGGGATTGAACGTAATCGCGAGAATCATCACCAGCGGGAGCCCGGGGATGGCCATGACGAAGTCCGATATCGACATCAACGCGCGTCCGACCGAACCGCCCTTGTACCCAGCGACGGTCCCGACGAGGACGGCGATACCGGTCGCCCAGAGCCCACCCGAGGTGACCATCAGCAAGATGTCTGGAGTCGAGTGGATGATGAGTGCGGCGAGGTCCGTCCCCGACGCAGTCGTCCCGAGCGGGTACTGCATGTTCTCGAACAGCGTCAGGTACCGAGGGGCCTGACTCGTCGAAGGCGCTCGCCAGAGACCGAGGACGGCCACGAGCGCCAACGACACGTAGAACCCGATGATGAGCAGTCCGAGTCGGGTTCTGCTGTCCGACCACGCGACGAGCATCGGTTTCAGGACGGTTTCCTCGTAGAACTCTCGAAGTCGCTCCGCACGAGTCACCGTCACCGACGACGAGGCCGACCCTCGCCAGTCGACGCCGGCACCGTCGGTAACCACTGCGCTGGACTCCGCCGCGCTGGACTCTTCTCTCTCAGTACGCTTCATCAGAACCTCCGGCACTGATTCGCGGGTCGATCTTGCTGTAGGTCAGGTCGGCGATATAGACGCCGACGATGAGCGCGACGGTGATGATGAGGAACGTCGCCATCATGAGCGGGTAGTCGTTCGCCTTCAGCGCGGCGAACATGTAGTAGCCGAGTCCGGTGTACGAGAATATCTGCTCCAGAATGACGGTCCCCGACAGGCGGAATCCGAGGAGCAACAGGAACCCGGTGTACATCGGAAGGATGGCGTTCCTCGCGACGTACCGAGTCGCGATTCGGCGGTCGGGGAGCCCGCGGAGTCTCGCGACCCGGACGTAGTCGTTACCGAGCACCTGGATGCTGTTCCCGCGCATGGCCAACGCCTGCCCGCCGATCCCGCCCAGCGTGTACGAGAAGATGGGCAAGAGACTGTGTTCGAGCGCGCTGAGCACGAACGGGACGCTCAGTTCTTTGTCGACGTTGGTCCCGACTGTCCCCGCCGTCGGCAACCATCCCCACTGGTACGCGAAGACGTACAGCGAGATGACGGCGACGACGTAGAAGGGGACGGACATGAGGCCGATCGAGAGGCCACTGAACGCCTTGTCGAACCGCGAACCTTCCCAGTAGGCCTGTAACGACCCGAGGAAGATACCGACGGCGAACATGAGAATCGTCGACACCAGGACGACGAACACCGTCCACGGCACCGCTTCGGCGATGACCTGCGCCACCGGTTCGCCCAGCGAGATCGACTCGCCGAAGTTCCCCTGCGCGACGGCGCCCATGTAGTCCAGGTACTGCCGCCAGAGCGGCGCGTTGGGGTCGATGTTCTGGAGGTTCGAAATCCGGGCGTCGACCTCGGATGCCGGAACGCCCTGCCGAAGCAGTTGCGCGCGCAACTGCGTGAAGGGTCCGCCCGGAAGGAGGCGAATCAGCCCGAACGTGAGCGTCGCGACCGCGAAGATGGTCGCGAACACCCTGGCCGTCCGACGGACGTAGTAGTTACTCATGGTTACGTTGCTCCACTTCGATTATCGCTCGGCCATGAGCTGTCCCTTGCGCGGGAGCCACTCGCTTGGCCACTTGATCGCTCGGTCGTCGCTCCCTTCCGCCGGGATGTCCCACTCGTCGGTGGTGAGCCACGACTGTTCGAGCTTCGCGACCAGCCCCAGTATTGGAATGTTCTGGTTGTGGTGCCACGCGACACGCTTGATGAGTTCCTCCGTCGCGGCTCGGTCCTGCGTGGTCGAAATCTCCTGTGCCACCGAGAGTGGGTCGATAGTCATCTCGCCGCCGTCCATCCCGGGGACAGTCTGTTCGCCCTCCGGGAAGTTGTGGCCGCCGTCGATGTCCGGGTTCGTGAGCTGCCAGCGGAGCGGGAAGTACGGGAACGACGACCGGGCGCCACCGGGCAGCCAGTAGAACGCGCCGATCTTGAAGTTGGATTCGATGTAGCCGCCGAAGAAATCCCCCGTCGGCTTCTGGCTGATTTCGAAGTCGAAGCCGAACGCGTTCAACTGGTCGACGACAGTGTTCGTCGCCGTGGTCCAGTCTGTCCAGCCAGCGGGGGTGTAGTACGTCCCACCGAGGGTTCGACCGCTGCTGTGCGTCCACGTGCCGTCTTCCTTCGAGTAGCCGGCCTCGCGGAGGAGCGCGGCGGCTTTGTCCGTCTGCGACGCCGCCATGCCGTACCCCTCGAAGGAGTCGTACGCGTCACCGAGCCACGATTCCTGGTCACCCGGGGCGATGCCAGTCACCTTCGGTGCGGGCGCTTTCGTTCGCGGCCCTGCGTTATCAACGACCTGCTGGCGGTTGACGATGTGAGCGACGGCCTGCCGGACGTTTCGCTTCCCGAAGTCGGGGTCGTCGTGATTGAACAGGACGCCGTACCCCCACTTCGCAGAGATGGTGACCTCTTCGACGGAGTCGGGGAAGTTGCCGACGATCTTCGGCGGCGCGAAGAGGCTCGTGACGAAGTCGAGTTCGCGGCCCATCAGGCCCTGTTGGAGTGCGGTGTTGTCCGCCCGCGAGAGAAGCGAGATGCCCGCGAAGTTGATGTTTTCAGCGCCGTAGTATTCGGGATTCCTCGTGAGTTCCCACGACTGCTTCGACTTCGACGCGACCGAGAAGGGGCCGCTCGCGACCACGTCTCCCTCGTATTTGAACTGCTGGAGCTCCTCGGCTTCTTTGTCGAGGAACTGTTCGAAGGTCGGATGGTACGCGAACAGTCGGAGTGAGCCGTTGGCGAGCGTGTGTTTGATGACCTCCGGGTTGGACGGTCGCTTCAGGTTGAGAACGACGGTCTTGTCGTCGTCGCCCCGTTCGACGCTCTCGGTGAAGTCCCAAAGCGACGTGTTCATCTTCTTCATCAGGCGGAACTGCGTCAGGACGTCACGCGCGGTCACGTCCTCGCCGGTATCCCACAACAGGTCGTCCCGGAGCGTGAGTGTCACCGTCTGGCCCTCGATGGACCACGAGTCGAGCGCGGCTAACTCGAACTCGCCGGTCGAGAAGTTGTAGGCGGCGAACCGTTCGAAGACGAAGTTCCCCGCTCGTGGGTCGTAGTTCTGTGTCGCTTCCGGGTTCAGGTGGAGGTTCGTCGGCACACCGTTGTTCGTGGCACCGACCATCTTCTTGTCGAGGACAGTCGTCCCACTCGTCTCGGAATCGTCACCGCCTGCATCGTTCCCGTTGGACCCGGTCGTGTCCCCGTTCGACCCACCGTCGTCGGTCGTTCCCCCTCCGGTGGACGCACCACTACACCCCGCAAGGGCTGCGATTCCGGTTGCCCCGGTTAGTTCGACGAAACGGCGCCGGCTAATCAAGTCGCTAAAGCGGTCAGTACTGTCTGACATGGCGTACTGATAACAAACCACAGTCATTGTTAATAAATATTTGGTTAGGTGTAGCAGATGGCTGTTGTGACAGTTCTCCCAAGAGGGCCACACCGAACACGTCGGCGTCGGAGAACACGGCACAGTCACGCTCTCGTCGCGAAACACGGCCGTCTGAGCGACGCTCGTCACGCGTTGGCAAATGTATAAGTAGTAGCGGCCTTCTCTTCGCCGTATGCAGTCAGAAAGCAAGCATCCCCCTTACAGAGATGAGACTCTCCCGACCGAGAAGCGCATCGAGGACCTTCTCGACCGAATGACGGTCGAAGAGAAAGTCGGGCAACTCGTCGGCACGTGGGCGGGACAACTTGATGGGTTCAAATCGGTCGAAGACGTCGAAGACGAAATCGTCGAATCCGCAGTCGGTGCTGTTGCGTCGTTCGGGTGGGCAGGAGCGCTCGACTCTCGAATAGACGACATCGTAGAGACGGTCAACCATCTTCAAGAAGTCGCGCTGTCGAAGACTCGACTCGGTATCCCGCTGTTGTTCAACGTGGATGCCGTCCACGGTCACGCGTACGTCGCCGAAGGAACGGCGTTCCCGAACGGACTCGGGATGGCGGCAACGTGGGACGAAGACGGCGTCGAGAGGGCGGCAGCGGTCACTGCAACCGAAGTCCGGAAGTCGGGGGCACAGCAGAACTATTCGCCCACGTGCGACGTTGCTCGAGAGCCGCGGTGGGGCCGCACCTTCGAGACGTTCGGCGAGAGTCCATTTCTGTGCGGACGGATGGCGGGTGCGATGGTACGCGGGTACCAAGGCGACGGCCTCGACGACCCCAACTCCGTGGCGGCAACCGCGAAGCACTTCCCGGCCTATAGCGAGCCCGCACGGGGGGAAGACACTGCCCCCGTCGAAGTGTCCTCGTACCTCCTTCGAAACGTCTTCTTACCGTCGTTCCTCGACGCGATTGACGAGGGCGTCGCGTCCGTTATGCCCTGCTACAACGCAATCGACGGGAAGCCCGCACACGCCTCACGCGACTATCTCACGGACCTTCTGCGAGGGAAACTCGGATTCGATGGAACCGTCGTCTCTGATTGGAACGGGGTCCGGATGCTTCACGAGGACCACCACGTCGCGAGCGACCACCGCGAGTCGGTCCGGATGACTCGCAACGCTGGACTCGATGTCGCATCAGTCGATGCGGTCGCGCACGCGGACCATCTCGTGTCGCTCGTCGAAGCGGGGGCGGTTGCAGAGCACGCTCTCGACGAGAGCGTCAGGCGCGTCCTCGACCTCAAATTCCGGCTCGGGCTCTTCGAAGACGCGTTCGTCGATGCGAACGAAGCGCGAGACGTCGTCGGTGCCGATGCGCATCGAGCCGACGCGTTAGCGACCGCGCGGAAGTCGATGACGCTGCTTCAGAACGACGACACGCTCCCGTTGGACCCCGGTGCCGACGTTCTCGTCGCTGGACCGAACGCAGACACCCCCGTTCACCAACTCGGTGGCTGGAGCGTCCCCGACGAAGCGGGCACCGACGTCATCACAATCAAAGACGGAATCGAATCCGTGTGCGATGGGACGGTGACCTACGAGCGGGGGGCGACGGTAACCGACCCAGACGATATCGACGCCGCAGTCGAAGCGGCGAAGGATGCGGACGTCGCGGTGGTCGCCGTCGGAGAGAACTGGTATATCCACGAGTTTGGGCCGACCGCGGAGAGCGGTACCGCCCCCGACGAGTTTCCGAACCGAACCACGCTCGAACTCCCCGATGCGCAGCGCGAGCTCGTAACCGCGTTGCACGAGACGGGGACTCCTGTCGTTGGCGTCCTCGTCACCGGTCGACCGCTGGCCGTGGAGTGGATGGCAGCGAATCTCCCCTCGCTGTTGCTGGCGTACTACCCGGGGACAATGGGTGGCCAAGCCGTCGCGGAGACGCTCTTCGGGGCGTGCGACCCCGGCGGGCGATTACCGATTTCGTTCCCTCGGTCCGCGAGTCACCTTCCCACCCGGTTCAATCACTTCCCGCACCCGACACCGATCGGTCCCGACGAACATCTCCCGTCGTACGACCCACTCTTCGAATTCGGTCACGGGCTGAGTTACACCGAGTTCGAGTTCGGCTCGATGACCGTGACGAACGAGCGGATGTCACCCCACGGGACCACGACAGTCGAACTCCCCGTGGAGAACGTCGGGGACCGACGCGGTTCGACCGTCGTACAGGTGTACGTCACCGACCAGGCTGGAACGCGCGTAACCCCGGTCCGGGAACTCTGTGGGTTCGAGCGTGTCTCGCTCGACCCCGGAGCCACAGAGACGGTGTCGGTCCCCATCGATGCGGCATCGATCGGGCGCGTCGACGAAACCGGCAGGGTGTTGGCGATTCCGGGTGAGTACACCCTTCGTGTCGGCGAGCAAGCTGTCACGATTACCGTCGAACCGAAGTCCGACTGACCGGCCTCGTCGCGGACTGTGTAACCCGTTCCGAGCGAGGTTTTCGGCGGCGATATTTTTCCTGGCGGTTCTTCGTGGAGAGAGCGCCGCCACTACGTGTCCCCCTCTCGACGCCGCGGCGAGAACAGACACGGAACTGCCTCCTGTTGAGCCGTCGCCCGCGTTTCGTGAGGCTCTCATGGACGACCTTTCGGGCCGTCGTTCGGTATCCTACGGGAACCCATCGTCTGGCATTCGGCCACATGAAACACACATATTCAGAATATCAGGACATTTCAGTGAAAGATTGAGAAAACAACTCAGAGTAGAGTAAGTTTACTGAAAGAGATTATGCCCTTGAAACCGGCTTTAAAGGGCATGATGCCCGTGTTTCTGATTCGGATAGACTAGAATACTAAGGAAGCAGACACAAGCAAATTTTCTGTATAGGGCGCTGAAAAATAAGTACGCCGACATTCCAAACGCCTGATTGACGGCTTCTAACGGCGTATCTGGGAATGGCGTCCGAATTGGTTCGCTCCTCGGTAGGGGCACGAAGCCGTGTCGCCGGCTCAGCTATCATATCCTAGAGTATATCTGGGTCGTAGCCGGGATATATATTACAGACTTAGGCCCGTAATGACTTGGTGTGCCCGCCGTTCGCGACGTTCCCCAACGGAGACTCGGACAGCCATTCAGCAGTTGAATCGTGCCTCGAGACAGGCACCACATATTCGACTGGCTCTGGGTGAGTCGTGATCTCGGTGGCGGTGTCTCAGACGGCCTCCCGAGGGTAGTATATCGCCCACCAACGACACCCGAATTGCTGACAAGAAAGTAACCATCTCTGATGGAACCCGCACGGTGAATCGTTCGCGAGCGACGGCAGTCGTTTCGAAGCGGTCGAACTCCCCCGCACAGGCGGTTTACCACGTACTGGTCGAACGCAAACGGCTCCCGGAACCAGGGCCGGACATCAACGAAGTATTCATGGTGAACGATTGTGTGGGTGCGGGTATGGACCGCGAAACGCTGACGAACGCACTCGAGTACGCGGACCTCACGTCGTACCAAGCCGACGCCTATCTCACACTCCTCGAGATGGGCGTCTCGCCTGCTATCGAGGTGGGTCGTGAGAGCGCCGTCCCCGTCTCGCAAGTGTACGACGTTCTCCGGAGCCTCGAATCGAAGGGGTACGTCGAAACGATCGAACGAGAGAAACTGTACGTGCAACCGTGTGACCCGGAGGCGGCGATGGCGGACCTAGAGTCCAGGGGTGAACTCCTCCACGATGCCGCCGAAGCGGTCCGCGAGCGGTACCGAACTCCCGAGCGGATGGACGCGAGAGTCGGCGTCACCAAGCGTGTCGAGACAGCAGTCGAGAACGCACAGGACCTCATCGACGACGCAGAAACCGTCGTGGAGGTCGCCGGGTCGTTCGAACAACTCCAGTCGCTTTCTCCGGCGCTTCGAGAGGCCCGCGACCGAGGTGTCGTCGTCCGTGCGGCCGTCTACATCGACCAGGACGATGAACCACCCGCGGCGTTCGACCCGAGTGGGGTGCTCTCGGAACTTCGTGTGTGTACCATTCCGGGACCGTACCTCGTCGTTATCGACCGAAACCGGACGTGTTTCGGACCGAACACGCGCTCCGACGAAGACTACGGCGTCCTCGTCTACGACCGCATCCTGCCGTTTGTCTTTCACTGGTTCTTCCTCACCTGTCTGTGGAACCTGTACCCGACCGTCTACCTCGACGCCGAAGACCAGTACACCTACGTCACCATCGAGGAGTTCATTCGGGATATCGTCCCGCTTTGGGAACGCGGGTTCGAACTCGGGGTCACCGTCGAAGGCGTCGACCTTGCGGATGGCGGAGAGACGGCTGTCGAAGGGAGCGTCGCCGACATCTCGTTCTACGGAGACGAGCGACCGCCGTCACGGCTGGCGCTGTCCGACCTTGGGGCGTACAAGAACCTCACACTCGACACGGGCGACGAAACGGCCGTCGTTGGCGGGTGGGGTGCTGTCTTCGAAGACATGGAGATACGGACGATCACCTTGGAGCGTATCGACATCGGAGAGACACCGTTCACCCACGAGAGACGGGACTGACGGGCCAGCGCTCGCTGGCTTCGAGCGGCCGACGACGGCTGCGGGACGGCCCCGGTGAAACGGTCGGGAGAACGGTCAGAACGCCGAACTGCTCGACCGGACACCGCATCCGAACCCGGATGAGATGTCGCAAAAGATTACGGGCATATCTGTGTCATGGCTGTCGGGGGGCGGGCGGTTCAGTCGAAGCGCCCGGCGTTCGAACTCCGCGCCGCCATGTTCATGTTCACTTCGATGATGTTGGCAGTGCTCGTGACCATCTCGGGGATGGTGTCGCGGAACTGCTCGCCCTTGATTCGGCTCGTCGGCCCGGAGACGCTCAGCGCGCCGAGGACGGTGCCGTTTCGGTCTCGAATCGGTGCGCCGACGGCGCGGAGGCCTTCGATTTCCTCCTCGTCGTTGCAGGCGTACCCCCGCTCGCGGATGGCGTCGAGCTCGTCGAACAGCGCGTCGCGGTCGGTGATCGTCGCCTCGGTCTTCGCCGGCAGGCCGTGTTGGTCGACGATTTCCGCCACCCGACTGCGCGGGAGGAACGCGAGGATGGCCTTCCCGGTCGACGACGCGTGGAGGTTGTCCGGGCGCTGAATCTTCGAGCGCTGGTACTGGCTGCCGACCGCGCGCTCGCCGCGAACCTTGAGCAGGCTGATTCGCAGGCCGTGCTGTTCGGTCGAGAGGTGGGCGTACTCGCCGGTCTTCTCCGCGAGCGCCTCGACTTCCTCCTTGCCGACTTGGTAGAGTATCTGCTGGTTGCGCACGTACTCGCCCAGAAGCAGGAACTGGAGGCTGAGATGGTAGCTGTCGCCGTCCTTGGCGACGAGGTTGTTCTTCCGCAGGGTCGCGAGGTGGTTGTACACCGTGGACTTCGAGAGGTCGAGGTAATCGACCAACTCGGCGACGCGCGCCCCGTTCAACTCCTCGAGCGCCCTGACGACGCTGACCGCCGTGTCCACCGTGCTGAGGGTCCGCGACGGCGCATCGGTGTTGGGGTTCTCGGGCATGCTACGAGAACGTCTATCGGGTGTCATAGCTGTTCCGAATATCTTGCAATCGAAACGTGTTGGGCAAAATCGGTGTCGAGACAGGGGCTCGAAGGCGGTTTCGCTCGATAATTGTCAACCCCGACTCGAAGCCGGAGTCGTCCACCCCCTCGCCCAGCGCGAGCGCGGATGTGCGCATCCCCCGAGACACACCGGAGGCGACGGCCACTGCCCGCGATCCCTGCCTGTCAGATGCGTAGAATCGTCGTACTCCCGGTGTTTCCGCTTGTTGACTTCGGTACCGAGAGATACGTCGCCTGCGACTCCGATAGTCGTTGTATTTGACGGCAAAGCAGCGGTACAGAGTTGTCCACGAGTGATTTCGGCTATCGTGGTCCGTGGCTCGCTGGACGAGAACCCGAGCGACCCGAGACCACTCCAAGCGGGAATCCGACATCTCCGGCGGAGCGCGTCCGACGCTCCCGGAACGCGACCGAGACGACGCCGTTGGGTGAGCATGCCGGGTGCGTGTCACATAGCGAGATTGGCGATGCGGTCGGGACGAAACGGCGGCAAAGACGCGAGTAGAGCGCTAAACTATCGGAACGCGAAGACGGAGTGGCAGAGAGGGGTGGGTCGTCGGCGACGGCTCAGGCAACGACTCACGCGGCGGCGAGGCGAGCGAGCGTCCCCGCGAGAACCGACGCTGCGGTCGCACAGTCGGCCCAGTCGGTCCATTCGCGCGGGTTGTGCGAGAGGCCGTCCGCCGACGGTGCGAACAGGAGCACGGCATCGGTGACGGTGGCAACATTTGCAGTATCGTGCATCGCCGCGGAATGCATCCGTTGGGCGTCGATATCCTCGGCCGCGGCGGCGGCGAATGCGGCGTCGACGCAGTCGTCGGCCATCCGACTCGGGCGCTGGTCGCGGTAGCGGTCGAAGCTCGTCTCGACCGGGTGGGTGGTTTCGAGGCGCGCGAGCGCGGCGTCCGCTCGCTCCGCGATGGCGTTCATCGCCCGGTAGTTCACGTCGCGGATGTCCATCTGCAGCGTGACCTCACCGGGGACGATGTTGCGCGCGTTCGGGGTCACGTCGAACTGGCCGACGGTTCCCACGGCGGTGGCGCTCTGGTTCTGCGCCACGTCGTCGGCCGCGGCCCGGAAGTCGACGACGAACTCGCTGGCGGCGACCAGCGCGTCGCGGCGCTCGTCCATCGGCGTCGCGCCGGCGTGGTCTGCCTCGCCGACGATGTCGGCCGCGCAGGTCGTGATACCGGTGATGGCGTCGACGACGCCGACCGACGCCCCCGCGGACTCCAGGAGCGTCCCCTGTTCGATGTGGAGTTCGGCCCACGCGTCCCACTCCGCGGCCGCGATGGTGTCGGTTCCGCGGAAGCCGATGGCGTCGAGGTGCGCTGCGAGCGTCGTGCCGTCGGCGTCGCGGAACGCGAGCGCGTCGTGGGCGTCTCGCGCCCCCGTTGCCACCGACGACCCGAGCAGGCCGTGCGAGAAGCGCGCGCCCTCCTCTTCGGTGAACGAGACGACGTCGATTGGGCGGTCGAGGCTCACGTCGGCGTCTCGTTCTTGGAGCGTTCGGACCGCTTCGAGCGCCGCGTAGACGCCGAGCGGGCCGTCGAAGATGCCACCCTCGGGGACCGAATCGAGGTGACTCCCGGCGGCGACGGGGGCCGCGTCGGGGTCGGCTCCCTCGGGGACCCACCGCCCGGCGACGTTGCCCACGGCGTCGATGCGGACCGAGAGGCCGGCGTCGCGCAGCCGCTCGACGAAATATTCGCGAGCGCGTCGGTCGGCGTCGCTTCCGGTCAGGACGGTTCGGCCGCGTCCCGCCGGCGCGTCGATGTCGCCGAAGCGGGCGTTCGCTTCGATGTCCTCGCGGAGTCGCTGCTGGGAGGCCTGCATGTGCGACTCAACTCGCAAACGATAGCTAATAATTGTGTGCGTTCGTGGCAGATTCTACGGGTCGGCGGCGGCGACGACGGCCGGGACGCGCGGCTGGTCGGGGTCGGACAGCCGGGTCGAGTCGCTGCGTTAGAGCGTTCGAATCGTCTGACACACCACGTCGACGCCGACGTCGAGGGCGTCTTCGTCGATGTCGAACCGCGAGGTGTGGTGGCCGAACTCGTTGCTCGCGCCGATACCGACGTAGGTCGCCTTCCCGCCGTGGTCCTGCACGCGCCGGATGAGGTAGGAGGCGTCCTCGCTGCCGCCGATGTCGAGTCGCGGGACCGTCTCTGTCACGTCGTCGAGGTCGGCCGCCGACGCGAGGACGGCCTCGACCATCTCGTCGTCGGCCGTGAACGTCGACGTCTTCCCGTACAGTCCCGTCTCGACCGACACGTCGTGCATGCCCGCGGCGTGGTCGAGCACGCGGCGGGCCTTTTCCAGCATGTAGTCGTTGAGTTCGGCGGTCCTGCCGCGGACCTCGACGCGGAGACGCGCCTCTTCTGCGATGATGTTCTGCGGGTTGGGGGACTCGAACTTCCCGACGTTGATGCGGGTCGCACCGTCGGCGTGGCGCGGAATCCCGTAGAGATTCTGGACCGCTGCGGTCGCCGCGTGGAGCGCGTTGCGCCCCTCGTTGGGCGCGTTGCCCGCGTGGCTCGGCGCGCCCTCGAAGGTCGCGTCGAGTTTCGCGTTCGAAAGCGGGTTCTCGTAGGCGGCGATGACGGTCCCCGTGGGGTTGCCGAGACCGAGGTGGAGCGCGAGGAAGTAATCGATGTCCGCGAGCAGGTCGGTCTCGCTCATCGGCTTGCCGCCGCGGCCGCCCTCCTCCGCCGGCTGGAAGAACAGCCGAAGCGTACCGTCGAACCCGCCGTCGTCGTCGATGTCGCGGGCGATGCCGAGGCCGATGGCGGTGTGACCGTCGTGGCCGCACGCGTGCATCTCGTTGGGGTGCGTGCTCGCGAAGCCCAGTTTCGCGGGGCGGTGCGCCTCGTCGCTCGACTCGGTGCGTTCGAGGGCGTCCATGTCGACGCGGACGCCGACGGTCGGCCCGTCGCCGAAGGTCTTCTCGGCGACGAGCCCCGTGATACCGCCCATCCGGTCCAGGTAGGCCTCGGGCGCGCCTTCCTCGCGTGCGCGTTCGATTGCGGCCGCGACCGCGTCGTCGTCGGGGACGCCGAGTCGCTCGTCTTCGGCGACTGCGTCCGGGCCGAGGTGGAGTGTGAACTCGCGGTCGTCGAGCGCGGCGGCGATGAGGGCTGTCGTGCGGAACTCCTTCCACCCGGACTCGGGGTGGGCGTGAAGGTCCTGTCGTAACTCTCGCAGGGAGAGCGTGCTGGCGTACGCCATGAAGCCGACATTGCAACCACCCCGTTAAACTGTTTGGGAAGCGGTAGCACAACGAACGCGCCCGGAACCCATTGCGAGATAGTACCAAGTTTGTGAGGGGTTGCCAAAGATATAAATAACGGTGTTTCATGAGCTAAGGTATCACGCGTACCGCTACAAGGGTGTGTACGTAGCTCCGAGAAACAATGTCAGACGACAACATTACCGAGATAAACATGGACAGACGGCAATTTATTGCGGCCGCGAGCGCGGTCGGCGCGACCGCGTTTGCGGGCTGTACCGGCGGCGATTCCGGCGGTTCCGACGGAACCGAGACGAGCGGCGGGAGCACCGACAGCGGTTCGTCGGGCAACTCGGGAGAGACCGTCCGCGTCAACGTCGCGCTCGCCGCGGAGCCGTGGAACTTCGACCCCGCGCTCTGGACGGACACCGCGACCAGCACCATCGGCGGCCTCATCTACGACGAGGTCATCGAACTGACGCCCGACTCCGAACTCCAGCCCGGCCTCGTGACCGAGGTTCCCGACCCGGTCGACGGTGGGACGGCCTTCGAGTACACGCTGCGCGAGGGTATCACCTTCCACAACGGCGACGAGGTCACCGTCGAGGACTTCAAGTACTCCGTCGACTGGATTCTCAACCCCGACAACAAGTCGCCGGTCAAGAGCCGCCTGCCGTTCGTCGAGGACACCGAAATCGTCGGTGACCGGACGCTCCGGCTCAACCTCTCTCAGCCGTTCGGGACGCTCAACTGGTGGCTCACGCGCGGGCTGGAAGGCATCGTCCCCGAGGGCTCCCGCGGCGACACCGCGGACGGGAAGGGGCCGAGCGGCCTCGCGACCGACCTCACGAAGGACCCCGCCGGCGCGGGCACCGGCGCGTTCAAATTCGTCGAGTGGAAAAGCGGGAGTCACGTCCTCCTCGAAAAGAACGAAGACTACTGGAAGGAGGGTGCGCCCGCCGTCGACGAGTTCAAGTTCGACTTCATCGGCGAGGACTCCACGCGCCTCGCGAACCTCCGGTCCGGCCAACTCGACCTGACGGACAAGGTTCCCCCGAAGGACTTCGAGAGCCTCAGCGGCCAACCCGACATCACGACCGAGTCCGTCCCCGGCAACTTCACCCAGGTGCTGTACGTGAACCTCATGGAGTCGGAGGGCAACCCGATGAGCAACCGGCACAACCGCCGCGCGGTGCTGTTCGGCATCGACCGCGAGGAGATCCTCGACGAGATTTTCTACGGACAGGGCGCGGTCCAGAAGGGACCGTGGTACCCCGACAGCGACTGGACTTCGCCGAAGCTCAAGGAGATGCAGATGTACGACCCCGAGAAGGCCAAGAAGGAACTCGAACTCGCGGGCAACCCCGACGGCTTCGAGATGGACATCATCGCCACCAAGGGCTCGTGGTTCAAAGACGAGGCCGTCGTCATCCAGAACCAACTGTCGAAAATCGGCATCGAAGCCAGCGTCACCGCCGTCGACAAGTCCACGCTCCTCAATCAGGTGTACAGCACGGACACGTGGCACGCCGCGATGGAAGACTGGGCGCAGTCGATTCCGGTCGCCACGTCGTGGCTCGACGCCGGCTACGCCGACAACAACCACAACCACAACAACTGGCACCACCCCTCGGACGACCTCGAAGACATCTACGCGCCGAGCGGCCCCGCCGCGCCCGAGGACGCCGAGGGCGACTTCTCGAACGGTCACGAGTGGTACGTCTCGAAGCTCCGCGAGGCACAGGCCTCGACGGACGAACAAGAACAGAAGGAAATCGTCTGGGAACTGGAGGAGTACCTCGTCGAACACGGCATCCAGATAGACATCGCCTACGTGAACAAGCTCGAAGCGTGGCGCAACGCCGTCAACGACTACGACGTGGGCACGTTCCAAGACAACTACCGCTTCGTCTCGAAGGGTGAGTGACGAGCCGATGCACACGCGTTCGCGCCAGACTCGTCGACCGCAGACGGCGACCCGGGAGGTGACTCGGCTGTGAGCATGTTCCGGTTCGTCCTCAAGCGCCTGCTGTTGAGCGTTCCCGTCCTCCTCGGGGTGAGCGTCGTCGTCTTCGCGCTCGTCCACCTCGCGCCGGGCGGTCCGGTGCGGGTGATGCTCGGCCCGCTCAGCAGCGAGGAGCTCGTCAGGCAGATTCGACTGGAGATGGGGCTCAACCGCCCGCTGTACGTCCAGTACGGCATGTGGGTGTTCGACGCGATACAGGGCGACTTCGGCGTGTCGTGGACGGTCAAGCAGGGGACGCCCGTCACCGACATCATCGTCGAGCGCATCCCGCTGACGGTCGAGCTGTCGATTCTCAGCATGATTACGGCGGTCCTCATCGCCATCCCGGCGGGCATCATCAGCGCCGTCCGGAAGGACAAGCCCGCGGACCACGCCGCGCGCATCGCCGCGCTGTCGGGCATCTCGATTCCCGACTTCTGGCTGGGTATCATCCTCATCATGATATTCGCGGTGCAGTTTTCGTTCCCGTGGGCGACCGGCGGCTGGACGCCGCCGTGGGTCGACCCGGTGGCGAACCTCCAGCAGTTGTTCCTTCCGGTCATCACGCTCGGGACGGCCTACTCCGCGCTCATCGCCCGGATGATGCGCTCCGAGATGCTGGACACGCTCAGTCAGGACTACGTCAAGACCGCCCGCGCGATGGGTATCGGCGCGCGCGAAATCGTCCTCAAGGACGCCTCGAAGAACGCGCTCATCCCCGTCGTGACCGTCATCGGCGTCGGACTCGGCCAACTCATGAACGGCGCGATTCTGACCGAGACGGTGTTCAACCTCCCCGGTATCGGCAAGCTCCTGATACTGGCCATCGACCGCCGCGACTACCGCATCATCCAGGCGCTCATCCTGTTCATCGCGAGCGTGTTCGTCTTCGCGAACCTCGCGGTGGACGTGCTGTACGCCTACCTCGACCCCCGCATCAGACACGATGGAAACTAACATGGCAACGACAGACCACACGGACGAGGCGGTGCCGGCCGCGCAAGCCCCCGGTACGCACCACAGTCAGTTCGAGATGTTCTGGAAGGAGTTCCGCAAGAACACCCTCTCGCTCGTGGGGACCGCGATTATCCTCACGATGCTCCTGACCGCGCTGTTCGCGCCGTTTCTCGCCCCCCACGACCCGACGACGCAGTTCGAGGCACCGGACGGCGAACACAACCCGATGCCGATGGGCACCCAGATGATCGTCGAGAACGACGCCGGCGAGGTCGTCGGCACGACGACGGCGTACCTCGGCACCGACCACCACGGCCGGGACATCCTCTCGCGCATCATCTACGGGTTGCGGACGCTGATGACCGTCTCGCTTGGCGTCGTCGGCTTCGCGATGGCGCTCGGCGTGAGCGCCGGCGCGATTGCGGGCTACTACCGCAACACCTGGGTCGACGAGGTCGTCATGCGCTTCATGGACATCCTGTTTTCCTTCCCGAGTCTCATCCTCGCCATCGCGGTGCTCGGCGTGCTCGGGGTCGGAAGCACGGAGTACGGCTCGTTCACGCTCCCGAACATCGTGAAGGTCATCGCCGTCATCGGCGTCGTCTACATCCCGAGTTTCGCGCGCGTCATGCGCGGGTCGGTCCTCAAGGAGATGGAAGAAGACTACGTCGACGCCGCGAAGTCGCTCGGCGCGAGCGACCGACACATCCTCGTGAAGGACATCGCCGTCAACACACTGCCGACCGTCGTGGTCCAAGGGACGCTCTACATGGGGACGGCCGTCCTCGCCAGCGCCGCGCTGTCGTTCCTCGGGCTGGGCATCCAGCCGCCGAACGCGAGCCTCGGGTTGATGCTGTCGAACGCCCGCGGCTACCTCTACAGCGGGGAGTGGTGGTACTCGGTGTTCCCCGGGCTCGTCATCGTCGTCACCATCCTCGGGTTCAACCTGCTCGGTGACGGCCTGCGCGACGCGCTCGACCCCCGCAACGACGGAGGCGAGCGATGAGCGCTGAGCCGGACGAACAACCGGTACTCGAAATTCGCGACCTCGTCACGCGGTTCTACACCGACGAGGGGACCGTCAAGGCCGTCGATGGCTCGTCGTTCGACCTCTACGAGGGCGAGACGCTCGGCATCGTCGGCGAATCGGGCTCCGGCAAGTCCGTGACCGCGCTGTCGATGCTCCAACTCGTCGACGCCCCCGGTCGCATCGAGGGGGGAAGCGTCCGCTACCGCGGCGACGACCTGCTCGAAAAAAGCGAGGCGGAGATGCGGTCGATTCGGGGCAACGACATCGCGATGATGTTCCAAGACCCGATGACGAGTCTCAACCCCGTGTTCACCGTCGGCGACCAGATCAGCCGGGTCATCAAGACCCACCAGGACGTCTCGGACGCGGCGGCCCGCGAACGGACCATCGAACTCATGGCCGACGTGGGCATCCCAGAGCCGACCTCGCGCGTGGACAACTACCCGCACCAGTTCTCCGGCGGGATGCGCCAGCGCGCGCTGCTCGCGATGGCCATCTCCTGCGAGCCGGACGTGCTCATCGCCGACGAGCCGACCACCGCGCTCGACGTGACCATCGAGACGCAGATATTCAACGTCCTCGACAAACTCCAGGAGAAGTACGGGATGAGTATCATCCTCATCACGCACGACCTCGGCGTCGTCGCCGGGACCTGCGACCGCGTCGCCGTCGCCTACGGCGGCCGCGTCGTCGAGCGCGCCGGGGTGGACGCACTCTTCGAGAACCCGCGGCATCCCTACACCCGCGGCCTCATGCGGTCGATTCCGCGGCTCACCGACGACACCGACCGGCTGACGCCCGTCAAAGGCGACGTGCCGAACCTCACGGACCTGCCGTCTGGCTGTTCGTTCCACCCTCGGTGTCCGCACGCGACCGCCGAGTGCGAGTCGTACGACCCCGAACTCCGGGAGGTCGAACCCGGCCGGGAAGCGGCGTGTCTCCACGCGCGCGGCTACAACCTCTCGAAGTCGGCTCTCGAAACCGAAGGCGTGCAAGCTGACGGCGGCAGTCCTGCGACTCCCGCGACCGACGGAGGTGCATCGCAATGAGCGACGACCCGCTGTTGTCCGTCTCGGGGCTCCACAAGTACTTCACGCAGAACGACGGCTTCATCGACCGCCTGCTCGGGGCCGACGAGACCGTGAAAGCCGTCAACGGCGTCTCGTTCGACATCGAGCGCGGCGAGACGCTCGGTCTCGTCGGCGAGTCCGGCTCCGGCAAGTCGACGACGGCGCGATCGGTCCTCCGGCTGGACGAACCCACGAAGGGGACGGTCAGCTACGACGGCACCGACCTGACGGCGCTGTCGGACCGGGAGATGACGGAGATGCGAAAGCGCATCCAAATCGTCTTTCAGGACCCCGCGTCGAGTCTCAACCGTCGGAAGACCGTCGGCCAGATAATCAAACAGCCGATGGAGATTCACGGCCTCTACGAGGGCGAACGCGACGCCCGCGTGGACGAACTCATGGAGACGGTCGGCCTGCCGCCGCAGTACTCCAACCGCTACCCCCACGAGTTCTCGGGCGGCCAGCGCCAGCGCGTCGGCATCGCCCGCGCGCTCGCGGTCGACCCCGACTTCATCGTCGCCGACGAACCCGTCTCCGCGCTCGACGTGTCGATTCAAGCGCAGATACTCAACCTGCTCGAGGACCTCCAGGAGGAGTTCGACCTGACGCTTCTGTTCATCGCCCACGACCTCAGCGTGATTCGCCACGTCTGCGACCGCGTCGCCGTGATGTACCTCGGCGAAATCGTCGAACTCGCGGACGCCGACGAGCTGTTTTCGAACCCCCAACACCCCTATACGCGGGCGCTGTTGGGCGCGATTCCCCAGCCGGTCCCGGAGCTGGCGCGGCAGCGGCAGGTGCTCGAAGGCGAGGTCCCCTCGCCGCTCGACCCGCCCTCCGGCTGTTCGTTCAATCCGCGGTGTCCCGAGGCGACCGAGGAGTGCACGTCGATCGACCCGACGCTCGACGACGTGGCGGGCGCGACCGGCGGCCACAAGGCCGCCTGTATCCACGTCGACGAGTTCGAGACCGGCGCGGGCGTCCCGAGCGCCGCACAGGGCGTCGACGAACGATTCAGCATCGAGAACTTCGACGCCGAACCGACGCTCGCGACCGACGGTCGCGGACGGGACCAGGGCCGGGGTGACGACGACAGATGAGCATCGCCGTCAAACCGATGCTTCGCATCGTCCTGACGTTCGCCATCGTGTGGTTCTACCGCGGGCTGTTGCCGCCGCTGTCGCCCGTCGCGAGCACGGTCGCGCTGGTCGTCCTCGCGGTGCCGACGTGGGTGGTCGTGAGCCGCCTGCTTTTCAACTCCGGCGGGGCGCTGGCGATGGTTGACGACGAGTTCGACCGCGGGGGGTAGCAGTCGACGGGTGCGCCGTCCGCACCCTGTACCCACAATAATAAATATCAGAAAACAGAGTAGTGATTAATCATTCAATATAGTAGTCAGTACCAAGCGAATTTTCCGAGGGGGACCACTAAATAGTTGAATAGGTGGCTCCAAGGGATGAATAAGACGATTTCAAAAGATCGTCTATCCGAGAACGCACTCAGCGGTTAACGAAACGTCCAAGCGACATACCGGACGCTAAATCCTCTAATTCGCATGGTATTTGCGCTTCAGACGTTATTCGGTCGAGGTGGCGAAATATTTTGTTTGATATATTATTATATCTGTCAAATTCGTCGTTTAGGATGTGGGCGCCCTCACCCTTCGAAGGCAGAGTCGCTCGCTATCTTGAACCCGCCGCCTCGTTGTGCATCGAACACACGACGCGACTGGCTCGTGAATGAGGCTGGGAGTTGCCACGATCGACAGGGAACGAGCGAAGGCGAGACGAGATGGACCGATGCAAGGCGACCAGAGCCAGTGAACGGTCGCACTCGGCGTCACTCCCGTTGATAGAACTCCGCGATGTCCCGCCATCGGTCGAAGTACGCCTCTTTTTGCGTATCGAAGTCCGCGCCGATCGACGGGTCTGGTTCGATAACGTCGCGCTCCCGGAGGAGGTTTTCCGCTGCCGTCTCGACGTCGCTGTAAATCGACGTGATGAGCGCGGGGGCCATGACCGCGCCGGCGGTCGTCCGCGGCTCCATCTCGACGACCGGACGGTCCCATATCGACGCGCGGAGCGTGTTCCACCAGTCGTAGTTGCCGTCGAGCGTCGGCGTCCCGTCGTTGATGACGAGCACGCGGTCGATGTCGGTGTCGAAGTGTTCTTCGACAAGCGAGATGTAGGTCCACTCGGTCAGGATGATACCGGTGATGAGCCCGCGGGCCAGTCGGCCGTGGACTTCCTCGGTCGACAGGGAGTTGTCGTAGTTGAGTCCGAGGAGCGACCCCGCGACGTCGGCGTCGAAAAACGGGCTTCGGTTGCCCTTGAGGAACATCTCGTACCCCTCTCCGCTCGGGACCTGTCGGGCGAGTTCGAGCCCGCGCTCCGGCGTACAGTTGAGGATGCGGTCGAAGAACCACCGAAGGAGGTTGCCGGTGTCGAACGACGCACCGGGAAGGTAGCCGTCGATGGGGTGGCGGTGATAATACAGCGCCGGGTGCGGCGAGACGGTCTCCGAGACGTACTTGACGACGCTCGACGCGCCGAAGGTGATGCTGAACTCCCCCGGTTTGACGCCGCCGTTCGCCAACACCGAGGCGTTGCCGTCGGTGAGTCCCTGAAAGAGTTTGATACCGTCGAAGCCGGTCCGCTCGGCTAACTGGCCGTCGGCGACGCCGATGAACGACCCCGGGGGTCGAATCGCCGGAAAGAGCGATCGAGGCAGGTCGAGCGTCTCGAACAGCGACTCGAACCACGTGGGGAGGGGCGTCGTCACGTCGGCACCGAACTTCAACGCGTTCGTCCAGTCGGTCTCGATATCGTGCCACGGCGTCGACGCGTCGAACCGGAGCCGATACAACAGCCACGTCGTCGGGCTGAGAATCCACTCCACCCGCTGGAACTTTTCGGGGTGTTCCTCGCGAAGCTTCAGAATCTTCGGAAGGGGGCTGGTCGGAGAAAACGCGATGTTCTGGTTAATCGAGAGGCCGGACAGGTCGAGGTCGCGGAGCTTCGATGCCTGTTCGGGCGCGGAATCGAAGTACATCTGCGGCGGAAACACCGGCTCGCCGTACTTATCGACGAGTACGGCCGTCCCCGACGTACTTGCGACCGAGCCGATACCGGTCTGCGGCAGCGCCGGTGCCGCCTCGTGGAGCGCACGCTCCCACGCGAGCGTCGTCTGCTCGGCGACCGGTGCCTCACCACCGGCGAGTCGTTCCCCGTCGGTGCTGTACACATCGACGTGCACGCTCGCGGTACCGAGATGAACGCCGACCAGTTGCGGGCTCTCCATACTACGGGGTCTCGTAGGACGCCATTAAACCCTTCCGAGGCAGTGACCTTGTCGACCGCGCGAGCGCGCGGTTCGACAGACCGGCCGCAGCAGAGTTCATTTGGTGGCTGTTAGCATACAATCCGGACGAGCGCACGTTCAATCGACATTCGTTTCGGGAGAGATGACATTCCGAGCGTTGATACCGAAATAAGAACGATAATCGGACAAACACGAACTATCGTTGAGATTCCTTCTATTCTGTGATTGAGAACACTAGTCCAAGGGTGCTGAACAGTCTCGACAGGGCCGGCGGAGGCTTGCAGGAGTCGTCGCGAAAGTCGTTACAAAGGTACGTTTGTAATAGCTAGTGGTTCGCGTGGAGTTCGATGACGTTGGCGGCGCTCTGGACGATATCGGGAACCTCGTCGGTGAACCGTTCGTTATTCATGCGGCTGACGGGTTGCGAGACGCTGATTGCACCCAGAACAGTCCCGTCTTTCGCGATGATGGGCGCGCCGACGCACCGGAGTCCCCGGATAAGTTCCTCGTTGTCGACGGCGTAGCCCCGGTCGCGGACCGTCGCCAACTGTGCGTCGAGTTCCGCCCTGTCGGTGATCGTCTGGTCGGTTTCCGCGGGAAGGCCGTGTTCGTCGATGATGTCGTCGACGCGCTCGGGAGAGAGGTGCGCCAGTATCGCCTTTCCGAGTCCGATAGCGTGTAGCGGCCGCCTGAGGCCGGGGTAGATGTCTAAATCGACCGCTCGCTCGCCCTGTTCGGAGGCGAGATACACGCCCTGCCCGTACTCCTCGACCATCAGATTCGCGAGTTCGCCGGTCTGTGACGCCAACCGGTGGACCTCGCGCTTCGCCACCTGATACAGCGGGTGGCGGTGCTGTACGTACCCCCCGAACCCGAGCAGCCGAAGGCTCAGTTCGTAATCGGTCCCGTCGCGGACGACGAACTTCTCGGCTTCGAGCGTGCTGAGGTGGTTGTGGACCGTGCTCTTGTTCATCTCGAGTTCCCGAGCGAGGAACGTCACGCTGCTCGACCCGTGTTCTCGGAGCGCGTCGAGCACCCGAATCGTCTTCCGACTCGTTTCGACCCGGTGGGGCGCGTTCTCTGTCATGACTGCGTGTCGTCGAGGCAACCCTAAATAGTTTGTTCCATCGAGTAGAACAGCTGTTCGATTCAGCGAGACAGCGGGGCGAACCGTCGACGCCGTTCGAACGGCGGAGCCAGACGAGGTGGAACCGAGGTATCTGGTGTCTAAGGGCCGCTGTGCGGTGTTCGGGGCAGTGCCGGCAAAAACTATTTACGCTCACTCCCTGAGCTACGGTGTATGGAGATACAGACAGAGAGCTTCTCCATCGAGAGCCACAGCAGGTTCGAGATTCTGAGCGTCACTCCCGAGGTGGAAGCGACCATCGAGGACCTCGGCGTGACCGACGGACTCGTGTACGTGTCGACGCCGCACACGTCTGCGGCGCTCTCGACTAACGAGTACGAAGAGAAGCTCCTCGACGACATGATTGACAAGTTCAAGGAGATTGCCCCCCCGGACGAGGGCTACTACCACGACCTCGACCACATCACCGCAGGTGAGCAGCCGAACGCTCACGCGCACCTCATCTCCGCGATGATCAAGCGACCGGTCCTTCTCGTCCTCCGCGACGGGGAGCTCGACCTCGGGACCTGGGAAGAGGTCATGTTCTTCGAACTGTGCGGCCCGCGCGAGCGAACGATTACCACGACGATTCTACAATAGCCATGACGGACCAACCACTCGGACGATCGGTGACTGTCGCTATCGACCACGGCCTCCATTGGGGTTCCCTCGAGGGGTTCGAGGACCCCGCGGCGCTCCTCGACACGGTGCTGGACGCCGGCCCCGACGGTATCCTCGCGAGCGTTCCATTCCTGAAGCGCTTCGAGGACCGAATCGCCGCCGCCGACGTCCACACCATCGGCACGCTCGACCTCCTGTACGACTCGACGATGCCGGGCGACATCGAAAACGCCGAAATCCACTCCCAGGTGTTCAGCGTCGAAGACTGCGCCGACGTGGCCGACGCCGCGAAGGTCGCGCTCGTCTTCGGCCGGGAGGACCCCGACGTGCTGAAGGAGAACGCCGAGTTCGTCGCGGCCGCGGCCGAGGACTGCGACGACGCGGGGATTCCGCTCATCGTCGAGCCGACCCTCTGGGGCCAGCGCGCCGACGACGAGTTCGACACCGACTACCTCGTCAACGCCAACCGCCTGGGCTTCGAACTCGGCGCGGACATCCTGAAGACGCCGTACCCACCCACGGGCTTCGAGCGTATCGTAGACAACGCGCCGGTGCCGACGTACATCGCCGGCGGACCCACCGTCGAGACGGACCGGGAGGTACTGGAGATGGTCCACGGTGCCGTCAACGCCGGCTCGCAGGGCGTGATGTTCGGCCGCAACGTCTGGCAGCGAGACGACCCCGCCGCCATCATCGACGCGCTCTCGGCCATCGTCCACGAGGGCGCGACCATCGAAGAGGCCGAGACGTTGCTATGACCTCCCGAAACACCTCCCGGACCCACTGATGAACCTTCCGTACCCCCACTTTCAGGTCAACTTCAAGGTGTACCCGGATACGAGCGGCGAGGACGCGCTCGCGTTCGCGCGCATGCTCGAAACGATAGAAGCGGAGACCGACGCGCGCTTCGTGTTGACGCCACAACTGCCGGACATTCGGCTGATAACCGAACACACCGACCTCGCCGTCACCGCGCCCGCGATGGACGCCGTCGAGCCCGGTCGCGGGATGGGGAAAATCCTCCCTGAGACCGTCGCGGACGCAGGGGCGGACGGCGTCGTCATCAACCACGCGGAGAACCGCGACACGCTGTCCGACCTCGTGTGGAAAATCGAGCGCTGCCGCGACCTCGACCTCGACTCGGTCGTCTGCGTCGACAG
Source organism: Haloferax sp. Atlit-6N (assembly GCF_003383195.1). Taxonomy (NCBI): domain Archaea; kingdom Methanobacteriati; phylum Methanobacteriota; class Halobacteria; order Halobacteriales; family Haloferacaceae; genus Haloferax; species Haloferax sp. Atlit-6N. The sequence goes on along the minus strand of NZ_QEQJ01000004.1, from coordinate 67,369 downwards.
CATCGAGATGGGCCGAGCGGTCGCCGAGTTCGACCCCGACTCGATGATATACGAGATGCCCGAAGACATCTCGTCGGACCGCGCGATCACGCAGACCCACCCCGACCGCGTCCGCGCCTTCATGTCGATGGTCGAAGCGGAGAACCCGCGCACTCGCGTCCTCGTCGGCGGCGGCATCTCGACCGCCGAGGACGTCCGCCTCGCCTTCGAACAGGGCGGTCACGCGACCGGTGCCGCATCGGCCGTGTCGCTCGCGTCGGATCCGGAGTCGCTCCTCCGCGACATCGCCGCGAGTTTCCCCTGAGACGCCGGCGACGGCGAACGCCCCGCTTGGTTCGGCGACTGCAGCGCGTCAGACCGGCGCAATCTTTTTAGTGATCATCGATGATGTGCAATACACGTCAATGACAACGAAAAACATCCTCGTAGTGTGTGGCACATCGGTCGCGACGTCGACGGTCGTCAAGGAAGCGCTGAAAGAGAAACTCCCGGAGCGGGGCCTCGACATCGGGACCATCGCCAAGGCGAAGGCGACGGAGGCCCCCGGCAAGGTCTCGTCGGGGAACTTCGATCTTATCGTCACCACGACGCAGCTCAACCAAGACAAGTTCGACATCCCGGTCATCCACACGACGGCGTTCATGACCGGTATCGGCCAAGACGAGGTCCTCGACGACATCGCCGCGGCGCTCGAAGACTGACTGTTCGACGAGTCGGCGACGCGGATTTTTCACGAACGATAGCAATATTTATGTGGGATCACTCTCATCCTGAGACAGGGTTGTGAGTCAATAACATGGCAGTACCAGAAGTACTCTTACAGAGTGGTGTGAGTTCCCTGTTGAATTCTATCAACAGCGTAATCCAATCGTTGGGCGTGAGCGTCCTCCTTCCGATAATCATCTTCCTCATCGCGCTCGCGTTCCGGGTGGACGTGTTGAAGGCGGCGCGCTCGTCCATCCTCATCGGTATCGGCTTCATCGGCATCAATCTCGTCATCGGACTGTTCAGCGAGAACATCAGCCCGCTGGCCCAACAGATGGTCGAGGTGACCGGCATCACGCTGCCGGCGGTCGACGTCGGCTGGCCCGCCGCCGCCGCCATCGCCTTCGGTATCGCGGAACTCGGCGTCTGGATGATTCCGCTGTTCGTGGCGATGAACCTCGTCCTCTTCGCTATCGGCTTTACCTACACGCTCAACGTGGACATCTGGAACTACTGGCACTTCGCCTTCATCGGCGGGCTGGTCTACATGAGCACGAACAACTGGCTGTACTCGGTGGCGGTCGGGCTGACGCTTGGGCTGTTCGTCCTCGTCGCCGCGGACTGGACGCAGCCGGCCGTCGAAGAGACGTTCGACACGCCCGGCATCTCCATCCCGCACGGAACCTCGGCACCGTACGCCGTCGCCGCGATTCCGATTCACTGGGCGGTGGACAAGACACCCCTCGGAAACATCGAAGCGGACCCCGACGCGATTCAAGACCGGTTCGGTATCCTCGGCGAGCCCATCTTCGTCGGCCTCGCTATCGGTCTCGTCATCGGTATCGCCGCCTACAGTAACGCGCTTTTCGTCGCCGAGAGCTGGTACGCCATCCTCACCGCCGGCATCTCGTTCGCCGCGGTGATGCACATCCTGCCGATGATGGTCGGCATCCTCATGGAGGGGCTGACGCCGCTTTCGGAGTCGATTCGGAACTTCATGACCTCGCGGTTCGAAGACCGCGACATGGCGATTGGCCTCGACTCGGCCATCCTCATCGGCCACGAGTCGGTCATCGCGTCCAGCCTGCTCATCGTCCCGATCGCCATCGTGATGTCGATCATCCTCCCCGGAAACGACGTCCTGTGGGGAATCGACCTGGCGACGTTCCCGTTCTTCTTCGCGCTGATGGTTCCCATCATGAACGGCAACATCGTGAAGATGGTCGTCACGGGGACCATCCTGCTGATTCCGCTGCACTACATCTCTTCCGCGGTGGCGCCCCTCCTGACGCAGGCGGCGGGGAGCGCGGGCTTCGACCTCGCTGGCCGCGGGCTCATCACGTCGCCCGTCGCTGACGCGGGGTCGCCCGCGACGGGCGTCCTTGCCCTCATCCCGGCGCCGGTCGCCCTCGCGGTCGGGCTCGTCATCGTCCTCGGTATCTGGGTCGCACTTCGGATGTGGCCCCAGCGGATGTACATGGTCGCCGGCGCGTCAGAAGAGAAAGCGCGGGAGACCGTCGAACGTCGTCACACCGGGAAGGGCGGCGGCCTCTTGCCCAACAAACTCGGCTCGTCAGCCGACGTGACGGCCGCAGAGGGCCGCTCCGACGACTGACCGCGCAGTTCCCCGTTGACGTCCGCGGCCCGACCGCGACGAGCCACCGTGCTTCGCCGAACCGTCGGCGAACCGGTACCAACACTTTTCTCGGAGACCCGCGTACGACTCATCGATGCGAACTGAAAGCCTCGAACTGACTGGCGAGACGGACGAAGCGGTCCTCACGGAACTCGGCGCGTACGCTTACGACCGGGGATGGGCCGACGAGAGCTACGCGGATGCCCTCCTGACGCGGGAAGCCGACTATCCGACGGGGCTCGACATCCCGACGATGGGGTTCGGCATCGCCATCCCCCACGCCGACCCCGACCACGTCTCCGAACAGGCAGTGCTCCTCGGATTGCCGCCCGCGGGCGAGTCGATAGCCTTCCGAAGCATGGACAACCCCGACGAGCGCGTCGACGCCGAGGTCGTCGTGTTGCTCCTCGTGACAGAGACCGAGGGCTACTCGTCGTTCCTCTCGAACCTCGCCAAACTCTTTCAGGCCGAGGAGTTCGCCGAATTGACGAAGCGCCGCGACGCCGACGGCCTGCTCGACCTCGTCGTCGAGCGCTGCGTCGATTTCGACGGCTGAACCGGAGAAGACGACGCCGCGGAGCGGCGCTTCACGGCGAGCGAGCGGCCAGTCTTCTACTCCACTCCACTCCAGTTGTTAGTCTAAGAGCGCTCGAACGTCCTCGTTGGTCTCGGCGCGGAGGGCAGCCTCGGCGAGCGCCGCCGCCGACTCGTCATCGACGGCCCGGACGCCCGCTTTCACCTCGGGAATCGTCACGGCGCTCATGCTCAACTCGTCGAAACCGAGCCCGACGAGCAGTTCCGTGTGCGCGGGGTCGCCGGCCATTTCGCCGCACATGCCGACCCAGGCGTCGCCGTCGTGAGCGGCCTCGACCGTCCGCGCGATGGCGCGGAGCACCGGCGGGTGAAGCGGGTCGTGTAAGGAGGCGACGCGGTCGTCGTCGCGGGCCGCGGCCATCACGTACTGCGTGAGGTCGTTCGTCCCGATACTGAGGAAGTCGAGGCGGTCGGCGAACTCGCGGGCGAGAAACACCGACGCCGGCGTCTCGACCATCGCGCCGAGTTCGGGAACCGCGTAGTCGACGCCCGCCTCGTCCAGTTCCGCGGCGATTGCGCTCACTTCGTCGAGGAGCGCGTCGAGTTCCGTCACCGTCGACACCAGCGGGAACATCACGGCGAGCTGCGCCGGCCCGGCGGCCGCACGCAGAATCGCGCGGACGTGTTCTTCGAACAGTTCGGGTCGCTCGCCCGGCGCGAACCGGACGCCGCGAACGCCGAGAAACGGGTTGTCGCCGGGGTCGGAGTCGACGTACGGAATCGGCTTGTCGCCCCCGATGTCGAGCGTTCGGACGACCACGCGCGACCCGGCGAACGCCTCGCACACCTCGGTGAGCGCCTCGTACTGCTCGTCTTCGTCCGGCGGCGTCTCCCGGTCGAGAAAGAGGAACTCCGTTCGAAAGAGCCCGACGCCGTCCGCACCGCGTTCGGCGGCCGCCACCGCTTCCCGCGGCGTCCCGACGTTCGCGGCGACTTCGACGTGTCGGCCGCCGGCCGTCGTGACGGGGTCGTGTTCCACCGTTGCACCGCCCGATTCCCGCGCCGCGGCGACGGCGTCGGCGTCTGGGTCGACGGTCACGTCGCCCGTGGTGCCGTCGACGACGAGGCGCGTGCCGTCAGCAAGGTCGAGCACATCGGTGCCGACGCCGACCACCGCCGGAATCGCCAGCGACCGGGCCATGATGGCGGCGTGGGAGGTTCGTCCTCCCTCGACCGTGACGAACCCGGCGACGGCGTCGGGGTCTAACTGCGCGGTATCGCTCGGGGTGAGTCGCTCCGCGACGAGCACCGTTCCCTCGGGGAGCGCCGAGAGGTCGACCCGGTCGCGGTCGAGCAGGATGCGAAGCACTCGGTCGCGGACGTCGCGGAGGTCGTCCGCGCGCTCGGCGAACATCCCGTCTGCGGCCTCGAACGTGGCGATTGGGTCCTCGAACGCCTGCGAGACGGCGCCCTCGGCGGTGACGCCGTCTTCGCTGATCGCGGTCTCGACGCCCTCGGTGATCTGTGGGTCGGCGAGGAACTGCTGGTGCGCGTCGAAGATTTCCGCTTCTTCGGTGCCGACGCGCTCGGCCGTCCGTGACCGTTCGCGAGCGAGCTCGTCCGCCGCCGTCTCCCGTGCCGCCTCGAACCGCCGAAGTTCAGCTTCGGGGTCGGCCGTCGACCGCTCGCTCTCGTCGAGGTCGACCGTCGAATCGTACTGGACGACCGTGCCAACACCGAGAAGTGGTGTCACGCCGACGCCCGAGATTCTACGGTCGCTCATCGGTCCCTCGTAGCTACCGCTGGATACGCTGCGCTTGCGAACATCACACGCGACTAGTCCGCGTCCGCCGGCAAAAACGCTCGCGAAGCGGTAAAGCCTTTAGTACCGGCGTGGGAAATGGTGGCACGGATGGCAGCGAAATCAGCGACAGTAGTCGTAGAGCACGAGACCGGTCTCCACGCACGCCCCGCGTCGATGTTCGTCCAGACGGCGTCGAAGTTCGAGACGGATATCTCCGTGCGGAAAGCAGGCGGGGAGACGGAAGTAGACGCGAAAAGCAGTATCGCCGTCCTCTCGCTCGGCGTCGGCCCGGACGAAGAGATCGTCATCACCGCCGACGGCAGCGACGGCGAGCAGGCCGTCGAACGGCTCGTCGAACTCGTCCAGAACGACTTCGACCTCGATTCGTAACGACCGCTCGGGCTCGCGGTCGACCGCGACGCTCGACGGCGTGGCGAGCGCGACCCGCGGCCACAAAGCCGCTTGCACCTTCGACGCCGAACCGACGCTCGCGACCGCCGGCCGGGATGATGACGACAGATGAGCATCGCCGTCAAGCCGATGTTCTGCCTCGTTCTGACGGTCGCCATCGTGAGCCGCCTGCTGTTCAACTCCGGCGGGGCGCTGGCGATGGTCGACGACGAGTTCGACCGCGGGGGGAGCGGCCTCGCGGGGTGTCTGTGTCTCTCGTTCGGAGATAGAAACATACAATAATTGAGAGGAATAGAGATTATCTAAAGATATGTCATTTTAGGTCTGTTCGGACAGTACATATGAATAGACGTATCAGGCCATCTATCGGTGTTTGAGGAGTATTTGTCTTAGACTGCTATTCGAGTATCGATAATCTGGCTTGACCGGCCAGATATTGAATTAATCAGCGTACTCGCGTATTTCTGGGCCTAATTGACAGCGAAAACGTATATTTCGAAAATCCATTTCTGATTTATGATAGTATGTCCTTTCCACGAACGGTCTCCCCACTCCGGAGTGACGTTCGCTACCGAGAACGACGGCGACCGAGTCGCCTCCGGTGCTGGACGGGTTCTGAAGCGCGCGAAAGACGCCGAATCGGAAGCGCCTCGGACTCGGCCGAACGCTAGGACCCGCTCCGAAGCGCAAGTGAGTAGATGATAAACGACAGTCCGACGATTTGGCTTATCGCGGTCCCGAGCGGCAGATAAAACATGTAGATGTCGACGTGGAGCCCAAACGAGGCGGTGGCGAGTGACATGAGCGGTGGAATGACGGTGACGAACGCGAGGCCGACCGCGAGAAACAACATTCGTCGGTTCGCGTTCCGACGGTATCCGTGGTAGGCCTGGAAGACGATAAACAGGCCCATCACGATTGTGACGAAGAACGCGGCGAACAGCGTCACGTAGCGTATCGGCAGCGTAAGAAGGTCAATCTGAAGCGGTTGCATCACAGTTCCTCCCAGATCCGCGTGAAGCGGTCCGCCATCGTTTCGGGCTCCCGTTCTTCGATTGTGAGTTTGAGTTCATCGTTCTCTAATTCCACCGTGAGGCGCTTGAGCCGTGCTTTGTAGACGCTGTAGTGGTGCCCATCGCCTTCGAGTTCGGTCTGCTCTTCGAGAAGTCCGCAGTCGATCAGGCGCTCGGTGCGCCGGTAAATCGTCGGGAGCGACGCGTCGCACGCTTCACTGAGCTCTTTGGCGGACTTCGCTGTCGTGTCTGTCGACGTGAGGATGGTCCGTGCGTATTTGTCGTCGAGGAGGTGGTAGACTTCCTCCGGTGTAGACTCCTCACACACAACGGGGTATCATCGTGAGTGATGTTTATCGGTGCGTCGATTTTCTGGCCCAGAAAACGTGCGTCGCCCTATATACTCTCGGGCCGAGACGGCAGTCGGACATCTGTGACCCGGTCAAACTTTCCGACCCAGAAAATCTGTGTCGGTGTTTAATCACCTATCTGCCGCTTGCTCTCTCGTGAAACGACAGCCAGACACCGATGGCCGCGTTCGAGTATTGACCTATCAACGGATCGGACGGCGACTCGCTCGCCGTCGGAGCGCAATCGGGGTGGAGCGTCGGTGAAGCGGTTCTTCTCCGCTGTGTTCGCGTTGTTGTTGCTCACGTCGTCGGTCGGCGCCGTCGCGAGTACGGCGGGTGCGACCGAAGTCGCCATCCATGCCGACGCGTCCGTTAGCGACCCCGCACCGGGCGAACCGTTCGTCGTCTCCGTCAACCTGAGCAACGTCGGCGACGAGTCTGTCGACGTGACCGACGTGTACCTCCGCGATCCGAGCGGGGCCGAGTACGCGCGGGCCGAAGATCTCGGGTCGCTTACCGCGGGGCGTGAGATGAGCGTTCCCATGAGTGTCACCCTCGACGAGGAGGGGAGAAAACGGCTCACCGTCCAAGCGGCCGTTAGGGGACAAGGCGGTGGATACACCCGTGTGAGCTACCCGGTGTACGTAGATGTCGAGCCACCAGACGAGGCCGCAATCTCGTTCGAACACCTCGACCCCGTCGCGGGCGACGAGCGTTCCGTCGGGGTGACCGTTGCCAACGGTGACACCGACACGATTTCGAACGTCAAACTCACGCTCGGCGGCGACGCCGACGTAGAGGACCCGAAACGCGTGAGCGCCTCGCTCGCGCCCGGTTCGAAGGCCGACTACACGTACAACGTGACATTTCCCGAAGCCGGTGAGCACACGCTCCGCGGCACGGTCCAGTACAAAACCGCGACCGGAGCAACGCGGACAGCGACCGTCGAGAAGGCGGTGACCGCCGAGACCGCTGATATCGACACCGGTCTCACCGCGACGGTGGCCGAGTCGAACGGGTCGTCGGTCATTCAGACGACGCTCACAGAGTACGGGAACGTCGGCCTCACCGACGTTCAGTTCCGGGCGGTCGTCGACGGAACGGTCGTTGAACGCGCCCTCGTCTCGGACGTCGACCCGAAGACGTCGCAGACGTTCGCACTCAGCGGGACCGACATTCCCACGGGTGCGGTAACCATCGTCGCCGCGTACACCGCCGGTGGTGACGCCCACACGACCGAAACGACCATCGACTACAACCCCCGCGAGTTGTCGAACATCGAACTGACCGGTATCGAAGCGACGCGGAGCGGTTCGACCGTCACGCTGAGCGGCGATGCCGCGAACGTCGGGAGCAGTGACGCCGACTCCGTGCTCATGAGCGTCGGTGACGCCGCCGGGGTCAGCCCGGCTGCGCCGAACGGCGAGTACTTCGTCGGCACCGTCGAATCCAGCGAGTTCGCCACGTTCGAACTGACTGCCGAGACGGATTCAAACGGCTCGGTCGACAGCCTCCCCGTCGAAATCCGCTACTCTGCGGGTGGTGAGCAGTTCGTCCGGACGGTCCACGTCGACCTCGCGTCGAGCGAGTCGGCCGCGCGGGGTGGTGCGGCCGCGAGCAGTAGTTCCGGTGGTGGCAGCAGCGGGTTCTCCGTGGCGGCGCTCAGTATCGCACTCGCCGTTGCGGTCGGTGCTGCTGGTGTCTACTGGCGACGACAACAGTCATGAGCGTCATCGAACTCGAGGATGTCATCAAGCGCTATCAGAGCGGTGTGGAAACGGTTGAGGCGCTCAAGGGCGTGGACTTCAGCGCCGACCGCGGCGAGATGGTCACCGTCATCGGCCCTTCGGGTTCGGGCAAGAGTACCATGCTCAACATGATCGGACTGCTCGACACGCCCACGGAGGGCCACGTCCACCTCGACGCCCGCGACGTGACCGACTTCAGCGAGGACGAACTCACCGAAGAGCGCCGAACGGGAATCGGGTTCGTGTTCCAGGACTTCCACCTGCTTCCCATGCTGACGGCGGTCGAGAACGTCGAACTCCCCTCGATGTGGAACACCTCGGTAGACAGGCACGACCGCGCGGTTGAGTTGCTCCGTCGCGTCGGTCTCGGCGACCGCTTAGACCACACGCCCGACCAGTTATCCGGCGGCCAACAACAGCGTGTCGCAGTCGCGCGGTCGCTCATCAACGAACCGGACATCCTCTTGGCCGACGAGCCCACGGGGAACCTCGACCAGGACACCGGTCAGACGATTCTCGAAGAACTGACGCGGCTGAAGGAAGATGAGAACGTCGCCATCGTCGCGGTCACTCACGACGACCAGATGCTCGACTACACCGACACCACCGTCCGCATCGTCGACGGCGTCATCCAAGAGGTGGATCAGCCGTGAGTATCGCCGATTACCTGTGGCGGTATCCGAGCGCGCTCATGGCGTGGCGCAACCTCGGCCGCAACCGAACGCGAACGGTGCTGGCGGCACTCGGCATCGTTATCGGCGTGATTTCCATTGCGTCGCTCGGGATGGCGGGTGCAGCGCTCCAACAGCAGGCCACCTCCGACCTCGGCTCTATCGGCGGTGATGTGACGATCGCCTCGGGAGCGGACAGCGCCACCGACGGCGTCACCCGAGCGCAGGTCGAAACGCTCCGTGACATCGTGAGTGACGCGGAGGTGGTTCCACAGAAGTCGAACTCGACGGCGCTAACCGCGCGAAACGGCGAGGAGGCGCGGATGAGCGTCACGGGGGTGACGAACGCCGCCGCGCTGTACAACCTCACGAACGGCGACGCACCGAATCGGCTGGCTTCGGGGGCGCTCATCAGCAACGGCACCGCCGAGACACTTGACCTCGAACTCGGCGACCCCGTCGAGTACGACGGTCAGATATACCGCATCAGCGGATTCCTCGAGGAGTCGGGTGGCTTCGGCGGCGGTGGCGGCCAACTCGTGTTGCCGATGTCAGCGCTCTCTGAGCAGGACGGGTACGACACCGTGACCGTCGTCGCCGGCAATAGCGACGCGGCCGCGGCCCTCGCTGACGTGATCGACGCCCAGTTCAACGGGGAAGACGACGAGGAGCTACGCGTGAGCACGTTCGGGAGCTTAGACAGCCTCGAAACGTTCCTGAACACGCTCAACTACGCGCTGCTCGCTATCGGTGCCATCTCGCTCGTCGTGGCGAGCGTCGCCATCCTCAACGTGATGCTGATGAGCACGGTCGAACGCCGCGGCGAAATCGGCGTCCTCCGGGCCGTCGGGATTCGCCGTGGTGAGGTACTCCGGATGATTCTGACCGAGGCCGCCCTCATGGGTGCCGTCGGCGGATTGATCGGAGCGCTCGGGTCGCTCCTCGTCGGACTGGCCATGTTCCAGTTACTCACGGGTAACGCGATGGCCGTGTTCAACTGGAGTAGCTCCCAGTACCTCCTGTTCGGGTTCGCATTCGCCGTCGTGGCGAGCGTCCTGAGCGGTGTCTACCCCGCGTGGAAGGCCGCCAACGACCGCCCGGTCGACGCGCTTCGGAGCTGAGCCGTCGACTCTTTTCGGCCGACATCCGTCGGCGAGTTTCGGACTCGGGCGTCAAACGGGGTGAAAAAACACGTGCTGACGTGCGGGCTGGAGAGAGAGCGACGCGCCTAATGGAACGCTCTCCACAGCAGACCGAGGAGGATGAACGGTGCGAACGGTATCATGAGCACCGCGATTCCGGCGACGATGAGCGTCCCCATGAGTCCCATCTGGATGTTCGAGTAGTCGGTTCGAACGGGGTTGACTGCGCGAGCCATACGTGGTCGTCGGACGCACAGATATATAAAGTAACTGAATAGTTAATATATAAATGGTCGTGGGAACGGGAGCGGCAGGTGTGGGGAGACACGACGCGGTGGATCCGTTGTGATTTCGGGACGTTTATTTCTATCAATAAGACAACATTAAATATGAGTCAAATAGACTGGACCGCTCTCCTGATGGTTGGTGGTTCATTTCTCGTCGGTGCTGTTGGCTTCCTCCTGCTTGGTCCGGTCGGATTCTTTATCGGACTCGTCGGCACAATATTCGTCGGATTTCCACTCAAATCTGCCTATGAAAACTACCAGTCTCGAATGGCAACACTAGAGGAGCGCGTTGCGAAAACGGAATCAACAGTTGAACAGCTCAAGATAGATGACAGTCCAGACGAGGGCGAATGATTGCGAGAATCTGTTAGAACCTATTTCTACTCTAACTCTCGTGAGACTACCGGTCACTCCAATTGCGTGCTGGGATTGGCGATTTGATAGCCTGACTGATGACCGACTCGCCCGCTGTATTCAGCACGGTCTCGACAAACCATCAGCGGCGGTATATCCCAATAGAGCCGACACGGCGGTGGGCCTACGCCCGACTCGGTTCAGGCGCTCGAAGCGCCAAGAGCACGCCGGCGATAGCGACGCCTCCGGCGGCGAAGAACGCCGGTGCGTATCCCGCGTAGTCGATAATCGCGCCGGCGGCGATGGGGGCGGCGAACGCGCCGAGGAGACCGACGCTCGTCAGGAGCGAGACGGCCGTGGTCCGCACCGCGGGGGCGACGAGTTCGGCGATGTACGAGAAGATGAGCCCCGTCACGAGTTGGATGGCGAAGCCGACGACGACGACCGCGCCGACGACGAGGCCGAGTTCCGAGACGAACGCGAACGCGACGACCGCCGGCGTGGCGACGGCGAACGACGAGACGATGACCCGGCGACGACGACCGCCGAACACGCGGTCGGTGACCACGCCGCTGGTCGACCGCGCGACCGCGCCGATAGCGGGGAACAGCGCGGTCAGGAGGCCGCTCGCGGCCAGCGAAATCGGGAACTCGCTGGCGAGGAAACTCGGGAGCCACGTGTTGACGAAGAGGTACAGCGAGTAGGCGAGAAAACAGAGCGCGCAGACGGTCCAGACCGCACGGCTACCGAACAGTTCGCGGAGCGCCGCCCGGTCGGGTGCGGGCGCGTCGACGCCGGGGACGCGCCGGCGGGTCGCGAGCAAGAAAACCACGACGCCGACGACGGCGACCGCGGCGTACAGCGGGAGAATCGCGGGCCACCCGGCGACGTTCGCGATGAGCGGGCTCCCGAACTGCCCGAGGGCGAAGCCGACGGGCGCGCTCGCGGTGAACACGCCGACTGCGGTCGCGCGCTGTTCCGGGGGGACCGCGCTGCCGACCACGTTCGCGCCCGCGTTCCAGAACGTGACGTACGCGAGCCCGCCGAGCACCCGTGAGACGAGGAGCCAGCCGTACGCCCCGGCGGTGGCCGCGTACCAGCCCCACCCGCCGGCGACGACGAGGGCGACGGTCGCGAGCGCGACCACGCGGCGCACCGAAAAGCGGTCGAGGACGACGCCGATGGGGACGCTCGTGACGACCGCCGTCGCGTACATGATGCTCACGAGCCAGCCTGCCGCGCTCGCGCTCAGCCCGAGAGACTCTTGAATCACCGGCAGCACGCTCGCCGGGGCGATTTCGTAGGCCGCCGCCGCCGTCGAAAGCAGGAAGAAGCCGACGACGATGCCCAGTATCTCGCGTCGCGTGCCCGCCGTGTCCGGTGTCGTACTCACGGTTTCGCTACCTGCTCGGCGTGGACTGAAATCGTTTGTCGTTCTGCTGTGCTGAGCAGACGAGCCACACGATAGTTTTGTGCTTTTTGTCGATTACTACCGTTCTTCGAGCACGGTATTGTCTCGGGCCAATTGACACAGACTAATACAATACTCCAACACTAGTGTAATCTATTTTTGCTCGATTATCTGGGACGACTGTCGATGTGAAACACTATAGGGAAATACATAACGGTGAAAATAGCTGAGATGGCTGATTAAATGTGAGACATACATAGTTTATTGAGGGTGTCTCGAGATATATGGTGAAAACTACGATCTCCTGGGTGACTGGCCCATACCTGAAAACTAGTGTTTGTATTGTTATTTATTTTCAATATTGATGGATGAAGTTACTATCTCCGAGCGGAGGAGAATAGTCTCGTGTAGACACGACAACGTCGCGCAGCTATCCATCAACACGAGACACGAAACGCCAGTACATTTTTGAGTTCTTGGTTGAGAGTATCCACTGATGTTTGCAAATCGGGCTGCCCTTGCAGCTACATCCGAACACAAACTCGTACTCGACTGCCTTGAGGCGGGGATTCGCGCTGCACACCCGCAGTCGGTTATCGAACGGACTGTTTCGGTAGTAGACAACACGTTACACGTCGGTGAGCGCGAGTACGACCTAGACGACTACGATCGCCTGCTCGTGTTGGGCGGTGGTAACGCCGCTGGCCACGTCGCTGCGGCCCTCGAGACGTGCTTGTCCGACCGAATCGACGACGGACTGGTCGTGACAGATGATCCTGTTTCGCTCTCGAGGGTCAGCTGTGTCGAGGGGTCTCACCCGATTCCAGATGCGTCCGCCGTTTCAGGGACCGCCGAGCTGTTGGAGCTAGCGTCGGACGCGACGACAGACGATCTCGTGCTCAGTATCGTGACGGGTGGGGGGAGCGCTCTCCTCCCTGCCCCAGCGGGTACTCTCACTCTTAGTGACGTACAGGCAGTCACCGAGACACTTCTCAGGGCCGGTGCGACGATTGGAGAGATCAATACGGTTCGAAAACATCTTTCAGCAATCAAGGGCGGACGTCTCGCGGTCGCTGCCTCCCCAGCGGATGTCATCGGGCTCGTGTTCAGCGATGTCGTCGGGAACGATTTAGGTGCAGTCGCGAGCGGCCCTGTCTCGCCGGATCCGACGACATATGGCGACGCACAAGCGGTGTTCGACCGCTACAACATCGAACCGCCTGAACCGGTTGTGCGCCACCTCAAAGATGGCTTCCAAGGGGGGCACCCAGAAACGCCTACAGAAGACCACCCGGCTTTCGCTAGTGTGGACGTTCACGTCTTGGCAGATAACGGAACTGCGTTGGAGAGTGCCGCTGAAGTCGCTCACGAACACGGGTACGAGTCGATGATCTTGTCATCACATGTCCGAGGCGAAGCGAGCGAAATCGCGAAAGTACACGTCGGTCTCGCAGAGGAAGCACTCGCCGCGAAACGACCGGTCGAACCACCGGCGGTCGTCCTTTCCGGCGGCGAAGCAACAGTAACCGTCTCGGGCGACGGACATGGCGGTCCAAACCAAGAGTTCGCGTTGAGTGCTGCACTCGAACTCGATGCGGCGGGCGTCGTCGTTGGAGCGGTTGATACGGATGGCATTGACGGCAACACCGACGCCGCTGGGGCACTCGTCGATGCCGAGCTACTTGATGACCAAGAGAGTGCACAAGCTGGGCTCGCACAAAACGACGTCTATCCACACCTCGAGGCCGCTGAGGCACTTCTTCGATCGGGTCCGACCGGGACAAATGTAAACGATCTTCGTGTGATGGTAATCACGTTGACGTGAACTGCCTCGGGGGCTTGACCCCGAGGCACTCGCCTTGTTTTCTCTGTAGACCCGACATTCTGTTTTATTTCTTCGTGGGTCGTGGTCCGCACGAGAACGTGTCAATCGTAACTTGGTATCGGTCTGGCTGGCATCTATCTACACAACAACACATACTATATAAAATTCCATCCCGTGGAATATAATCACCGATGATAGATTATGTGGCAAGGGATTACAACGATATCTTTGTAATGTATAGTACGAACATCGCTTCACCCGCACGGCATTCGTCTACTGGTATTTCATATTGAGCTCGACCTCGTTAACGACACCCAAGAGTTTGTCTGGCAGTTCTTCGCGGTAGAATTCACCTTTGAACCGGTTCTGCGGGCCGGAGATACCGATCGCACCTAACGGCTGTCCGTTCGGCTTGATAACTGGAACTGAGACGGACCGGAGACCCTCAATATACTCTTGATCATTGAAACTGACGCCCTCGTCTCTGATCTCGCGTAGTTCGTCGTAGAGCTCGTCTTCGTCCGTGATGGTGTTCTCGGTGATTTTTGGGAGCCCATGACGCTCGATAATGCGAGCGATTTGGTCGTCGGTCAGTTGAGCGAGAATTGCTTTTCCGCCGGAGGTCGCGTGGATTGGCATTCGCTTTCCGAGCTGCGTGTTCGTCTGAACGGCGTGTTCTCCGGTTTCTCGATAGATGTACACGAGATAGCCGTGTTCTTCGATCATGAACTGAGCACGTTCGTCAGTCTCCGAGGCGAGTGCTTTGACTTTCGGTTCGATCTGAGCGAACGCCTCGTGTCGGTTGTTTACGCCCATACCGATGTAAAGAAATCGGGAGCCGATGTGGTAGAGATCCCCCGTCTTCATCACGTACTCTCGTTCCTCGAGTGTCTTGAGATGCCGGTGAACCGTGCTCTTGGGCAGCTCTAACTCCGTCGCCAGTTCCGATACTCGAGCCCCGTTTCGGTCTCGTAGCTCCTCGATAATCCTGAACAGCTTGTGTGTCGTTTTCATGGTTTGTGTCTCCGTTAGTCGTGATTCTCAGCGATGGTACATAAAGTTTCACAATGTGGAACATAGCACTTGGAGTCTCACTTCGGATTGGCGCGCGTGTCTCGGCGTACACACGTAGTGTTCGTGTGAGTCTCACTCACACATATATTCTTAACAATCATGATGGTTGTTCGCGTGTCCATCCATCTGTCTTCGAACACAACGAAGTGAGACCCCATACTGGCCACCGATCAGCATCGAGTGTGTGCCATGATACGGAACTTTATATGCGAATTCAATGAGTACGAAGTACAATCGGTAACTAATCATAAAAAACGAAACGTCCGTCAGTTTGGTTTCGTTACGCTTCGTCGCCGACGGTCCAGGAGTCGTCCCACACGTCTTGTTCCTTGTAGAACTCAGCGACGCCGGGGTGGACCGGATGTTCTGGAATGACTGCGGTGGCCATATCTGCCGGGTCAGAGTGGTCAGCGTACGTCTGGTCGGCCTCCCGGATCGTCTCGCCGTGTTCGTGACTGATCCGAGCCAGTTCGTGTGCGGCGTCTGCTGGCACTTCCGGACTGAGCAGACACTGCAGGTCAAGATTCCAGCTGACGATCGAGTCGGTAACCTTCGTGACCTCCTGATTCCACCCGTAAGGCTCGATTTCGGCTAAACGTGCGCCGCCGACCTCTTCGATGGCCTGTTTGAAATTGTCGGCGACATCGACGAGATAGACGTCGTTTCGAGCGTCGATCTGCTTCGCCCAGCCAGTCAGTTCGACGCGGTTCGACCCGTATACCGCAACAGCGTCAACGCGACCCTCTTCGATCGCACCAGGGATGTCGCTCGTGTTGACGTTGATGATGTCGACTTCCTCCCACATTCCGGCGACTCGCATCACCTCTTCGGTGAGTAGCCGCGTCCCGAAGCCCGGCTGAATCGGGTAGACGGTCTTCCCCGCGAAGTCTGCGGTCGATTCGATTCCAGAGCCTTCAACGGCAACCCAGAAGATGTCGAGTCCGTTGAACCGGAACGACTGATAGCCGATGTTATCGACCGGTTCATCGTTGAATCGGTCCGTTTCGTTGACCGCCTTGTTGATCGTGTTGTTGTCCGTCGCGACGGCAGGGATGTTACCTTGGTCGTACTGATACATGTTGGCGACGTTCCCCTGGGTCTGCTCGACGGTCATTCGGAGGGAGTCGCTGTGCTCGTTGAGTGCTCGAGCAAGTGCTTGCATCGAGTTGAACGCCGTACTCCCCTGTGAGGAGCCGCCCATCCGTAGTTGGTACGAGCTACCGCCCGAGCCACCGTCCGAACCCGAATCATCGCTCGAGCCGCCGTCCGACCCTGAATCGCCGCCGGATCCACTGCCAGACCCACTGTCGGATTCGCTGTCGCCACCGAGACAGCCGGTGATTGCAACGGTCCCGGCACCCGCAGCGGCTGCTTTGATAATACTCCGTCTAGTCCGTGCGCTGTGTGCTTGCTTAGACATCCGCTCTCGACGTTCATGTACATCGATGATAAATCTTGTTGTTAATTCCAATATTTGATTGATATTCAAAATATCATCA
The DNA here is from genome assembly GCF_003383195.1 of Haloferax sp. Atlit-6N. Taxonomy (NCBI): domain Archaea; kingdom Methanobacteriati; phylum Methanobacteriota; class Halobacteria; order Halobacteriales; family Haloferacaceae; genus Haloferax; species Haloferax sp. Atlit-6N. The sequence goes on along the minus strand of NZ_QEQJ01000004.1, from coordinate 50,905 downwards.
GGGGTTTGCGCCCGTGACAGCCGGCTTGGGAGCGAGATACCCTCTCGATTGGTCGCCACCCAAATGTTTTTATCAGGATAGAGCATCAATCGGACCGATGTCGTATAACATAGCGGTGATTCCAGGCGACGGTATCGGAATCGAAGTGACAGAGGCGACCGAGCCACTTCTCATCGAACTTGCTGCGGCCCACGGCGTTGAGATCGAGACGACGTGGTTCGACTGGGGAAGCGAGCGGTATCTCGAAGAGGGTGCGCTCATGCCCGACGACGGTTTGGAGACGCTCAAAGAGTTTGACGCGATTTTGCTCGGTGCGGTGGGTCACCCAGACGTGCCGGATCACGTTACGCTCCGTAACCTTCGCCTCCCGATCACCAAGGGATTCAACCAGCACATCTGCAAGCGCCCCTCGTATCTCTTTGATGGGGTCGAAAGCCCGCTTCGTGGCTACGAGGGCGGCGATATCGATCTCGTTGTCTACCGACAGAACACCGAGGGAGAGTACGCTGACGTCGGTGGACGCGAACACCAAGGATTCGGAAACGAAGTCGCAGTTCAATCAGCGGTCTACACACGCGAGGGGACCGAAGCAATCGTCCGGGCTGCCTTTGAGGCCGCGACAGAGCGGAGTGGAAAACTAACCAACATCACGAAGTCGAACGCACAGGCTTACGGGATGGTGTTCTGGGACGAAATCGTTGAGGAGATTAGCGAGGAATACCCGGATATCACCGTCGAACGACTCCTCGTCGACGCCGGGAGTATGGACTTCGTTCGTCGTCCCAACGAGTTCGACGTCGTCGTCGCATCGAACCTGTTCGGCGATATCCTCACCGACATCGGTGGCATCATCTCCGGGAGTCTTGGGATGGCCCCGTCGACGAACATCAACCCCAGCGGGGAGTACCCCTCGATGTTCGAACCGGTCCACGGAAGCGCCTTCGATATCATGGGAGAAGGCATCGCGAACCCGGTCGGGATGCTGTTGTCGATGTCGCTGATGTTCGAACATCTCGAAGAGGACGATCTCGCCGAGACGCTTTGGGACGGTGTCGGTGCACAGCTAGCAGATTCGGATGCACCGCGGACCCCGGACATCGGTGGCACGGCAACGACGCTGGATGTCGTGGGCGATCTCGAAGAGCGACTCCTCGAGTAACCTATGTATCACGTGCTACTTGCCGTCGACGGGAATGAAGATCGGACGGCAGCCGCAGTCGACGCAGTTGCCAACCTCCCCGCTGCCGAGTCAGCGGTCACCGTCACGATTCTCAACGTATTCGAGGAGTTCGATGCAATCGACGACAGCGGCGGACACGTGACGTCGGAGGAACTCTTCGAAAAGTACGATCCGCCATCGAGCGTAACTGTCGCCCGCGAGGAACTGGACGAGCGCGGAATCGACTGGACGTTCGAAGCGGCCCACGGCGACCCGGCGGCGACGGTCGTACAGACTGCAGCGGATTGTGACGCCGATGCGATTGCCATGGCGCCCGCCAGTCGCTCGCCGGTTGGGAAAGTGCTCTTCGGGAGCGTCACACAGGGCGTCCTGCTTGACGCCGAGTGTCCAGTCATCGTTGCCTAGTTCCTGACCGCCCGACAGCCTGCAACCTGCCCCACTCCCGTTTTCGTCAGCTGAGATTGCCTCCCAACAGCTTCAGTCACACTCCCCGGAAACCGAGAGCCGATGTACTCGGACGTCTCAGGTGCGGATTCGTTTGTCTGCTGTCATGCGAGACGTCGCCATATGACTGAGCCTACCATAACTAATTTATATGTTTGAATCTACTGTGAGAGTGAACCATGGTAGCAAGACGTATCCAGCGATTGAGATCAACAGACCTGGAAGACGCGGTGGGTGGGACGTTAACGCTCGCTGCTCTCGCGTTGTGGGCACTCGTTATCTTCTATGCCTACACCGTGTCGATGCCGCGGGCACAGTACGGTGTCCTGTTCATTGCCGGTGCAATCGGGGTGTACATCCTCAACGAACTCGAAGACGTCATCGCTGATCGGGACTATCTCGACGCAGCCCTGTTACTCGGGTCGTTGGTGATCACCATTGCCATCACCGTCTACGTCAACCTGCACTTCAGGGAACTGTACATCGACCGTGTTGGCTACGCGTTTCCACACGAGTACGCCTTGGCAGCTGCATTCCTCGCAGCAATTGTCTACCTCTCGTGGCGTTCGTTCGGGCTGACGTTCCTTAGCATCCTTGTGGGTGCGCTCCTGTACGGCTACTTCGGTGATCTGATTCCCGGAATCCTCGGCCACAGTGGGTTAAGCTACAGCCGACTGCTCCTCTTACTCGCACTCGACATCACCGGCTTCTACGGCTTCCTGACTCAGTTAGTCGCGGCGTGGATCGCGCTCTTCTTGCTTTATGCGGGGCTGTTGGAGAGCTACGGTGCGTTCGACCTCATCTTCCGTGGAGCCGTCCGAACGTCGAAGTACATCGACTCGGGCGTTGCACAGACCGCTGTCGTCGCAAGTGCGGTTATCGGCTCGATCAACGGTTCACAGACCGCAAACGCCGGTATGACCGGGTCGTTCACAATCCCGATGATGAAAGAAAACGGCATCAAGCCCTCGACAGCAGGGGGAATTGAGGCGGTCGCATCCACGACTGGTCAGGTTCTTCCACCAGTTATGGGTGCGGGTGCGTTCATCATGGCCTCGCTTCTCGGCATCAGCTACGTGACCGTCATCACCGCAGGGCTCATTCCGGCGATGATCATGATGGTGTGTATAATTCTCGCGGTTCACTACATCGCGAGCAATCAGCTCGACTCGATCGACGTCGATGCCGTCCTTGACGAGCTGGAAGACCGGACTCGTCGGGACACCCTCGTCGACACGGTCAAGTTCATCATCCCATTCGGCGTGTTGGTGTACACGCTCGGTGTCATTCAGCTGACTGTGATGACGTCCGCGCTGTACACCGCAGTCACGATGTTGATCACCGGTATCACATTCCCCGTCTTCCAGGCGGCGTACGAGTCGCGCTCGGTGACGGCCGCGACTCGAGAGACACTCTCGGACACGGTGGCTGGCTTCCGGCGCGGTGCGATCATCACGGCACCCATCGCCATTATCCTCGCGGCGATAAACGGCGTCGTTGACATTCTTATGACCACCGGCGTCCCCGGAATCCTCACCCTCTCGATGATGGATATCTCGGGTGGCATCATGCTCGTCGCTGTTCTGATCTCGATGGTAATCTGTATCCTCCTCGGGTTGGGGATGCCGACGACCGCCGCCTACACCGTTGTGGCACTCCTCGTGGCCCCGACGCTCGTCAGTCGCTTCCTCGTCCCCGATCTGGCTGCCCACTTCTTCGTCTTCTACGGCGCGATTCTCTCGGGACTCACGCCACCGATTGCGACGTGTGCCGCGGTCGCCGCCGGTATCGCGAATGCCGACTTCGTCGAGACGTGCTACGAAGCTATCAAAGTCGCCGCCCCATTGTTCGTCTTGCCGTTCTCGTTCATCTACCACCCTGTCATCGTCTCAGGGGTACTCAGTGGTGGTGCCGTCTTCACCGGGTTGCTCATCTTGCTGGGCGGCATCAGCATCATCCACGGAATCAACTACCGCTTTGGCTACAGCAAATGGGCGCAACTCGGCACTCGAGTGGCGTTCTTTGTGGTTGGTGTCCTCACGATGGTGTACCCCAACTCGACAGTTCAGTACGCGGGCGCTGGCGTGATTATCACGCTCTTCGTCATCCAACAGCTCGCGACTCGTAAAGTTGCTGTCGGCGACACCATCAACAACTAGGCGCATCGATGTACAACCGTCAATACAAGACACCGACCGGTAACGGGTAGCTGGCGAGTCACGTACCATCCCGTCGAGGTTACTCCCGAGGACAGTTGTCGTCTCTTCCCACACAGCACGTATTGTGGGTGTCCTCATACGTGGTTACTACTCTTAGTTGACCACGTTTCCTGAATGTGTCTTCGGATATAGGTGAATAAAAATCCAATGTAGTCATGCTATTCTCGTACATTTTTATATTGGCGCATCATTCTCGAGACTGTGCGTACTGAATAAGAGACTGAAGTCAGCCGCCACTTTCTGTGCACATCTACTGTAGAAAATCAATAGTGGTACTAGAATGTCGAATTTGTTGCTCCATTGGGAGCAGCAAAAACTGGTATCACTCCCTGGTATTGCTTATTTATTACACTTCTATTATCTGTACTAGGTGTCTATATCCAGACAATACCGACTCAGTCGTCTCCGCGAAGCGCCCGCTCGATGGGCGTCTCGCCACCCGTGAGATGCAGCGTCTCGCCGACCGTCCGGTCGATGTCGAGACAGGCGACGACCGTCCCTGCAACATCGGCCCGCGGAATCTCGGCCGTGTCGCCATCGAGGCCGTCGACGGTCAGCGAGACGGTTCCGGTGCCGTCCGCATCGGTGAGCCTCGTGGGACGGAGAATCGTCGCATCGAGCGACGACTGTTCGAGGTAGTCGTCGGCGCAGCGCTTGGCGACCAGGTACGGGCGCAGCGGCTCGGGGCCTGCGAGCGGGTCGCCAGCACCGATGGAGCTAATCATCACGAAACGGTCGATACCCGCGTCGACACAGGCGTCGACCACCCGTCGAGCGCCCCAGAGGTCAACCATGAGCGTCTTGTCCGCGCCGGTCGACCCGCCGGAGCCGGCGGTGAACACGACCGCGTCGGCCCCCTCGAGCGCCGCTTCGAAGTCGCCTTCGAGGTCGCCCAGTCGCGGCTCGCCGCCGCGGTCGCGGACCACCTCGAACTGCGATTCGTCGCGGACGACGCCGATGGGGTCGTGGCCGGCGTCTGCGAGCCGGGGGAGGAGCCGCCGTCCGATACCGCCGTTCGCGCCGATGACTGCGACCTGCATGGTTCGCCGTCGCGTAGTCGGCCGGGCCAGATAGGGGCTGGGGTCGGCGAAGGTGAAGATGGTCCGCGAGAACAGAGCGCTCACTCCGCAGGTTGCGGGAGCGAGACCGTTACCACACTTCCCCGCGTGCTGTCGGTGCTGATATCGAGCTCACCGCCGATACCGTCGACGACGGAGTTCACCATCCACAGACCGAGCCCGCTCCCGTGACGTAACGCGGTCTCTTCGCCTTCGAGCATCGCGAGTTCCTGTTCGGAGATACCGGTTCCACGGTCTTCGATCCGAACCGTTACGGCTGATTGTGCCTCAGTTACGGAGATGTCGACGAGCGGTGCATCCTGCGTCGAGTGGACGATCGCGTTCTCACAGAGTTCGTACAACGCGGTCTGCAGATAGGAGTTTCCGAAGACCTGCGCACTCTCAGGGGCGGTCAGCTCGATTCGGGCATGCGGATACTCGTCGGAGAGCGCTGCTCGAATTCGGTCGAGTACCGCAACGACGTCGAGTGACTGTAACTCATCTCCCGCCTGGAGCGCGTTACTGACGGTTCTGGACTTCTCGCTGAGATCGAGCAACTCTTTGGAGCGGTCGACGACCTTCTCTGCGAACGCACTGACTTCGTCGTCGGCCGTCGATTCGTAGATGAGTTCGCCGTACCCGTTGACGACGTTTATGCTGTTTCGGATGTTGTGTCGCAATACCCGATTGAGTACACGGATCTGCTTTTGTCGCCGGACCCGTTCGGAGATGTCTCGAATCAACAGCAGTACCGACTGTTGTTCGGCGTGTTCGATCGCCGCTGCGGAGGCCTCGGCGTGGACGCTCTGTCCCCACTGTGTGGTACAGATGAGTGTTTTCGTGACGCCAGCATCCTGTTGGGAGAGGTGTTCGGTGAACTCGGTGAACTCACAGCCGTCTTCGAACTGGATGACGCTCGACGGGTCGAGTCGCTGTAGTTCGAACTTGGAGTAGCCGAAGAGTTCGCAAGCGGCCCTGTTGCACTCGGCAATCTCGTTCGACTCGACATCGACGACGACGATGGCTTCCTCTGCGGACTCGAACAGTCGTTCGTATCGCGCTTCGATTTGTTCGTACTGGCTCGTCAGCTTTCGAGATTGCACACGTCGGATACAGAGATTTTCGAGACGATAGTTGAGGACCTGCTCGTTGATCGGTGCAGCGACGATATCGTCGACGACGGCTTGCTCCCGCTGCCACACCTGCTGTGTACCCCCGAGGCTGAACGAGGAATCTTGACGCTTGATCACAACGACTGGACAAAATGTCGGATGTTCGGCCTGTTTTTGCGCTAATAGCTGAGAGCCGTACTTCGGGAGGAGACGGTCTTCAATCAGGTAGCACGACGCGGGTTGAATCTCGTCGTCGACGACGACATCGTACTCCGACAACAGCAGGTCACGGATTGCTGATTGGTCTTGTTCACCACTCACGAGCAACTGAACCGTCGTCTCGTCGTGTCTCGTCTCAAACATCAGTTAAGACCGCCAAACAGTCGTGGGACAGCTCACTCGTCGAAGAGTCCGCGAGTGATGTCTGGGGCCGTCTCAAAGGGCCCGTGCAGTTGCAGCCCCTGTGCATCTTCGATCGTGAACCGGTGAAACTGGTTATCGAAATCGCCGAGGCGCTTTTTCAGCACGCCAATCATCCGTTCCATCCCTCCTGCCTGCTCGACGTACGACAGAAACACGACGTTGTCCGCCAGGTAGCTGGCACCTGCGCTCGTCGGCGACTCAACCCCGGTCACTCTGCCAACTTCGTCTGTGATGATGACCGAAATATCTCGCTGCTTCAACGTCCGTGTGAGTGTGTGAAGCCGTCGGACGAGTTGCATGTCATCACCCCGAATCGACATCTTGTAGCCCGCAATGCCATCGATCAGCACGACCTCTGGATCCCGTCGTTCAACGGCATCGAGCACGAGTTGTGCGAACTCTTCAGGCGAGCGTACGAGCGGTTCGATACCGTGTAGCTCCAACAGCCCGCGATCGACGAGGTCTCCGACAGGCGTCCCGAGTTTTTCAGCACGGTAGCTGAACTGGTCCGTCGACTCCTCGAAGAGGAACCCGAGGGTGGTTTTGCCTTGGCTGGCAACGCCGTGTAAGAACTGTGTTCCAGTCGTCGTCTTCCCGACGCCGCTCGGGCCGCTAATGAACGTTACAGAGCCCTCTCGGATACCGCCCCCCAGCAGTGCATCGAGACTGTCGTTCCCCGAAGTGAGGACGTTCGGGTCGAACGGCGTTGTTCGCTGTTGGGGGGCGATCCGCGGATACACTTCGAGCCCCTGCGCGCGGATCTCAAGTCCGTGTGTCCCAGCCTCCTGACCGAGCCCGCGGTGTTTCTTCACTTCGAATCGGCGTCCAGCAGCTCCATTTGTGAGATTGAGCAGTCCGTCACTCAGCGACTCGGCGTCCTCCGGCCAGTTCCCGCTGTCGTCACTTCTGGTCGTGAGTGTCCCGACGACTGTCGTCTCTCGGTCACGGAGATACCGCATGAGCGACAGGAGACGTTTACGGTACTGGTACTGGTCTGTCTCGATATACTTGAGCTGCGTTATCGGATCGATGAGTATGCGTGACGGATTGTACTCCTCGATCGCGTGCATGATGTCTTCGGTGAGTCGTTCCGACTGTACATCACCCGGCTCGACGAGATCGTACGATTGGTCTTCGGTGAAAAACTCGGTTTCCGGGCCGAGGTCGAGAAAATGCGCCCCAGAAATGTCGATATCGACTTGCTTCGCATTCAGCAAGACGTTCGCTTTCGATTCTTCACCGTGCATATAGACAACCGATTCACCCGCCTCGAGACCGGCTTCGAGGAAATGTGCACCAAGCAGCGATTTTCCGGCACCTGGCTCGCCTCTCACCAGATACATTCTTCCCCTGGCAAACCCTCCATGAAGAACCGTATCCAACCCGGGGATTCCTGAACTGATGCTGTCCATCGTTTCTATCTCCGTGTACCAGAGTATATTCGTTCTGGTACCGGACTGGTACACATGTGAAAGTATACCAACACATGGCCTATAACACCGGCTCGCTGTATATGAGATAATGGAACGAGACAGGATCGAAGCGGCACGCTCGTTCGTCCTCAGTTCCAAATACCGAAAGCACGTGCTAAAGGGGTTGGCGAGAGCTACCCTTGCGACCCCAACCGAACTCGCAGAAAACACGGCGCTCCAACGGTCACATCTCTCCAGGGCGATTTCGGAGTTACGCGAGGAGGACATTGTGGAACTCCACGCGCCAGAAGAGCGAACTGTTGGACGGTACTACGGGCTGACTGATTTCGGTGAGGAGGCGTGGGAGCATCTCCGTACGGACATTCTACAGGTGGAGTGGCAGGACCCCGATCCGACGACTGAGACAAGCAGCCGGCTCGTCGAAACAGTAACCCACCGACTCGGAGACAAACTCCGGTTCGTCGGCATGTACGATGGAGATGCAGCCAGACTCTTGTACGCCGATGATGACGCACTCGCCGAGTACACAGAACAGGAACTGACAGACGGTGCCCGAGAACTGGCGTTCCGCCGGGTTAATTTAGATCTGAATATCCCAAATAAAGAGTGCTGGGCACAGGTGTACTTTTTCGACCCGGAAGCATTACTCATCGCCCAAGACTCGGATGGAACCTTGTATTCCGTCAGTTTCGCACCGTACCAAGATGTCGATATCGCTGGCCTTCTGGACACGATCGAGTCGACGGTTCTGCAGACGGGACACGGCGATTGACGTCCGCTCCGCGCTCAGACAGCGCAAAACGACAGACAGTTCCTCGCCACCCAACACCGCCCCGTCGAACCGGACGGTGCTGCTGGAAGCAACACCGTCGTTACCGTCGGGGGTTGGTGTTCGAGTATGCGAGAGACGAACCGCGAGTGGATTTTTGCCGAGCGCCCCGAGGGCGAACCGGACATGGACAGTTTCGAACTCCGCGAGGGAGAGGTCCCGGACCCGCGACACGGGGAACTCCTCGTGCGCGTGCGATACCTCTCTGTCGACCCGTACATGCGCGGCCGGATGCGAGACACGGAGTCTTATGCCGACCCGTGGTCGGTCGGCGAGCCGCTGCAGGGCGGCGTCGTCGGCGAAGTCGTCGAAAGCGAAAGCGAGGCGTACGACGCCGGCGACTTCGTGACCGGCAACGGCACGTGGGCCGACTACACCGTCCTCGACGCCAGCGAGGTCGCGCCCGTCGACCCCTCGGTCGCGGACCTCCCCGCCTATCTCGGCGTGCTCGGGATGCCCGGCCGGACGGCGTACTTCGGCCTGCTCGAGGTGGGCGACCCCTCGCCCGGCGAGACGGTCGTCGTGTCCGGCGCGGCCGGCGCGGTCGGCTCCGTCGTCGGCCAGATTGCCAAGTTCAACGGCTGTCGCGTCGTCGGCTTCGCGGGCTCCGACGAGAAGGTGTCGTGGCTCACCGACGACCTCGGCTTCGACGCCGCAATCAACTACAAGGACGTCGACGACTACCGGTCGGCGCTCGACGACGCCGCGCCCGACGGCGTCGACGTCTACTTCGACAACGTCGGCGGCCCCATCACCGACGCGGTGTTCACGAAGCTGAACCTCGACGCCCGCGTCGCCGTCTGCGGACAGATCGCCCACTACAACGACGAGGGCGTGCCGACCGGCCCGCGAAAGCTCCCGCAACTCATCGCGCCGCGGGCGAAAGTGCAGGGACTGCTGGTCGGTGACTACGCGACCCGGTTCGAACAGGCGAGCGAGCAGCTCGGCTCGTGGGTCACCTCGGGCGACCTCGAACACCGCGAGACCGTCGTCGACGGGCTGGAGAACGCGCCCGACGCGTTCCTCGGCCTGTTCTCCGGCGACAACATCGGCAAGCAGGTCGTCGGCGTGTCGGAACCCTAACTCGGCTAATACCGGGCGTCGCCGTGTCGACACCCCCAAACTGAGAAGCGATGCCGAACACACTTCGAGCGGCCGCGCTGGGTGGGACGCGACAGCAGCGGCGGCCAACACCGCGGAACCGAAGTGATTATGTTAGTTTAGGCGAGCCTAAAAATGCATGCCAACAGATGACAACGGACGCGGAGGTCCGACGCGACGAGACTACGTGAAGTACGGTGGGGCGGTCCTCGGCGGCGGGTTGTTTGCCGGCTGCTCGCAGCGCGACTCGACCGCGACGCAGACTGAGACCGCAACGCAGACCGCGACACCGACGGCAACCGAGACGGCCACGCCGGAAGACACGTCGTACACGGTGACGATGGCTCCCGCCGGCGACGTTGCGTTCGACGCCGTTCCGGAGACATGGACGGCGTACTACAGCAACTACGGCGACATGGGCATCGCCCTCGGCAAACTCGATTCGCTGGAGGCGCTCGTCTACCGCGAGGGGTGGCCGCTGCAGTTCTACGACACGCTTCCCGGCGTCGACGTCTCGTTCGATGGCGTTCGTCAGCTCTCGTCGGGGACGTTCGACAAAGAGGTGTTCTACGAAGTCGACGCCGACGTGCATCTGCTCGACCCCCACTTCGTCAGCCTGAAACACGACGGCTTTTCGGCCGCGGACTTCGACGAAATCGCGTCGAACGTCGGCCCGGTGGTCGGCAACTACATCCGGCGGCACGGCCAGGACTGGCACGACTACGAGTACTACTCGCTGTACGAGGCGTTCGAGAAGGTCGCCGACGTATTCCACGAACGAGAGCGGTACGAGGGGATACGGACGGTCCACGACACGTTCATCGCCGACATCCAGGCGAACCTTCCCCCGGAGCGCGAGCGCCCCGAAATCGGCCTCATTTCGTCGTTCTCCGACTTCTCGGACGGGTCGCTCGACGCGTACCCCATCGGTGCCGGAAACGGGAAAAAGCAGTATCAAGACCTCGGAATCGTCGATGGGTTCGGTCCCCACATCGACGGGAGTTACGCGAGTTGGGACTACGAGCAGTTGCTCGAAGCCGACCCGGACGTCCTGGTCTTCCCGTACGGCTTCGCCAGTCTCTCACACAGCGAGTTCGAGGCACGGATGGAGCAGCTTCGCGACCACCCACTCGGCCAGCAGCTCACCGCGGTCCAAAACGACCGGCTCTACCGCGGCGGCACGTCGTATCAGGGGCCGATCATCAACCTCATCCAGACCGAAATCGTGGCCAAGCAGTTCTATCCCGAACAGTTCGGCGCGTGGGAAGGCATCGAGACCCTTCACGACGAGGACGCACAGCTGTTCGACCACCAGCGCGTCGCCGACATCATCACCGGAGAGGTGTCGTAAGCCGACTGTTCAGCTCGTGCCAATGATTTTTAGCCCCGCCTAAACTTCGAAGCACCTATATTGGTTTAGGTGGCCCTAATTCGTATGAACGAGACGGACGAGAACGCGGGTCCGACGCGGAGAGACTACGTGAAGTACGGTGGCGCACTTCTCGGTGGGGGACTCCTCGCAGGGTGCGCCGGTCAGTCGGGCGATGCGACGTCGACGACGGCGACCAACACGGAGGCGACCGATACGGACACCGCCGGGACGACGACCGCGACGCCCGAATCGAGCTACGAGGCCGAACTGTCGCCGGTCGGGACGGTCACACTGGACGAGCCGCCGACGAACGTGTTCACCCACTTCCCGTGGTTTCCGGACATGGCGAGCGCGCTCGGACAGGGCGACACCGTCAACAACCTCTGGTGGGACGGCACCGTCGCGGGCCTGGAGTACTTCACCGCCGGCTTCGACGACTTCGAAATCGAGTGGGCCGACGCGGCGGGCGAGTACGGCTTCACGAAGGAGCGGCTGTACGAACTCGACAGCGACCTCCACCTCGTCGACCCCGCGTGGGTGTCCACGCAGGACAACTGGAGCCAAGCCGACCTCGACGAGGTCGCGGACAACATCGGCCCGTGGTTCGGCAACTACTACAGCAATTTTAATTCCGCGCCCCCGGAGGAGTGGGCCGACGGCTACGAGCACTACGACCTCTGGGAGCTGTTCGACCGCGTCGCGTCGCTGTACGGCGAGCGCGAGCGCTACGAGGCCCTGCAGTCCGTCCGCGACGACCAGCTCACCACCGTCGAAGACGGGCTTCCGGGCGACTCCGAGCGCCCGACCGCCGCGTACCTCTCTCTCTCGACCGACCTCTCGAGCATCTATCTCCTTCGCCTGAACGCGCCCGGCTACTGGAACGCTCACACGCGGCCGCTCGGCGCGGTCGACGCCTTCGGCGACGAGGAGTTCACGGGGCCGTTCCAGGAGGTCGATATGGAGGCGCTGTTGGAGGCCGACCCTGACGTGATTCTCACGCTGTGGACGGTCACCGAAACCGTCGACTTCGACGGGCTGAAACAGAACCTCCGGGACGACCCGGTCGGCCGCGAACTGGCCGCCGTCCAGAACGACCGCGTCTACCCGCAGGGGACCCGGTGGCAGGGCCCGCTCATGAACCTGTTCCAGACCGAGATGACCGCCAAACAGCTCTACCCCGACCAGTTCGGCGACTGGCCGACCTACGAGGACGGCGACGACTACCCCGACTTCGGGGCCGACGAACAGTTGTTCGACCACGGACGAGTCGAGGAAATCGTCGCGGGCGAGAATCTGTAGGGGCGGTTCCTCGTCAGTCGTCGGTCGACGAGGGCGAGCCGGGACGGTCGCCGGCGTCATCGGGGGCCGCGCCAGATTGGTAGGTGATCTGCCAGCCGGTCACGCCCATGAGGAGCAAGACGAGCGGCGACAGCAGGCCGAAGAAGTAGTACGGCGCGTACTCGAGGGTCCCGACGCCGAGCGTACCGGCCATGAACAGCGCCCCACTGTTCCACGGGATGAGCGCGCTCGTGGTCGTCCCCGCGGACTCGATGGCCCGCGAGAGGTTCTCGCTTTGGAGTCCCTGTTCCTCGTAGAGATTCCGGAGCGTGATGCCCGGGACGACGATGCTGATGTACTGCTCGGCGGCGAGGACGTTCATCGACACCGCGGAGACGGCGGTCACGCCGGTCAGGCTCGCGACACCGCGGCTCAGTCGGCCGAGGTGGTGTGCAAGCACGGCGAGGATGCCGGCGCGTTCGAGCATCCCGCCGAGCGACAGCGCTGCGATGGCGATGGTGACGACCCACGCGCCGCCGATCATACCCCCGCTGGCCAGCAGGCCATCGACGAGTTCCATCCCGGTCGACGGCGAGGTCCCCGACTGCGCGATGGACCACACGGCCCCGAAGGCGGTTCCCTGCATCACGACCGAGGTGATTGCGCCCGCGAACACGCCCGCGCCGAGCGCCGGCAACGCGGGAACGCCGTAGAGCGCGAGACCGAACGTGATGATGAGCGGGGCGAAGGTGAGCACCGAGATCGCGTACGACCCGGTGAGCGCGCCCTGAATCTCGGCGATGCGTCCCACCGGGATGTTTCCGGAGGCTTGGACGCCGAGGACGGCGTACAGCACGACGGCGATGCCGAACGCGACGAGGGAACTGTCGCGCATGGCGTTGACGTGGTCGAACAGGTCGGTGTTCGTGACGGCGGCCGCGAGGTTCGTCGTGTCCGAAAGCGGCGACTGTTTGTCGCCCATGTACGCTCCTGAGAGGATGGCACCCGCGGTCATCGGGGCTGGAATCCCCAGTCCGGCGCCGATGCCGATAAACGAGACGCCGAGCGTGCCGGCGGCCGTCCACGACGACCCGATTGCGAACGTGACGATCGACGCGAGCACCGCCGTGATGGGCAGGAATATCGTCGGCGTCAGCAGGTCGAGGCCGTAGTACATCAGGCTCGGAATCGTCCCCGCGGCGACCCACGTCGCGATGAGCGCGTAGACGACGAACATGATGAGGATAACCTGAATCCCCATGTGGAGGCTGTCGGTGATGCCGTCGTAGAGGTCCGCCCAGGAGATGCCCAGCCAGTACCGACTGAACAGCCCGGTGAAGGTGATGCCCCAAAACAGGGGGAACTGCGGGTCGAGGCCGTAGACGACGATGCCGACACCGAGGAAGACGAGCATCCCGAAGACGGGGACCAACGCTTCGAGCAGCGACGGTCGCTCGTCGGCGTCGAGTTCCTCGTACAGGCGGGGCTCGAACGCTAACCCCATCGTGGCACCTCCACCGGTCGCCGTCTATCGCCCGCCCGACTCGTCGGTGTTCCGCCGACGAGTCCGCCCGAGACCGGGGCGGCGCGGTCGGCGCATACCGTTGGTCCGCGTTCACCGACCGTCGTTGGAAGCCGATACGTGCGCGCTCGCACCCGGCCCACCGCGGGCGTGTCCCGGCGGCGGCCAGATGGTTGATAATCCATACCACTCGAACAATCATGAATGTCCCATATAAATTTTTATTTGGAGATTTTGGCGCGTAATGTTTGAGAAAGACAAACACAATTGCGTCGATAGCAGACAAACGGCGTTATCAGTCGAATCGTAGTTTGATATAACAGAACTAATGGCACTCCACCGAGTCCGGGTTCGTATGGACGACAGTCGCCCCGCGGACGGCCCGCGTCGAATCAAATCCGTACAGACGGCGAGCGAGATTCTGGCCGCGATACAGCGACGGCCCGACCCGACGTTCAGCGACGTCTGCGACGAACTCGACGCCTCGAAGGGGACCGTCCACACCTATCTCGCGACGCTCGAAGAAGAAGGATTCGTGGCGAAGGTCGACGGCCGCTATCGCCTCGGCCTCCGACTGGTCACGATGGGCGAAACCGTGCGCAACGAGACGCCGCTGTACCGCGCGGGACAACTCGAGGTGGACAAGCTCGCGGACGAGACCAGCGAGTACGTCCACCTGACGGTCGTCTCCCGCGGCAAGGAGGTGACCATCTACGAGAGTCGCGGCGACAACGCGGTCGCGACGGACTATCACCTGCGGATGCGCGAGGCCCCGCAGTACCTCCATTGTACGGCGACCGGGAAGGCGATGCTCGGCCACTTCGACGACGACCGCGTCCGCGACATCATCGACGATCAGGGGCTCGTCGAGCAGACCGACAACACCATCTCCGACACCGACCGGCTGTTCGACGAACTCGAGCGGATTCGCGAGCGAGGCTACGCGGTCAACGACGAAGAGGAACTTCGCGGCATGCGCTCTATCGGCGCGCCGATTCGCGGCGTCGACGGCGACGTCTGCGGGGCGGTCAGCGTTACTGCGCCGACGAGCCGACTCTCCGGGGACCGCTTTCGGTCGGAAATCCCCGAACTCGTGATGCAGGCGGCGAACATCATCGAGGTGAACCTCGAAACGACCACGTTCGACCCGTCCCGATGACCCGGACTTTGACGATGCCAAACGCCCTGTGACGCCGGCGCGTGGCGAGTTTCTTCACGAGGGGCTCCCTCGGCGCGAACCGCCGCCGATTCGCGACCTGCGACGCGTTCGCACGCGCCGAGATAGTTCGTTATTACCAAACTACTCTCTCAAAGAATCAGACGATTGGTTGCTGAGTGATGATTTTGAGGTCGTTACTCATCTTTCTAGGTAGATTTATGTTACATTGTCCATCAGGGTGTTCGTATGGATCGAGACTCAGTCGAGCCGATCGTCACGTCGCTCCCGGGACCGAAGGCCTCAGAGTGGGTCGAGTATCACCACTCAACCGCCGCGACGAGCACGTACGTCTACGAGTTCGTGTGGGACATCACCAAGGACGCCGTCGGTCCGTTCTGTACCGACCCCGACGGCAACGTGTTGCTGGACTTCACGAGCCACGTCGCGGCCGCCCCGCTCGGCTACAACAACCCCGAACTGCAGTCCCGCCTCGACGACCTCGACCTCGTCGACCCGATGAAAATCGCGGGCCAGGACTTCTACGTGAGCACCGGTGGGTCGCCCGAGACGGCGTCGCTGCCCGGACCGGCCCACCTCATGGACCGCCTGACCGACCTCACCGACCACTACGATCTCGACACGGTGTTCCTGTCGAACTCCGGGGCCGAGGCGGTCGAAAACGCCATCAAAATCTGTTACGACGCTTGCGAGACTCCGAAGTACGGCATCACCTTCGACGGGGCGTTCCACGGCCGCACGCTCGGTGCGCTGTCGCTCAACCGCTCGAAGTCCGTCCACCGTCGCACGTTCCCCGAAGTGAGCGGCATCCACGACGTACCGTACTCGATGGCGGGTCTCGAGACGCTGCGCGACAAACTCGACGACACCCACGGTCACCTCCCCGCCGACCAGGTCGCGTTTCTCATCCTCGAACCCGTTCAGGGCGAAGGTGGCTATCACGTCCCGAGCGAGGAATTCATGCGCGAGGTGCAGGCCATCTGCGACGAACACGACATCCCCGTCATCGCCGACGAGATTCAGTCCGGCGTGGGTCGGACCGGCGAGCTGTGGGCCTCGGACCACTACGACCTCGAACCGGACGTCATCACCAGTGCGAAGGCGCTTCGCGTCGGCGCGACGGTGGCGAACGAAGAACTGTTCCCGGACACCGAAGCGCGACTGTCATCGACGTGGGGTGCGGGCGACATCCTCGCGTCGATTCAGGGGACGCTGACGCTCGACGTCATTCAGGAACAGGACCTCATGGCGAACGCCACGGAGAAGGGTACGAAGCTCCGTGCAGCTCTCTCGCGGCTCGCCGAGCGGACCCCCTGTCTCACCGACGTGCGTGGTCTCGGGCTGATGACTGCCGTCGAATTCGACACCAAGGACCGTCGCGACGCGGTTCTCAAGGCCGCGCTGTCCGAGGGGCTTCTCACGCTCGGCTGCGGTAAGCGGTCGCTTCGATTCCTGCCGCCGCTCGACGTGACCGACCGGGAACTCGACCTGGCACTCGAGTGCTTCGAAGCCGCCCTCGACAGCGTCGTCAGCACGCCGCGAGCGTGATGCAAGTGGGTGGCGGACGCTCGCGGTCGACGTGTCCGTCGTCCCCCACCAGTTCCACTTCGCCGACGGTTTCGTCAAACGGCCGACCGACCCGGGACTGGGTATCGACGTGGACGAGGCGTACGTCCGCGAGCGCTCTCGCGGCGAGGTCAACTGGTACAATCCCGTCTGGCACCACGACGACGGCCGACTCGCCGAGTGGTGAGTGGGGTGTCGATTGATTGCTTGTGGACCTGGCTATCCACATTCGTATCGAAACCCACTAAGACACGGCTACAGGGACAGCAATCGTCTAGAAACACTTTTGAGAATATGGTTAGCTAGGCAACATTACTGGCATGTTGCAACAACCTGAACCGCACGTGGACTGGACCGTGCGTGGCCTCCGAACGACTCGTGGCGAGATACGCACCCGGGGCGATGAGTGAACCGTCGTCGTTCGTCGAGCAGACGAAAGTCCATCTGCACAAAGCGCTCGAAACAGACGATCCCGTCGAGAAAGATTTCCACCTTCGAAATGCGCTGCAACTCTGTGCCTGTGACGGCGTGACCGAACAGACGGACTAGCACCGCCGATTGACGCCGTTCTCAGCTTCCTAGCACAACAGCACCAGGTCAAGGTCCGCCCGTGAGATGGAACGACAACCAGTCCAGTTCGTTTTCGCGGTCGATCGCTATGCAGCCGATAATATTATCGTGCGCATAGGAATCCCAGCGGACGTTAATCACACGTACTCGTCTGAGGGTCAGTTCGAAG
Source organism: Haloferax sp. Atlit-6N (assembly GCF_003383195.1). Classification (NCBI taxonomy): domain Archaea; kingdom Methanobacteriati; phylum Methanobacteriota; class Halobacteria; order Halobacteriales; family Haloferacaceae; genus Haloferax; species Haloferax sp. Atlit-6N. The sequence continues at coordinate 33,452 of NZ_QEQJ01000004.1, read as the reverse complement.
AATTTCATGTATAACTTCTAATATGATTTAAATATAATCAGATTACTGTTACTATCTGTATCGTAGAAGAGCGTCAATTTTCACGGATTCAATAATAGTATTCCAAGATACAGTAGAATATGTTGCCTATCTCTTTATTTGATGTTGCTTTTTCATCATACTTGGGCCCCCACCTATCTATTTTGGAAATGTATCAATTAAATATACTATTTTTCGAACTGGTAGATGATATTCTTGTCTATCTACGCTCGCGGATGTAACTCACCGCACACCGGGTTGACGCGAATGGGAAACAATTCGGACGCACCACCGGATGCTACGAACGGTCGACGAGGTGGGTCCGAAATCAGGGTTTGAGTAGTGAGACTTCGAAGTAGTGTGCTTGCGCCACGTCCACATCGGGGAACTCTAAGTAGACACTCGATTTCTTGTTGGGGGTCATGTTATTGCTCCAATCTGCGGCACGTGCGATTGCGTTATCCTCAGCGTCAAACAGAATCGCTGCCACGTGGAGATGACCCATCGCTGCCCGTGAGTCTTTTTTAACAGACAGACCCACCTTATACGTCGTTCCATCTTCAGCAAGGTAGCCGTAATCCTGCCAGGTCGTCACAAAGTCGAACTCGGATTTCACAACGACACCCGGCACATCACTTGCAAGTAGTAGCGTCCCTACAACGTCGGGGTCTGCGTCCTTTGGCGTAAACGTGATTCGGTTTTCGAGGGGCTCTGGGGTGGGTTCGGGAGTTGGTTCAGGCGTGGGCTCGGGCGTTGTCGCTGGATCAGATGTGGTCGATGGTCTCACTGGTGCATCGGTCGTGCCTGTTTCGACTGGTTGCGAGGCTTGTTCGCTGCCAGGGATGTTCATCCCGAGACAGCCGGACAGCAATACAACGCCGGTGCCGATTCCACTAAGCAGTTGTCGTCGGTTCATACTCAGTGCTACCACGACAGTACTATTGAGTATGAAGTTCATACTGAACAGATTATCTCTCATAACTGGACAATAACGTTGCAGAAGTTGCTGTATAACAATATGAATAGGACGTCCCGGGGCCGTGAAACAACCGAGAGCAAGTAGTTTCTGAAAAGCACCGAGCCCCCGAGAGTGGTTGCTCGTGTGCTTCAATGACACGCAGTTAAGCAAAACTGCGCAGTCAATACTGGTCGAGCAACCGAATTGAATGTTTTGGGTTCTACTCTCCGGTAGCAACTGCCACGTTCAGCTACTCGCTACAGATGAAGCGTTGATTTTTGTATCAGGAATGTGAATCAGGGCTTAATGAGGTCCCTCCCAATCATCTTCGCGGTCATCTTGCTCGCCTCTCCCGTATTAGGAGTGATGACCCCTGGGGTGGAGACAGCCGACCGGGGTTTCCAACAAGCACCTGTTGCCCAGACAACGGAACAAGTTCAATCGAACGACACTATCCGCGTGTTGGATCTCCCCGCCCGCCAAGAGATCAGCTCGTCGATTACGACACACCACGTTGATCTCGGGCCGTCACTTGGGTTTAGTAGTAGTGCGGTCGGCGCAGAGGTCAAGACACGAGCTATCATCAACCGTATCAACTCAACATCCGATGTGAGTACGCGCAAACAATACATCCTCGGAGAGATGACGAAAATCGAGCAGCGTGTGATCGTCCTTCAGGGTGCCCAACAGGAAGCCATTGTTGCGCACAATGAAGGTGACCTGTCTGCACGAGAACTCCTCATTCGGTTCACAGAGATCAATGCAGAGGCACACGCCCTTGAACAACGGCGGCAAGCGCTCTCTGATGCCGCTGATCGAACTGAGGACTTTTCACTTGGGGCGACGAGACTCGCATCAATTAAAAGCGACCTAAACACGCTGACGAGTCCAGTTCGCGAACATGCACAGGCGGTGTTAACTGGTCGTGCAGACCCGTCTCAGTTCTCGATCCGAACAAGCCAGAGTGCCATCGTCATGACAACAATTGCGAATCAGACGTATCTCCGAGAAGCATACCGTCTGGACCTACGGGCTCGTGATGCCAATGGGTTGACCGCAAATGAGGTTGAAGGGTTGCTGATGCTTGTTGGCGAGAACTACCCCTCACTCCTTGAGAACGGAACTGTCGACACGAATGCAGACATTATCGGTGCTGGCTCGAGTTATGTTGTCAATGTCAACCACGATCGAGGAGAACTTGCGGCATACGTTGATACTGGAAGCAGAAAGGTGTTTAAGGAGACGCAACGGCGGCCGCTGGAGACGATAACGTACCCCCAACGGGTGACCAGGGTCAAAGATGGGCTTCAGTTGACCGTTTTCCGTTCATACCCTGGGGGGCCGGTCCGGATTCAACTAAACGAATCGGACACCGAGACGCCAGTTGACGCAAACGTTACCGTCGGGGTTGCTACTGGGCGAGAGAGCCAGTACCTTGGCCGCACGGGCGCTGACGGAACACTCTGGATGCTCTCTCCGAGCGCGGGATATACGATCACCGTGATTAAGGGGAACGCTGCCGTCATCGTGCAGACTACTCCGACCGACACGCCGGAAATTGTGCAAGAAGAGCAGTCAACGGAGTCGACGGAGACAACGGAAACTGCCTCTCTGGGCGTGTCCCCTCGGATATCTCTTACCTGAATTGAGGCGCTAAGGCCCCTTCCTCAGCGAGCGAGCGTAGCGAGTGAGTAGGGAGGGGTACAGCGTTCACAAGAGCGTAGCTCTTGTGTGCGAACGAGAGCACCGCTCTCGTTAACGCCTGTGGAGACTGCGCTCCCTGTGGATACCGATTCGGTATCTACAAACGCGTCGTGGAAGCAGGAAGCCCCACCCTCAAGCGCGAGCCGGTAGGCGAGCGATAGGATGGGCTAGTTCACCCAAGCTATATGCGACGCCGCTAATGATACCACGCTAACCAGATGGCACGCTCAACGAATCGAGTTGCGCTTGTTGCTGTGATTGGTCTGCTCGTCATTGCAGGCTGTAGTGCGATGCCACCGACCAACAGTACAACTCACTCGCCAACACTTGCGGATGGATACAGTCAGGAGTCAGTCCCACTCAATGGCTCCGCCATTAATTCTCACTATCAGGAACTCGCAGATGAGAGCTACCGAGTTTCCTTCACACGAGGCTCGGCTGTCGGCACTATTGCGATAAATAACTCGACAAACGAGGCCCGTGTCAGGTATACCGCCCCCCAAGGGATAGTCAAGCTGTACGTCCACAACGGATCTGCATCTCGTCAGATTGTCACGGGAGCGAACACAACGGTTCAGCGTCTCAACATCACGGTGGCCCAAGTCCGTCAACAGGTTGCGCTCCCAGCGCTGTCTCAGACGTACCGCTTGGCGAACTATACGGGTGCCGGTGTCGTCACGCACAACGGTCACCAAGCGTATCAATACGATATACGTGGGTTGAACCGGTCGCGAAACGCAACGATGACCGTACCGCCCACAACTAATCTCACTGGACAGTTAACTGTCGATCGTGACGGTCGGATCGTGGCGTATGATTGGAACGCGACGACCAGCAACGAGAGCCTCTCCTATCGATACACCATTACTGCTCGGGAAAACGTGACGGTGACCAAGCCCCCGTGGAGCAACAAGACGTCCACATCAGCGTCAGTCGCATCCGAACTCCCGTCGTAGACTCGAGACTCGCTACCGCGAGGGCTCAGGTATCGATATTCGGCCACGCTGTGGGTGCTGTGCCCCGTTTGCGTCCGTCCTGACTCATTTTTTGTTGAGATACTTAGTCGCCTCATCACTAGCGCCCGAATGGACCGTAGTTCTATGTGGGCTTGTGCGTTATCTTCGAATCGTGATTCAGTTCGATCTCTCATCCTCCTCGTATTCTCAGACGAAACAAGAGATCCTCTCAGGTGCCTTTCGAGCCCTCCGCAAAGCCAGCTATTCGGCAGTCGCCATTAGCGATATTGGCAAAGAACAGCAACAATCGACTGGACTCATTTACTACCACTTCGACGATAAGAATACGCTCTTCGTCGCACTCGCTGATGCAATGCTCACGCAACTCGAATGCGAACTCGACCATCGCCACCAGACCACGGCAGAGTTTGGACTTCGGGATGTTACTGAGCTGCTTTCGATAACAGACAATGCGAGTAGGGATTTCTACACCGTCCTTTTCGATCTTCGTTCACAGGGGTTCTTGCGTGATGAGTATCGAGTCCATGCGAATCGGCTCTCGGCGATTATTCGAGCGCAGCTCCACACGGTCTGCCCATCACTGTCAGAGCAACGTGTCGCAGTCTTCGCCGGAGTACTGATACAGCGTCTCGAAAGTCAGTTGCTGCATGATGACGATACGGCGACGGCGCTAGAAGCTGAGCTTCAGCGGCGTCTCACGACAGAGTAGGCGTATAGCTCCCTTGTGATTCTTGTCTATCTTTTGTCGATTATGGGCCGACACCAAAGGTATATATGAGGTGGCAGCACCAGTATCAGTTGGCTGGCTGTATCCAGTCGCACTATGACACGTCATCAAATGGGTAGACCGAGACCGCAATGTACTCGGTACATGATGGCGATAGTGCCCGACGCGAACTTGTTAGTGCAAACAAACCGATGGGACAGTAGTTCACCCTGGGTAGGTTAGCCTCGGGAACGAGGCTATCATTGGTTTGTTTTCTGCTTGCAATATGAGCCAAGCAGCGACAGGGATGCAACAAAAACGGCGACAGAATTGAACCCTGCCGGCTAGGTCAGACCGGGAAAGAACGTCTCAAGCCGAGCCTTACTCATATCGATCAATACGTTCGCAAACTCTGTTTCAGCACTCCAAATCGCGATCTCACTGTCGCTCGTACAGGCACTCACCAGAATCGCCGTGTCATCAACAACGAGGACATGTCCGGACATTGCACTGCTCGCCTCAAGCTCTGGATCGAGTGGCGGCTGATAGACGGTCGCAATCTCACGAACAGAATCCGAAATCGACTCGTCGGTCGTGATGACCGTGATATCGATTGTGCCGTTATCAAGTCCGTGGAGCTGATTGACGATGTCATCTGCGATAGGTGAGGCTGATTCAAGACCGATAATCAGTGAGTCGGTTGCATCGTTGAGTAGTGTCGTGATACGTGAAAGGACCGCAGCTGAGCCGGTAACGGTCCAGACATGCTCTTGAGATTCCGATCGCTCGTCTTTAAACTGCTCACGGATCATCTTTAACCCCTCCGCGACATCGGCTCGGTGCTGATAGTACTCCGTTTCGAGGTGGTCGAGCACCTGCTCCACCTCAATCGATCGATATCGTTTGGGGTTCGACCGTTCAACCTCGATGAGCCCGCGTTTTTCGAGCGAACCTGCAGCGCCGTACACCTGTGATTGTGGGACGGCTGTTACCTCAGCAATCTCCTTTGCAGTTCCGAGGCCAAGCTTTTGAAGCGCGACGATGATTTGAGCTTCGTAACTTGAGAGCCCAAACCACTCGAGCGACGCCGTGACATCAGATGGATTTGCTGTCATGCTCGATGGATTGGTTTGCAGGTGATGGTTGGAGATAGCGATCCCAGAGAACGAGTGCAGGGGGCAAAACGATCAACGATGTCAGGTATGAGTACAGAATGCTCACACCCGTCAGCAGTCCGAACTGCCCGAGTACAGGCGTGATGGCAATCACGAGCACACCGATCCCTGTCACGGTCGTCAGCATACTCATAGTGAGCGCACCGCCAGTCCCACGGACCGTCCGGTTCAATGCGACAAACACGTCGCCGTCGTGCTCTCGGTATTCCTCGGCAAAGCGATGAACAGTGTGTGCGGAGTAGTCCACACCCAACCCGATCGCAATCGACAGAATCGTTCCCGTAAGCGCATTGAATGGGATCCCGTAGTACCGCATTGTCCCGGCAATGAGCGCGATAGTCACCGCAATGGGTACGAGGTTGACGATTCCCAACGACCCTTTCCGTTCAAGTACGTGATACGCGAGGATGAGGAACGCACCGGTGAGTGCAAGGGCGAGTGCCATGCTGACCAGCGCGGAATTTGCGATCACGTCCGACACCGCTTTTAACACGACAATACTTCCAGTTGCGGTCGCTGTGAAGCGGTAGCGGTCTGCAATCGCTGTCGCGTCATTCGTTATGGCAGCCTGCTTTGCATCACTCTCAACAGTGTATACGACCTGAGCACTCCGGTAGTCAGAGGTGATGTACTGCCGGGCACGATCACCGTACGGCGAGCTTAACAGCTCGTCGTAGATCGTCCGAAGATTGTCATCCGGGATTCCGTTGTCATTGATGTCATTGCGGGCAACAAGTGCAGCGAACTCCGGTGATTCTGCTGCATACTCGTCGATCACTGTAATGATACTCGTTTCTTCGGCACTTTGGCCGTCAGTGACGAATGACTCTGGTGGGTTCTCTCCTGCTGCGGCAATCCCTTCTAATGCTGTATCTTTGTACAACGGCCCTTGGACGTAGATGGTGACTGAATCACCCTGTCCACTCTCGAAGTTGTCTTCGAGATAGTTGATGTTACCCGTGACGGTGTACGTTCCGGGGGCAAACGGCTCTGGCAAGTTCTCCAGATACCCCGGGGTATCCTCCGGTGGAAGGAAGTCTTCTTGGCTGAAGCTGGACTCGACACCAAGCCCGTAGTTGCCGACCCAGACAGTTGAGATCAGCACGAGGGCAAGGAAGATTGCTGGAGCCGCCTGTCCGATCTTTACCCCGACCGGAAGGATCTTGCCGAGGATTGAGTCCTCGGAGCCAATCGGATTCTGCGCAAACATTGGTATCGAGTGGGCCTCTCGGAAGTTGTCCAGCGACACTTTTGCAGCCGGAAGGAAGATCCCGAAAATCAGGAACGTGAAGATGATCCCGATTGCTGCGACCAGTCCGAAGTCCTGAATTGGTGGGAGGTCGCTTGTTATGTTCGCTGCAAACCCAATCACGGTAGTGCCAGTCACTATCGCGAACGCGACGAGGAGCTGGTCAGTTGCCGTCCGCATCGAGTTGACGACGCCATGTCCCTCAACCCGCTCTTCGCGGTATCTGTTAATCGCGTGGATGCCGAAGTCAATCCCGACAGCTAACAACAATGGCGGGACGGCGATCAGCATCTGTGTGAAGGGAATTCCTGCAAGCCCCATGAAGCCGAATGTCCAGATAATCGCCATCGTCAGCGAAACAATCCCGAGGAACAAGTCGAAGGGGTCCCGGTACGAGATGACGAGGAACCCCACGATGAGAAGGACTGCTGCCGGCACCACGAGGAGTAACGAATCACCGATCACGTTGCCGAACTCAGCGGAGACGATGCCGCTCCCGAAGACACGGATATCGCCACCAACGCTGGAGACGATCTCTTTTGCCTGCAGTTGGATCGGCGTCAGCGGGCTCGAGCCACTTGTGCCAGCCGTTGAACTGGCCTCTGTCCCGAGGTTATGTTGAACAACCCCGATCGTTGCCGTTGCGCTCACCGACTGGACGTTCAAATCCTTACTGAGTGAGGATTGTAAGGCGGGGTTTCGCTGGAGCGCCGTCCTAGTTGCGGCACGAACCTCGCTGTTGGAGGCCTGCTCCATCGCGTTGACTTGAGCCTCTAGCGTCGTTGCACTTGGGTCAAGTGTTTGGGCAACAGCTCTCGCGACAGCCGTTGTCGACGCGACCCGCATTTCGCTGTGTTGTTCAAGACGGTACTGCGCGCGCAGCATACGGAGCTGCTCTTCTTTTGAGAGGACGTTCGGTGCAGTTTGAATGAGCTGCGTACTGCCACTCCCAGTGGCAAACGCGTCCGCCCTGAAATCGTCATTAATGTCATCAAGCGCTTCCTGTGCCGGAATATCGTTGGTAAACTGCTCCGTCCCGGAGTCAGTCGAGATCCCACCAAGACCGGCGGTGAAGACCAACGTCAACACCAAGAAAGAGATGATGACACGACGAGACCGATTCACGATCCAGTCGTCGATTGTGTCGATATACGTCTGGTAGTCTACCATGAGTAGCTCACCGACGGCGGTAAATCACGACTGCCCCGCCAATCACGAGCAGAGCTCCGATCCCAATGATCGGCAGTGACAGTCCGCTGCCGCCATCAGGCGAGGCTGCTGTTACTGGGAATTTGTAGGATTGTGAGATCTCAGTATCCCCGTTAGGTCGTTCATATTGGAAATCGACCGACAGTGGGTAGTCTTTTTCCAGTGCACTCCCAGCGACGGAGGTCTGGAATTTGATCTCAGTTGACTCGCCGGGTTCTAACGATTCAATAAACGCTTCGTCGTCAGATAGCGACAGCGGATCGCTCGCGTACGCTTTGGCGTTGATATTTGTGAGTGTCTCATCACCATTGTTCGTGAGCTCGACGGTCACGATCCCACTCGAGCCGATGTCGACCGTTGCGTCGCTCGTCGATAAGGTGAACTCATCCCGCTGCTCGGCAATCTCGGCTCGCGTGTTCAGTGTCTTACTCTTGCGGTCGTCACCGTCTCCGTTCTGGTATGAAACGTAGTACGAGAGTTGGCGGCTGCCAGGGTCAGCGGACTCACTCACGTCGATATCGAAGCGGAAGTCACTCGATTCGTTCGGTTCAAGCGATCCGAGGGCGTACTCCGTCTCTTGGACATTGTAGTTGGGGGAGCTACTCTGGAACACCAACACAGCATCGTTCGCCGTTTCTGGGCCCAAGTTTGTGACAGTCCCAGAAACCCGTCCCTCAGCACCAACTCGAAGGTCCGTCTCGACAGCTGAGAGGTCGAACGACTGCTCAGGTAATGGTGTGACTCCAACGGAGAGTTTGTTCGACTGTGACGGGACCCCATCAACGTCTTCATACGCAACGTTCGCTGTCAGTGCATAGGAACTCGTTGACGCATCTGCCGTCGCTGCAGTATCGAACGTAACCGTTTTTTCCTCACCAGGCGCCCACTCACCGATAAATCGGGTTGCAGTCGATGATTGGCCGAACACCAAGTCAGGGCTGGACGACTCAAGAGAGACTGTCGCGTCCGTTGCCGGTTCCGACCCGATGTTCACCATCTGCATCGATACCTCGCCGTCGCCGCCGACGAGCACGTCACTACTCGTGTTAAGCACGCGGAAGCGCGGGCGATCCTCGACTCGGATCTCAACCATAAACGTTTCCGAAGTCTCGCGGTTGCTGTACGCCTGTGTCGTCTCTGAGATCTGGTAGGTGTACTGGTAGTTCACCGTGATCGGGATCTTGTACGTTCCCTCTGGGACTCGGTCGGGAATCGTGAGTTGTACCTCGGCGGTCGCGGCCGACCCATCAGGGATACTCCCGAGCGCGACTTTATTGATATTCGTCGAAATCGGGGATTTCTCCGTGTCGATTTCAGCAGTCACCCCCCGAGCGGTCGTCACTTGGCTAATGAGTTGTGCGTTTGACGAGCCGACTTCTACGTTGCCCGTGTTCTGGATCTGCAGTTGGAGGTTCGCCTGTTCACCAGGTGCGAAGGAATTGTCCGGGACGATAACTGATAGCTCTGGAGAGCCGCGAACAGCAGCTGTTGCCACAGTCGGCGTGACGAGTAAGCCGACGAGAAGGAGTGCGAAGAGTTGTTTCTTATTCATGAGTAGTTGCGAGGATGTTGTAGGATTCTACAATACCCTCTATTGAGGGAGTCAATATAAAATGTTGTAAACAGCTCCGAATTATCCGCTAGTTTAGCCAGTTTGCGCGGCCGGACGTGTTCAGGAAGTATGCTAGTGATTCACTCTTTAGAAACGTCTGTTGCCACATCACACACTTTAACACAAAGTATTTACCAAAAACGAATAACGTATCTAATGCACCCCTACCCATGACGGCACTACTGAGTATTCGCTCTCAGCGGTTCCCGCTGCGAGGTCGAAAGATAGTGCTGTCGACTGCAACACACAAACTATGAGCGACACAAACTATAAGCTCCGTTCCCTGCTCATGGCGACTCTGCTCGTCATGTCGGTTTTCGCCGGTGCGGGAGTCGGATCGGTAGCCGCAGTTGCTAATAACGCATCTGCGACCGACCTGACCGCATCGCAGGACACGGTCACGCACGACGTGACCTTTGACGAAACGATCGATAGCGATAGTGCCGAAACGATCACTATCGACGCAGCTGACATTGATGACGACGTCACCATCCTCGGTGCTGGTGTTGAAACCAGTGCGGACGATGGTATCAACGTGACGAACGTTGACGTCGACGACAACGTCATCACCGTCGAACTCGAGAACAACGAAGGCTCGTCCGTGACCGAAGGTATCACGGTGACGGTCGTTGCGGACTCCTCTGAAATTAGCGCTGAGGACGTCAGCACTGGCACCACTTCTGTCACGTACGATGTCTCCTCGAGTGACGGCTCCTCCGAAACGGTCACCGTCGCGCTCGCGACGAACACTGTGACGAACAACGGTATCACCTTCCAGGGTGAGACCGCTCACGTCGACATTAGCGGTGTGACCGGGAGTAACCTCCAGCTCCGCTCGGTTGAGAACTACGATACGGACAACGAGCAGAGCAGCTTCGTGAGCGAGGTTACGGCTCGCAGCATCGGCGGGACGAACTACGTCCAGGTCGACACGGACAACCTCGAAGGCGACTACATCGTCACTGACGGTACCAACGACGTCAAGTTCGAAGTTGCTGTTCAGACGCTGAACACGACTTGGGACTCCAACACGGTCAGCCAGGACGACTCCGAGACCCTCGTCTTTGACTCGGGTCGCGGCGACTACCTCGCTGAGATCTCTGCGGATGGTCTGGACGTTGACGACCTCGAATCCATCTTCGGTGACGATGTCGTTGCTTCCAACCCTGACGACGACTCCGTCTACGTCAGCGCAGGTACCGACACCGAAATCGATGCTGACTTCTCCGAAGACATCGATGCTGGCTCCTACGAGTTCAACATCGAAGTGACGGACACGACGGCCTCCGACAGCGCCACGATCGAAGTCACTGAGAAGGACACCGAAGTCTCCTTCGGTCAGTCCGTCTACACGCAGAACGTCGGTGACGTCTCCGAGTTCTCCGTCAACATGGACGACACCGACGAGGCCTACGTCTTCGTCGGCGGTGAAGACGTCAACTACCTCGAAGCCGTTCACCTCGTTGACGACGACGAGGACGGCATGGTGAACTTCACGTTCAACACCTACGCGACGGCGACGGCCTCGGCCGGCCCGACCGACGCGTTCGAGGTCCTTGGTGATGACGAGATGGGCGACGACGGTGTCGTCCGCTTCTCGTCCAACCCTGCAGACACTGCGAACAACTACAACCCTGACATCGACGCCCAACTCGACACGCCTGTCGAAGAGGGTAACTACGACCTCCGTACGTCGTCCAGCCTCGACTACGAGGAACTTCCGGATGACGACGAGGACAACGTCGTTGACGAACAGGACGTTGCGACGCTCGAACTGACCGAGCGTAACACGTCCTCTGTTCAGACGTGGGTTGCCCCGCGCGGCAGTGCTGGTGAGTACGACGACATCGACGAGCTCCTCGACGATGTCTCTCAGTCCAACACGATCGCCGAGGGTGACCGCCTTGTCATCCAGGTTGAGGCCTCCGGCCTCTCCGGTGTCATCGACGAGGACGACCTGAGCACGCTCGTCACGTACAGTGGCGGCGAAGCTGAGTTCTCCAGCGAGGACATCCGCCTCCTGATCGAGCAGGCCGACCCCGCAGCGAACGCGGACGCTGACCAGGTCGTCCTGAGCTCGAGCAACGCCCAGATCTACCAGGACGAGCAGGAGTACCCCGACATGTTCTTCGTTGTCGTGGACACCCGCAGCTCGTCTATCGCTGACAGCCTCGAGGACGACGACGACTACAACGTCGAGTTCCAGGTCGGTGACGAGGACGAAAACGTTGCTAACTTCCCGTACCTCGACGACGATGAGGAAGAAGTTGTCAGCACCACCTTCACCAACGAGGAAGAGGAAGCTGACCTCTCGCTGAACGAGGACGACCAGTACGAAGTTGCTGTCTCCTCCAACGCGACGGTTGAGTCCACGACGAACCTCGCGCCCGGAACGGAAGTCAACGTCCGTCTCCGCAACAGCGAAGGTTCGGCCTTCCTCCTGACGCGTACGGTCGACGTCACGGATGACCAGACCATCGTCGCGAACTTCGACACCTCCGAATTCGAGATCGGTACCGAATTCGACGTCACGATCCGCCGCGGTAGCGGCGAACTCGTGAGCGAAGACGGTATCTTCGTGGAGGAAGTCGAGGAGACGACGACGACGTCTGAGCCGACTGAGACGACGACGTCTGAGCCGACTGAGACGACGACGTCTGAGCCGACTGAGACGACGACGACCGCGACGACGACGGCCGAGCCGACTGAAGAGACGACCACCGAGTCCAGCACGCCTGGCTTCGGTGTTGTTGTTGCTCTCGTCGCACTCGTCGCCGCTGCGCTCCTCGCGGTCCGCCGCGACAACTAACGACAGTTAACGACCGGGAGTTTCCCGGCGTTTTTTTCCTTTCTTTCGACGCTGACCAGTGAGTGACATCACTATCAGAACGTCTCGGACGTGAGATCCCGACGTGCAGTGGCACTCACATCGTCGGAGCAATCGCTCATGGATCGCAAATGGGGAGCGTCAGCAGTCAGACATCGCTGCAAACAGAACTGAAGGAGGGGCGGGTGCCTCTGCCAGACGAACTGGTTGTGTCAACGGGGCAGTCACTCGTTCGCGAGATACTAGTTTAACACACCGATCTACTGATGGGATTCGAGGGTCGCAGTCAGTCACGAACTCGGTTGCAGCGAATTAACAAAATACGTCGGTCTGGTCCATTACCTGTGCAGTGCCGTCAACTGCTGTAGCAAGGGTGAGTGGTGTGTCTTTGGTGAACGCATAATCAATGAACTCCATTGTTTGACGGCCCGTTGTGTCTGCACGCATATAGCCCGGCACACGTTCCCGGTATACGCGATCCGTAGTCGGGATGACCGTTGCATCACGTGTCGGGACCGCAGAGTCAACGTCGACAGTTGTCTCTGACTTGATCGGGGTGGGGAACGCTTCCCCATGATACTCAACCGTTGCGAGATATTCTGATTTCCCCATCGACACAGGATAGTGTGTGTGGCCAGACACCAGTTTGTCTTTGAGTTGCTCGTATCGCTGGTGGTCTGAGAGTGCCACACAGATCCGGTATGCTGGCTCAACCAGATATTCGTATGTGCGGAGTTGCCGCGGGCGCGCCCCATCCGGATATTTCACACGGAGTGATGCCCGTCCTGTTCCTCCTGAACCAGTCAGATCAACATCCGGGTTCGTCCCTAGTTCGTATCGGGATTGGGAGAGGGTTCTGACACCCCCGGTAATGCTGATACTCATCGCGGACGTCTCGGTACGAAATGTCTCATAGTACTCGTCACGCTCCCAGCCCGCAATGGCAGCAATGAGTCCGGCAGCCGTCGTCCGTGGGATGATTCGGTACGTCTGTTTGGTTCCACTCCGGTCGACCCGCCGGAAATGCCCGAGCGAGCTTGCCACGGTAAAACAGAGACAGCGGTCAGGAACACCAGCAGTGAACGCTATGCTCATTGCTCTGCGGGGAGGGTTTCGGGATATTCGTCATAGACGTCGACCGTGGACGTCTCAACGCCGCAGATCGTTTCGAGGGTCTCAGCAATGCCTGCGGCGCTCCCCAGGGAAGTCCCTTCACGCGTCAGTTGGAGTCGATGACTGCCAATGCAGTACACCTGCTTGATCATCTCACGGTGGTTGCTCAGTGCGCCGAGTAATGGCGCAATATCGAGTGTGTAGTCACGTGGACTCGCAATTGGGGTGGTGGTGGCTGCTATATCGAGCAACTCGTCAAGGCGGCCGATATGAAATTCAGGGTGTGTGTACTCGAGTCTGAGGTACAACTGTGGCTCTTGACCAAATTTACTGCGTGAGACGGTCTGATTTTTTATCGCACGCCAACACAGCGTGTCGAGTCGCTGCACGTCGGTCGGTGTTAGTTGGGTTGTCTCGGCGCGTTGCGGATCGATAACCCCGGTGAACGGGAACAGTCCATATGCAATCCGATAATCACCCAGCCCGAACGCGCCGGCTTTGTTTCCCTGTTGGGTCGCCATAATACTGGACAAGGTGTCGTAGCCCTCGTTCAGCTCAACTTCGTTGAGTGAGCGGGCGGGGCTGAACTGTACTGGTCCCGTCAGACTGCGTGGGAATCGGTCGATAATCTCGTTGTATACGTCATCGTGATCCGTTTTCTGAAATGAGAGGACGGCCCCGAAGTACCGAATGTCGACGAGAGCCGCCAGAAACTGCTCGCGAATCGCGTTGATTTCGTCACTCTCGGTGCTAGACGTGATCTCCGCAAACTGTTCGAGTGCGACTTCGGTCCGGGTGAGTGGTGTGTCATCACCAGTCCGCTTCACTAAGATCTCATGGCCATCGGCTTGGAGTTGGTCACGGAGATAGCGTTTCAGACGGACGTCGGTAATGATTGCCTGGCCGGTGTGGGGGTCCACGCGTGGTCGATTCCCTGCTTTTGGATCCCCATTCGGATTACACTCCGCTGCATCAAGGAGAAACAAAATCTCTGAACGCGTTTCGGGTGCCGCCATTGAGTATGCTATCTCCGAATAGCAATGTCCCTTTTTTGGTTGGCTGCCCGGTTATTTGCCTTCGAGAAAAGAATCTCACCGCTTACCACGGGGAGGGCGTCACGAATCCGTCTCGGTTAGTTCGTCAATACGCCCGTAGGCAACCCGTCCAAATGTACTGCCAATTGCCAGATAAAACCGCATCACGACTGAGTCCGACCGGAACTTTGCTGACGTGAACTGGGTTGGCAGCTGGAGTGTTTTGCGCAGCAGCTTGTGCCGGAGTGAGTCCCCGGCTGTTGCAAGGCTCTCGATGAGCGATTGGACTGTCTCTCGACTCTGTGGAGAGAACGTCTCGACCGGATACTGTTCATCAAGTGTGAGTTGCCGGCCATGTCGGCGCTGTAATGCACTTGCCTGCCCAAGCGCGACGCCAAAGTAGAACGCTGCTCGGTGTTGTGTGCTGTGTGCGATGTGCTGTGCAAACTGTGTTGTCCGCGCTCGATGAAACGTTTGCGGAGAGGACCCCAGCTGTGGGGGGTTCGGTGGTGCAGTCGTCTCGAACCCGGGCCACGCTAGATAGCCCGACGCGTCGAGTGCATGGAGCTGAGCTAGCTGTGTGAGCACATGATAATGTGAGAGCCGGCTCTCCGCGTCATCCGCACGAACACGGCGAAGTTTCGTCAGATAGTTGTTGAGTAGCCACCGTGGAGACACAGACGTCTTGGTGAGGAGTGCGTCGGTGAGTTCATCAACAGGGTTGTCCAAGCGTGCTCGGTTATTGTGGAGTTCAACCGGGAGGGTTGCTGCGGCATATCGGCCATCGAGGATTGCTGCAGTGAGTTCCCACTGCTCTGGGGGCGAGAGAAGCAGCCAGTTTGCCACTTCAGTGAATCCACCGTCACTAAACAGCCAGCTCGGAAACTGCGCGCGATGGGCTGCAATGAGTGGTGAACATTGTGTCGGATCAATTCCCCCCGTCTCACGATAGACAGAGATATCGCCTTGGTCGTTATTGACTACTAATCTATAGTACCGGAGTTCGTCTGGAACTGGCCCATTGGCCTCGGTTGCGATTCTGGGAGCAGCACTGACTGGGTGCAGTTCATCCGATCGTACCGCCTCCAAGAGTCGCGAGACGAACGGAAGTGTATCCGTCGTCGTTGTCTGTGGATAGGGAAGCAGATAGGTCTGGAGTCCGTTCCGTGTCCAGCGACAGGCGTCGAGATACTCCGTTGCTGATTGGAGTAACAGTGCGGATTCGACGCGCAGTGGATGTGTGCGCCACGAAGTATCTCGTTCTAGGTGAGCAAAGGTGTCAACCTGCCGTGTCGAATACAAGCCCAGCGGATCGTCAGCCGTTCCGACAAGCTCCCCAGTCGTGTTTGTGACCATCCCCACGCCTTCCCCACGAGCACGACTGTTATGTTTTGTAGAGAGTTTCTGGATCTTTCGGGCTCTCATCGCCGCATTGAACACGTCCAGTTCACCAGGGAAGTACCACTCGCGCTGTGTTGCTGGGGGCACGTCTAGGCGCTCTGGGTGAACGTGGAGGCCAACAGTGACAACGACTCTGGGTTCGTCAGCAAACTGTTCGGCGAAGGCTGCTTCGAGCCGGTCGAACAGGCCATCTTCGGAGCCGACAAAGCTCACAGCCTCAATCAGCCAGCCATCAGGGTGATCTTCTGCGACCGTGCTGATTGCCGGTTCGGAATCCAGGCTGTCGGTCCACTGGAGGAGGCACTCTCGAGCATAGCGGCTGACATCGCCAGCGGATGCCCCTCCCAAACTGCCCCGCTGTGTAATACTGTGGTCGATCGCTTGGCCCCATGGATAGCGTGCATACCCGAGTAGTGGGACGATGTCTGCAGTGAGTGGCTGCACCGTGATGTCGCGTAGTTGTGGTGCTGGACCAGTGACGTCGATATGGAGCACGACGAGTTGGCGAGACATGTCCGTCTCATCAGCTGCGGTAAATGGGGCTAACTCAGTAGGTGTCTGGAAGAGTGCATACGTGTCGTCAACAACGGACTGCTCAGTCCGTGATTCGTTGAGGGCACCATACAGTACTTCGAGCTGACGCAGAGAAGTGATTGCTTCGGGGACGTATTCCTCGTATTCTGGCGCCACGGGTGGGGTGGTCTCGGTAGGCATTGTTACTCCGAATACGTATTCACGAAACCAAAGCCATGTTCGCGACGCTGGCCAATCCCACAGTCGAGTGCTAAATTCAGCAGGTAGCGATGTGTGTCATCCCGAACGCGATAGCCAAGCCGCCATTTCGAGAGAATGTATGTGAGTTCGACCCCGGCTGTCGGCTCAAATGGGAGGGCATACGTCACCCCGTCCTTGATCGGCTCAAACGAGTCAAAGATGTCACCAGTTATCGGGATGTCGTAGGTTTCAGTCGCACCGAACCGCTGGTGGCTCTGGGTGAGTGATTGTGCGAGGACTGCTCGAAACGGCTCGAGTCCATGTGCTGGCCGCCAAAACGTCGGTGAAGCGTCGTCAGCTGCCGTCCGGGTAGCCGTGAGATCATGGTCCGACAGTAGCGATGGGCTGAGCCGACAGACGACGCCTGTCGCGGTTTCGAGATAGCCGCGCGATCCTGGTTCACCGACATCCGGTGCGTGGACGCTGATATCGTCAACGTCGAACTCCATGTCACCGACTGTAAGCCGGTCAGTCGTCATGAGTGCCTCAGCAAGGGTGTCGAGGACCGCACGGTCTGGCGATGCAATCCGGAGCTTTCGGCGGTCGCCCGCTGTGAGCTCTCCCCAAGGAAAGATATTTGAAAACGAGAGGCCGACTGGCTCGTTCGACTCATGAATAGCCGAATACTCCGGACGCAAGCAGTCCCACAGTGCCGACCGAAGTGCGTGGTGGTAAGACCGGTCGTATGGCATGTTGACGGTCGACCGAAGAGAGACCTCAAGGCGCATTCACTCGGTGGATACCCTTTTGTCCACCTTGAGAATTGCCCTCCAGCTGTTGCGTAGAGTCACACAACGAGTAGCCCACCAACGATTGCAAGCGAGCCCAGTCCAAGGCAGATCGCCCAGAAGGACACACGCCGCACAACGCGCATCAAGAGATCGATTGTCACGTAGCCGACGCCCGCAGCCGTCACGAGTGCGATCACTGCGGTCGCAAGCGACATGCCAGCAAACCCACCATCAAAGACGGCAAGGAGGCTTCCACCGAGTGCAGCCGGGATCGAGAGCAGAAACGACAGTCGAAACGCAGCCGGGCCATCATGGCCACGGAACAACAGTGCACTGGTTGTAATCCCTGACCGAGAAATTCCCGGGAGAATTGCAAGCCCCTGTAGCGAGCCCACTAGGAGCGCGTCCCCGAGGCTAGCTGCGTTCCGCGTTCCGAAGTTGACCCCGGTTGCGAACCGCTGGATAACTCCAGTCAACACAAGCAAAACGCCGATTAGGATGATCACCGCTCCGCCAGTCAATGCCGAAACGACCTGCTCGAGGACGAGATATGCGGTCATTCCAACGATACCGGACGCAGCCGTCGCGACGGCGAGAAACGAAAGCGTGGGGGTCTCGCGAAAGGCGCTCTGCGGCCGCCACGTGGGGAGTTCCGCCAGCAAGGTAGTGAGTTCCGACCGATAGTAGAGCGTTGCTGATAGCGCGGTGCCGGCATGCAAAAACAGAGAATACGCCACCGCTTGAGTTGGCTGCTGCCCCAAGGCGGTGAGGACGATCGTGATGTTCCCTTCACTTGAAATTGGGAGCCACTCGAATACGCCCTGAAGCACGCCGACGAGAATCGCAATCACCCACGACTGGTCCATATCCTACAGGGTTTGTTGCTGCTAAATGAGTATTCTCATCGACTCTGTTGTGTGGGATGGGCTGGCGCCTGTCGCAGATTCGTCGTCTCAACGCCCGGACACCCTCGTTGTCAAGCTCTGTGTGATTGGCCACGAGAACACACGTTGTCTGGCGACTCCGACCGCGTGGACGATCCAAATATGTTTGAGTTCTTCCGGCTTCCAGATCGATTCCTTCGTACCACTCTGTGATCTGCCCGACGTAACACTAAAACAGCCGCTACAACACAGTAGACGCAATGAAAGCAGTTATTCTCGCAGCAGGTGAGGGGACGCGCCTCCACCCACTCACACAGACACGGCCGAAATCAATGTTACCGATTGGTGATCGGCCGCTATTAGAACATATCGTCGATGCAGTGACTGCAGCGGGGATCGACGAGCTCCTGTTTGTAGTCGGATACAAACGCGAGCGGATCCAGAACTACTTTGGCAATGGTGAGCGCTGGGACGCCTCCATCGAGTACGTGACTCAGGAGAACCCGCGCGGGACAGGTCACGCACTCCTCACAGCGGAGCCTGCAATTAGCGGTGACTGTCTGGTGATTAACGGTGACCGAATCGTCGAACCGGAGTTGCTACGCCGTTTACTCAACCGGCATGCCGACACAAATGGCGCCTGTTTGGCAATCACGGAAGTCACTGACCCAACACAGTATGGGTCGGTTGAGGTCCACGACGGACTTATCAACAACATTCGTGAAAAGCCAGCACCACACGAGGTGACGTCAAACCTGATCAATACTGGAGTGTACGTATTTGGGCCAGATATCTTCGCCGCGATTCGGCAGACAGAGCATCATGCCGAACTCAAACTCACCGATACCCTCAGGAACTATATTGATGAACACCCGCTCCACGCGGTCCATTACGATGGCTTGTGGCTAGAGCTCTCGCGTCCATGGGATCTACTCGCAGTCAACAATGGAATTCTCGCAACCCAAGGGTCGACAGTTGCTGATTCGGCTGTGATCCATGACGATGCAACGATCGGCGACCCAGTTGTGATCGGCGATCATTCAAGAATCCAGCCTGGTGCCCGTATCTTCCACGATGTCGTTATCGGTGACAACGTCACGATCGGCGCGAACACTATTTTGACAAATTCAGTCATTCTTGAGGATACGGTCATCAAGCCGGGGACCGTCCTGACCGACTGCATTATCGGGTCGGGAACAGAACTCGGGCCACTCAATTCGATTGAGGGCGGAAGCAGTGACGTTCGAGTCGATGACCAGATCTATCCAAACGTCAAATTCGGTGGTCTGATCGGTGATAACGTCAGAACGGGGGGCCACGTCACGGTTGAGCCAGGCAGTATTATCAGCAACGGTGTGACTGTCGAGAGTGGTGCGACCCTGACTGACCGGATCTCAGAAGACGTCCACGTTGTCCGTGGGTGACTCGCTGTGAACTGCCTCGGGGGTTGACCCCGAGGCACTCGCCTTGTTTCTCCGTCGATCAAGCCGTAAAGCTGCTCGGTGTTCACCGATAGTGACGATGACTGTTATCTCCGTATTGAGTCTCTCCGACTCGTAATCAGGGTTGACTACCTTGCATTCGCGTGAACGTGTCGATCACTCAGTAACACTAAATACTCATATGAGGAACTTGTTGTATCACCACAGAGGGCATCGGATTGCAGTTGCGTGCCGCTCTTGTTCACTACTATGTGCGGAATCACCGGCTATATCGGCGAACACACGAGTTCAGCAGTTCTCAAAACAGGATTACAGAACCTCGAATATCGTGGCTACGACTCAGCGGGGATTGCGCTGGTTGGCGACGAGTTGCAGGTCTACAAACAACAGGGTACGATTGACGGCCTGTCGATACCCACAACCGAAACTGCAACACATGGGATCGGTCATACGCGATGGTCAACACACGGGGAACCGACTGATGAGAACGCACACCCCCATACCGACTGTAGCGGAGACGTTGCTGTCGTCCACAACGGCATCATCTCGAACTATGACGACCTCAAACAAGAACTCGGTGGGCATCTGTTCGAAAGCGAGACTGACACGGAAGTCATCCCCCACCTGATTGAAGAGGAACTCACCGCTGGTGCCGACCTCCGCGCGGCCGTCATGCGTGCGTTAACCCGGCTCGAAGGAAGCTTTGCGATCGCCGTGACGCACGTCGAGTATGACGGCATCGTCGCCGCCCGTCAGGACAGCCCACTCGTCATCGGCCACGGTGACGAGGGTATGTATCTCGGTAGCGATGTGACTGCGTTCGTCGAGTACACACAGCAGGTGTCGTATCTCGAAGACGGTGACGTTGCACATATCGACGCCACCGGCATGACGGTGTTCAATGACGGAGAACGTGTGACGCGCTCCGTTCAAACCGTCGACTGGGATGCTACGGCGGCTGGCAAGGCAGGGCATGACCACTACATGCACAAGGAGATTCACGAACAGCCGACCGCGTTACGGCAAGCAATCTCGGGCCGAATCGATGAACTCGCAGGACACGCAACACTGGAGGTCGATCTGCGAGATGCGTTCCTCGAATCAATCGACGAGATTCACATCGTTGCCTGCGGGACGTCCTATCATGCAGGACTGTACGCAAAGGAGTTGTTTGAACCGCTGACGGATGTCTCTGTCCGTGTTGACCTCGCGAGTGAGTATCGCGTCCACGACGGTCACGATACCCAACGGACACTCGTCATTGCAGTCACGCAGTCGGGAGAGACTGCAGACACGCTTACTGCGATCCGGCAGGCGAAGAGTTGTGGGATGACCACATTGGCGATTACCAATACAGTCGGCAGTACGATCACCCGAGAAGTCGACGACGCGTTGTTCATCAAAGCCGGCCCTGAGATCGGCGTCGCCGCGACAAAGACATTCGTGTCACAGGTGACCATTTTGGCACTGTTCGGAACGTACCTCAGCCGCCTTCGAGGTACACTTGCTGCGGGTGATGCCGCCGATCTCCTTGCAAACATTCGCCAATTGCCGAGTGCGGTCCAGATAGTACTGGATGCTGAATCACAGATTCAACGACTTGCAAGTCAGTATGCCGATAGTGAGGCTTTCTTCTTTATCGGGCGGGCGCTTGGCTATCCGGTTGCCTTAGAGAGTGCGCTCAAGCTCAAGGAGATCTCGTACGCCCATGCGGAAGGCTTTGCTGCTGGCGAACTCAAACACGGCCCACTTGCGCTCGTGACGGAGGACACTCCCGTCATTGCATTGCTGAATAGCGGTGCAATAGCCGATCAAACCCGAACCAATGTCAAAGAAGTCGAGGCACGCGGGGGTCCCGTTGTCGGCCTTACGACAACTGGGCAGCCGGATTCGTTCTGTCGGCATACAATTGAGATCCCCGAACTCGGCCGCCTCGAGCCGCTTGTCTCAAACGTCGCTCTGCAGCTGTTTGCATATCACGTCGCAAACGAACTTGGCCGGTCGATCGACAAGCCACGCAATCTCGCGAAAAGCGTGACTGTCGAGTGAGACAGTCCATCTGTGTGGCTCTGTTGAAACCCTCAGGTGCTGATAGTTTGCTGAGGCCGTGATGAATACAGCGCGCAAGTCGGTCACTGACTATTCAGATTCTGACGAGTGATTCAGAGGACAGAGCTAACAGATAGAATAGGTTGATTGGAGTGTCCCATCCGACTCGTACAAGAAGTAAACATCACCGAGACAATCGGAAATGGAAACCTCAGACTGAGCTTGTCCCTCTGATGTAGTGGCGGATACAGTTACTGACCGAGAGTCTTCTGGCAACGATTCTTCAGTGATACCTGCAACAACTTCGGTCGTCTGTGCATCGGCAGTGAATGTGTATTGACATATGATGGTTCCATCACGCTCAACACCGATTGTCAGAGTCACATCGCGGTTGAGCGAATTTTCCACACGGATGTTATGTGGATACTCTCCATCGCCAGACACGATGAATGAAGCATTATCAATTGGGGTTGGTGTCGGTGTCGTAGATGAAGGCTGGTTCTGACTAAGACAGCCGCTCAACGCAAACCCTCCACTAATTGTCGTTACGAGAAATGCTCGCCGTCTCATGGTGTCAACGAATTCACAACTCGCCAAAGGCCTTCTGTTGATTTGAAATCTGGTGAGCGATACGCACACCCACCTGCCCGTTGTTCCGTGAGCTGTCTCTGCTGAACTCAGCCGCTACATTCACAGTTCCCGTCCGACAGAATCTGAGGGCTCTGTTGAGATCCTCTTGACGTTTTGCGATTTGCTAAGAAGCTAATTCCGCATCGGATCTGCGGAATCCGGTGGGAAGAGTGGCTCTCCTCAATGTCAACACTGAAGGATTTCAACAGAGCCAATCTGAGTAAATCGTACTGGTCTAGGGTTGTTTCGCCAGCAAAGTCACAGTCCGAAATTCAAGTGCTAACAGTGGTCTTCAATCCACTCACAGAACGAGTGGAAATCTTCTGCACCACACTGCTCTGCGATACTCCCAAGTGTTCCACGAGGAATCTCGCCGTGAAGTGGCACAGTCGGCCGTCGAACCTCGCCCGTGTCGGGGTTGACGTACTCCAGCGTGAGGTGACTCCCAGTTCGTGACTTCGGTTCGTACCCGAATTTCAGCAGCACTTTCGCGACTTCCCGGCCTGTGAACGTCGTTCGACCCACGTTACTCGTCCCACGGTGGGCGGCCTTCACTTCCGGTTTCGTCTTCGTTGAGACCGAGTTCTGCGGCCAGCTCGTCGTCGTCGACGGGCTCTCCCTTCCCGTGGTAGGCATCGAGGGCGTCAGCGAGCATCCGCAGTGCCTCCGCGCGGTCGTCGCCGAAGGAAGCGACACCCGTCTCGATGTCCTTTGCGGTGACTCGTCCATCATTCTCGTGGATGAACTCAACGCCCCCGTTACGGTTGTCACGAGTCGTGCTGGCCATCTCTACCAGAATTGAGTCGACCTCTACAAATAAGCGTTCGGACGGTCTTGCATCGAACTCTGACCGCCACCACAACCATCGGAGAAATCTTGCTGAACTCACCCTCTATATTCAACACGCGACAACTGTCAGGCTCGGAGGGTTTCAACAGAGCATCTGTGTCTATCGGGCTTGCACAGAGAACTCCGACGCTTAGAGTCAGATTCACGCTCGGCATAAACAACGGAACTGGCGGAACGTCCTCAGTGAGTCAGGAGTTCCAACGCCGTGTCAAGAGGTGTTGGAAAGCACTTGCTGTACCGCTGTTCGTAGCTGTTGTCCGATGCGTTCCCACGTATACGTTGACGCAATTAACTCGTGGCCAGCCCTCCCGAGCCGGGCGCGACGGGCGGGGGAGTCCAGTAAGCTGATCGTTTCGTCTGCCAACTGCTCTGCCGTGTCTGCAACAACCAGATGTTTGCCATCAATGGCCTGAATCCCCTCCCACGCGAGTGGGGTGACGACAGTCGGACAAGACAGAGACAGCGCTTCGAGGACTTTGTTTTGCAGACCCGCGCCGTATCGCATTGGGGCAACCGCGACATCAGCCAAGTCGAAATACTCGACTGGGTCATCAACGAATCCGGTGACGGTGACACCTGGGTGGTCGGCTAACGCAGTGACCTCCGCAGTTGGGTTTGACCCAACGATGAAGAACTCCGCCTCGGGGCGTGCTTCGCGAATCTGTGGGAACACTTCAGTCGCGAAGTACGTGGCAGCATCTTCGTTCGGGAAGTAATCCATCTTCCCCAAGAAAACGATTGTTCCTCCGTCAGTCGATGCAGTTGTTTCAGTTGGGGTATGCGTGCGATCAAGCAGTTCGGGTTTGACACCGTTTGGGAGGACAGACAGGGTGCTCTCGTCGCCCGCTGGGCTCACGAACTTGCGATCCTCCTCAGTCGTAATAAACGCGTGGTCAAACGACTCAACAACCGTACGTTCGTACCGAGCTAACCGCCGCCATTCAATCGGGTAAATCGCTCGCCACAGTCCTCGTGCACGAGATTGTGCGGCACGGTAGTTCCGCGAAATCGCATCAACGAGGTCAACGACCCGAGGTGTCTCTCGGTGACGGACGTACTCAGTTGTCCGCACGTGATTGCAGTACATGAGGTCAAACCGGTCCTCGTTAGCATCAAGCCACGAATCAAGCGCCGTAAACCGGTAGTAGTGTGTCTGCAGCGGATGTCGTGAGATGATTCCCCGTAGCGTGTTCATATAGAACCGGTACGTCGGATAGCTGAACACATGGACGGCGTCAAAGGTCTCTTCGAGCGTCTCGACGGCAGACCTCCCAACGGGTTCTTCGTCGACGACAAGCAGTTCGACGTCGTGGTCTTGCGCGAGTTCCCGTGCTGTGTAGAACATTCGGAGTTTAGCCCCACCGGTCAACGGATACGGGAGTCGCGAACAGAGGACTAAAATGCGAGCCATCAGGCGTCAGGCCTCCTCCAAGACAGCGTCGATCGTTCGTTGGACAGTGCGGCCAGTAGACTCCCAAGTAAACCGCTGTGCACGGTTGAGTCCACGGGTTCGAAGTTCAGTTGCAAAGGCATCATCGGTACACACATCAGTAATTGCGGTCGCAAACGCCGAGACGTCAGTTGGATCGACAGTTACCCCAGCGTCGCCGACGACCTCCGGGAGCGACGACCGATTCGACGTGATTACTGGCGTTCCAGACTGCATCGCTTCGAGCGGTGGAATCCCGAATCCCTCATACACTGACGGATAGACGAACGCTGTCGCCATGTTGTACAGTTTCGGCAGGTCCGAATCAGGGACGTAGCCGGCCCGGTGGATGAGAGAATCCGCCCAGTCTGCGTTGAGACGACGCTCTAACTCTGGCGCTGGGACGTGATGTTGGCCAACGATAACGAGTGGGAGCCGGTCCGTTTCTGGGAGTTTTCGGAGGGCATCAACGACTGTCGACAGGTTCTTTCGTGGTTCAATGTTGCCGACATAGAGGAGGAACTCTTCGGGCAGGTCGTATGCTTCTCTGAGGCGCTGCCGTTCGTTCTCCGACAGCGAGCGGGGTGTAAACCGGTCGTCAGCAGCGGGTGGGGCGACGGTTACCCGGTCGTCTGCCACGTCGTACAATCGGTGGAGGTCTTGTTTGGTACTCTCCGAGACAACGAGGATGTGGTCCGCTGTTCGGATCGAATTCGGGAGGAATGCTCGCAGGTACCATCGATATAGCGGCGTGTGGACCTCCGGGTGTACGCGGTGGACTAAGTCGTGAACGACGATCACGCTCGGGAGCGAACAGCGGGCCGGCTTGAGGAAATTCGGCCCGAAATAACAGTCGACGTTGTCGTGTCGGAGCGCCCGCCGAAGCGTTAGGTTCAGCCACCAGATCGGTTGGGCCGGGCCAAGCGCCCGTTCAGCAAGCACGAAGGGCTGTGCAACAGTCCTGGTGAAACGTGGCCCGTCAAACGCGATCTCACCCGCTGTTGCGGTATACCCTCGGGTCTCGTATGTGAATGCATCCGACGCCAAGACCCCGCGGAGATAGTTGCCGACTCCAGACGGGTTCCCGACCAACGAGCGCGCATCAAGTCCGAGGGTCACTACGACTGGCTTGTCATGAGTGGCTCATATATACTTCGTCTTCTCGGCTCTATCGTGTGTTGGTGGCCTCTTCTGACGTGAGCTGCTGACCATGGTGATCGGCATGCTCTAAGCGGGCAAACAAATCAACTAGTATAACCCCAGACAGCAATGGCCTGACGTGTGCAAAGCTATTGCCCCCACCAGTCCTTCTCTGTCGAAACAAGAAACCATCACAATCAGTCGTTGGTGCCACGAACCATCATGACCACGTCCTCGAGGACTTTCCAGATCTGCCGCGTAACGAGCATCACATCCAGGCTGAACGACTGCTCTTTGACGTACTGGAGATCGTAGCGGAGTTTCTGTTCTGGGTCCGTACTTTTTACATCGTTGACCTGCGCCAGCCCAGTCAGTCCCGGTTTCACAAACCATCGCTGACGCCATGACTGCGTCTCTGCAGCCAACAGTGGCTCCTCTTCAGTCCACACCGCGCGGGGACCAACAACGCTCATATCTCCCACTAAGATGGACCACAACTGAGGAATCTCGTCTAGGTGTGTTCGGCGGAGGACCCTGCCAACGCTCGTAATCCGATCGTTCTGGTCGTCATCGACCGGCTCGGCTGATTCACCCTCTGGGACCATCGACCGGAACTTGTACACGTCAAACGTCTCGCCGAAGACCGCCGTTCGTGCCTGCTTGTACAAGACTGCACCTCCATCGTCGAGTTTGATGGCAGCCGCAATTAGCACGATAATAGGAGTTAACACGAAGAGCCCAACCGCGGCGAAGATAACGTCGAATGCTCGTTTCAACATATAGTCTTGGACGTCCCAAGGCTCAACCGTCACGTCGACAATTGTGCCAACTTCCTCTTCTCCCGTAAGAACCTGGTCTGCATGGTCGCGGTGTACTTTCGCGTCCACACCGTGTTCGTAACATGCATCAAGGATACCGAAGAACTCGGCCCGGTCGGAGTGCTCGAAGGCTAAGATGACTGTATCAACGTTGTACTCAACGAGGATGTCTTCAATCCGTGAAAGCCCACCAAGCCGTTCAACACCGTCAAGTGTCATCCCACCGTCGGCGATAGCCGTTGCACCCTCGGCTGAGAATTCGGGTCGGTTCGGGAGAGAAGTTGTCGGACAGAGATAACCCAAGACGGGAAGCTCAATATCGGAGAGCGTCCGCCGGACTTCTTTGTGATTATCGCTCACAATGATTGCCCGTTGGCTCTCTTCCAGTGGCCGCTGCCGGATCCATACGAACCAAACCGGAAGGACAGTCAGTAAGACCGGCGTAATAGCGATGAGCGTCAGCCGTGGAAGACGATAGGTGTAATCGAAGTAGCCGATTGTTGCAAGTGCTAACACGGCTACGAACACACGTTTGTGGACGAGCGCAACGACGTCAATGATTCGTCGTGGACGGGGTTTATACAGTGGAATAAACGCCCCAGTCACGACAACAACCGCAGTCAACACCATTACTGCCCCTTCTGGAACCCCTGGAAGTGGTGTGACAAGTCGGTTCAGGACCGGGACCAGACTGAACAGTTGCTGAAACAACGGCCCATTAACTAGTGTCACGGTAAATGCCGTGACTAATGCAACCCCGAGAGAACTTTCAACGCGATACCAGAACCCCCTATTCATCGTTCCACAGGTATGTTGTTACCTTCTTTAACTGTTCTGTCCTGGAGCGCGCATGGCAAGTGTGTCTCAACCACACTTCTCAGAAACGGCAATTGATATCTTCCCCGCGCTAAAGCGCGAGGATTCCCGACCACCGTTGGGATATTGTGGTTTACGACGTGACCTGTTCTTGAGGTGCGAACGCACCAGTTTCCTTGTAGACCCCTTGATTAGGATGAGTTTCAGACTCATCCAAGTATCGATGTCAGGAACGTTCAGACAGGGGAATCTGAATCTCAAGACGTAAGTTTTCGTCAATCAACGTTCCACGTATGAAGGCGGAACCTACGTTGGCGGTTGTCCACCCCGACTTTTCACAAAGAGGTGGCGCGGAGTCTGTTGGCATGTGCGTACTTGAGACGTTACAAACGGAATATGATCTTACCCTCATCACGATGTCAACACCAGATTTTGACGCTTTGAATGAGTATTACAGCACTACTGTAGATCGTTCGAAAATTGAAGTTCGGACACACGGCCCACAACAGCGTCCGTTCACAACGGCGACCGCGTCGACCGTCAAGAGACTTACTGGCTTTGATTGTCTCCTGCTACAGATTGCAGGGTTTTATCGAAGTGTGCGGTCGGTAGCAGACGAGTTTGACCTACTTGTTAGTACATATAATGAACTAGGTGACTGCGGAGACTCGGTTCAATATGTCCACCATCCATTATTTGACCGATCAGTGCTTCCCGGGCGAGCGGGAACTGATAGTTCTGTTTACGCAGCTTACGATCGGGCCTGCCAGTTCATCGCAGGAGTATCTTTCACAGATCAGCGTGATACTCGTGTCCTCACAAACTCTGACTGGATGGGTAACCGTGTCAAACAAGCGTATGGCGTCGAGTCCACAACGCTTTATCCACCGATTGACACAGACAACACCCAGAGCGTGTCGTGGTCAGAAAAAGAACAAGGGTTTGTCACACTAGGACGGCTTTCTTCGGATAAGAATATTCAACGGAATATTGAGATAATCGACCGCTTACGTGAGCGGGGTCATGATCTTCACCTTCACATCGCTGGGCCTCCTACTGATCCCGAGGTCGTAACGGAAGTCACAGAGATGGCCCACGAGCGACCCTATATCAAGTTAGACGGGCAACTGTCAAGGAAAGAGGTCACGGCCCTACTCAACAATCATCGCTTTGGGCTCCACGGCAAAGAGTACGAACATTTTGGAATGGTTGTTGCAGAGATGTCGCTTGCGGGTATGCTGCCATTTGCTCACGACAGTGGTGGCCAACGAGAGATCGTCAACGAAGAACAGCGATTGCTTTACGAGGATATTGATGATGCAGTGGAGAAAATACACCACGTTCTAACTGACAGTTCAACCCAGTCGTCTCTTCGAAAATCTCTCCCAGATATTGACAGTCGTTTTGGCCGTTCTCGGTTCAAAGAGGAATTTCGAACAGTAGTGAAGAACTCATTAGCAGATTAACTCGTTATACTGATCTGTGCCCCGCTTGTTGTGCTGTTATCCGTGATGCGAATCCGCTCATCTTGAATCGTGTAGTTCCCGGGTTGGGGGATTCTAAGTTGATAAGTTCCATTCTCGTCCGATCTTGTTTGATACGTTACGGACACCTCATTTCCGCTCACAGTAGTCACCCCACGTGCAGTCACCTGCGAATCAGGTGCGGTGCTACCTGTAACCCTGGCACCAGGGACTAAAGTGAATACTTTCTTCGTACCATCAGCACTGACCCACATGGCTCGATAATGTGCTGTATTGCTTCCCCAGCCGTTGTACAACCGGTTATAGATAGTTTCATCACCAGATCGATTCAGTGATGGATTCTGTTCAACAACAATAAATCCAGTACGTGGGTTAAGAGTGTTAAACCAGCCTGTTGCATCGGTTGACACGAGGAAATTGTCGTAGTTTTCATATGAAAATTGGTAGCTTCTAGACTGGTTATTCACCAATCCATTGTATACACGACTCTGGCCCCAGTGACTCAAGACGTAGTTTTGTGGGTATTCCCATTCTTGTTGTTCAGAGTACTGGTCCATCCATGTGGCCGCATTATATGTTGTATCATCAACCGCGAGTTGATTGACCCGCAGGGGAGTCATGATCACGCCAAGGCCGCTGATAAGAAGAAATACCGCACTTACAGCGAATATCGTTTGTCGGCTCGGCATCTGAAGTCGAATCTCTGTATTCACTTCTGGTTTGCTTGTACCAGAGTTGCTTTGGGTGAATGTGACTCGATCTCCAACTCCAATAAGGGCGATAATATCGACAAGTGCGAGTCCACCGTAGACCGCTGCAAACATTGCAAGTGCACCCGCGAAACGCACTTGCAGAAGTGCCAGAGTAAACAGTAATCCAGTATATGACCCAATCAACAGCCACCCAGAGAGATTTCGATGATATGCAGTATATACGGACCTCAGACAGTACCAAAGAGAGAAGAATAGTGAGAGCCCGAAAAAGAAAATCGGGCCTGTGATCGTCCCATATGTCGGACTGAAAATCGACTTTACCTCTACGATATCTCGATCACCGCCAATGAGGCGAGTTACTTCTTCAACGAACTGAGTTCCGAACGTAGGGACAAGTTGGAATGCCACAAGGAGGATGGCTCCACCTGCAACGCAGATTCCAAGCAAAACGAACGCTCTCGGATGCTTTCGAGATCGAGCAACCTGGCTTAATCCAAAGACTAGCCCAAGCCCAATTGCGAGTAAGAATGTCGGGAGAATTATGTACATACGTTGCCAATTCAATGCGAGATGTACCACCATAGATAGCACAGCGCCAAGAGCGATGCCAAAAACTAGCGAGAGATCTGCGCCCAACCCAGAGTCGTGCTTCGCTGCCACTAACGAACGTACAACACCGTAGACGCCGAGTGGGAGCAATAATAGGGGCCCAGCATTCCATGCTAACACTTGTGCACACACACCGACACCAAGTACGAGGGTCCAACCAATTCGTGTGGGATCACCGAAACCACTCACTTCAGAAGCGGTGGTGCGATCAACGAGCTTGAGAGCTGCAAACGCAGTTATCGCTAACCAGATATAGTCAAACGCATGGTGGTCCGCGAAACCAATCGCAGTTCTATAGGCATGCACGGGTGTTACTGCTAGGACCGCAACCGCAGCAAGCGCGACACGTTGATTCGCAGTCAAGCGATACGCGATGAGATATGTGGCCGTGGCAGTGATAAGCGCTGCAACGACTGGATACC
This sequence comes from Haloferax sp. Atlit-6N, assembly GCF_003383195.1. Lineage (NCBI taxonomy): Archaea > Methanobacteriati > Methanobacteriota > Halobacteria > Halobacteriales > Haloferacaceae > Haloferax > Haloferax sp. Atlit-6N. The sequence goes on along the minus strand of NZ_QEQJ01000004.1, from coordinate 2,679 downwards.
ACGACAGAACTAGTTCTGCGACCTGTATTCCTCCTCCAAGTGCCTCAGTTACTCCAAGTAAGGTTGCAATTAGAAATGGCTCACCCGCAGTGATACTGTATGGGAGATCAAGTACCGATGCGTCCGAACTCAGTGTTCTAAACAGCCAGTATCGGTAGTAGTACGGGTCGTTTCCAAGTAGTACGACATCAGATCCACGAAAGACCGATTCAAACGCAAGTAATCTAAACGCCAACACAAATCCGATCACTCCGAGAAATGGAAGGACGACATTCGAAGGCGGGAGCAGCGAAGCGAGAGCAGAACTCGAGCGACTAGACGGATCCCGTTCGACCTGTTCTCCATCAAGCGCGGCACGGACCGCAGCCGGGTCTGCGACTTTGTATCCGTCATTTGCTTTTTCGACGATTCCTCGACTTACAAGCTCACCAAATAGCCCCGAACCAATATCAAGATCATCGAACGTCCAAACATCATCCTGGGCATCGATCTCCAGTACTTGTTGGAGATCCGGTTTGATCTCTGGCCGATCAGTAAGCAGAGAGTTCGTTGCCTCCCAGACCTCACTCATTGGTTAACGCCTCGGGGCACTAGCCTTTAAATTCAACTCTTGCAAGTGTGTCGACTAGGCCCTGTTGAAATCCTCATCACGTCTGGCGATTTGCTGAGTGCAAGTTTCCAACAGCATCGCAAAAACCAGTGGGATGAGTGGCTCTCTGCACCGTCAACGCTGAATGATTTGACAGACCGTCGCTATTTCGCCATTTCGCTATTTCGCTCTGAGGTGGCCAACGAGAGGGATGAGATGCCTCAAGAGCACCCAGTTCAACCCACAGTCTTTCTTTTCTCGTTGTTCGCTTGTACGCCAACGATACTACCGACTAGCAGCCAGAACGGAACGAGATAGGTGAATCGGATGTTTATGACCCAAAACAGCACAGCAAGATACCCAACCAGGCTAGCCAGTAGACCCACAGTAACAACAGTCTCTGAGAGTTGCTCTGTGGAACGGTACAGACCCCACGCGTTCCACAAGCCTACAGTGATCGCAGACATATAAAAGATAAATCCAGGAAGACCAGTCTCTGTCAGTAATGCCAAGTAGAGGTTGTGAATTGGATAGGCGAGTACTTGGCCTGCAGGCTTGGCGATCCCGTATTTAGCACCGAGATATGGGAAGTTACCTCCGCCGATACCAAAGATTGGGTCGCGGAAAAACAGGTATGCAGCAAGGACGTATTGCTGAAGCCGGACGCCAAGCGTGTCGAGGTTAAAAAATGGTATCGATGGGGGAGTTACATCAGTCGAGTTTATGACTCCATCAGAAATACCAGCGTCACCTGTGCTAGCTGTTTCGCCGGTGTTGGGTGGGGTTGCATCTGTGGTGTACGTCGGATAGAGTAGGGAACCTACACTCACAAGTAGTGTAAACGCAAGTGGAACCAGCCTCCACATCACTTTGCGCTGAACAGTCCGAATATACGCCCTGTTTTTCCATACAAGCAGCGTAACGAACATGAGAATTGAGATAAGAGCTGCAGCACGTGCGGCATCTTTGGCGGTCAATCGGAGTACAATAGACATAATCGCCGTTACTGAAAGGAGACAAATCCGTACCACACTCTGATATTCATACGCAAGGGCGAGTGTGATGGGGAGTGCCATTACAACTAGCACTGAGAGTGGACCACTCCCACCAGAGAATCCACTTATTATGACTCCGATTTTATATTCGCCAAGTAGCCCTAGACTCACGAAATTTGTCCAACTCATACGCCCAGTTTCACCGAGAAATGAAAATCCGAATGGCTTCTGGTTGATGAATTGGGCTATGCCAAACACCGTGTGCCCAGCAACCGCGATAACAAAGCTGATCATCACATCATATAGATCGAGTATGCCAGAACGGACACACCGATACCCCACACTCAGTGCTAACAGTCCGAATGACATATATATCGAATAGTACAGCGCGACACTCCGCTGTTCTGGGTTTCCAATGAGCGCAGAGGCAATACTCCACAAAACAAACAGGGAAAGAAGAACCTCTGGGACCGTGATTGTCCCAAGTGAAAACTCACCATCATATATAAGAATACCAATCAGTACGACAAGTGGCAGATGTAGCAACCAAATCTTTGGTCCAAGACTGCCTGGGAACGATCCACTATACCCGAATAGTGGTACGTCCGCCGCGAAGGTTGAAGTGACAACGAGTAGAACGCCCATCGAAAGTCGAACGCGACCGGTAATGACCGAGAGCAACAGGTAGGCAAATCCGGTCACAGCAACACCGACTAAGAGAGGAATCGGAATCGGTAATTGTAGCGTGTGGACTGTTTTAGCAAAAACAGGTGTCAGCAGAATGAGGCCAGTAACCAAAAACAGCGAGAATACTGTGGATGCTTTTCGGGAGTTGCCCATCGCGTAGTCTTCCAGTTGTCGTAGACTCTTCCCAGCGAATTTCATCTAATTGCTAGCAGATATTTATACGAGGTGTATATCTGTTTTGAATCGGATTTGAGATTCTGCGATATAGTGTGTATTCTATTCTATAGTAACCGTTAGAACTTTTTGCACGGGAACTGTTGCAAGAGATAGTGAAGCATCTCGACGAGATCACCGTCGAGGAATTGCACGATGCCCTCGACAACGTGGACGGAAAGAAGCCGACACAAC
>NZ_QEQJ01000003.1:0-413453 GCF_003383195.1 Haloferax sp. Atlit-6N | reverse complement strand
ACAGCTTCAAGCAGCTCTGAGTAACCGGTTCTTCGACTCACTTGACGAGCTAACAACAGCGATTGATACTGCCCTTGAGCAACTTTCAGTTCCAAAAGTGAGTAATTACTTCTAACGACTACTATAGCGTTCCGGAGCTCTGCACCTATCTCATCCCCGACGAAGACGATCAGGACGCACCGTCGTTCGACCATCCCTCGGAGCTTCGCGTCATCGACCCTGCCTGTGGGAGTGGCCACTTCCTCCTCTACGCCTTCGATATCCTCGAGCGCATCTGGTGGGCAGAGACCGACCTCGACCGAAGCGAGATCCCGGCAAAGATTCTCGAACACAACCTCTACGGCGTCGACATCGATTTGCGCTCCTGCCAGCTCTCTGCGTTCAATCTCTACCTGAAGGCCCGGACTCGAGCTGAAGAAGAGAACGGGGACTTCGAGATGCCCAACGTCGGTATCGTCTGTGCCGACGCTCGCGTCGCCGAAGTGGAAGAGGCAGTCGCCGTTCTCGACGAGATTACTGGTGAAGGAACCGATGTCCGCGAGGCACTCGACGAGATCATCGAGGAGTTCCAGACGACGGAGGCGCTCGGGAGCCTGCTGGACGTCCAGAGCACGCTTTCGGAGGAGTTCATGGACCAGCAGACGGACATCATGGAGTGGGGCGGCGAAGGGCCACACACACTGAATGGCTTCTTGAGACAGCTACGAGAGGCCGTCGATGAACAGACATCTGATTCTTTCGGTGACCAAAACCTCCGTAGCTTCCTGAATTTACTCGTAGTTCTGACACAGGATTATGACGTCGCCTTGATGAACCCACCATACGGTTCGAAGGCTCGCATGCCAGCCGCAGTGCGAGATTACGTGAGGGAACACTATCGATACGCGAGAGAATACTATATCAACTTCTTTGAGGCATGTAATCGGCTCGTCAAGGATGGCGGTAGGGTAAGCATGATTGTTCCTCGGACATTTATGTTTAAGAGTACTTTTGAGAATTTCCGAGGCGACTTCATTGGCAAACAGGGATCTTTTGATTTTCTCACCGAATTCGGCAACGGAGTACTGGATAACGCGACTGTCCGGACAGCAGGAACCGTCGTTCGAATCGGTGACCGAGATACGGAAGACCCCACTGGTACCTTCTTCAGACTCCATGACGTCGACACAAATCACAAAGAAGACAAATTTATCGCAGCGGCGTTCGATCAGCACCAATCCAATATCGAACGTAAGTTCACGCGGAAGACATCCGAATTTGAACTCATCCCCGGAAACCCTCTATCGTATTGGGTCCCCCCCGCTCTTCGATCACTCTATACTTCACCCACGGTCTTTGATGCAGCTAATGCCAATCTTGACGACAGAGAAAGCCTAGGAGTCGCGAAAGTAGGGCTTCAGACAGGTGATAACGGGAGGTTTGTCCGGAAGTTCTGGGAGAGCCCCGACTTCGAGTATTGGATACCGTTCGCAAAGGGCGGTGAGGATGCTTGGATTCTACCCCAGGTTAACTTAACAGTTGGTTGGGGGGAAACCGGAGCAGACATCCGTCGGTATGAGGGGTCTCGGCCACAGAATACACAGTACTTCTTCAGGGAAGCTCTTACGTATACGTATATGAAGGAGAGCGGGCGGAGGTTCGGATACCTCCATCCGGACTCAATCTTCGGACGGGCTGGCTGTGCTTACATCCCGTCGGAAAACACCTGGGGCGTTCTCTCATATGCAAATAGTAATTTAACCACATACTTGATGCTGAGCCAAACGCCTGACCGTCAGTGGGAGGTAGGATATGTATCGAAACTGCCTTGGAATGATAAAATTGGGCGTAATTCGAAATTAGCCTCACTCTCACGCGAGGCCGTCGGCCATTTACTCTCCGAGCGCCAGTACGATTTCTCTTCGCCACACTATGGGGGGCCAGTGTTACTTGCTGTTCTGGGTATCACCGAACAGCTCCCTCAGTACGACCATCCGCATCGCAATCTCCGCGACGAGTTGGAGCTCAACGAACCAACCGAACTCCTCGACACAGATGCGTCAATTGAGGACCTCGGAACTGCCAGCGCACGTCATTTAGAACAAATAAAACTAAATCTCCAATCCTGTGCAGACGCTATCGATGATGCCGTTTTTGATTCCTTTGACATCACGGAGGACCAACGCGAAACCGTACTCCAAGAAATCGCCCTCAGAACGAATGAAGACCCCTGCAAGCGCGAGAATTACGATCCCGACGGAATCACAGAGCCATCCGAAGACTTCCCGGAGATGGTGAAAGACCTTCTTCTCCATTTAGCAATCCGCGTCGTTCACGAGGATGATGACGGAATCGTCCCAATCTCTAGCGTCGAAAATGAGGCAGACCTCTTGTCGCGGATCGAGGGTGAGTTCGATCGACTCTTTGATCAGCACGCTTCGGCGCGCCTTGCAGAAGTCGACCAAATCCTCGGAAGCCGAACTGCTGACGAAGAGGCGTATCCGAACCTCCGCGAGTGGCTCAAAGACGACCTCTTCGACTACCACGTTTCCACGTTCGAGCGTACACCAATTCTGTGGCGCCTCACGACCGATCGGCTCGTTTCCGACCCGGAGGGCGAAGGATTCGCCTGCCTCGTTGACTACCACCAACTGGATGACGGCGTCTTCGACCGCCTCCAGAACAGATATATCGAACCCCGAAAGGCTCTCCTTCGGGAGCGGCGGAGTTCGGCGAACCGGCGGCGGGGCGACGACTCGCTCTCTGCCTCTGAGAAGGCCGCTGCGGCCGAAGAGTATGCCCGCTGTGAGAGTGGTCTCGAACAGATCGGTGTCTTCGAAGAGCGACTGTCCGAGTTAGCCCAATCGTCGCCGCGTGAGTGGCCCAGAGAGAATCAAGAGACGGCAGAAGATGCTGTTCAGTCGGTCGTTAGTTTCAGAGAAGAGACTGCTTCACGTCTCAAGACGCTCGAGGAGCTGGCCGAGCTCGACGACGTCGACATGGGGGATCTATTCAGCCCGTCGTTCTATGAGACGGTACAGAAGAACCAAGAGGAGTGGCTTGACGCTTTAGACGAATTGCAATCCGCCTTCGAGGCGTACGCAGCCGATGGTTCCGAGCCAGTCGAAGCACACCTCTACGATCTTTTCGATTACTACGACGATCTCGTCGGCTCCACACACTACGCGAGCAACGGGATTCTATTTATGACGTACTACTTCGGGAAGTTCGAGGACGCTGGGCAAGCCAAGATTGGCGACGGTGGGGTCTCGAAACGCGAGCGCCTACTCTCCGAGTTGGCGACTGGGCTCAACGAATATGAAGAACTCGCGAACGAAATCACCAAGGCGTGTGACGCTGTTGCGAGCGATATTTCTACTGACTGGGAGGAGCGAGCGCTCGCGGAGATCACGACTGCGGGATACCAGCCGAACCGGAAGCACGGAGTCGAGATCAACATCCGACCGCTCGCTGATGCGAAGGTCGTCCCGAAGACAGTGGAAGACGACGTTCTCTAATTATGCCTGCGACAAAGACCCTCCCAGAGTGCGCCCACGACGCCATCGAGACTGCTATCGACGAGGCAGCCGACGAGGATCCCGTCATTCTCTGGTGGGACGACGGCGGCTATCTCCGCGATATCGTCGAACACGCCAGCACCAAACTCCGCTGTGAGTTCCGCGCTGCCGGGCAGACACCGTTAGAACTCCGGGCAGACGCCCCACGCGACCGAACCGTCTGGTACGTTTCCCAGCCCAGCAGCGGCGACGTGGACTGGTTCAGGGACGTCGAACACACTGGCGGTGTCGTCGAGCAACACATCGGCAAGCTCGCTGCACGCTGCTTCGAAAACGAGCGCATCCAAGCGGCAACGATTCGCACCGCGTACGAGGACGCCGAGGACCGCGAGAAGGTCGCCCAGACGCTCTACGAGGAACTCAACGGCGAGGGTGGCCTCCCGTCACTTCAGGGCCTTCAGACGAAGATCGTGCTGGACGGCCACGACGACCCCGTGCAGTTCGTCCTCGAACACGGGACACGAAACCTCCCAGAAGGCGATGAACTGCTGAAAATCCGTGACCTGCTGGTCGACGACGGCGTCAAAGCCGTCAAAGGACAGTCTGACGCTCGCCCCATCGTCGAACGAACACGCCGCTGGGCGGTCGCTGAGTGGCTCGTCGACGAAGGACTTGACAAATCGCTGCTCCCGCAGGAGTACCGGCCCGAACCGAGTACGGGCTTCGGCATCTCCAGACCCGAACTCCGGTCGGTACTGAGCAAGACCGAACGGAAGGGGGAGTTGGCGAACGTCTATCTCGACCCAACCCAACGGTTCTGGCATGATATCCTTCGTACCCACGATGACCCGTGGAAACTCGCTGACTGTCCCGTCGACGCCTCGCTCGAACATCGTCTCTGGGACGAGTGGACCCAGTCGTTCAACAGCGGGGACTACGAGACCTGCGTCACCCACGCGAAGCAGCGTCACGAGCGTCTTGAAGCGACGTACGGTGACGTCCCGTGGACGCACGTCTGGGAGCAGGCTATCGACGTGGCACGACTCGCGAACGAGCTCCAAACCTGGGACGAGCGCGGCGACACGAGCGACGTCGTCGACCTCTACGGTGACGTTGACGAGGGTACTTGGCAGATAGACAACGCCGTGTTCAATTTGGTCGTCTCAGGCAAGCCCGAGAAGAAACTCCCCCAAGAGCATCCGGCGACGGCCACGCTTGATAACTTCCGAACCTCTCTGGTGGAGTCGCAGTACCTGGAGTATCTCACCGATCTTGGCGACCTCGTTGTCGACCAAATCGACGCTGGATCGCCGTTTGTCGGTGAGAACCACGCTCACCAGTTCTTCGCCGAAGAGCAAGAGCATCTCCAGAGTGGCCAGAGCGTCGCGCTGTTCATCATCGACGCGCTACGCTTCGACCTCGCCCACGAACTCGCAGAGTCGATCCGACGCGAGATCCCCCAGCTCGAAGTCGAGGAGAGTACGTGGGTCGGTACGCTCCCATCCGATACCGAGTTCGGGAAGGCTGCGCTCACGCCCGGGAGCAAGTTCAGCTTCAACATCGACCTTGACGACGGAGAGCTGATCCCTGAGCGAAACGGGCGAGAGATCACTAACTACCGTCGGCAGACGCTCCTCGAGAACGACGGTTGGAGCTACATCATGCGGGATGAAGACGACGAGGTTGGCTGGAGCAACACTCGTGTCGCCTACTACTGGAACGATATCGACGAGACTGGTGAGAAGGAGCTGACGAACTTCGAAGAGCTGTTCAGCGACCGCATCGACGCCATCTCGCGTATCATCTGCGAGAAGTTACGGAAAGGCGAGTGGGACCGTGCGTACATCCTCTCAGACCACGGCTTCGTCTCGCTCCCGAGGCACGTCGACATCGACGACCTGCATCCGCCAGCCGAAGCGGAGAAGGTGACCCGTCGATGGGTCGCAGGCAAGAACCTCGACGACGATGCACCGGGCGTGTTACTCGACGAGGATACCCATCTGGGCTATCTTGACGAGAGCGCCAGAGTCAGCATCCTCGCAGACCCGATCCAGCGCTTCCGCAATCAGGGACTCCCAGACGCTCGGTTCTATCACGGTGGCGTCCTCCCTCAGGAGTTCGTACTGAACTTCGTCACCATCACGCAGGAATAACCACCTATGAACGACCTCGCATCCGGAGACACGATTCTTCTCAATGACAACCCCGCCGAGGTCATCAAGACGTACTCCGTCGGCGACCTCGACTACCTCCGGGCCTACGTTGAGGACGTCGGCGTCAAGACCGTCTGTATCGACGACGTGGACATCGAGCGAAAGCAGGACCAAATCGGTGCTCTCGAACCTTCGACGGCTTCTCAACTGCACCCTGAGCACGAGTCAGTCTCCGCTGAATGGTTCGACCTTCGGTCACAGGCGCTCCAGCTCCAGATCGCCCACGAGCAGGGCCAGCTACTGAGTATCTCGAACTCGCTTGTCCGCCTCGAGCCGTACCAGCTCGCCTGCGTCAACTGGGTGATGCAGAAGCTCCGACAGCGAGCGCTCATTGCGGACGACGTCGGATTGGGGAAGACCATCGAAGCGGGGCTCATCCTCAAAGAACTCACCGCTCGCAACCGCGCCGACCGGGTCCTGTTCGTTGTTCCGGCTCACCTCCAGAAGAAGTGGATTCGTGACATGGACCGCTTCTTCGACATCAGTCTCACACCAGCGGATCGGCAGTGGGTCGAGGGGGAGCGACGGCGTCTTGGTGAGGAGGCGAACATCTGGGACCAGGACCACCAGCAGATGGTCACGAGCATGGCGTTCCTCCGTCAGGAGGAGTTCCGCGATGAGCTCGACGACGCGTTCTGGGACGTCGTGGTGGTCGACGAAGCACACAAGGCGGCCAAGCGTGGCGAATCCCCAAGTAAGACCTCGAAGATGGTTGAGCGGGTGGCCGATAACTCCGACTCGTTACTCCTGCTGAGCGCAACACCCCACGACGGTAAGGGCGAGGCTTTCCGGTCGCTCATCGAGTACATCGACCCGTTCCTCGTCGCCGAAGACCAGGATCTCTCGAAGGAGGCGGTTGACCGCGTGATGATGCGCCGCGGCAAGCAAACCATCTACGACGACAACGGTGAGCGAATCTTCCCAAACCGCGAGGTCGGGACGATTCCGGTTCAGATGACGCACGAAGAACGCCAGTTCTACAGAGCGGTGACGGACTACGTCAAGCACGTCTATAATCGCTCTGAGCAGCTCAACGAGCCCGCTGTTGGGTTCGCAATGGCACTGATGCAGAAACGCCTCGTCAGCAGTATCGGAGCGATCAAGGCAACGCTCAGCCGCCGACTCGCGAACCTCGTCGACCAACAATCGACGGCGACGTCATTGTCTGAAGAGGCCCAAGCCTATCTCGAGGGAGAGGACCTCGACGAACAGGACCAGCAGAAGGCCGAAGAGGAGCTTGCAGGGCTCACGATCACCGAGAGCGACGCCCAACTCGAAGAGGAGATCGAGACGCTCAGAGACCTCGTCTCGCTCGCAGAGGGCATCCCTGTCGACTCGAAAGCCCAGAAGGTCCGGCGATACATCCAGCAACTGCTCGAAGAGCAGCCCAACGAAAAGGTGCTGCTGTTCACGGAGTACCGCGATACGCTCGACTACATCCTCGAACTTGTGAAGGACGAGCCGTGGGCCGACGAGATCCTCGTCATCCACGGCGGCGTCGACAAGGAAGACCGCGCTCGCATCGAGGACGAGTTCAACCACGGTCAGTCCCGTTTGCTCTTCGCGACCGACGCAGCCAGTGAGGGGATCGACCTCCAGCACAGTTGCCACATCATGGTCAACTACGAACTTCCGTGGAACCCGAACCGCCTCGAACAGCGGATTGGTCGCCTCCACCGCTACGGCCAGGAGAAGGAGGTCAAAGTGTGGAACTTCTCGTTCGAGGATACCCGCGAGAGCGAAGTGTTCGAGATGCTCCAGGAGAAGGTCGAGAACATCCGCGGCCAGCTGGGGAACACGGCCGACGTGCTGGGGATGCTAGACGACATAAACGTCGACTCACTCATTATGGAGTCCATTCGGAACGACGAGCCAGCGAGTGCGACCAAGGAGGAACTTGAAGAACTCATCGACGAGCGCCAGCGGACGCTCGCAGAGTGGTACGAACGAAGTCTCATCGACACCAGTACCTTCGATGAAGAGAGCCGCCGGAAAATCCAGGAAGTGATGGACCAGTCCGAAGATGTCTACGGTAGCGAAGGCGACATTCGGCAGTTCTTCGAACTGGGCATTTCTGCCCTCGGTGGAGACGTCGAGAAAGCTGGAAACAATCTGTTCCGTGCAGAATTGCCCGATTCGCTTCGGCGCTCGCGTGACGGCGAACCCTACGGGCCGTTCACGTTCAACCGCGAGTTCGCGATGGACCACGAGGGAATCGAGTACATCTCTCCAGACGCAGACCTGGTTCAAGAACTCATGCAGCGAGTACTCGACAGCGAACAGGGTACTGTTGGGCTCAAACTACTACCATTCGTAGACGAACCTGGGATCACCTACAACTACCGCGTCAGGTTCGAAGACGGTACAGGCGAGGTGATTCGAGAGGAGATTCTCCCTGTCTTCGTGGATGCAGCACACCGAGATCCACAACAGCGACTCGGTCAGCGGGTCATTGAGGGTGACACGATCAAAGGAGCGCCGGATGGGGATCGCGTCCGTTCGCTTCTCGAACACGAGAGTGAGATGCGGTCATCCGCAGAACGCTATGTCAGTCAGCGTGTCGAATCACGACGGGACGAACTCCAGAAACGCCGACGAGAAGAGACGCAGGAGGAACTCGATGACCTTGAGGCGTACGCGGATGCCGAACGCGAACGCATCGAGATGTTCATTTCAGAATACGAGCGCAAAGCAGAGGCCGGATCAGATATGGATATTGCAATCCGGAGACAACGAGACCGGCTCTCGAAGCTTGAGGCTCGAATCGAGACACGTCGACGTGAACTGCGACGGAAGGCGCAGGTCATCTCGTTGGCACCCGAAGTCGAGAATATTTGTCTCGCTCTTCCGATTTAGTTTGGGTCAAAGTTGCTCAAAGAAAAATACCGGTGTACACAGGATGAGAAAACACGTCCCCCAAACGTATCGACTATTCCTTGCTCCTGCGGTTCATACTGTATTCAACTTGCATTGGGAGTCATCAACCAATGACGTAGATTGTGGCTGTTAATTATATCAAGACCATTGAAATTCGTGTCACGTGGTAAGTATTATTATAGACACCTCTCTATCGTGCTGTATGTCATCACAGTCTGGAGCCGGGTCAGACGACAATTCAAATCTTAATCTCCCGGACTCCGACGAATTTTGGAGACTTCTGCTCGGGCGAAAATATGACAATATGAGTAGTAACGAGAAGACAGATCTGAACCTACTCAACGAGATTTACCGCAGAGAAGGGGACATTGTGGATTCGGTATATGGGTCAAAGCAGGCACTTGTTAGTGAGATCCAATCAGAAGAGAATGACCCAGAGATAGTCCTTTCAACAGTGTGGGCGGAGAGTAAATGGCAAGAAAAGAGCCCAGGGGATCAGTTTGAATTCGATGCTCAGTCCCACGTCGAGAAGGAACTAGAACGGATTACTGAATCTAATTTTGTAGTGGATGAGCTATACAACGACCTGATTGTCATTTGGACGCAGAAGCAGGTATCCCGTCCCCGTGAAGAGGACCAAACAGTCCGTAGCTACCTTGATAATGATTGGTCTCCGCTTTTCGCCCGGTTAATAGAGCCGACCCTACTCGAAATCCGAGGCCGAAAGCGTCGCCGTCACCAACTGAATGCTGAATTCGCAGAAGAAGGTGCGGCGCGGAAGGTTCTGAAAGAGCGTTCTGATGAATCAGTTCTGGACGACTTGTCCAAGGTTTTCGGGGAACAACTTGAGTCACTTGACCTCGTTGAGGTCCGATTTAGACAAAGCAAATTGCCGAATGGTTCACAGATCACCATCCGAAATATATCCGGCGTACAAGACGACCTACAAGACGAGAGTATCAATCCTGCCGTTGTTTCACCACAAATTGCGTCTAAAATCTCATATCTTAAGTTTAGAGACCAGCAGAGTGACAATATAGCAAAGATTAAAATCGAGCGGCAAAGTCGTGGGTTCTCCTTCGAGATTCAAGCTAACTATATTAGTGACGAGGAAACACAGGCAATTAAGCAAGTAATAGAATCCAAATTTAATATATCTTTTAACAAAGTCTATCCGTACCACCTGCAATATCAAACTGATTTCATTCTTCACCAGATTCTCTCTGGTAGTGTTGACGCATATGATACCTACTATGACGAGCTTGATGATCGGGACAAAGAACTGATTGACCCATACATCAATTATAACCAAGGATCTGAATTTGTCTGTTGGGGTTGTCGGACGGAATACGACGAGGAACCGGATACCTGTGGAGAATGTGGGAACGAGTCTTTTGAACCGAAAGACGAGCTGGTCATCGATGATGATCAAATATTCAACGATGTGTTAGATATTTTTGGAGACATCGACCAGACCATTGAAAGTGACAAACGTGATGTGAAGCTTCAGGGCGTCCACACAGAGGAGAAAGAAGTCGGGACAAGTAGATATGTACACACACTGTTCAGACGCACGCAAGACTCTGGCAGTGGCGGATTGGAAGCGACTCAAGATTATCGGTATGAATACTTCGTATATCCGCTTTCAGGCCGTAAGCCACAGAGGATAGGACAGTACCTACTGAACACCGTTTTCATCACCTACGGTACAGCATTCGAGCAGGAGTTGGAGAACTTCGGGACAATTCATTTCATAGAGCTTCTTCGGTCGAACAATCCCAGCGAATTATTTATTGAAGCAGTTGAGAAAAGCCATCGCGGTATGCAGGATCGGTACCGAAAGCGTGCGAAACAAGCAATCAATAATCTGAGACAGCTTCAATCAAAGGTTGACACAGGTATTATAGAGGATTATGGCGGAGAAGAGGGCCCAGAAGACGATTTCCTTGATGAGTATTCGGCAAAGAAGTTTGAGAAAGATGTTTTTCACTTGTTGAAGTCAGTATTCAGTTTCACCGAACGGTGGGGGAGAGAAGGGAAAAAGGAAACCGACGGGTGCTTGATCATACCGGATGGTGATAGCGGCTATTGGGTTGGTGGCTATGATCCTAAGCTCACAACAGATATTCGCGGGTACAACATTCGGTCTACTGAAAAGGACAAAGTTGCGTACTATATTTTAGAGGAAAGTAATCGGGAGTACATTGAAGACGTACTCAAGCGTGATGACCCCATTGACGCCCATATTTTTGTGTCAGATATATTTAGGGAGGGTCAATTCGAACCAACAGCAGAGCGAGTCAGAGATTGGTTCTCGTTGGTACAGAACGGTAACACTGATCTAGAAGTTCCGATTGTCTTTCTCAGAGTTGAACACCTGATAGACTTATTCGACATATTCGAATCAAATTACACTTTCCTTCGAGAGTATCCCGGTGTGATGGCTACGTTCCGTGAGGAGGTTATTTCTGAACTTTCTACCCATGAGGGTTTCATTGAATTTGACGATGAATCTTGTAATCGGATTCGAAAGAAGTTGGTCCAAGAGCTTGATACAAGAGATAAGGACAGGGATGTACAAGATTACACAGAATAGATCCAACCAAGAAGGATGCTACTGAGGTCGTCTAAACTATGTGCAAAAATGCTGTCGAGTCAGCAAATTCAACCGACAAGCGTTCCAGCCCATTATCGAAGGTTTAGAGCTTCAGTCGCTAAATCACCTGGCCTCAAGAAAACAGGGTCAAATCCCGGTCTTAACTTCTGCACTATGAGTTAGAATCCGAGAGTTGAGGCATGTATTCACTGAAGTCATAATAGTAGAACAACACACCTGTAACCAAGATTGATAAACCAATCGTGATTACATTATGAGTGTTACTTTGAACAGGGTATTGACTACGGATTTTCCAAGAGGTAAGGAAAGCAGATAACCCGGCCGTGTAGGTAGCGTAAGTATCCGTTCGGCCGTCCAGTAGCGCAGTAATGTCTTTGGCATCGTACACATTCACATAAGCACGGCTAAGTACAATTATTAGGCCAAGTATTTGGATTACTGAAAGGGGTCCAACCACACTTTCGATAAATCTCTGAAGTTCTAGAGAAATGAAAACAGAGCTTCCAATAAGTATCAGTAATGCGACTTGCTTCATCACACGTGAATCTCCACCAAATATATCGATGAATTCGTGGTTGACGTCGTCCGTTTGAAAGTTTGACCATGCCTCGTGAACCAGCCCGAACAGCAGTATTACGAATAGATACTCAAGCAGGTAGTAGTTCTCAGTGATCCAATCCGAGAGAATGAGGGCAGCCCCTGCAGCAACCATCAAAATTTGCAGCAGTTCCTTATTTTCGTTCGCTAGTTCACGCAGAACCATCAAATATAGAGACAGACTTGATTCAAGTGAGATAAATTATTCGTCCGTTCAGATTCAACGTCAATAGTAAGTAGCAACTGTCAACCAGATATTACAGAGATTAGCAACAATCCCCAATTAGGTTGGTACCATCAAATAACCAACTGGACACAGGGGAGACTTACAAGAACTCAGCGACGTCACCGGGTGTAGAGACGTAATACTTCCCAGAAATCTGTTCGTCGTACTGTTCGATGAAGCCCTCCAACTCCTCGGCGTCACTCTTCCCGTTAGGAACGACAAGAACCCTCCTGTATCCGCTTACGCTGAAGTCCTGTATCTGTTCAAGCGCCTCAGATGGTTCGTTTTGGAGTGAATCTGCCGTTTCAACTTCGATAATCAAGCTGTTCGCATAACCAGACTTCACGACCACGTCTGGTATCCGGGTTAAGCCATCGATCTCTCCCTCAGGGTTTGGTATCTCATCGCGGTGAGAGAGGTGATCTGCGTAGACTGTAGCAGTTTTCGGCACTTCGTCCACGAGAGCGTCATACGTCTGCTCGACGACGTCGTGGTGGTCAGCGCTTGATTCTCCGAGCACTTTGGACGCGAGGGCAATGCCACCCGCAGCCACTGCAATCTGCCATACCATGATTCTTAGGCCTCCACCTCTGTTCCGTCGGGAGGTAATCGAAGATGGTAGCAGAATGATGTCAAGTTTGGGAGAGCAGATTGTAAGTGAAGCTTGGCCAGCTCAACTCAGTAGGCGGAGAGGGTACTCATCCAAGTCATTGTCTAAAATGGCAGCGACGGGTGACAATTAATTGCCACACTCCACATGGGACAACGGTCTGTATTCAGACGCTTCTGCCACCGGACCAAGAACGTTGGAAATGCGGCCTTTATTCACTTTCCCAACTGGTCGGCGTATGAAGCGTACACAGACCTTCTACTGCCAAATAAACGTTGGAAACAAGGGGTTGTCTTTATTATCCACCAGTGAGGACGTGACAGACATGGACGACGAGAGCGGCAACGTTGCCGCAGAGATTTTCGGCAAGCCAGATCCGATATTCGAGCAGAAGACCCTCGTCGACGTCGACCACGTCCCACAACCAGAACGCATCGTCGGCCGCGATGACGAGATTCGCGCGCTTTCAATGCAACTCCGGTCAGCTATCGATGGCGAGTCACCGGAGAACGTGGTCATCTACGGCGAGACCGGGACGGGCAAGAGCCTTGTCGCGAAGCATGTCTCGACGGTCGCCGAGAGTATGGCCGAAGGCATCCGCATCGGGACGGCGTATATCGACTGTAGCGACGACGACACAGAGACACAGGCCGTGTCTCACATCGCACGGAAGCTGAACGACGAAGGCCAGACCGGTGTCTCAGTTCCGGAGATGGGCCTGTCGAAAAGCGTCTACTACACGCGTCTCTACGCCATTTTGGACGAACTCTACGACGTCGTTCTCATCATTCTCGACGAGGCGGATATGCAAGCGGACGATGGCCTGTTGATGTCGCTATCGAGATCACGTGAGACAGGGAAGACGGATTGTCGAGTCGGCGTCGTCGCCATTTCCAACAAGGTCCGGTGGGCGGAGAACCTCAACGACCGCGTGAAGTCGTCGCTTCAGCCCCGAGAACTCAATTTCCACTCCTACGATGCGAACCAGCTTCGGTCGATTCTCGAACACCGGCGTGATGCGTTCCGGGACGGAGTCCTTGAGGATGGTGTGATTCAGTTGAGCGCCGCGCTCGCTGCCCAGGACCACGGCGACGCCCGACAGGCTATCGACATCCTCAGAAATGCGGGGATGCTCGCACAGCAACAGGACAGTGAGACAGTCACCGAGAAACATGTTCGGGAGGCCCGTCGAGAGGCTGAGAAAGATCGGTTCCACGACCTCATCGGGGGGTTGACGGTCCAGAAGAAGACCACACTCGCTGCCGTTACGACCCTCCACAAGCAGACCGGGCGCGATGAATTCCCGACCGGAGATATCTACGCGGCGTACGCTGACCTCTGCGAGGTGATCGGCGTCGAGCCGCGAACCGAGCGTCGCGTGCGAGACTTCGTCCGCAATCTGGCGTTCCTCGACGTACTCGACGCGCGAAAAGATAATCAAGGGCGGGCGGGCGGCATCACCATCTACGCCGGCTTACAGCCCGCTCACGACCTCGAGATCGTCCACGAAATCGCGATGACAGACGACCGATTCGCCAACGTTGACGAATCGACGACAACCCTCTCCGAATAGCATCCCACCCACCCCTCGTTTCCGACGTTCTTCAAGCCGTAATCAGTGTCTTCGACTGGCAGGGGTCACACACGCACCCCTCGTTTCCGACGTTCTTTGTCAGGTCCTACCCGGTAGGAAACCTCCGCCTCTATTTCGGCAGCAAACATTATCACATATGCGCTGGAAACCATTCACTAGCCGCCTTTCAGTTTTGAATTGGGTGGGACTGTAGTCCCGCCCACTGCAGGTTTAATTCACCCTCTCACAAGAACGTCGGAAATGCGGGGTGGGAGTGTAAACCGTGCAATCACACCCCGCCTGTCGAAAGTAACTGTATCGACCTGCAAGTGCGAAACACACCACACCTACTGCCTCAGCTATATGGAATTTAGATATTGTTCCAGTATGTGTGACTAATCTCCCCGAAACAAATGATGTCAATCAACTAGATAGCACAATCAACGTGGCCGCAGACGATTTTAATCGATAGTTTGAGTACCCTCAAAGCAGCATATTACGAGTTTTTACAATCGACACCCGGGGTGTGGATATAGTAGTAATAATATTGACAGGTCATTATCCGCCTATGTTTCTGAGATAGATATTACAGACCATCGGCTCTTTGTATCGCTGTTTGTTGGCTATGAAGCACGACATTCACTGCTATGTGACAATAACAACTGATCACGACGGTGAGTCACATGGCCGCTCGAATTGGGTATGGCCTCCAGCGGTTCTCCTTCTGGTTACGTAGTTTTGCTACTGGAGATTGTAATTGTCACATCGACGTCGTCGACAGAGAGTTCCTCTACCGTCTCAATCGCTAACTCGCTGACCAGCTCGTACGCCCTCCGTCCCAATCCACTGTACAGTAGAGCAAAGGATTTCATGAGGATCACTGCTTCTGTGAGTTCGTCATCTGTTGATCCATCTTTGCTGCGAGCCATCGATTTGAACGCAAATGAGGGATCGAAGTCTTCCCAGTGGTAGAGTATGGCAAAGTCAGTCAGCGAATGTCGTATCTTCTCGTCAAGCCGGGTGTGATACCGCTCCGGTGGTGCACCCCGCTCGCCATTGATGCACTCCCCGATACACACCCAGTCTGCCTGGGTGAGGAAGCCATTTCCTATCCCTCGAATGAACTGTTCATCCTCGTCGACGAGTTCGCTCCCACACTCGTGGCAGTACCTGGCCGATTCGGTTGCTCCTGTTGATCTGCACTTACGACACTTCTTCATGTGTCGCATTCTACCCCACAAGGCATAGAACCGTACACGTCACTTCGGGCTTTGATGGACAACACCACCATATTTTATCTATCCTCGACGGCAACCTTCGGTTGAGTGAATTGCAATGAGTTCCAGCGCATCAAATAATCCCCCTGAAGACAGCCCGTGGACGCCGGATGAGGCGTCGTCTGGGTCGGACTTCTCAGAGGGCAAGCGCGAGATTACTGATGGCTTCCGGAAGCTTGGCGACGGTGCCTCAGAAGTCGTGCATGGGCTCATTGTCGTCCTTTTGATTCTCCTTGTCCGTCTGTGGGATGACGACGAGGAAGAGCGTGCTAAGGAGTCTACAGCACGCAAAGAGGAATGGGACAATCTGTCTGCATCGGTCCAACGCAAATTCGACGAATCGAACGTAACCGAAGACGATGTCGATGATGCGATAGAATGGGCCAGGTCACAGTAGTCTTCGACACCAACGTCCTCATTTCTGGCCTCGGTTTTGGTGGAAAACCCAAGGAATGCATAGACTTAGCCGTCATGGGAGACGTTCAAATGGTCATCTCAGAGGATGCTCTCGACGAATTTCGAAGGGTCCTCACTTATGACCGCCTGCCCTTCGATGAAGAAGAGCAACAGACACTTCCAGACGATCTTATCCGACTCACCGGGGCCGAAGTTATCAACCCAGAAGTCTCTGTCGAGGTAATTGAAGACGACCCTGACGATGACATCTTTCTTGAGTGTGCGCTCGCAGCAGGGGCAGACTACATTGTTTCTGGTAACGACCACCTCCTCGACGAGCATCCGTTCCGTGGTATCAAAATCGTAGAGCCGGCAGAGTTCTTGACCCTCATTCGCGACTGATCCGCCTCTTGACACCCTCACGAAAAGAGACAGTAAAGATGTGCTGAACTCAGGACGCGAATCGTGCAAGGTTGCGGACATCGATCAACCGGAACAGCCGATGATACAGTCAAACGTTAGTACATAGCCGATTCCCAAAGCAATGACCAAGAGAACAACGAGTAGGAGGACTGCTAGAAGCCTGTTGTAGGTAGAGGGTCGTTCTTGTTTGCTCATATGAATCTTGTTTGCCACGTCTAATAGAGAACAGATAGTTGGTTCGGCCGTGCTGAACTTATCCTCTGTCAGTGTCACGCCACACTTACTATTCTCTGAGAATTTCAACAGAGCCGAAAGACTCTAACAAAGGAGACACATTCCTCTGAACTCGCTTACTCTCCGTTATCTATTTCTTCTCGAATGATTCGTCGAACGTCCTCCTCACTAAGCCCATTCTCAAGACGAGCAGCGGCGACATCAGCAGTCAAGGCAGACAACAATTCATACACATGGTCGAACTGGTCTGCAATCGAATCATATGACTCATCTTTTGCGTTCTTCTGGGTGAGCGCAGGCGTCTCCACTTCGATATCCCGTGTGACAGGGATTGGTGTTAACATTCGTGACCGAGTTACGGTTTCCACGTCGTCAAGATTATCGATGAGGTGGTTCGAGAATCGTTCTTGCGCATACGCTGGCCCGTGGATCAGTGAAATTGCTCGTGGCCCGACGTCCCTCGCGAATGATAGTAGTCCGTGTTGGGCGGCGTGTCCGCTTAAGCCATCAACCGGTGTCACCCAATCAGCCGGGATCGTAGCTCGTGTGTACATCCCATCGTCGGCCTGCACCCAGTCGACAGTCCTGTCGTTTTGTGGCCAGTCAGACCCAAACGGGTCTGTGTCTAGGAATAGCGTTGCCGATTCTTCTTCGGCTTTGAGTACGTTCTGGAGTTTCCTCCCGCCCGTTCCTTTCGCTTGGTACCCAGTGAGGAACACATTCGCGGACTCGTATCGGGCAGCGAATTCAGCGAGATATCGTGGAGAGTGACCACCTGTGAGCATCCCACTTGGTGAAATAATCAACGGGATGTTCTCACCGGTTTCTGGGTTGAAATTGCTGAGAATGCGTTCCCGGTCAGCGTCGGTTTCCGGCATCAAGGCGTTCTCCGGGAGGAATGGCTGGCGGTCCTGCGCGTTCTTCACGCGATTCGGGATTGATTCATCGAAGTACGTTGTGTCCTCAATATGGGTGTGGTACAGGTTTGTGGCGTCCTGCGCCATCCCATCGATGACCAGCACGACTTCATCTTGGATGTGGCTCGGCATCGTGTGAAGCCGCTCTTTGAACAACAACGACAGCGTCTGTGCTCGCCCCACACTGAACGTCGGAATCAATACCGGCTCACGGTTCTTTAACGCACGTTCGACGGACTTGTAGACCGAAGTGCGAGCGTCCTTCATCGACGTGTGGCTGTGCTTCCCACCATACGTCGATTCTATCATTAACAGGTCTGCTTCCGGAGGCGGGTCCATCGGGGGGAGATGCGTACTCCGTCCACCAACATCACCACTGAACACGACACGATACCCATTGGTTTCGAACGATATCCACGCGCTCCCTAGGAGGTGCCCAGCGTTCCCCATCGTGAACCGCAATGGGTCAATATCTGAGACGTGCGTGTACTCACATACACGGCCCGATTCATAGTCGACTGGTTGGAACCGTTCGTAGACTCGTTCGATGTCTTCTTCATCGAAGTGCTGTTCTCGTCCGGGTTTCTGTGCCTCCCGGCGGTGAATCTTCAACGAGTCCTCAAGGAGTGTCTGAGCGATTTGGGTTGTCGGGCGCGTCGCCACGATAGTTGCGTCATCGTCAAGCAACCCGCGATTCTCAAGGACAGGGAGCGCTCCACAATGGTCGATGTGTGCGTGCGTCAGGAACACGCCGTCGACCTGGCCTTTCTCGAGTCCACGGAAATCCGGGAACTGCCCACCGGTCCCTTGGTTCAACCCAGCGTCAACTAAGAGTGTGCTATGTTCTGTTTCAAGTTGATAACAGCTCCGTCCAACTTCCATTCCGCCCCCACGCGGGACCACAACCATTGGTGTGTCCTTGTCGACGGTGACGTCGGCGTGTTCGAGGGGGTCGAATTCGTCGCCCGTGTCTTTGGGGAGCCACGGCATCTCTGGGTCATGACTCATCACTTCAACACCTCCGTGGCGTGGAATACCGTGTGCTCGCGTTCCTGCCCCACGAACTTCACTTTCGACACCAACCCGTCCGTCTCATTGACGAGAGATGGAACGAATTCCTCGAGTGAGTCCAGCACCATACTCAACGGCCGGTTCTGGTCGCCGTCCGCGTTCAATTCGTCGAGCTGGTAGACCGAGGGAGTCAACGACAGGTCATTGTTTTTCTCTGCATCAGTTTCGGTGTAGTACTGGGCCCGCCCACCGGACACACTAGTTGTTCGTCCATGCCGGAACGGTTTTGCTTGAACTTCCTTGATACGGGTCAACCTCGTCGGTGTTCTGGTTTCTCCGGGGAGGGCTTCTTTGATGCTGTCACGCACATTCGTCGCGGACAGCGACCCTTCCTTTGCGAACCGAACCATTGTCATCTCACCATTTCGGTCGTACATATCTGGTTTCGGTACCAAATCCCCCGTCGTTGAGTCTGTGGTGAGGAAGTGACTCGGAATTTCTACGATATCAATCTCTTGGAGCGTGAGGGTGTCCGTGTTAACCACAGGATGATCGTCCTCGAGATGGTTCAGAACTTCAGTGAGCTTCTCACGGAACTCAGGCGGTGTCCAAGCAGTCGTCTTGTCGGGAGCACGCTCTACGGGGTTATCGAAGTGAACCGTTTGTTCCGGGATGTACGGGGCGCTCGGTTGGTTGACACTAACAGGGTACGACGGAGACTTGTAGGTGTCGTCTGTGGTGTCTGCACCTCTCGGACGTGGGAGACCAAGCTTCATGCGCACCGGGAACACGTTCGACGGGAGTTTGTCCAGTACAGACAATGGGTTATGGTCAGTGAGTAGTGCGGCTCGTGTCTCGGCTGATTCGGGTTTTCCGGACATGAATTGGGTACTCGTATTCGAAACGTGGCGCTTCATCAGCAAAACCTCGTTTCGCACCGAGTATGCTATTGTGTTTACAGGGGGATATGAATTAACACGGCTCAAGGAGCCGTGTTTCATTTTTGAACGCCCCTTCGGCAAACTCCAATGCCGAGTATTTTGGTTCCTTGAATAGCCTCTTCTCGAAAGTCGGCATATTGTATACCAAGTATACTGAATATACTTTTGGACCCATACTATTATTAGACTGTATGGACAACCAGAATGTATGCGCCCCAATGTTGACATTCCGTGGTCTATCCATGGAAAAATCAAGGAGTACGCTGAACAGACTGACCAGACTATCGAGGAAGCGTACATCGAGACTCTTGAGCAAGGTGTCCGCGATCTTCCAGAACAGTTGACCAACGTGAGCCTTCCCAGTAAAGGATACAAGGATTTCGGGCCAAGATTGATTCGAACTCAAGGCACTGAGTCGCACGAGATTAACAACTCGGTGACCTCTCACCCGTTCTTCTACCTTGGCGAGAACTCAATGCAGATTAAAACACGTAAGAACGACATGTCCGTCAATGAGTTCGTTGACCGACTGGCACGAATACACAACGTAGGGCGACTCAGTAGCTCTTGGTTTACGGTCCATCAACTGGGTGGCGCGTTGGTCGGGCGTGGTCCTGCAAACCTAGCAACTGCAATCAAGCAGTTGGATACCACACTCACTGACAAAGAAATCCCGACATACAAAAACGGCCATCTCATCTACATCGCCAAACTCGCCTATGAGGGAGAGTATCTCTTAATCAGGGCAGAACTGCCCCGATTATCCGGCGACAAACAGGTACTTTCGAACGTCGAGCTTCGTTTCATTGTAGAAGGTGTACCAGTAACCGGTGCGCTATACCAACGTCTCGCGAATGCCTTCGGGTTCAACGAACTTTTCAACGCCACGGAGTGCAGGCTTCCACAAACCGGGTTCAATGCACCAGAAGGTAGTAGACTTACCGTCACTGAGCAGATCACCACCGAAGACGAAAACTACGAGGACCCTAGTGTGACTGGCCTGATAGTCGAAAACCCGTTACAGGGCAACAACGATCTCTTAACGCACCTCAAAAAGGAACTCACTGGCCCAGAAGGGTCTACAGAGCAGGCCGCAAGTTGTCTTGATGTCCTGGCGAATTACGATGAATTGTACTGTGACCTCACCCATGCCCATGGACTTTCTGAGGAGCGTGAATACGAGTTCAGAGGATTATCAGCCACATACATCCAGCCACTATTCCATCGAAATAGCACCTGGAACATTTCAGTCAACATTGACTGGTAATTAAGCACCCGGTTGAATAGTTGAGACAAGTAATCTACTTCTCCCCGGGAATAGTCGATTCTCGGAAGCGTTTGACAGTGAGTTTTTTTTGGAACACCAAGCAGGAATCCAATGGAATGACAGCAAGCCAGGAGGTAGAAGTGCATCGTGATTGGGTCACCGCGACAGTGAAGCCAAAAGAAACAGACCGAGGAATATATTTCACTGACGAGTCGCCTGAGTTCACTCTTTTAGTCACCAATCATATGGATACTGATCTCAGAAAAGACAGTGAACTCACATGGTCAATTTCCGTCGGGGATGGGTATCCTGAGCCGTACATTAGAGAGAATGTAAACGACCACGGGTCGGGTGACCCGTGGCTTTTGTTGTTCCCTCAGCCTACGTTGTAAGCACCCCACGCGAAGCGATTTCGCGGGATGAGGATGGGCGGTTTACAGAGCGCCCCGACCCAGACAGGCTCACCTTCCGAACACTTGGTTGGGTTTTGCGAGTCCGGTAATTAACCGATTCAACATCTACGCCAGCGTGTTTCGCCCACACTCGCCACGCCACATTCACACTCGCGTTCCGGTCAGCATGGTCTTGATGAACCGCACACGAATCATTTGTACACCGGAACCGTCGTCCTTGACGGTATCCCCGATGACCACAGCACGAACATGACTTCGAGTTGTACGGAGACTCGACCGTCTCACACGGAATCTGGTTCCACGTCGCTTTGTAACGAACCTGTTGCTCGAACTTGTGGAACGGGAGTTTGTGCAGACGCCGATTCATGTACGTGCCGTACTTGATGGCGTCTCGAATTCCACTCAAGTCCTCGAACACCATAACGGGGTTCGGGAACTGTTGGGCGAACTCGACCACGACTCGGGACATTCTGTGAAGAACCCATTCTGTGTAGCGTTCTTCTTTGTCTCCGAGTTGGTTGTGGATGGAATGTTGGCCGTGTTCTTGACAGCGTTTCGTGATGGTGTGGTAGCGTTGGCGTTCGGCTTTCACCGAACCGTAGTCAAGCACGAGTGTTCCGAGCGTTTCCATCGTCCCACGGTTAAGAGCGGTGAGAGCGATGTTGCGCTCGTTAATATCGACGCCGACGAGTGTGTCAGCGTCTTCGGGTTCAGGTACTTCGACTTCTGTTTTGACCGTGACGTGTAGGTAATACACGCCATCTCGGTACAGAAGTTCGGCCTGTCCCAACGACCACTCATCTTCAGTCAAGGCTGACTTGATGAGGTTGAGATCTTCCGGTCGCCCTCGAAGGTGTCCTTTCACCTTCTTGTACGGCTTCGGACTCACACGGAACCGAATCCTACCTTCTTCGTCGTTGTGGGTGAGGCGGTAACCTTCGGTGTGTGCCATAACGAGTGGGTAGGCTCCTTTCTTGTCCGTGGCTGGTGGCGACGGTTTCCCGACGGTAGTGTCATCTTGGTCGTACCACCAGTTGAGGAGTTCTTTGTAAGAGTTCCACGCTTGCAGAGCCTTAGCAACGACCGCACACTTGTTGTTCCGGAGGAAGTCCTCGCGGTCAACCTCGCGTTGAATCTCGGTTTTGTTGTAGCCGTCTTGTTTGAGACGGAGTGTGTCGTTGGAGATGTCTCGTGCGGTGAATCGGGCATCTTTGAGCCACGACCGCTCACCAGACTCTATGCAGAGTCGAGTGCGTGCGGTTTTCGTGACTTCTTCGATACCCATACCTTGACTATCGAATCAAATGATAATAAAATTAGGGATTAGGGTGGGAGAGTACAGAAGTCATGGACATTCGATTAGTTTGTGTAAGTATCATTTCGTGTGGTGTCCGAAGTATCGGCACGGGATGTTGGAGTTAGTTCGAGACGAACTTGCAGAGTTGTTCCGAGGAACCGCCGAACGGTTCGGTCACGAGATTGTGTCGATGGAGATTGCTACCGACCACGTTCACTTGTTCGTGGAGGCCGACCCAAAATGGAGTCCTGCCGAGATTGCCAAGCAATTCAAGGGATACTCGGGGCGAACAATTCTCAATCGTCACCCAGAAATCAAACAGCGGTACTTCTGGGGGAGTGGGTTGTGGAAGGAGGGATACTACGTTGGGACGACTGGTGTGGTGTCCGAGGATGTGGTTCGTCGGTACATCGAGGAAACTGAACATTAGGCAAGCGTACGCGATTCACCCACGGGTCAGGTGACCCGTGGAACTCTCGCTGTCTTCTTTAGATATTGTAGGACTCGGAATTGCAATGGGGGGCTCTGTTGAAATCCACTTCACATCTGCCGATTTGCTGAGGAGCAGGTTCCCAGCAGTGTCCGCGAAAACCGTGGGAAGAACGACTCGCTGCAATGTCAACGCTGAAGGATTGCAACAGAGCCGCCAGTTTCACTTGAGGTTTGTTTTGAGCACCGTCCGGAATTGTTCTGAGGACGGTACAGTTGACACCACGTCAGGAGTCAACACTCGGGAGAAAACGACCTGTCTCTCGTCGGACACCCAGCAAAAGGACCACGGCCGCGATAAGCGGCATGACCGCACAGCAGAAATACACGGGCCAAAACCCGACTGCCTCCACGATCGGCAGTGTGACAATAGGACCAAACCCACCGCCGACATCCCCGAGGACGTTGTTCGTCCCTACGGCACGTCCCATCTCGCCGTCGGCGACGAGATCACCTAACAGCGCCATCAGTGGCCCGCTTGTGCCGCCCTGTCCGAGCCCAATGCACACGCAGGCGAGAACCAACATCCACGCTGAGTCCGCAAGTGCGAGCAACAGAAACCCGATCGACGTGACGCCAAGAAATAAGAGCAAAACCGGGACTCGTGACTGAGCCTGATCGCTGACGCGTCCTCCAAGATACATCGATAGGCCTGCAGCGAGAACAGTGAGGCCCATGAACAGACCCGAGGTGCCCTGAGCATCGAATCCAAATACGCTGAGTTGGTTCTGGTCGAGAAATAAGACTAGCGTCGCAAACAACGCCCCAATGTAGACGAACAGGACGGCAAAGTTGACTAAGCCGACCGTTACTGCGGGGAGACTCTTATTAATTTCCCAAGGCTTGACAGACTGATTCGCACCTCCATCAACGTGTGTTTCGGGCACTGTCTGGTATGCGACGACGCTGGCGAAGAACGCGAAAGCGGTAGCGACCGCGAACGCAACGACGTCCCCGGAGAATTCGCTGACGAGGCCGCCGAGTACTACTCCCGTCGGGAATCCAAAAAGTACGCCGCCTCTGATGAGTCCCATATTCGATCCCCGTGACCCACCATCACTGATATCGTCGGCTATCGTGTACGCAGTCGCAAAAACAAGCGCGCTCCCGACACCCCATAGAATGCGGGCAGTCATGAACCACGCTTCGGGAAGTGGTGCGATCATTGCGATAACGTAGCCGAGTGTCGAAATCCCCTGGACGAACATTCCGATGACGAACGGTTTCCTCGTCCCAAATCGGTCCACGAGGCTTCCGGCCGGTGCATTCGCGAACAGACGTGAAAACCGGTTCGCGCTCAAGATCATACCGACGAGAAACGGGGAAATTCCGAGAATAGCACCGAGGTTCGGCAAGATGGGGAAAATCACTCCCCCACCGAATCCGATGAAGAACGTGCTAACAATGACCGACCCGAGAACAAGACGTTCCTCATTTTTCGCCCTTGGGATCCGAATATTCACACTCGAGACGAGTGTTCCTGAGCTGCTTGAGTGTGACCATCCGACTGCGTAGCCAATACAGTTTCAAGATAATCGGCCCTGTTGAAAACCTCAGCAGCTGATAGTTTGCCGAGTTCGTGCTGAATACAGAGCGCACGTCGGTCACGCAACAAAAACGCGTATATCGGGTAGTTCGGCTTCGATGGCTCGCTCGTCTCCTCGTGGGTCGGTAGCACGCCCGGTGCGTACTGGGGCGGCCCAGACCTCTCCAACAGCGAGGGTGGGGCGTACTCCGCAGGCTCTACCGCCGATGGACTTCCCCACGTCTCGTGACGAAAGTCGCCGCTGACGGGATCAAGGGGTTCTCCCATGCGGAACCGTCGTGGGAGAATTGGCTCACGTTCGAGGATTTCGCCGAGGCATCGGCCGGCCTCTTCGCGGTCGGCTATATCAGTTCAAGTGTCCTCTCCGGGGCGGCCGTATGCTACGGGGCGCGAGCAGTGAGATCGAACCTCCGTCGACCGCGTCGGCCCGTCGTCGGTACCCGACTCCCTCTCGCTCGAAGCGTCGATGGCGAACGTGAACACGCGAACGGAACTCAGTGCGGTCCGTCAGCGGTTTGGTGAGTGAGTTCGCAGCTATTTCTGAGCCAGTTGTATTGCGGTTTTTATTCAATTATGTAGGCCGTCATTATCATCCACGGCTATTCGAAACTGAACAAGTCATGCCGACGCGGGTAACCTCGCGAGTCGTACAGAGGTCATCATCTGTAATCTGTCGTCAGATATGCGACGTTGAATAGTTGTTTTATCCGATTTCGAGCATCTATTTGGTACAAAGAACATCCCATGTGTGGATGGCTGTGATCCCTCCGGCCACTAGATGGTCGCTCCGGAGGCGATACGGAGAGGGCTATCGCTGCACTAATATTTTTTATTTTATGCAATATTATTCTATGAATGACGCTACCGACGCGTCGTCGTTTTATCGATCTTCTCGGCCGGAAGGTCGGAGAGATTCCGAGACGAGCGATACCCATTCGTATCGCGTCGCAAGGAATTACAGACGTAGTATCGTAATTCTAGAGCTACAACGAGCGCCGGTAATCACCCGTCTATGGTCGTGTACTCGGAGTACTGGTTACGCACTTCGAGTTCGTTTTTGCTGTACTGCAGTACGTTCAGTAGCTCCGCCATGTAGGCCGGTGTGAACCGGTCTCTGGGCCCGGTCACGCCGATAGACGCCTTGACCTCTCCGTTCTTATCGAGAAGCGGAACGGCGATACCTCGAATACCGCGGAGGTGTTCCTCGTCGTCGATGGCGTAGCCCCGTTTACGGACCCGCGCGAGCGAGTCTTCGAGTTCCGCCAGCGAGCTAACGGTCCTGTTCGTCCCCGACGGGAGGCCGTGTCGCTCGACGATTTCCGCCCGGCGAGCCTCGGGAAGGTACGCTAAGATCGCCTTTCCGAGCGAGGTCCAATGCATCTCTGTGCGATTCCCGATCGGAATCTCGTCCGCCGCGGCCTTCTCCCCGGTGCTTCGATACAGAATGACCCGTTTCCCGTTTTCTTCGACCGCGGCGCCGACTATCTCGCCCGTCACTCGGCTGAGCTCTTCGACCTTATTCCTGAGCAGTCGAGCGATGTCGACCCGCTGCCGGATGTCTCCGCCGACCTCGAGAAAGCGAAACGAGCGGCGGTACTCTCCGGCGTCTTTGACGACGAAACCCCGCTCGACGAGCGTGTTGAGGTGGACGTAAATCGTGCTTGCCGGGATGTCGACCGTCGACGCGAGTTCCGAGAGGCCGGCCGGTTCGACGCCGCTGAGAGCGTCGAGAATCTCGAACGTCGTTTCGACCGCGCGTATTGTTTTGACGTTGCCATCGGACATGGTACGGTCTTTCCCGCACTCGGTGAAAGTAGTTTCCCCCTGTTCAACTGGAATTCAACTCTCTCGGAAAGAAAACCTCGAGTATTTACCACAGAAAAAAGTACAGCGAGTGGCACGCTATTTTTACCTCATATCGACACGTATTTTCCGAACACGTCAAATCCGGGAGCGAAGCCGCGTCCGGTGAACAGGCCGAAATACCGGTTGAGAAGGCGTGTTCGACGAATGTCAACGGTAGTGTAGGCGTACGTCGAGGTTCTGCACTTTCGACCGTGTTGAATACGGGGCGTCGGCAGTGGTGACATCGCGGGGGACCGCCGCCGAGTCACTCGGTTAGACGCGAGGGGAGGCGAGAACCGACGACTGGACAGGCGCTTCACCTGCCGACTGGGGTGTCGAGAAGGTCGCAGCGGCGCCGAATGCGATTCAACACGGTTGGGAGCTCGGCGTTCGCCTCCATTACCAACATTTATTATGCGGGATTGAGGAGTAGTCCTCAGTCGACATGAGCCAGGTAAGACTATCGAACGTGAGTAAGGAGTACGACGGGGACATCCTCGCCGTCGAGGGGTTGGACCTCACCGTAGACGACGGGGAGTTCGTCGTCGTCGTCGGGCCGTCCGGCTGCGGGAAGTCGACGACGCTCAGGATGGTGGCGGGGCTTGAGACCGTCACCGGAGGTGAAATCGCCATCGGCGAGAACGTCGTCAACGACGTGCGGCCGCAGGACCGGAACATCGCGATGGTGTTCCAATCGTACGCGCTGTACCCCCACATGACCGTCCGCGAGAACATGTCTTTCGGGCTACGTCTCGCCGGGGAGGGCGACGGTGAGGTCCGGGACCGCGTCGAGGACGCCGCCGAGATGCTGGAGATTTCGGAGCTGTTAGACGACCTCCCGAAACAGCTCTCGGGCGGTCAACAACAGCGGGTCGCACTCGGGAGAGCCATCGTGCGCGACCCTGACGTGTTCCTGATGGACGAGCCGCTTTCGAACTTGGACGCCAAGCTCCGGACGCAGATGCGGACGGAGATTCAACGGATTCAGGAGGACCTCGGCGTCACGACGGTATACGTCACTCACGACCAGACAGAGGCGATGACGATGGCCGACCGTATCGTCATCCTCAACGACGGTAAACTCCAGCAGGTCGACCCCCCGGAGCGGTGCTACGACGAGCCCAACAACGAGTTCGTCGCCGGGTTCATCGGGTCGCCCTCGATGAACTTCTTCGAGGTGACCGCGACGGACCACGACGGTGGCGTTCGCTTCGAGTCGCCGAGCTTCGAGTTCACGCTGGGCGTCGACATTCCCTCTGGTGAGTACACGTTGGGCGTCCGACCGGAAGACCTCACGCCGGATCGTGAGGGAGGCTACGTCGAGACAGTCGTCGACGTCGTCGAACCGGTCGGCTCGGACAACTTCCTCTATCTGCAGACGGCCCGAGGTTCGTCCGAGGTCGTCGCGCGGGTCGAAAGCGAGTTCCGACCGACCGTCGGGGACGAGATAACGCTCGGGTTCGACGTGGACGACATGCACCTCTTTGGTAGCGACGGCGCGCGCGTACCGGTGAGCCAGACGCAACTGACGGACTCCGCCTGACATGATGTATGATTCAATCGGACGACGAGAGCACGAGTGGGCGGGAATGACCGCGGCCGAGGTTCGAGAGGTTGGAGCGAAGCCGGGGTCGGTTCTGGTGATTCCGGTAGGGAGCATCGAACAGCACGGCGAACACCTGCCGGTGGTGACCGACTCCCTCCTGGTCGAGGCGATGGTCGATTCCGCGGTCGAGCAGACCGACGGTCTCCCGGTCGTCGTCTCGCCGACGGTTTGGAGCGGGTTCTCACCGCACCATCTCACCTTCGGCGGGACGCTGTCGTTAGACTTCGAAACGATTCGCGCGACGCTCGAGGACATCGCGAACACGGGACTTCAAAACGACTTCGACGCCGTGTTGTTCGTCAACGGCCACGGCGGCAACGGTCCCCTCATCGGGTCCGTCGTCAGCACGGTCGGCGTCGAGACCGACGCCGAGGTCCTCGGAACGACCTACTTCGAGCTGGCGACTGACCGAATCGAGGCGCTTCGAGACACCGAGACTGGTGGGATGGCCCACGGGGGCGAGTTCGAAACGTCGCTCATGCTTGCGGTCCGACCCGACCTCGTCGGCGATTCGTCCACGCGGAACGGTGAACCGCTACACGAGTCGTACCGCTGGGGCGGACAGGACCTCCTCGACGGGGGCTCGGTGAGCGTCTACCGGTCGTTCGACGCGTACTCCGAGACGGGTGCCATCGGACTCCCCGAGGAGGCGAGCGCCGAGAAGGGAGAGCGGATTCGGTCGATTATCGCCGAGGAGCTCGCCTCGCTGCTCGATGCGGTTCACGAACAGAACGCGTGAGTCCCGACAATCATAATGAAAATAAAATATGAATAAAAACAATTATATATGTGGGCGCAATTGGTAGCGATGATGCGAGAGAATACCACAGAAGAAGCTAGCGGACAGACTCTGGACCGTCGGCGGCTCCTTCAAGCGCTCGGCGCTGGTGGCATGATCGCCGTCGCCGGCTGTACCGGCGGCGGGGACGGAAGCGAAAGCGGCTCCGATGGCGAGGGCAGCGGTGAGAGTGGGGACGACACGCAGAGCGTCCAACTTCTCACGATGGGGGTCGGCGACAACATCAAGCAGTTCTTCGAGGAGAACAACGCCGCCTTCGAGTCGGAGTACGACGTCGACGTCGAGTTCACGAGTGTAACCTGGGACAACGCACGACAAACGGTGAACAACCGAGTCGACGGCGGCCAGGCCCCGGACGTGAGCCGCTGGCCCGCCCGGTGGATTCCGCAACTCGTCGGGAAGGACGCGCTCGAACCGGTCGACGATCTGATGGACGGCGAGTTCGGCGAGAAGTTCGCCGAGGGGGTCGCCAACGGTACGATGTACAACGGCTCGCACTACGGCGTCCCGTGGGCCGCGTCGAACAAGTGTCTCTACTACAACAAAGACGCGTTCGAGGCCGCCGGTCTCGACCCGGAAACCCCGGCGCTGGACACGTGGGAAGACATGCTCGCGGCGGCGAAGGCCCTTACCGAGAGCGACGAGGTGAATATCCCGGCGCTCGGCCTCGCCGGCGCCGACGCCATCGAGACGGGGTCGCAGTACTACCACTACCACTGGTCGCACGGTGCCGACCTTGTCGACGACGAGGGGATGCCCGTGGTCAACTCGGACGGCGCCGTCGAGGCGCTCTCGTTCTACACCGACCTCCACCTCGAACACGGCGTGACGCAGTCCTCGCCGCTCTCGTCGACCCGACAGGACATCCGTCAACTGTTCGAGAACGGCGACCTCGGGATGGTCATCGGGCACGTGTACACGGGGCTCAACATAACCGAGTCACAGGAGAACGGCGAGGTCGACTTCGACTACGGTATCGTCCAGGTCCCGGAGGGCCCCGCGGGCCGGTACAGCCTGTTCACCATCGACACCCTGGGCATCTTCAGCCAGAGCGAACACAAGGACGTCGCGCGAGACCTCATTCGCTTCTATTTCGACGAGGAGCGCCGCTTCCAGTACTCGAAGCAGAAGGGCTTCCTTCCGGTCGTCGAGGCGGTCGGCGAACGGGAGTACTTCTCCGAGTCGAAGAACTGGGGGCCGTTCGTCGAGGCGGGACAGTACGCCCGTGCCCGGCCGAAGCTCAGCAATTTCAGCCAGTTCAACGACCGGATGGTCCAAGCGATACAGGAAGCGCTCGCCGACCAGAAGAGTCCGCAGAAGGCCTTGAACGACGCCCAGAGTGACCTCGAAGACGCGATGAACTAATGCAACGATATGAGCCTCGCTGAAGAACGTACCCAGACAGGCGACGATTCGCGACTGGCACAGTCCGCCGCGCACGTCAAGCGGAATCGCCGCGCGTACCTCTTGATAGCGCCCGCTGCGGTGTTCCTCGTCGCCGTCGTCGGGTACCCGATACTGGAGACGTTCCG
Source organism: Haloferax sp. Atlit-6N (assembly GCF_003383195.1). Taxonomy (NCBI): domain Archaea; kingdom Methanobacteriati; phylum Methanobacteriota; class Halobacteria; order Halobacteriales; family Haloferacaceae; genus Haloferax; species Haloferax sp. Atlit-6N. Next base: position 383,250 of record NZ_QEQJ01000003.1, on the reverse strand, counting down.
CCTGTCGCTGTACCGATCTCCCGCCGATTCGACTATCGAGACGTTCGTCGGGTTGCAACACTACGTCGACATCTTCAACAGCGACATCTTCTACCGTCTCCTCTGGCAAACGGGACGGTGGGTCGCGGTCGGCGTCGCCGGGAAGACGCTACTCGGGCTGCTCATCGCAGTCCACCTCAAGGGCGACATTCGGGGTCGGAAGTTCTTCCGGACGGCGTTTCTCATCCCGTGGGGAATTCCGTACGCCATCTCTGCGGTCGTCTTCCGCTGGATAGAGCATCCACAGTTCGGCTATCTCAACGCCATCCTGCTCAAACTCGGCGTGATAGAGCAGGGTATCGGAATTCTCGGGAACCCAGACATCGCGTGGCTGGGCGTCGTCGTGGCGGATATCTGGATCGGTACGCCGTTCATGGCGATTATCTTCCTCGCGGGTCTGCAGTCGATTCCGCAGGACCTCTACGAGGCCGCGGCCATCGACGGGGCCGAGCGGTGGCACCAGTTCCGATACATCACGCTCCCACAGCTCAAGAGCGTCATCCTGATGGCGACGCTCCTCTCGACGATTTGGACCTTCGTCAGCTTCGACGTTATCTGGACGATGACGGGCGGCGGTCCGATTAGCACGACTGCGACGCTGGTGATACACATCTACCAGGTCGGCCTGCAGAACGGGAACCTCGGGCTCGGCGCCGCCTACAGCGTCATCGGGTTCCTGCTGTTGCTCCTGTTCGCCGTCGTCTATCTCAGGGTCTACACCCGCGGAGGTGAGGAGCTGTGACGATGGCAGGCCACGACGAGGGCGGACTGCGCCGAGTCAGAGTCTACGGCATGCTCATCGCCCTGCTCGGGATAATGATGTTCCCGTTCTACGCGATGTTCTCCAGTACGTTCAAACCGGAGTCGGAGATATTCTCCGCGCCGGCGACGCTCGTGCCGTCCCAGCCGTCTCTCGGGGCGTACGTGGACGTCTGGACGCAGACCGACGTGCTCCTCTGGATCGCCAACAGTTTCGTCATCTCGCTCGGAACCGTCGTCCTGACGCTTCTGCTCGCGATTCCCGCGGCGTACTCCTGCGCGCGGAACGACTTCGTGGGCAAGCGGACGTTCCTGCTTGCCGTCCTCGTCGTCCAGATGTTCGCCCCCGTGGTGCTCATCGTGGGGCTGTTCGACGTCATCAGCCGACTCGGACTGTTCAACACGTACCTGGCCGTTATCGTCCCCGCAGCGGCGTTCACCCTCCCGTTCAACATCTGGATGCTCTACGGCTACTTCAAGACCGTTCCCGTCGAACTGGAAGAGTCCGCCCGCATCGACGGTGCCAGCCAGTTACAGGTACTCACGAAGATTGTTCTTCCGCTGACCAAACCCGCGCTGGTCGCCAGCATCACCTACACGTTCCTGTACGCGTGGAACCGGCTACTGTTCGTGCTGACGTTCCTCACCGACAGCGGGAAGTACAACATCCCGCGCGGGGTCTTCTCGATGGTCGGCGCGCTCCAGACCGACTGGCGGATGATGCTCACCGTCTCGGTCATCGGTATCATCCCGCTCCTCGTCCTGTTCGCGTTCCTCGAACAGTACATCGTGGCGGGGATGACCGCCGGCGCAGTCAAGGAGTAACGGCCCTCCTGTATATTTATTATCGACCCGCGTGACGACCCGCTATGGAGTTCGCTATCTGGGCGTACCCGTGGGACGTGCTCGATACGGGACCACGAGAGACGGGCGCTCGCATCGCCGAACTGGGCGTCGACGAGGTGACCCTCGCGACGAACTATCACGCCGTACAGGCGTTCGCGCCGCACAACCCGAAGCGACGGACCTTCTTCGCACACGCGAGCTCGTACTTCCGCCCTGGCGGCGGCTACGGCCGCCTCGAACCGGTTCCGTACGAGGGGATGACCGGTGACTGGGTCGCTGAAATCGCCGACGGCCTCGAGAACGTCCGGTTGAACTCGTGGACGGTCGGTTGCCACAACTCGCGGCTCGGGATGCGCCACCGAGACGTGACGCTGACCTCCGCGCACGGCGACGACCTCGTCTTCGGCCTCTGCCCGACGAACCCCGACGTACAGGAGTACCTCATCGGACTCGTCCGCGACCTGACCGACTCGGCCCACTTCGACCGAATCGAACTCGAGACCTTCGACTACTTCTACGGGACGGGATTCGGTTGGCACCACCAGAAAATTCACGCTCGGCTGGGAACGCTCGGTGAGTTCCTCTTCGGACTGTGTTTCTGCGACCACTGTCGGGCAACCGCGTCGGACGCGGGCGTCGACGTCGACTCAGCTCGGGACACCGTCGCACAGACGCTCGACGAAATCGTCGACGGAACCGTTCCGCACGGACTTTCACCCGAGCTGTGGCTCCGCGAGCACGACGCGGTCGCCGACTACGTCGACGTGCGCGAAGAAACGCTGGCGACGCTCTACGCGGAGTTGTCCGCGGAGAGCGGGTCGACGCCGCTCGGATACTACGTCGGCGCGCCCGAACCCGGCCGCGAGTGGATGGTCGGGGCCGACCTCGACCAGTTGTCCGAGCACGTCGACTACTTCTGTCTGCCAGCGTATGAGTCCTCACGTGAGGCGGTGATAGACGCCTATCGAAGCGTCGATGCGGTGACCGATGACAGACCGTTACACGTCGGACTCCTCCCGGGCCACCCGGCGATACACGACGGCGACACGCTCGTCGACATCGTCGACTCACTACGGGCCGTCGACGTGCCGCGAGTCTCGTTCTACAACTACGGGCTGCTGCCCGAGCGGTCGCTGTCGTGGATTCGGGAGGCCACGGACGCGAGTCTGTAACAAACGATACTTTCATACTGTCGCCCCCTACAAGCGTTTGTATGGAGATAACCGACGTGACAGCGGTTACTGTCGACGTTCCGCTAACGAGTACCGACGAGCATCTCGGAATCGCCCCGTACACCACGAATCACGGCGAACTCGAATCGATGGAGCGCGTGCTCGTCCGCGTCGACACCGACGAGGGTATCGAAGGCTGGGGCGAGATGCGCGTGTTTCTCTCGCCGACGGCGACCGAGTCGCTCATCGAAGACGGTATCGGGCCGATGGTCGTCGGTCAATCGCCGTTCGAAATCGAACGCCTTCGCCGACAGGTGTTCGTCGAGTACACGAACGTGGATATGTTCTTTTCCGCCGTCGAAACGGCCTGTTGGGACATCGTAGGGAAAGCGCTCGACCGACCCGTGTACGAACTGCTCGGCGGCTGGACCGCGCCGACCCAGAGCACGCTCCAGCACAGGTCCCACGTGGCCGACGGCACCCGGACCCCCGGACCAGTCCCGGCCGCGTTCTGTCTCGGAATCCTGCCGCCCGAGGAGTCTCGCGTGAAGGCCCGTGAGGCACTAGACGCCGGCTTCGACGTGCTCAAGACGAAAGCGGGGAGGGACTGGCGACAGGACGTTGCGCGGATCAAGGCGATGCACGACGAGACGGACGGACAACTGGAGTTCCGCCTCGACCCGAACCAGGGTTGGACGCTCGACCAGGCAGTTCGCGTCGGCGCGATGCTCGAAGACGAAGGTATCTACCTGCAGTACCTCGAACAGCCGATTCGGGTGGACTCCCACGTGTCGCTCGCACGATTGCGACAGCGCCTTCGGCAGCCCATCGCCCCGAATGAGGACACCTACGTACCACACAACATCTCTTCGCTCGTCGAGGCCGGTGCGATGGACGTGGGCGTTATCGACCTCACCCCGGCCGGCGGCATCAGCGGTATCCGTCAACAGGCGGCGATACTCGAAGACGCCGGCGTGCCGTTCACTCACCACTGTGCGTTCGACCTCGGGATTCGGACGGCGGCGATTCTCCACGCCGTAAGCGGGATACCGGGCTTTTCGCTCCCCCCGGACTCGACGTACTACGCGTGGGAGGGCGACGTCATCGCGGAGCCGTTCGAAGTTGAAAACGGCTGTCTCCCCGCACCGCGCGGACCCGGCCTCGGAATCTCGGTCGACCGAGACGCCGTCGAAGCGTACCGAATATAGTGCAACACCATAGCAAGGTTGAATAGCTCCGACCACATCGGTGCGCACGCTATGGTTGAGTTATCACTACGAGACCGTCCGGCAATCGTAACCGGTGCCTCTCGAGGTATCGGTCGCGAAATCGCGGCGCGATTCGCGGAGGCTGGCGGAGACGTCGCCATCTGCTCGCGCTCGTTGGACGACGTGAGACCGGTCGCCGAGGAACTCACCGCCGCACACGACGGCCGGGTCGTTCCGGTCGAATGCGACGTGACCGCCCGCGACGAGGTTCGAAGCCTCGTCGATACCGCGCTCGACGAGTTCGGCGAGGTCAAGGTGCTGGTGAACAACGCTGGCGGGTCGGACGAGTCCGCGAACGTGGCGCACCGCTGCGACGAGGAGACGTTCGAGCGGATGGTCGACCTGAACCTCAAGAGCCAGTTCCTCCTGAGCAAGGAGGTCCTCCCGGCCATGGTCGCCGCCGGCGGAGGCTCGATGGTCCACATGGGCTCGGTCAACGGGCTCTTCGGCATCGGTCTGTCCGGCTACTCAGAGGCGAAAAGCGGTCTCCTCGCGATGTCGCGAAACATCGCGGCCCACTACGGCCAACACGGTGTTCGCTCGAACGTTATCTCCGCAGGGACGATAGAAACCGCGAGCAGGCGCGAGGAGATGGAGAACACAGAGGGCCGAACGGGCGATTCGAACGCGCGCGAAGGCTGGCTCGACCAGTACCCGCTTGGTCGCTTCGGGACGCCGCGTGAGGTCGCGGACACCTCGCTGTTCCTCGCATCCGAGCTGTCCAGTTTCATCACCGGCGAGAACATCGTCCTCGACGGCGGCCTCACGACGAGTCTCTCGACGTCGTTCATCAATGAAGTGTACGACGCGGACGAAGTACCATCGCGGCAGTAACCACATCAACGATGAAAGAACTAACCACAGCGGACGCACCGGACAGCATCGGACCGTACTCGCAGGGCGTCGTCTCCGGCGATAAACTCTACGTCTCTGGACAGGGACCCGTCGACCCCGAAACGGGCGAAGTCGTCGACGGGACGCCGGCGGAACAGACGAAGCGAACCCTCGAGAACGTCGAGGCGATTCTGGAGGCCGGCGGGTCGTCGCTCGCGGACGTGGTGAAAGCCACCGTCTTCCTCAAAGACATGCGCTACTACGACGAGGTGAACGAGGTTTACGGCGAGTATATGTCGGCACCATATCCGGCACGGAGCGCCGTCGAGGTCGTGAAACTCCCCGTGGACATCGACGTGGAAATCGAGGTCGTCGCCGAGCGGTGACGCGTCGAGCGAACGACTCGGAGGTACCGTCCCGACCGTAGGTGAGAGCGGAAGCCGACGGTGAAACACCGCGTCGGGAGTGGCAACGCTACCCTCCCCGCGGTCCCGAAGCAGTGTCGACCGTTGGGTTCCGTTTTCGTTTCGTGCAGTTCAGAACGCGTGACGGTTCGGTCGTCCCGGCCATCGAAGCCGGTCTGGTGTCTACTCAGCCCGTGCGGCCTCGACAGCCTCTCTGAACGCGCGGGCGTTCGCTTCGATAACGCCGAACTCGCCGCGAGCGATGGCCTCGGCGTCGACGATGGCGCTCCCGACGCCGACGGCTGTCGCGCCCGCGTCGAAGAACTCGCCGACGTTGTCCAGTCCGACCCCCCCGGTCGGGACGGTCGGGATGTGGCCGAGAGGGCCGCCGAGTGCCGAGACAAACCCCGGTCCGAGCGTGCCGGCGGGGAACACTTTCACCATGTCCGCGCCGGCTTGGAAGGCGTTGACGGCTTCGGTTGGCGTAGAGATACCGACGAGCGAGGGCGCGCCGTAGCGGTTCGCGGCTTCGACGACGCCTTCGTCGAACGACGGCGTGACGATGAACTCCGCACCGGCGAGGGTCGCCGCCCGCGCCGTCGCCGCGTCGAGGACGGTCCCCGCGCCGACGGTCACCTCGTCGGCCGCGAAGGACTCCGACACGTCTCGAATCATGTCGAGGACGCCCTCGGTGTTCGCGGTTATCTCGACCGTCGAGACGCCACCGCGGCGGAGCGCGTCGACCGTCTCGATCGCCGTCTCGGGGTCGGTCCCGCGGACGATTGCGACAATACCCGACTCTGCGATTCGCTGGGCGGTGGAAGCGACCATACCCGTAGCAGGACGACCCACGGCTTAACCTTCGGGGTCCGGCGACTGCCGCGAGCAAACATCGTCGAGAGCGGAGTCCTTATGCCGCGACTCCGCGACGTTCGAGTATGCAAGACTCGACCCGACGGAGTGGATACTGTGACGCCTGAACTGGTGACGTTCGGCGAGACGATGGTCCGCCTGTCACCTCCGAGAGGACGCCGCTTGGAGACGAGCGACACCCTGCGGTTCAGCACCGCCGGGGCGGAGTCGAACGTCGCCATCGCGGCCAGCAAGCTCGGAGCTGACGCCGCGTGGCTGTCGAAACTTCCCGACTCAGCGCTCGGCCGCCGGGTCGCGACCGACGTACGTCGACACGGCGTCGAACCCGCGGTCGTTTGGAGCGACGACCACCGACAGGGGACGTACTACCTCGAACACGGCGTCGAACCGCGTGGCACGTCGGTCATCTACGACCGGGCGGACGCCGCGGTGACGACTGCGACGCCCGACGAACTCTCGACGCGCCTCCTCGAAGACGCCACCTACTACTACACGAGCGGTATCACGCCCGCGCTGTCCGACCAGTTGGAAGCGACGACGCGCTCGCTTCTCGACGCCGCGCGGAGCGCGGGGGCGACCACCGCGTTCGACCTGAACTATCGGTCGAAGCTCTGGAGTCCCGAAGCGGCACGCGAGACGCTCGAACCGCTCTTTCCGCTCGTCGACGTGCTCGTCGTCGCGGCGCGCGACGCCCGAACCGTTCTCGGACGCGACTGCGACGCGGCCGCGATTGCGGCGTCGCTCGAAGCGGAGTTCGGCTTCGAGACGGTGGTCGTCACGCGCGGCGGCGAGGGCGCACTCGCCCGCGCCGGCGGCGAGACGTACGAGCAGGGTGCGTTCGAAACCGAGACGGTCGACCCGATTGGTACGGGCGACGCGTTCGTCGGCGGCTATCTCGCCTCGCGGATTCGCGGTGACCCCGTCCCCGACGCGCTCGAAACGGGTGCCGCGACGGCGGCCCTCAAGCGAACGCTGGACGGCGACTTGGCCGTCGTCACCCCCGAAGAGGTCAAGCGCGTACGCGAGCAGTCCGGCGGTGGTATCAGCCGTTGACCACGGTTCACCGACTGAGCGGCCGAGACGAGAGATACGAGGTGGCTGTCGCACGTTCTCGAGTGTTTGTCGTGGTTGCCCGCGCTCACGACCCGCCTGAGACGACGCCAACACAGGTTGCAGTTGAGGGACCCACCCCAAAACCGATGGGACATCGTCTCGTTTTCATATTGTGACATATTCGACACAAGGCTGTTTCTTGACATAGTACTGTTTCGTTAGTGAACACCTCGACCGACGTGCGTCAGTTGGACGATTGATGCGGTCGTTGGCTGTTATAGTATTGTATATTTTTGAATTAATATGAGCGCTCTAACGACTGCCCACCTACGAGTGATGGACGCAACCGACTCGAATTTCGAGGACATGGAGCAACGTCTTGATGAGATTCCACCTAGTGGAGCAAGCCGATCGCTTAATTCTAATAGGGAGATTGAAGTTCGTTATTCGTCATGCTCACCGAGAAGCACAGCGCTCGAGATATCGTGTTTCTCCGAGAGGCGATGGCGAAACGCAGCCGTTGGGTCGGCCCTATGTCGGAACAATGACTCGGCGCCGAGAATTGGATCTCCAAATATATTGTATAATATAATCAAGACAGTCTGTGATCGATTCCGACAGCAGCCTCCTCGACACAACCCAATTTGGCGTTTGCTCAGGCGGTTTGAGATATGTTTCTGACAGAACGAATGCTATCGATAGACTGCTTGATGAGAGTGTCCTATGTCGAGAGTTCGAGGCAGTTGTGTTGTTTCTCTTAGTAGATACGCGATCCCGTAGAGGTGGACGACAAACGCCCCGAGCGGTGTCCACAGAACGTAGTGCATTTCGGTGTCTCGGAAGCTGTCCGACCCCGACGAGTCCGCGGGCCCTTCGGTCCGGCGAGGTGCGAACCAGACGTGAGGCTTCTTCTTTAACTAGACAGTGCCGTCTGGTGAAGTGCCATCGCTGTTCCACCCGAGGAGGGTGTCTTACCGACGTCCCTCGCCAACCAACCTGAAGGAATTATCTCGTTCAACGACCGAGTGCTGATATGCAGCTGTTCGACGAGCTTGCGAGAGCAGCGAGGTGCGACGTGGTGAGGGACCGGAGCGAGAACCCGAGGAAGGTGTCGGCGACGTGACCGAAGAGCCGCGTCCCGCCGGGCACCTCTCACCGCTCGCCACGCTCGTCGACGAGGTTCTCGCGGGCGTCGGTTACGAGATGGCAGCCGCCACCGACATCATCGACGACGCCGTCCCCGGCTACGGCGGCCTGTTCGACCCCGCGACGACCTCGGGCGAGTTGCGGCGTGCGCTCGATGATCTACTGTCGTCGGAACTCACTCACCCGCCAGTCCCCGCACCGACCGACGATTCGTTCATCCTGTACGTCGATGGCAGTTCGCGCGGCAACCCCGGTCCGGCGGGCGCGGGCGCGGTCATCATGGACGCAGAAGAGAACCAACTCGCACGGCTCGGCCGTCCCGTCGGGTCTCGGACGGGGAACAACACCGCCGAGTACGGCGCCCTCCAACTCGGACTATCCGAACTGGTGTCACGCTACGAGCCACACAGCCTCGAAGTCCGAATCGACTCGATGACAGTCATTCGCGATGTTTGGGGAGGTAACGACCCGACAGAACCGGGCGTCGAGACGTACAGCGAGGCTATCGCCGCAGCGCTATCGAGCGTTCCGAACCACCGGTACACGCATCTGGCTGACTGCGACCCGAACCCCGCCGATGCGCTGGCGACAGTCGGTGCCGACATCGCAGCCTTGGGGCCGGGATAGCTCGTCTCGTCGCGGGTGTGCCGAATTCCCGTCGGTGACGTGTCCATTCCGCTCGTGCGAGTCGCAACCCATCCGGTCACCGTGTGCCATCTCGTTTCGAACCGACGCCAGTGGGTGGTCGTGGCTTTTACCCGCATCGAGACATCACCTCCGGTATGGACCTTCAGATTGCTGGACTGGAGGATCTCGAGGAACGAGTCGGGAACGCCCTCAACCGAATCGGCGAACTGCAAGCGGGTACCCGGGTCCACTCGGACGTCTTCTTCTCGCAACCGTTCATGCGCGACCACACCGAGTTCGACTCGTTTGCCGCGTTCTGCGATCAGAGCCCGTGGGCGTTCGACGACGTTGCCGACGCACGGGACATCTCGCGTGCCCGACTCGACGAGTACGTCGCCGACAGAACTGATTTCGAGACGTGGGAGGAGATGAAGACTCGGGCCGCCGAAGAAGAGATTATCGACCAAATCGTCTCCTGATCACCCCACGCCCGGAACCGCGTTCAACAGATTGTACAGGCCGTAGCTGATGACGCCTGCACCCGGTATCGACCCGAGCCACGACCCGAGCGCGATGCCGACTTTCCGCGGTGAGACGCCGCTTCCGTCCGACGAGCTGGCGGCGAGACCACTCCCGACGATGCTCGCGATCATCACTTTGTTGAACGAGATCGGGATTCCCAGTACGATTGCGAGCTGTGCGATCAGGAAGGTGGGAATCAGGGCGGCGATCGACCGTCTCGCCCCGAGCGTGGCGTATTCGTTCGAGACGGCTCGGACGAGCCGCGGCCCTCTGATCCACGCCCCGAGGAGAATCCCACCGCCGCCGAGTGCGAGCAGGGAAATCGACGAGAGCTGGAGGTCCGTTTCGAACACGGCCTCTAGCGGCCCGGTCGCCAAGCCGATCTGCGTGCCACCGCTCGTGAACACGACGATGAGTCCCAGCGCGACCAGAAACTGATTGATACCGGCGGTCTCGTCGCGGCGGGTTCGTCGACTGCAACTCGATATGGTTCGTCTCACGCGGGACGCGTCCGTCGTCAACCACCCGATGCCCCCAGTACCGAATGTCTGGTGAGAGCGTTCAACGCCGTGCAATCGAGAGACCTGAACACAACGTTTATTCATGCGTTACTTGTTGTCAGCTATCATGAAACACACCGCAGCAGTCTGGGGACCGACCCTCGACGACGGCCGGTATCGGAACCCGATCATCTACGCGGATTACTCCGACCCCGACGTGGTTCGCGTGGGTGATGACTTCTTCATGACCGCTTCGAGCTTCAACGCCGTCCCGGGGCTTCCGATACTCCACTCGCGCGACCTCGTGAACTGGCGACTCATCAATCACGCCATCGACGAGTTACCACCAGATTTCGACCGTCCGCAGCACGGGAACGGTGTCTGGGCGCCCTCGATCAACTACCACGAGGGGACGTTCTACATCTTCTACGGCGACCCCGACCGCGGCGTCTACATGACCAAGACCGACGACCCCCGGGGTCGGTGGTCCGATCTGACGCTCGTGCACGAGGTCGAGGGGTGGATCGACACGGCACCGCTGTGGGACGACGACGGGAACGCGTATCTCGCTCACGCGTTCGCGAAGAGCCGTGCCGGATTCAACAGCGTGCTCAACATCGCCCCGATGGCACCCGACGGGACACACATCACCGGCGAAAGCCGACAGGTGTTCGACGGCCACGACGACCACCCGACAATCGAGGGGCCGAAGCTGTACAAGCGGGGCGGGAGTTATTACATCTTCGCGCCCGCCGGCGGCGTTAGCGATGGGTGGCAGACGGTCCTGCGCTCGGACGACATCTACGGCCCGTACGACGACCGAATCGTCCTCGCCCAGGGGGAGACACCGATTAACGGGCCGCACCAGGGAGCACTGGTGGGCTTGGACAGCGGCGAGGACTGGTTCGTCCACTTCCAAGAGGTCGACCCGTACGGCCGCATCGTCCACCTCCAGCCGGTCGCTTGGACCGACGGGTGGCCCGTCATCGGTCGCGACGAGGACGGCGATGGGACCGGCGAGCCGGTCCGAACGCACGAAAAGCCCGACGTCGCCGCTGAGACGCTTCCGACGATGGTCCCGCAGACCTCCGACGACTTCGAAGCGGCCCGCTTAGGGCTCCAGTGGCAGTGGCACGGGAACCCGAAGTTCGGTTGGCACTCGCTTACTGACCGCCCCGACGCACTCCGTTTATTCCAACAGCGTGTCGATGCGTCTGAGAATCTGTGGTCCGTCCCGAGCCTCCTCCTCCAGAAGTTCCCCGCCCCGGCGTTCACGGCGACGACGGAAGTCCGGTGCGGCCTCGAAGAAGGAACCGGACACGGAGGGCTTCTCGTCATGGGCTCCGAGTACGCCTACCTCAGTGTCCGTAAGACCACGGACGGAGTCAATCTGATACAGGCTCGTAACACCAGCCCATCAGAGGGTGACCTTGACACGGTCGTTGAACGAGTACCCCTCCGGGGCTCGTCCGCACGACTGCGGGCGACTGTCGAAGACGGGGGGCGCGTCCAGTTCGCGTACGCGACCGACGATGCCGGCTTCGAGTCGATTGGAGAGCCGTTCCAAGCCCAGCAGGGACGCTGGATCGGTGCCAAAATCGGTTTGTTCGTCGCGCAGTCGAGCGAATCTGCGGTCGACGGTGGGTACTGCGACTTCGAGTACTTCGAGGTCAGCGAGTCAGCGACCCACGACTGAAGTCGTGGGCTTGTAGGCTTGCTACCGAATTGTGTACGAGAACTGTACAGCGTTGACGAGACGCTTCGCGAGTGGACACCCGGTCACGTAGTGCTGGACCGCGAACACCTGATAGGCGCTCCCAGAACGCACAGCGTTCTGGTGTCTTGGAACCCATTTCATGTTGATTCGAATAACATATACGAAATAGATTCATTCTGTTAAATTTATAAATATTTGTGATATAAGGCAGTTACTCTAAGACATCCCGGGCCGTTCCCTCACACTCTCTCATATATCGTTGAGACGTGCTCTACGACAGGTTATAGATTTCGTATTTTGCACGTTCTACGTTCATAATAGGCGATTTGGACGATATATACCTTCTATTCTATACTATCCCTATTTCTCGCCCACTACTTCTTCGCTCGCCATTCGATCTCACTCGCAAGCTGAGAGCGTTCTTGTCTGCGTGCGCTCGTCACCAAGCGCCTGGTACTGTTCGCGTTCGCTGTCTCGCCGGTGGCCTCGAAAATAGGTTGATATTCTTATACTTACGAGGTGAGTTCAATATTATTTTATTATCTACTCAGCCAGTGATTCGAGTCACGGTCGGCGTCTCGTCGCGTGAACGTTAGGTCGTGACGCCCGCTGGCTGACCGCCGTCGATTTCAGAGCCGAGTACCACTTCATTTATATCACGCGGAAGGCACTTATAACGTATCTTCGACCGACGCATGACGTTCTCTACTCCCTCCCATCTCACTCGGACTCGACAGGCGCTCGTCGTACTCGTCGTCGCGGCGCTGTTCGTCCCCCTCGCCGGCCCGGTCGCGGCCGTCGAAAACGAGACCAGCACGACGTTCGTGGAATCGGATATCGCCTCGGACACGACGTGGACGCCGGAGGATGGCCCCTACCGAATCATCCAGAGCGTCCACATCGACCCCGGGACGACGCTGACGATACGACCCGGGACCGACGTTCAACTCGCCGAGGGAATCACGCTCTCCGTCGACGGCTCACTCGTCGTCGACGGCACGGCGGCCCGACCGGTGACGGTTTCGCGGTCCGCGGGTGCCGCGACCGACCGCCGGTGGGCGAGCATCCGCTACAACGGGACGAGTGAGTCCCGACTCGTCGTGCGCAACACGACCCTGCAGGGCGGGACGAGCGGCGTCACCGTGTCCCGCGCAGACGGGTCGATTACGATTACCGACTCGACGTTCCGAGACTTCTCGAAGGCCGGGCTGTCTGTCGACGACGCCGCGGAGACGCCGCGGATCACCATCGAGCGGTCGGCGTTCCGACGCATCGACGGGCACGCGATTCGGGCGACGCCCCTGTCGGGCGCGACCGGCGAGACCTCGATTACGGCGTCACCCGCGGAGCGCGAAGAGCGGTCGGTCCACACGCTGTCGCTCGATGCCGGCGTCGGTGTGACCTTCGACGCGGTGGAACTCCGGTACGCCGATGCCGGCTCCGTCGACGACGTCGACGCGGAGAGCATCGAACGCATCGGTCTCGATAGCAACCGAAACGGAACGATAGAGCGGTCGTTCGACTCGTTCGTCACGGACGTCTCGGCGCGGGACGGTCGCGTGCGAATCTCGCTGTCGAGGCCGGTCAGCATTCCGAGCGACGGCCGACTCCTCGTGGAGTACGAGGACGTCGTCAACCCGGAGACACGCGGGTTCTATCCCGTTGCGGTCGACCTCCGCAAGGGGACAGTCTCACAGCTCTCGGACGGCGTTCGGGGCTCGCTCACCGTCGGAAACGTCACGTCGCCGGTCGACGAGCGCGCCGCGTCTACGACGCGCGTGCGACAGCTCACCGTTCGCGAGTCGTCGTTCCGCGATATCAACGGGAACGGGGTCTTCGTCGCCGCCGACGGTATCGGCCGGCTCTGGCTGTTGAACAACGAGATTTCGGCGACCGCGGGCAGCGGAATCGCGGTTCGTGCGGCCCGGAGCGACACGACGCTGCTGCACAACGAAATCACCGCCGGTGACGCCGGCATCCAACTCGACGCTCGCGACGAAACGACGGCGACCGTGGTCGGAAACGAGGTTCGCGGCGCTCAGACCGGCATCCGTATCCGCCAGTCTGGGACCCAACTCCCGCAACCCGGCGCGGTCACCATCCGTGACAACACGCTGGCGGACAACGTCGGCCACGGCGTCGACCTCACCGCTCGCAGTCTCGAACTGAATCTGCAACTCACCGACAACGCGATTCGCGGTAACGGCGGGGACGCCGTCCACGTCGATAACTGGCTGACGCGGGGGAGCGACGTTCGCGGGAACCGCCTCGTCGAGAACGGCGGCGACGGCTTCGCCCTCGATGGGACCGTCGTATCGGGTCTCACACTGGCGGATAACGCTGTCCGGGACAACGGAGGAGCGGGACTGGAGCTCCGGACGGGAGCGGCGGCACGCGGGGTCGCCGTCCGGAATAACACCGTCCGCGATAACGGGGGCCACGCCGTTTCGGTCCGCTCGGACCTGATTATTCACCGGACGAACGTCAGCGAGAACCGACTGGCGAACAACGCCGGCGCGGGGCTGCTCGTCGCCAGCCCGATAACGCACCGCGGCGAGCTTTCGGTCGCCAACAACACTATCGCCGCCAACTCCTACGGCGTCGTCGTCCGCGGGGTCGTCGAGACCGACGTTCGAGACAACGACATCGTGTTCAACACGAACGCCTTTGCGGACCCGGTTCCCGTTTCGGGAGTGACGCCGGGAACGGGGGTGTACGTCGCGGAGGGGGCGTCCGGTGCGATCATCAACCAAGCAGAGTCGACGGTTCCGCTGGAAGAACTCGTCGCCAATCCCGAGTTGACACAGCGGCTCACGGTCGCTCGGCTCTGGGACGACACGGTCGTCGTCCTACGGACGGACGGCGAGAGTGAGACGCGGAGCGCGGAAGCCAGCGCCCTGACGATTCGTCGCGTGAGCGGCGCGCTTCCGACCGGCATCGGGGTCCAAACGGCCGGCGAGGGAACCAGGACCCACCACGTCGTCAACAACAGTATCTACGGCCAAGACCGGGGTCTGACGGTCGACATCGAGCGGCTGGTCAGCGCGAACGCGACCGCCCGAATCGTGGTGGACCCGATTCGGACCGTCGACGCCGAGTCCAACTACTGGGGCGCTGCCAGCGGTCCGTATCACTCGTCGATTCTCCCGTCCGGAGAGGGGAACCCCGTCGTCACCGAGCGCGGCTGGGTCGATTTCACGCCGTTCCGAACCGCAGCACCCGACGAGTTGTACACTCGGCCGACTGCCCGAATCGACGCCCCGGCGACAGCGACAGCCGCGGACGAACTCCGACTGTCCGGGGCCGGCTCGACGAGCGACACCTCCCCAGTCGGTCGCTATCACTTCTTCGTGAACGGGACCGAGCGAGCGGTGCAGTCGACCCCCGAACTCAGCGTCACGATGAGCGAACAGCCTCTCGACGTCGGGTTAGCCGTCGAGAGTCGGCTCGGTATCGACAGCGACACCGTCAGGGCGACGGTTGGTGTCGCGCCGCCCGAAGCGACTCCATCGGTGACGACAGCGACCTCGCCGAACACGGCGGGGGCGACGACCACGTCTCACTCGCCGACGAACGATTCGACCGACGACGGGTTCCTCGGCGGACTGGCCTCGGTGTGGGGGCTTCTCGGAAGCGGGCTCTACGTGGGTGCGCTGGGTCTCGGCGGCTACGGGATGGCGCTGACCCTTCGGAATCGGAACCCCCCGGTGAGCGGCCTCTGGATACAGCTTCTGGCGGGTGCGGCCGTCCTCGTCTGGCTCGTCGGCGGCCTCGTCGGCGTCGGCCTCGCCGGGGGTGTCGCGTGGGCCGGCCTCACCGGCGTCGCGTACGTCTTGGCGACGCGATAACTCGAGTCGAGATGGCTTTCGGGGACTGGGGTGGCGTTGTATAGGTTAGTGTATTTGGATATTGTATTTGATGATCAATATAGAGATCCAAACACAAATATTCGAATGTAGCATTCAATGCTTGTGTGACGTGTGGAACACCTACAATTTGTTTCAGAAATAACTATGTAGCTAGCTTACTCTCAAATTCAGGATAATACAAAACGGACGGCACCGTCTAGTTAAGGGATGAACAGATAGAGCTAGTGATTCATGCTACTCTCAGACCTGCTCAGGGACAGTTTAGACACCGCTACGCTTGAATGTTGGCAGCGGGAACGGACGGCGAAGCCCGTCAGGGCGTTCGCCGTCCGGCTCCATGCTGCCGGTCTTTCACTCAGAGAGAAAGAAGCGATTCTTCGGCTGCTAGGCGTAGAACGCTCGTTTCAAGCAGTCTTTCAGTGGGTACATCGACTGTCTGACAGCGTTTCAGACCCGCCGAAGGCAACGCCGAGGCGGGTCGCAGTCGGCGAGACCGCTGTCAAAATTAACGGTGAGTGGTCTTGGTTGTACGCTGCAATAGATCTCGATACAAAAGTGATTCTTGACGTCGTGCTGTTCAAGCGTCATGGAACCAATCCGGCGGCTGCATTTCTCCACGGAGTCTGTGAGACACACGACTGTTCAGAGACGGTGTTTCTGGCTGATTCCTTCGGGTATCGGACTGCATTCTCTCGATTCAGGCTAAACGGTCGGGTCGATCACACAGACCGAAACCTGATTGAGAAATGGTTTCAGACGTTCAAAGTAAGAGTTGATCGTTTCCACAATTCATGGGTGGGCAGTCGGCTGAGCGTCCGCCGATGGCTTGCAGTGTTTGTTCATTACTATAACTTTCAGCGACCGCATCAATCGCTCAACGGACGACCGCCAGCTCAGGAGGTTAACTAGACAGTGCCACCATATGAGTATTGATTTTCGAAAGCTGCGGTTTCGGTCTCCGGTTCGGTACCAACGCCGGGTCGCCGACGCCGACAGCGTCTTTGACCGCCGGTCCAACGTCGATTCGAAATGGCTCTCGCCGCCGAACGACTCCGCCGATTCAAGACGCCGCTCCGCTACGTGATGGGCGCGCTCTACGTCCTCGCGGGAGTGATGCACTTCGTCGTGCCGAACGCGTACGCGCAGGTCGTCCCGCCGGTCTTCCCGGCGGCGCTCGCGCTCGTTTACATCTCGGGCGTCGCCGAAATCGTCCTCGGCGTCGGCGTCGTCTTCCGCCGCACCCAACGCATCGCCGCGTGGGGACTCATCGCGCTACTTGTCGCGGTCTTCCCCGCGAACGTCTACATGGCGACGAGCGATATCGTGCTCGAAGGTGTTCCGGCGTCACTTCGGGAGCCCTCCGACGCCGCCCTGTGGCTCCGACTGCCGCTTCAGGGCGTGCTCGTCGCGTGGGCGTGGTGGTACACTCGCCCGGAGTCCGATGGCGGCGTCGACTCGTCGTCGAACCGGTGACAGTCATCGAGTGGATTGGTGTCTACCCCCATGCTGTCCGGCTGTTTTCGGAACCGAACGGAACTGATTCAAGCGCGCCGGTGCGAGCCGTAGCTGATGACCGAAGACGACACTCACGACCACGTCGTCCCCGGGAGCGACGAGGCCATCGATTCGGCCGACGTTCGGGGCTACGACTTCGACGGCGCGTTCGACTTCGACGAGTTCCTCGACGCG
Source organism: Haloferax sp. Atlit-6N (assembly GCF_003383195.1). NCBI lineage: Archaea > Methanobacteriati > Methanobacteriota > Halobacteria > Halobacteriales > Haloferacaceae > Haloferax > Haloferax sp. Atlit-6N. The sequence goes on along the minus strand of NZ_QEQJ01000003.1, from coordinate 365,932 downwards.
TACGCGACGACTGGCTTTCAGGCGACGCAGCTCGCCGAAGCCATCGACATCGCCGAGGAGATGCAGGAGGCGGACGCGACCGTCTATCTGACGTTCACCTCGAACATCATCTCGTCGGGGCTGCGCGAGGCCGTCGCCTACCTCGTCCGCGAGGGCTTCGTGGACGTGCTCATCACCACCTCCGGCTCGCTGACCGAGGACGTCATCAAGACCGCGAAACCGTTCAAGATGGGCTCGTGGGACGCCGATGAGGGCGAACTCCGCGAGCGCGGCATCAACCGCCTCGGCAACATCTATGTCCCCTCCGACCGGTACGTCTGGCTCGAACAGTACCTCTACGACTTCTTCGAGGACTTTTTCGCCGAAGAGAAGGTGCGGACGCCGACGGCGTTCGCCCGCGAGCTGGGCGAGACGCTCGACGACGAGCACTCGGTGTTGAAGCAGGCGGCCGAAAACGACGTGCCGGTCTACTGCCCGGCGCTCACCGACGCCGAGGTGGGCAACTTCCTGTACTACTACCGGCAGGGCTACGACAAGGACGTCGGCATCGAGATTCTCGACGACTACGACTCGCTCATCCAGAACGGCCTCCTCGCTGACGAAACCGGTCTTATCGCCGTCGGCGGGGGCGTCCCCAAGCACCACGCCATCATGACGAACCTCTTCCGCGGCGGCGCGGACTACGTCGTCTACATCTCGACGGGGATGGAGGGCGACGGCTCGCTGTCGGGCGCGCCCCCGAACGAGGCCGTGTCGTGGGGGAAAATCAAGGACCACGACACGAACTACACGCAAATCGAAGCCGAGGCGACGCTCGTCTTCCCGCTTCTTGTTGCGGGCGCGTTCAAGAACTAGCGGGACTCCGTATCTATTGTCTCCTTTGTAGCGCTATGTTGGTGTCCCAACCGTCGAAACGGCTACGTTAGGCTCATAGCAATTCCCTTTAGCGGCCGGTCGTGTTGCCCGAGTGATGGTATCAACCAGGAGAAGTTTCATCGGGGGTTCTGCCGCGGCGTTGGCGGGTCTCGCCGGCTGTCTGACGACGAGTAATTCCGAACGTGACGCCGCTTCGACTGGCTCCGGCGGCGGCGACGCGGAGACGTACGAGGTCGGGTATCAGGACTTCCAGACGAACATCGAGGCCACCGCGTTCCCCGATACGCTGTACTTCTACTGCGTGCAGTCCGGGTGGATGAACTGGCCGTCGCTGATGCAGTCGTTCGAGGATTCCTACGGCGTGGCGGTCCACGACGACGATCGCTCGTCGGGCGAGGCGCTCCAACACATGCGCTCGCACTCGAACAACATGACTCACTCCGGGTACAACGGCGGCTACACCTACGGCATCGTCGCCCGGAACGAGGGCTTTACACAGGCGTACAAGCCGCAGGGGTGGGACAAAGTGCCGGACACGCTCAAGACCGACGACGGGCACGTCACGGCGACCCGCCGGGTAACGACGGCCGTGACCTACCGGAAGGACATCTACGAGGAACGCGGCCTCGACGAGCCGACCACGTGGGAGGACCTGCTCCAGCCCGAAATCATGCAGGACCTCGCACTCCAGACCCCGCAGGCGGCGGTCGGGCTCGCGGCGGCGCTGTCGGTCAACAACGCCCGCGGCGGCAGCATGGACGACCTTCAGCCCGTCATCGACTACTACGAGCGGATTCAGGAGGGCGGCGCGGAGTTCACCGACAACTTCCTCGCGCAGTTCTCCCGCGGGGAGTACGCGACGTTCGTCCGGTACGACTACTCCGGGCTCGACCTCAAGTACAACAACGACGAGGTCGCAGAGGAGAACGTCGGCGTCGCGCTCTTGGGCGGCGAAAACGGCAATAAGGGCGCGCTCAACATGCCGTACGGCTACGCGCTCTTGGAGGGCGCGCCGAATCCGGCGGCGGGCAAACTGTTTATGGACTACGTCCTCTCGCTGGAGGGCCAACAGCAGTTCCTCGACGCCTACGTCAGGCCGATTCGCTCCTCGGAGCTGGAGCTTCCCGACGAGTTCATCGACCCTGCCGAGTACGACCGGACGGAGTTCCAAGTCGACTACGGTCAGTTGGTCGACCGGCAGGAGGACATCATCCGAGAGATAACGCGCGGCGCGAACATCTGAGGATGTCCGACCGACACGCCGAGAACAGTCCGCTCTCGACGCTCCGGGCGCTCACGGCGCGGGTGGTCGGCGCGTTCGAGACCGTCGCGAACCCCGTCACCGAGCGAGAGCGCGAGTACCGCCGCATCGTCGCGCTGTGCGCGCCGTTTTCGGTGCTTCTGTTCGTCGCGGGCCTGTATCCCCTCTCCGAAGTCGTTCGCATCAGCGTCTCGACGGCCCAGTACCGGTCGGTCGGGTTCTCGCTCGACGCCTACGCGACGCTGTTCGGCGACCCCTACTACCGACAGGTGGCGTTCAACTCCCTGTGGCTGGCCACCGGGACGACGCTCGTCTCGGTCGGACTCGCCGTCCCCATCGCGCACGCCCTCGAAAAATATGACCTCCCCGGCGAGGACCTCCTCGTCACGCTCGTCTCGTTTCCCATCAGTCTCCCCGGCATCGTCGCCGCGTTCATGATTCTGGTGCTGTTCGGGAACAACGGCGTCGTCACCGCGGTCACGGCCGCCCTCACCGGGGCTCGACCCACCGACCTTGCGTTCGCGGTCAGCGTCCCGGGACTGTTCGTCGCCTTCGTGTACTCGATGGTGCCGCGCGCGACGCTCATCCTCCGCGGGACGTACGCCGAGGTCGACTCGGCCGCCGAGGAGGCAGCCCAGGCGCTCGGTGCGACGCCGTTCGAGACGTTTCGGTACGTCACGCTCCCGCAGATTCGACCGGGCATCACCGGCGCGCTGATTCTCACGTTCCGGACGGGACTAGCGATTTTCGGGACGCTCGTCGTCATCCAGACGCTCGTCGTTTGGACGCTCCAGCTCTCGCGGGAACTCGGCGTCGGCTACGACGTGCAGGTCGCCGGCGCGATGGCGACCGTCTACTTCGCGTTCACGTTCCTGTTCACCGTTCTCGGACTTCGGTACACCAGCGCGGAGGTCGGGATATGACGTTGTCCCTCTCGCGTCGGTTCGGGCGGTCTATCGTGACGCTGGCCCTGTTCGCGACGGTCGCGTTCCTCATCGCACCCATCGTCCTCACCGTCGTCGCCTCGTTCGCGACGAGTTGGACCGGTGTCCTCCCATCGGGGTTCGTCACCTTCGAGAACTGGCGGGCGGTGCTGGGGCTCGCGGACACGATTGGCTCACAGCGCAGCATGGGATGGAGCCCCCTGTTCAGCCTCCCGCTCGGCGGCGAGAGGCTGACGGTGTTGGTTCCGGCGGAGTTGGCGTTCAGCATCGGGCTGGCGCTCGGCGGCGTCCTCATCAACCTCGTCGTCGGCGTTCCCATCGCGTACGCGGTCTCCCGCTACGAGTTCCCGGGCAAAGAGTGGGTCAACGCCGTCTCCGTGCTCCCGCTCGTGCCGGGCGTCATCTTGGGTGTCGCGTTCCTCCGAGCGTACCCGGACCTCTCGGCGACGAGTTTTGGACTTATCGTCGGCTACTCGCTCTTGAAAGCGCCGTTCATGGTGATGGCAGTCCAAAGCGAGTTCGAGTCGATGCCGCTGCGGCAACTGGAGGAATCGGCTCGCTCGCTGGGCGCGTCGTGGCCGCGGACGTTTCTGACGGTCATCGTACCGAACGCCCGCTCGGGTATCGTCTCGGGAGCCATTATCTGTTGGGCGCTCGCGGCCGCGGAGTTCAACTTCTCGTACATCGTCTGGGCGAAAGGTACCCAGCCGCTGGCGCTCTTCTTGCAGCGACACATCTCGAACAGCTCGTTCACCAAGGCGGCGGCAGCCGTGTCGATGTTCTTTTTCATCATCGTCGCGGTCACCCTCCTCCTACAGCGGGTCGGTCGCCGCGGATTCGACACCAGAGGTAGCTAATGGCAGACGTGACACTAAACGCGGTCCGAAAGGACTACGACGACACGACGGCGCTGGACGGCGTTTCGCTCACCGTCTCGGACGGCGAGATTCTGGGCGTGCTCGGCCCCTCGGGGTGTGGGAAGACGACGACGCTCCGGACCGTCGCCGGCTTCGAGACGCCGACCGACGGGACGGTCAGGTTCGACGGCGAGGACGTGACGAACGTCCCCCCGGAGAACCGAAACGTCGGGTTGGTGTTCCAAGAGTACGCCCTGTTCGACAACATGACCGTCGCCGAGAACGTCGCGTTCGGGCTGAAGATGCGAGGCGTCGGGAAGCGCGAGCGGCGGAATCGGGCCGAGGAACTGCTCGAAATGCTCGACATCGGCGAGATGGGCGACCGCGACCCGACGACGCTCTCCGGCGGCCAGCAACAGCGCGTCGGGCTGGCGCGCGCGCTCGCTATCGAGCCGAACATCCTCCTGTTGGACGAGCCGATGACGGGGCTCGACGCCCAACTGAAGGCGCGCCTGCGGACGGAAATCGGCGCGCTACTGGCGGAGTTGGACGTCACCGGACTCTACGTCACCCACGACCAGGAGGAGGCGATGGTGATGTGCGACCGGGTCGCCGTATTGAACGAGGGTCGCGTCGAGCAGGTCGGAACGCCCCGTGAGATATACGAGTCGCCGGCGAACGAGTTCGTCTCGGAGTTCGTCGCGCTCGACGCGCCGGACCTTCCGTTCGTTAGGTGATGATTCGACCGCAGCGGCGCGATTTCGACGGCACCCGACGGGAGGTGCGGCAGTCGGTACACACGGTCATCGCGTTCGAGTCGGAGCGTCTCGGTTCCGAACAGGCGGTCGGTGGCGGTCCGAGTGTGCTCTAGTTCGGCCCGTGACTCGGAGGCGAGTCGCCACTGCGGCCCGAACAGCCGGTCGTAGCCGACGACTCGCCCGGCATCGCCGTCCTCGTCCTTGACGCGGTACTCCATCGCCAGATACCGGAACGACCAGTCGAAGACGCCCAGCGCGGTGAACGCCCCAGCGACTACCACCGCTCCACCGAGCAGTTCGACCGCGACGCCGTCGGTCGTCGCGGTACTGAGCAGGCCGAACAGCGTCAGCGCCCCGCCCAGTACGAGCGCGAGCGGGGAGCGGAGCCCGCGGACGACCCCGCCCACGACGACGGCCGCGGGCTTCGGTCGGACGATTTCGGACCCGTCCCGCGAGCTCTCGATTCGCTCCCACTCGGGAGTGTCGGGAGCGAATCCGAGTTCGACCGACGTGCGCTCGTCGAACGCCTCCAGTCGGTCGCGGTAGACGCCGACGATGTCGGCGAGCAGTTTCACCGCGAGCACGAACGCCAGCACGAACGGTGGGGGTGCACCCGCGATGACGAACCCCCCGCCGATGAGGAGCGCCGAGCCGGTCCCGGCCATCGACGTGAGCGCCGACCGAAGCGGCTGCTGCGGCGGGACCGACGCGTAGGTTCCACCGAGTAAGTACCGACCCACGTCGACGGCTCGGCCGAAGACGACGGCGACGACTCCCAGGCCGACGGAGAGTGTTTCGGCGTCGGTCATCGCCGTGCCCGTGGTCTCCCCGACACCCCCGACACCGATTGCACCGAAGAGGGCCCAGCCCACGCTGCCGACGGCGAGGGTCATCAGGATGGCCGGGAGATTCGCGACCTGAATCGACAGCGGTAGGACGGGGAGACTGATTCGCCCGCGCTTTTCCGACAGGGCACCGAACACGAGCCACGAGAAGCCGTCCGCGTTGTAAGTCGGCTTGCCTTCCGCGAACAGCGCTTTCACCGCGGCACCGACGAGGCACGCGCCGAGTTCGACCCAGTAGACCGCCAACAGCGCCACGAGCGACCAGTCGAGCGCGAGCACGCCGACGAGCGGGACGGCGTTGACCGCCATCAACACCGCCACCTTCGCTCGTCGTCTCTCGCTGGGTGTGAGCATTGTTGATAGAGAGACATTTCCCTCGGGGCAGTTAGGTGGTCTGACTCGCGTCGGGCGGTCGGAACCGCGTTTCCGCGCCCGGAAAAAAGATTGATGTTGTCAACAAATTATCTAGAACGCGTGCGTCCCTCCATTCGATACCTCGCCTCCCTCGTCGTCGGCCTCGTTGTCGCCGGTGTGGCCGTCTCGGCCCCCGACGCGCCGGGATTGTTTCCCGTGGCAATCGCTCCGCTGTACGCGGCGACGACCGCGCTCGTCCTCCGTCACCGCGACGGGTGGAAGCGACTCTTCCGGTTCGGAGACCAACGCTGGAGCGACCGAAAGCGGGGTGCGCTCGGGGGCGGCATCGGCGCGCTCAGTTTCTCGCTGCTGCTCTCCCTCTCGGTCCCGGCTGGAATCACCGGAATCGGTCTGATGTTCTTCGGACAGGCGCTCACGGTCGCCGACTACGAGTCGCTCCCCGAGTAGTGGCGCGCCGTCGAGGCGGTTGGAGGACGGGTTTCATCAGATATATGACCGGATGACCGAAACGACACATCCGATGGCCCCTCCACGGTACGGCGACGTCCCGACTTCGTCTCTACCCGCCGGCATCGGGTTCTTCCCGGTGCTCTCGGCAAATCTCCTCCCGCTCGCCGGTGTGCTGTGGTTCGGCTGGAACCCCGGGACGCTCCTCGCGGTCTACGTCCTCGAACTGCTGTTGCTGTTCCCGCTTTCGGGCGTGAAGGCGCTGTTCGCCGGCCGGCCGCCGACCTCGTCCCGCGAGGACGGCGTCTTCAGCCTGTCGGAAAACGACCTCATCGACAAGCGCGGAAGCGTCACCATCCACGACCGGCTCCCGCCGGTGTACCCGCGTAACGTCCCCTTTGCGACCGCCGTCATCGGCGGCGGCGCGTGGGTCGGCGTCTTCCTCCTCGCGCCGCTCTCGGAGGTCATCTCGGTGCTCGACGTACTCGCCCGCCCGGAGGCGGTCGTCAGCGTCGCCGCGCTCGTCGTCGGGCAGGCCGGCGAGACCACCGCCACGTTCCTCCGGGGGAACCGATACGCGGAGCGCTCTCCGTACGCCCTCGTCGAGATTCCCGCCCGGCAAGCGATGTTTCTCGCGTGTTTCCTGTTCGTCGTCATCCTCGGCGGCGCGACAGTCGCGCTCGTGGGGTTCGTGTTCGTGAAAGTACTCTTCGAGTGGTCTGGCTTCCGCGCAGAGCAGGGCGGCGGCGGCCGGCTTACGAGTTGGCTCTCCGGCCCCGACAGCGACGCGACCCGCGACGAGGTCGACGTTCCCAGCGGCCGCCCCTCGGTCGCAATCGACGCGGACCGTCGCGCGGTGGTCGCGGCCGCGGTCTGGCGCGCAGTCACCACGACGGGACCGTTCTACGTCACCATGGCCGCGATGGTCTGGATCGGCGGGGCCGCGTTCGTCGTCGAGGGGACCACCTCGCTCGCGGTCTGGGTCGGGTTCGGTCTCTTCGGGCTCTGCCTCCTCGCGTTCATGCTCGTCGGCGATATCGTCGAGAGCGTGCTCGCGAGCGGGTGGCTGACCTACCGACGTTTCGGCGACCGCCTCGTCGTTCACGACCGCCTGACGAACGAGTCGCAGTGGGCGACGGCGGTCGGCGACCTCCGCGACGCCGAGGTCGTGGCGACTCGGCCCACCGACCGCTACCTCGGAACGCGGACCATCGCGGCGACGGTCGGCTGGGGCGACGACGAGACGGAACGCACGCTCGGGCCTGTTGCTGACGCCGGGGCGTTCGTCGAAGCGCTCGACCTCCCGGTCGGCTCGACCGACCTCCCGCCGCTCGACCGCCGGTTCGTCGGGGCCGCCATCGCTTCGGTCGTCCTCACCGCGATCGGCGTCGTCACCGTGATTGTCACCCCGCTCGGTCCGTCCACGAGTTGGTTGCCCGCGCTGTTCCTGTTCCCGGTTTTCGCCATCGTCCCCAAGGGGTTCTGGAAGCTCGCGCACTCGTGAGGCGAGACGACCAGAGCGGTTTGTGAGCGAACCAAAAAGTGCGGAGAAGAAGACGCGTGAGTGAACGAGTAGAGCCCCGACGAGGCCGCCCGAGACGACCCGGGGACGGACTACCCTCGCGAATGTAACGAGTAGGCGATGAGCACGACGCCACAGAACTGAAACAGCCGCGTGACGAGCGTGAGCGGCTGTTGGTACTGGAGGCCGATGTAGCCCTCGCGCAGGAGCACCGACCCGACGAAGGCGACGCCGAACGCGACGGCCGTGAGGAGGAACAGACCCGCGGAGAGCGACCGCATCGTCCGGCTGTCGTGACGGCGGTAGCCGCGATAGGCCTGATAGCCGACGTAGCTCCCGACGAGCGTCGACCCGAGAGCGAGCGAGACGATGAGCCAGTCGAGGACCGCGGATAGCGTCGTCATCTCAGAGGTCCTCCCACATCCGTTTGAACCGGTCTGCGGTGTCGGTCTCCCCCTGGCCGGGGAACGACTCGTCGTCGGTGCGCGTCAGCGACGACTCGAACGACCCGTCGTCTAGTTCCACGGAGAACTCGGAGAGCGTGGCGGCGTAGACGCTGTAGTGGTTGTTACTGGTTCGAATTTCGGTCTGTTCGTCGAGGAGTCCGTACGCTTGTAATCGTTCCACCCGACGGTAGACCGTCGGTTTGGACATCTCACACTCGTCGGCAAGCTCTTGTGCGGACATTGGTTTGGTACTCGTCGCTGCGAGGATGTCCCGGGCGTACTCGTCGCTGAGGAGGTCGAGAATATCGCCCAGCGCCGGTTCCTCACTCACGGTGGTCGAATGACTGCTCGTCGGACTAATAGGCCCATGGGTTTCCACCCCTGTTGGTCGCGGCGACCGATTCGGGACGGGTGTACGATGGGGCTGTCGGGATAGCACGGTGGGGCTGCGGGTTAGCGCGGGGATACTGCGGGGCAGTACGGCGATGCTGTGGAGGGACTGTCGCGTCAGCGATGACCGCGATGGGTGCCGGAGTGCTGTCAGAGGGCACAGAACGGTACTGCTCGGGAGGGCAGTACGGTGTCGGTTCGGCGGGGCCCATCGCAGTTCAACCGATGCGCCGGGAGATAATATAAAAAGGGGGCCAGTTTCTGACCCAGAAACTCGCGCGGTTTCAGGCGGGACAGCCGACCGAGCGACCGACTTCGACGAGGCGGTCCGTCTCGACGCCGGTCCCGCGAACGGTGTAGCCGTAGCCGTCGCAGTTCCACGACACCGAGGTGGTCGGACCGTAGTCGATAGTCGCCGGCCGGCCGCCCACCGTCGCGTCGCGCTCGTCGGCGTCGATGTCCAGCGTGTAGTTGAACTTCGCGACCGTGAGTTCGCGGCCGCCGGCGGCGTAGCGGAGTCCGACCCCGTCGATTCGACCGGTGGTCCGCGTGGCGTAGACCAGTTCGAACGCGGGCGGGACCGTCGGCTCGGGGACCGAAACCGAACTCCGCGCTTCCAGGTCGGCCCTGCTCCGGAACCACTCCGTGTTCGGCGTGTTCGGTCGCTCGACGGTCGTGTTCGCACCGATTTCCGGCCGGAACGCGTCCGCCGACACGGCTGCATCGAACGTGACGTTCGTGTACGTGGTCGTCACAGAGCGTCGGGACCCGTCTGCCGTCCACGACGTCTGTTTGCGAAGCGGGTAGAACCGCTCGGCGTCGAGCCACAGCCGCTGGTGGTAGCCCGCCTCGCTTCGATTCGCCTCGGGCGCGATATCGATGACGTACGCCTCGCGCCCGTCGACGGTGTCGGTCTCGACGAATTCGACGACGTAGCTGTGATTCGCGTCAGCCTGCGGGGCGGCACCGGCATGTCGCGGTACGACGGGTAGCGGCGACACGCCGATTGACTGCGGGCGACCGGCGTCGTCGGTCAGCCCCGCGGCCGCGACGAGGAGTTGGAGTCGCTCGGCCGTCCGCGACTCGGTCGGTGGGCCTGTCAGCTCGATGGCGGTCACGGTGTCCCGGTCAGTGTCGTGAAGCCAGAGCGTCGAGCCGTTCGAGACCTGCCGGTCGTACTGTCGGTTCGCCGCGTTCCGAAAGTGAACGCGCTTCCGTTCCGTCTCCGGGACGAGCGTCACGTCGGCGACGGTGCGAGACGTGACCGTTCCATCGGTTCGAATCTCGACCGTCTGCGTTCCGGTGAGCGCGTCGGTTGCGCGGTAGCGCTCGGTTACGTTCGCGTCGACCGAGGGGCTCGCGTCGCCTATCGCGCCGCCCGTCGTCCAGAGGACCGCGGGGAGCGCGACGGCGACGAGCACGAACACGGCGAGTGTACGTCGGTTGGGTCGGAGTGGAGGGCGAGTCATACTGGGAGCACTCTGACAGGGAGTTCGACTGCGTGTCGGGGGGCCGACGGCTAAATACTTCTGGACGACGGGGGCGTTCGAAACCCGAGCGGACCGATAGCTACTCCCTTCGCGGGTGAGATGGCCGGGACATGTCGCCCTCCACTAGCTCCGCAACCCGAAGGCAGGCGTGGCTCTGCGCCTTCCAGTGGGGACTCGTCCAAGCGTTCGTCCTCGACACGCTCGGCCGATTCCTTCGGAACTACTACCGCGCGACGACGGGTGTCGCGTTCCCACCCGACTGGGTGGTCTCGATTCAGTTCGCCGCCCCACTCGGCCTCCTCGTCGGCGGCTTCGGCGGCTATCGCTGGGTGACGAGTGGACGATCGGCCGCGTCGGCGTCGGCACACCGCAAGCGGGTCGTTTTCGTCGGGGCGCTGTTCGTCGGCTGGGCGCTGGCTATCGTCCCGACCGCTGTGTTTCAGTTGGTCCTCGACGAGCGTCTGTTCACGGTCCCGTACTTCGTCCTCCCGACGCTCACGGCGCTTTCGGTCTTCGCGGGCGCGTCGCTCCTCGCCTACCGCGCCGAGGCGGGGTGGTACCGAAAGCGGCGAAACCGACTCGTCGGCGGGGCCGCGGGCGGCTGTACCGGCGTGCTGGTCGGGGTGTTCGGCTTCGTCGTCTACTCGTGGTATCTTCTGGCGACGCAGACGAACTACAGTCTCAATGGCGGTGCCGGAATCGTCGCGGCCGCGTGCGTCGGTGCCGCCGCCGGCTACGCCCGGACAGAAGGCGACCGCGCGGGCGACCGAGCGCGCGAGTACCTCGTCCTGCTCCTGGTGTCGGCGCTCTCGCTGTCGCTCGCGGTTGGACTTGTGACGCTCGCCCTCGCCGTCGTCGGCGTCTCGGTGTTCCTCGGCTCGTCGGTCGTCGTGCCGGCGATTCCCGTCGTCGGGTCGGTCGCGCTCGCTGGCTATCTGGCGTTCGTCGCCGAGACGACGCTCGTCGGTCGGTTCGTTGACGGGTGACTCACCGCCCGAGCAGCGACGCTCTCTCGTCCGTTCGCCGTCCGAATCGCCGAGCAGTTTATCAGCATGTGGATGGTACTCAACCAGTAATGTCATGTGAGCGGAGCGAACTGTTCGAACACATTGAGTCCGACCTCATTCTTCGAGAGTTCTTTCAGGAGGTGACCGAATACGCGATATTTCTCCTCGATGCGGACGGGTTCGTGGCGACGTGGAACGAGGGTGCGAGACGGATAAAGGGCTACGAGCGAGACGAGATTATCGGTCGTCACCTGTCTGTCTTTTATCCCACCGACGGGGACGGCGAGTCTCCCGAGACGGTGCTCTCAATCGCCGAGTCCGAGGGAAGCTACGAGGAACGCGGGTGGCGGGTCCGGAAGGACGGGTCGCGCATCCTCGCACACGTAATCGTCCGCGCGCTGAGCGGCGACGACGGGGAGCTCAGAGGCTTCACGAAAATCGTCCGAGACGTCACCGAGACCTACGAGTACCGACAGGAGTTAGAGCGGAACCGCGACCGCCTCGAACGCACCGAACAACTGGCCGACATCGGCGGATGGGAGGTCGACTACGAGACCGGCGAGCTACGACTGACTGATGGGACCAAACGGCTGGTCGATATCCCGTCCGACGCGGAGGTGACGCTCGACGGACTCGGAGACTTCTTTCACGAGGACGACCGCGCTGTCATCGACGAGGCCATCGAGAACGCGCGGGTCGACGGCGAGCCCTTTGACGTCGAAATGCGGGTAGTAACGGCCACGGGGCGAACGCGATGGGTGCAAGTTCGCGGTGAGCCGACTGACAGCGGCGCCAACGTCCGCGGCGCGGTGCGCGACATCTCGGACAGGAAAGAGCGCGAAGAGCGGCTCATGGTGCTGAACCGAGTGCTTCGCCACAACCTTCGGAACAACCTCAACGTCGTCAGCGGGTACGCGAGCGAGCTGAAACGGGACCTCGAAGCGCTCGACAGCCCGTCGATAGACGAAGACGACTACGAGCGGTTGCACGAGACGCTGGCGAAACTCAGCGAGACGACCAGAGGTATCGATTCGGAACTGCGGACGCTCGACACGCTGGTCGCCGCGGCGAGCCGATTCTCGACGGAGGCGATGGTCTCGAAGACGGACCGAATCATCGAGAACGCCGACAGCCTCGTGTCGACCGGCGAGAAAGCCCGGCAGTTCGAGAACGCCGTGGAGGGGAGCACGGACAGACACCCGGTCGGCGTCAGCGACGTCTTCGCCGATCTCAAACGGACGTACGAACGGAAGCACCCCGAGGCGGAGGTTCAAATCGGACCGAGCGAACAGACCGTGCTCGCGAGCACGCACTCGCTGTACCTCGCGCTCGACGAACTCGTACAGAACGCCATCGTCCACAACGACAGGGACCGCCCCGTCGTCGCGGTCTGGTCGCGACGCCTCTCAGGCGAGCGGGTCGCAATCGCGGTCGAGGACAACGGCCCCGGTATCCCGCAGACCGAGCGGGAGATTCTGAAACGCGGGAAAGAGACCCCCCTGACGCACGGAAGCGGAATGGGGCTGTGGACCGTCCACTGGTTCGTCACGCAGTTCGACGGCGAGGTGTCTATCTTGGACCGCGCCGAGGGCGGGTCGACGGTCGAACTCAGACTCCCCGCGCCGGAGAACTGACGCGGCGTATTTGATACTAATTGAACTATTCAGGTGACCCAGATATTCCAGATAATTCAGATTTGCTGGGTTCTTCTGGTAATGGAGGTTCGTCAAGATACTCACAGTATCCTAACAATGCCGGTACTGCGAAGATGGCCGTCGAGAAGCACGACCCAGAACAGCATCACACTCCGAGAAATTTAGATTAGGTGGATTATTTACTGTGTCTGGTTCGACCCTCGGAGCGGTCGAAGACGGGCTGTCTCACTTGCATCCGACGGAGAGACACGGTCAAAAGAGCACCGTAACCGCAGTACTGAGAGCACCAGCTAGTGGAACAGTCGTCGTTATCGAGGCTACCCGCGTAGTTCCAGTTATCCACATATGCACCGAACCCGAGTCGTGTGGGTCGCTTAGATTCTCGTGGTTATCTGAATAATCCACATCTCGCGTAGAATCTCTGTGAGGTCGGTAACGTGCGGTGGTGACGACGTGTGAGCAATCTAAATTATCTGGATTAGTTGAATAGTCGAAGACACGCACATAGTTTGAGCAACCCGGCTACTCCACGTGGTGCACAGGAGAGAGCGACCGCGGACAACCTGCGTAGTTGGAAGAACCCACATTCCCTGACAAATCTAGAATATTCAAAATATCCACATAATCTGATGAACTTGGAAAATCGAGGGTATCTAAATTACTCAAGGTTGCGATGGTAAGATAGCGAACGCCTTTGTCAACGGGGGTTTGGTCTCTAGCCATGTCCGGTGTCTCCGATTCTGGCAGCGTGCTGGTCGTCGGCGAGAGCGACTGGGTGACGCGGTTCGCCGAGGGACTCGATTCGCGACCCGGCGTCACCGTACTGAAAGCCGAGACGAAGGCGGCGGCACTCCGCGCAGTCGAAGCGGACGAGGTCGACTGCGTCGTCGTCGACGCCGACCTCGCGGACGCGGCCGTCGTCGACCTCCTCACAGACGTTCGCTCGACGGTCGCGACCCTTCCAGTGGTCGTCGCCGCGGACGGCGGGAGCGACGTCCTCGCTAGCGAGGTCCTCGGTGCGGGCGCGACTGACTACGTCGCGCTTGACGCAGACTCGCCGGACGTCGAAACACTCCTCGCGCGGACCGGACGGGCGCTCCGGTCGGCGCGACAGTCGGCCGGCGAGCGCGAACGCGCCAGGCAGTTCGACGCGATGTTCGACGACGAACGGACGGCGACGTGGGTGCTCGACGGAGAGGGGTCGCTGACTCGGGCGAACCGGACGGCGCGGGAGTTCCTCGACGCGCCCGTCGACCCGCTCGTCGGCGGGGCCTTCTGGTCACTCCCGTGGTGGTCGAACGGAGACGACCCGACGAGCGACGACGTGCGACGGCTCGTCGAGGACGCGCTCGGAGGGACGGCCGGGAACGCGGTGGTCCCACAGCCGTCGGAGACCGGAAGACGACGCATCGTCGAGCTATCGGTCCGCCCCGTGACCGACGAGCGTGGGGAGGTCGCGTCGGTCGTGGTCGAGGGTATCGACATCACAGCGCGGGTGTCCCTCGAACGAGACCTCCGCCGCTCCGAGGAACTCCACCGCGTCACGCTCAACAACATGACCGATACGGTCCTCATCACCGACGAGTCGGGGGCCTACACCTACGTCTGTCCAAACGTCCACTTCATCTTCGGCTACACCGCAGACGAGTTGCGCGAACGGGTCCCCATCGACGAACTGCTGGGGGAGGACCTCTTCGACCGCGACGAACTCGCGGAGCGCGGCGTCCTGAAAAACATCGAGAGTACGGTGACCGACAAGGCCGGCCGCGAGCACACCCTTCTCGTCAACGTCCGTGAGGTCTCGATTCGGGACGGAACGCTGCTTTTCAGTTGCCGCGACATCACGAAGCGCAAGCAGCGCGAGGACGCGCTGACGACGCTCCACGAGACGGCTCGCGAGTTCCTCTACACGGGGACTCACCGACAAATCGCCCAGCGCGTCGTCGACGATACGCCCGGCGTGCTCGCGCTCGATGCGAGCGCCGTCTACCTCTTCGACGCCGACGCCAACGCGCTCAGACCGGCGGCGTACTCGCCGGCGATGCGCGAGGCCCACGGCCCGCTCCCGACAGTGCCCGCGGACGGGGAGACGCTCCCGAGCCACAGTTTCGTCGAGGACAGTGCGCTGTACTTCGACGACGTGCACGAGGCCGACCGGTTGGAGAACTCCGTGACCGGTCTCCGGAGCGTCGCGTACGTCCCACTCGGAGACCACGGCGTGTTCGTCGCCGGCTCGACCGAGGTCGGAGCCTTCGACGCGGTGGCGCGGGAACTGACCGACCTGCTCGCGGTGACCGCCGAGGCGGCGCTCGACCGCGTCACGCGCGAATCCCGACTCCGCGAACAAGACCGGACGCTCCAGCGACAGAACGACCGGCTCACCGAGCTAAACCGAATCAACGAGACCATCCGCGAAATCGACCAAGCGCTCGTCGGAGCCCAGACGCGCGAAGAGATAGACTACACCGTCTGCGAGCTACTGACCGCCGCCGACCGGTTCGCGTTCGCGTGGGTCGGTTCCGTCGACCCCATCGGCGAGACGGTCGAGCCCCGCGCGTGGGCCGGCGACGAACGGGGCTATCTCGACAGCACGACGTTCGAAGTCGCGGCGTCGTCGGTCGAACCGGCGGGACGCACGGCGGCGACCGGAGAGGTGACTACCGTTCCCAACGTCGCGTCCGGTTTCCGGGACGAACCCTGGCGGAAGGGCGCGCTCACCCGAGACTACCTGTCGGTGCTCAGCATCCCGCTCGTCTATAACGACCTCTCGCACGGCGTGTTGACGGTGTACGCGACGACGCACGACGCCTTCGACGAGACGGCGACCGCCGTCTTGGCCGAACTCGGCGAGACCATCGCGTCGGCGCTGAGCGCCCTCGAACGGAAGAACGCACTGCTCACCACGGCCGTCACCCGCGTCGGGTTCGCCGTCGACGACCCCACGTTCGTCCTCTCGCGACTCGCCCGCGACGCGGGGTGCACGCTCACCTACCGTGGAGGGGTCCAACAGTCCGCCGAAGGAAACTACGTGTTCGTCACCGTCGAAGACGGGGCGGTCGAATCCGTCGCGGCCGCGGCCGACGAACTGGTCGCCGTCGCCGACGTACGACGGATAAGCACCGACGGGGACGCCGGCGTCCTGCGCCTACGCTTGACCCAGCCGTTTCTCGCACCGGAGCTTGCGGACCACGGTGCCGTCCTCGGCGAGGTGCGAGCGACCCCCGAGGAGACGACGCTCGTCGTCGACGTCCCCGAGAGCATCGACGTTCGGAACGTCACGCACCTCGTCGACGAAGCGTTCGCCGGCGTCGAACTCCGCACCAAACAGACGCTCGACCGCTCGACCGAGCGCGACCTCTTCTCGCGGTTCCTCGACAAGCTGACAGAGCGACAGCTCGAGGTGCTCCAGACGGCCTACTACAGCGGCTACTTCGAATCGCCACGGGAGAACACGGGCGAAGACGTCGCCGCGACACTCGGTATCTCCCCGCCGGCGTTCTACAAACACGTGCGGACCGTCCAGCGGAAACTGTTCGCGACGCTGTTCGACGAGCACTCCGGTTCCGCCACCGGAAGAGGCGGGTAGGTTCGTTATCTAGCCGGTATTCCCTCGACTGGTTTGGTGTGTAACTACCTCATATTCCCTTGTACACCTATTACGCATGGGCAGAGCGTCCGGGACACGACCGGCGCTCGCGAACCATGAGAGATGTCGAATCCACCCCCGGCGAGGAAGGAACGTACGAATGCTTCGAGTGTGGCGGTATCGTCCTCACCGAACACAACCCGCTACGCTGCCCGGACTGCGGAGGAGCGATGCGCAACCGACGGACGGCAATTGAGTAACCGCGCGAGGGCGCGGTCGTCGTTCGATTTAAGCCGCTCGGCGTGGAGACCGTAGGCGACGTGACGACTCACCTCGACGACTTCGACCACGAGGCGCACATGCGCGAGAGTTTCGAACTCGCCCGCGAGGCTGCCGCCCGCGGCGACGAACCGTTCGGCTCCGTCCTCGTCCGTGACGACGAGGTCGTCATGCGCGACTCGAACCGCATCGTGACGGAGTCCGACATTCGTCGGCACCCCGAGTTACAGCTCGCCTATCGGGCATGCCGAGAGTACGACCCCGACGAGCGGGCGGAGACGGTGATGTACACCAGCACGGAGCCCTGCCCGATGTGCGCCGGCGGGATGGCGACCGCCGGCTTCGCGCGCGTCGTGTACGGCGTCGGCGGCGACGAAATCGGAGAGTTCACGGGGTCGAGCCCCGGCGTCCGGTCAGCGGCGATTCTCGACGGTGTCACCGAGGTAGTCGGCCCGGTGCTGAACGAGGAAGCCCGGCAGATTCACCGAGCGTACGAGTGGTAACCGACGGCTCGAAAGCCCCGGCCGGCCGCGGCCGAACGGCGCTGCAGCCACGCGCGGACGCCGCGATTGCGGCGAATCAGAATCATCAGTTATCAGATGGTTTTATCGAATGTTCTTAATACTAATTTATTTGTCGGTCGCTGAGATGAAGATGCCAATACAGATTCCATTAATACCAGCGGTAAGCCGCGTATAACGCGGGAGTGTAGATATCTCTCAGGAACACCTCCGCCCACCTGAACCGATACAAACTCACCTATCTTAGAATTTCTAAACGAAATCAACAAGAGAATGCAAAATTTTCTCGGGTGACGTTCATAAATAACCACACAACAGGACGTAATGAGTGAAAAGAGAGCCACCAAGTAAATACCAGTATTCAAACTATTATTACCATCTGATATAACCGACTACGGTGTCCATCCGAACTCGTCGAACCGAGTCGAACACGAAAGGACTTCGGGGCGCTGTCGGACGACGGTCGACGCTCACGAATTTCCGATATCGAGAGGACCGTGAGAACCGAGAGGCGGCGAGCTCATTTACATAATCCGAACGTCGCGTGTTGTTGTGGGTGACCCCCAACTAGAATTACAGAGCTATGCCTGTAACACAAACCGATTTAATTCCACATATCTGTATAATGTGAACACATGACATTGCAGTCATTTACATAATGTAAGTTAGTGATATCCGGAGCATCTCTCCATCGGTGGAGACGTTTGCCGACCTCGGTCAGCGAGATGACTTCCGATATCTGAACCACCGGCGACCGTCGAATCGCAAGCCTCCGATTGGGCGAGTCTAAATATTTAATATGTTTCGGAAGAGACGTTTCCACTGTCGATATGAGTAGCGACAGAAACTACGAACGAGAGTTCGTACGTACGTTCTTCACCTCGCCGACGGCGGTCGGCGGCGAGAACTCGGCGAAGATGTTGCAGAGCGCGGCACAACTGCGGGGGATACAGGCCCCCGACACCTGGATTCCGGACAACGAAGACGCCACCGCGCCGTCGATGCGGGCCGAGGGCGTCCAGAACCTCGTCGAGGTCGTCTCCGAGCACGGAGCCGACTTCCCCGGCGAGATTCACCCCCGCGTCGTGTGGCACCGCGACGACCCCTCGACTCGCTACGAGGGCTTCAAGCAGATGCTCGAAATCACCGACCCAGAAAACGGTGCGGTCGAGCACATCGACGGCTTCGTCATCCCCGAGGTCGGCGACCTCGACGACTGGAAGAAGGCCGACGAGTGCTTCACCATCATCGAGAACGAACACGGCCTCGAAGAGGGAAGCCTGTCGATGTCGGTCATCATCGAGAGCGGTGAAGCCGAACTCGCGATGAGCGATCTCCGCGCGGAGAAGGGTAAGCCGTCCAACAACCTCGAACGGCTGTTCCTCCTCGTCGACGGGCAGGTCGACTACACGAAGGACATGCGCGCCATGACGCCGACCGGCGAGCTTCCGGCGTGGGCCGAACTGCGACACAACACCTCCCGCGGCGCGAGCGCCGCCAACTGCATCGCCGTCGACGGCCCGTACGACGACATCCGCGACGTCGAAGGCTACCGCGAGCGCATGGTCGAGAACCGCGCCATGGGGATGACGGGCATCTGGGCGCTCACGCCCGGACAGGTCGTCACCGCCAACGAGGCACCCCTGCCGCCGAAGACCGGCAGTTGGCTCCTCGAACTCGACGACGACGAAATCGAACTCGCGCCCGAGGACGGGGCCGAGGTGTACGACGGCGACGAACTCTCGCTCGAACAGGTCGGCGACGACAGCTACGTGCTCCGCGTCGACGGCGAAGAACAGGAACTCGACGGCGAGGAACTCCACGAGGAGCTCCTCGACCTGACCACCTACGTCCCGAGCATGGACGACATCGTCGACTCCATGGAAGAGTTCGAGGCGGCCAAGGAAGCCGGCAAGGGCGCGATTGCGATGACGCAAGCGACGACGCTCGTCATCGACGGCGTCGAAGTCGACATCGCCAAGGACCGCATGTGGGACGAGGCGACCTATCAGGCCGCGATGACGCCCGTCGCCCTGTTCCAAGACGTGTACGAGCACCGCCCGGACCAACACGACGCGCTCGAAGAGATGTACGGCACCGACATCGTCGAGCGCGCGATGGCAGTCGGGACAGACGACTAACGCACCCGATCAGTCAGCCACCCAGACAAGTCCAACCACCGCGTCTGTCCTTTTCGCGCGACGTCCGACTCGACCGCGAGCGAAAGCTTCGGTACCCCGTGAGATCCGCGAGACGGTGTCGGTCACGCGAGCGTCGATTCCAGCGACTCGACGGCGTTCAGTAGCTTGTCGGCGAACTCGCGTTCGAGTCGCGTCATGTCCACCTGATACTTCGGTCCGCCGACGCTGAGCCCGCCGACGATGCGCCCGTCACCGTCGTGGACCGGCGCACCGATGGCGATGAGGTTCGGCGCGAACTCCTCGTCGACGACGGCATACTTCTGGGTCGCGATTTCGTCCAGCGCGTCGAACAGTTGGTCGGGGTTCGTAATCGTGCCCTCCGACTCCCGTGGCAGGCCCCAGTAGTCGATTATCGACTCGACCTCGTCGCGGTCCAGTTCCGCCAGGATGGCCTTCCCCGCGGCCGTGTTGTGCAGGTGATACTCCGACCGATACCGCGTGCCGTTCGCGTCTCTCCCCTCCTCGGTCGACGACCCGTAACACATGAGCAGCCGACCGTGTTCGAAAATCGTGAAGTTCGCCTCTTGGTCGGTCGCGCGAGCCAGTTCGTCGACGACCCGCTCGACGACCTCGTCGTTCGGATAGCGGTGTCGAGCGCGTTCGCCCAACAGCGCCACCCTGAAGCTGACGTGGTACACGCCGTCGCGCTTGACCAAGTATCGGCTCTCCAAGAGCGTGTTGAGGTGACTGCAGATGGAGCTCTTCGAACTGTCGACCATGGAGTCCAGTTCGGCGAGCGTGAGGCCGTCGTGTTCCAAAATGAGGCTGAGAATCTCCAACGAGGCTTGGGTCGTCTTGAGCCGTCGCCCGGTCACGTTCTCAATCATACCTCAACTATTATGTTGATGGTTGATAACTGTTGCCATAATGTAAATCAACTGAACTGGCGAGCCAGCCCTGTCAATTCGGATATGTTTCTATCCGACTACCCCGGGAACAAACAGCGCGTCGCGAACTCACGGTTCGCCTCTGGCAGCGTCGAACTTCGTGACGAGGAGAGCGTTCAGTGTGCGTCAAATCGCCCGCGACCGTTTCACCCAGCCGATGCGCGTGATTGCCTCCGCGCCGAGTTGGCCGAGGAGACTCGCGGCTTCGAGGTCGTGTTCTTCGAACGCGCTGACGACGACGTCGCCGGCGCTGAGCACGCCGTGGCTTCCGATGGGAACGTACAGCCCGGACTGGAGGGCCCCCCGACTGTGGTCGTCTTCGGTGTGCTCGTGGTTCGCGTGGATGACCGGTTCACCCGTCCGGTACGTCCGTGCCGCCGGCGTGTCCTCGCTGACCGAGTAGTTCGGTCGGTCGCCGGCGCGTTCCAGACACTCTTCGGTCGCCTCGATAGTCTGGAGCATGCTCCGGTTCTCGTCGACCAGCCGAACGGTCGTGTTGACGAGGCCGAGGACGTTCTTCGCCGCGTCGGCGAGTATCTCGGCGACTTCCGCCTTCGAACTCGCGTTCCGAAGTTCCTGGCTCGTCCGTCGGAGAATCTCGATGCGCTGTTCCTGACGCTTGGTGTCGGTCACGTCCTGTACGACGCCGTGGAGGTCGACTGTCCGACCGTCTTCGACCAGCGGTTCACAGGCCAGCCGTATCGAGCGCTCGGTCGTCCGCTCGCTCGCGTACCGCACGTCGACGGAGAAAGACTCGCCGTGTTCGATTGCGTCCGCGAGGTAGGCGAGCACCTCGTCTTGGTCGCCTTCGGCGTACTGTTCGACGACGTCCGAGACGGTTGGCGTCGCCGACGCGTCGAAGCCGTGTATCCGCTTTGCCTCGTCGCTCCACCACAGTTCCTCGCGCGAGACATCGTACGACCACACGCCAATACCGGTCAGTCGCTGGAGGCTCGCGAGTAGTTGGTCGACCTCCGTTTCCGATGCTGTCGGGACAGCGCGTGCCACGTCAGTTTGATTCCAGTTCGGTGACCTGACCATGAATGTCGTTACGTACCGAGGACGTGAATATAAATCCCCACGTCGGTCGCGACGGACCGTTCGGGGGCGGAGACGTGTCGCAACACCAGAGCATTTAATCCGTGCGTATGTGTATCAATGATGATGGCAGTCGAAGACACGCTCGACTCCCCTCGGGGAAGAGAGACATCGGCGACGACGTTAGACCTCGACCGGCCGGACGCCGCGGAGTATTCGGCGTTGGCGACGGAGTTACGCTCCCGCGTCGACGGAGAGGTGAAGTTCGACGAGTACGCGCAGGTGCTGTACGCGACCGACGGCAGTATCTATCAGGCGCGACCCGCGGGGGTCGTCTTGCCGAGGGACGTAGACGACGTCCGCGCCGCCGTCGAGACCGCGACGAGCCACGGCGTCCCCGTTCTGCCACGCGGAACGGGTTCCTCGTTGGGCGGCCAGACCGTCGGACGGGGCTGCGTCGTCATCGACTTCACGAAGTACATGGACGATATCGTTGATATCGACCCGTCAGCGAAGCGCGCGACCGTCCAACCGGGGTGCGTCCAGGACCACCTCGACGCCGCGCTCGCGGAACATGGACTGAAGTTCGCGCCGGACCCCGCCTCGTCGAATCGCTCGACCGTCGGCGGCGGCATCGGCAACAACTCCACGGGCGCGCACTCGGTCCGCTACGGCATCACCGACGCCTACACCGAGGAGTTGCAGGTGATTCTGGCCGACGGCTCGCTGGTACACACCCGCGAAGTCGTCCTCGACAGCGACGAGCACGAATCCATCCTCGCCCAAGACGACTTAGAGGCGAACATCTACCGGACGGTTCGGGAACTCGTCGAGAACCACGAGGGGGAAATAGAGAACAAGTATCCGTCGCTCAAGCGCTCGGTGTCGGGGTATAACCTCCAGAAGGTCATCTACGAGAACGACGACGGCGAGGAGGTCATCAACCTCTCGAAGCTGTTCGTCGGTGCGGAGGGGACCCTCGGCGTCATCGTCGAGGCCACCGTCTCGCTCGTTACCAAGCCGGACGAGACGGCGCTCGCGCTGTACTGCTTCGACGACCTCGTGGACGCGATGGAGGCCGTCCCGGAGGCACTCGAATTCCCAGTCAGCGCCGTCGAACTCATGGACGACGAGGTGTTCCGACTCGCCCGCGAGTCGGAGGGCTACGCCGAGTACGCCGAACCCATCCCCGAAGGGGCGAAAGCGGCGCTGATGCTGGAGTGGGACGACGAACTCGTCGACGACTTCGAAGCCGCAGTCGCCGACACGAACGCCCACTTCGTCGACTCGGGCGCGGCGTTCGACGTGCTCGAAGCCTACTCCGAAGAGAGCCAGGGCCGACTGTGGAAGCTCCGCAAGGCGGCGATTCCGCTGTTGATGAGCCTCGAAGGCGACCCCAAACCGTACCCGTTCATCGAGGACGCGACCGTCCCGCCCGAGGAACTCGCGGAGTACGTCCAGAAGTTCGAGGAGGTGCTGGAAGACCACGGCACCTCCGCCGCGTACTTCGCCCACGCCGGGTCGGGAACGCTCCACATCCGCCCGATTCTGAATCTCAAAGAGAACGAGGGCATCGAGAAGATGCACTCCATCACCGACGACGTGACCGACCTCGTCGTCGAGCACCACGGCGCGTTCTCCGGTGAGCACGGCGACGGGATGGCCCGAACCGAGTTCAATCCGAAGATGTACGGCCCCGAACTCTGGGGCGCGTTCAAGGAGCTGAAAACGGCGTTCGACCCCGACTGGATGTTCAACCCCGGGAACGTCGTCTACCGAGACGGTCCCTCCGACCCGGGTCCGGAGGGCGACCGCGGCGTTGGCGCGGACATGCGCGAGAACCTCCGGTACGGCCCGGACTACCAGTCCGTCGAGCCACAGACCGCCATCGACTTCGACGACGAGGGCGGCTTCTCGCACCTCGTCGAGCTCTGTAACGGCTGTGGCACCTGCCGGCAGACCGACTCGAACACCATGTGCCCGACTTACCGCGCCTCGAAGGAGGAAGTCCAGACGACTCGCGGACGCGCGAACATGCTTCGGGCCGCCATCTCGGGCGAACTCCCCGAGGACGAACTGTACTCCGAGCGCTTCCAGACCGAGGTGTTGGACCTCTGTGTCGGCTGTAAGGGCTGTAAGAGTGACTGCCCGACCGGCGTCGACATGGCGAAGCTGAAGTCCGAGGTGAAACACCAGTACCACCAGAAGGAAGGCACCAGCCTCCGCTCGCGGGTGTTCGGCAACATCGACACCCTGTCGAAAATCGGGAGCAAACTCGCCCCGCTTTCGAACGCCGCCGCGGAGCTTCCGGGGAGCCGACTCGTGATGGAGAAGGTCCTCGGTATCTCCAGCGAGCGCGAGCTTCCGAGCTTCAGCAGCGAGTCGCTCGAGGAGTGGTTCGAGGCTCGGGGCGGGTCGTCCGTGTCGCCCGCCGACGCCCGAGGGAAGGTGCTTCTCTTCCCCGACACCTACACCAACTACAACTACCCCGAACCCGGCAAGGCCGCCGTGGAGGTCCTCGAAGCCGCGAACGTCCACGTGCGGATTCCGAGTGACCTCGAAGCGAGCGGCCGCGCCGCGTTCTCGATGGGGATGCTCGACACGGCCCGCGACCGAGCGCAGCACAACGTCGGGCGGCTCCGCCCCTACATCGACGACGGTTGGTCGGTCGTCTTCGTCGAGCCCTCCGACGCGGTGATGTTCCAAGACGAGTACCTCGACCTCCTCGACGGGACGGGCGTCGAACTCGTCTCGGGGTCGGCCTACGGCATCATGGAGTACCTCGACGTCGCGCGCGCCGACGACCACCTCGACTTCGACGCCCCCGCCGAGACGCTGACGTACCACGGCCACTGCAACCAGAAGGCGACAAACAAGGACCACCACGCGGTGGGCGTCCTCCGTCGCTCCGGTTACGCCGTC
Source organism: Haloferax sp. Atlit-6N (assembly GCF_003383195.1). Taxonomy (NCBI): domain Archaea; kingdom Methanobacteriati; phylum Methanobacteriota; class Halobacteria; order Halobacteriales; family Haloferacaceae; genus Haloferax; species Haloferax sp. Atlit-6N. Next base: position 341,625 of record NZ_QEQJ01000003.1, on the reverse strand, counting down.
GACCCGCTCGACTCCAGTTGCTGCGGGATGGCCGGGTCGTTCGGCTACGAAGAAGAGCACTACGAACTCTCGAAGGGCATCGGCGAAATCCTGTTCGGTCAGGTCGACGAGAGCCCCGGCGACGTCGTCACGGCACCCGGCGCGTCGTGTCGCTCCCAACTCGGCGACAGACCCGGCGAGTCCCGCCCGCCGCACCCCATCGAGAAGATGGCCGAAGCCCTCGACTGACCCGATAGCCGACAGCCGATAGCCTGACGCGACTCACGAACCAACCGACCTGACGCGACCCGCGAACCACCACCGAACCCGCCGCTTTGCACCCGCGGCGACTCTTCGTTTCGCAACCCTCCGCTCGCGGAGTCGAGATTCACGAACAGCGATACTTATTACTGACAGTAGCGGCTGCGTAGAGACGACGATGCTAGACGTACTGGAGACTGTCGAACTATCGACCGCGTTTTTCGCCTCGCTCGGCGCGCCGGGGCTGCTGCTCGTGGCGTTCCTGGAATTCTTTTTGCTCCCTGTCCCACCGGACTTGGTGCTCGTCCCGCTGTCGGCGGCGAACCCCGAGTTCGCGCTCCTGTACGCGGCCGTCGCGACCGTCGGGTCGGTGTCGGCGGGGCTGGTCGGCTTCCTCATGGGGAAGAAGGGTGGCCGGCGCGCGCTGGACTCGCGGTTCGCCGGCGAGCGGGTTCACAAGGTCGAGCGATACTTCGAGCGCTCCGGGTTCGTGACGGTCGCGTTCGGGGCGTTCGCGCCGATTCCCGAGGGGTACGAACTACTCTCTATCGGGTCGGGCGTGTTCGACCTCGACCTCCGGACGTATCTGGCGGCGTCGGTGCTCGGCCGCGGCGGTCGGTACACCATCGAAGCGCTGCTCGCGGTCTATCTCGGCGAGGCCGCCCGGTCGCTCACCGAGGTCGACGTGTACTCGATCATCGGCGTCGCCACCGCGGTCGTCCTCGTCGCGTACGTCGTCCGGAGTCGGTGGTTCTCGGACCGCTCGGCCGAACCGGTGCAGTAACTCGGCGATACCGGAGTCAGGCGACCTCGTCGCCGCTTCGCCACTGGTCGATGACTTCGAGGAGGACCTCGGTTTCGAGGTCGTCGTTCCGCCAGTCGCCGACCGCGTCCGTCAGCCCCGTCGCGTCCACGATGTCGCTTTCGTTCGCATAGTCCGCGATGGGGTTCTCGACGACGAACGGAATCATCATCTTGTTGTCCTCGTGTTCGAGCATGTGGCAATGCCACGGGAACTGCCCGGTGAACCCCTCGAACTTAGCGATTATCCGCACGCGCTCGTCGGGGTCGACGCGGACGGTGTCTTTCGGCCCCAGCTCATTGGGGTCCGGCGGTTGCGTTCCGTCGGGGCCGCGGCCGATGACCCTGAAGGTGACCAGATGCAGGTGAATCGGGTGTCTCCCGCCCGACTCGTTCTGGAGTTCCCATATCTCGGTCGACCCGAGTTGCGGGTAGACGGGCGCGTCCTCGTCGCCGAAGACGTATCCGTTCAGCGTGTGCGTGATGAGGTTGTTTTCCACGTCGACCGTGGTACCCAGCGTCATCTCGCGGGTCACCCGCGCGTCGCTCTCGTCGTACGAGGTCGGTGCGGGAAGCGACAGGTTCGTCGGGTCGGGGCTCGGGTCCTCAGGCGGCGTCTCGGGGTCCGAGACGCGGAACTGGACGAGGTCGGTCAGCTCGGGACCCATGTCGGCCCCGTTGGTGAGCGTGAGCGTCTCGCCCGCGTGGTCGGAGAAGTCGACGATGAGTTCGCCGCGCTCGAAGGGCGTGAGCAAGAGCGAGTCGAGGTCGCCGCCCGGACCGATGGGAACGACTGATTCGAGGAAGCCGTGACCGGGGGCGAACTGGTACATCGTCGGGGCGCCCGACCCGCTTTCGCTCTCCAGTTGGAGGTCGAACGAGCGGTGGTTGGCGCCGTTCAGGATGCGGAAGCGGTACCGACGCGGTTCGACCTCGACGTACGGCCACACGGCCCCGTTGACGACGGCGGTGTCGCCGAGGAACGCCGAGACGAACTCGTCGGGGTAGTGCAGCGAGCCGTCGTCGTTGAACTCCTTGTCTTGGAGCAACAGCGGGATGTCGTAGTCACCCGTTGGCAGGCCGAGCTCCCGCTCCGCGTCGGTCGTAATCGAGTAGAGGCCGAGCAGCCCGGCGTAGGCGTTGAGCCGGGTGATGCCCAGCGTGTGGTCGTGGTACGTCGAGGTCGTCCGACCCTGCTCCATCGGTAGCTCCTGCCACTCCGAGTCGAACCGCGGCCCCTCGACCCCGCTCGGCGAGGTCCACATGTCGGACTGCCCGTCGTTCGCGGGGTCGATTTCGAGGCCGTGGAAGTGGGTGACGGTCCGAACTTCCGGGACCGGACCGTCGTAGCCGGCGTGGTTCTCCGTGGTCGTGCCGCCGATTCGCTCGTCGACGTTGAACAGGTGGTCGTTCGGGAGTTCGCTGTTGTCGAAGCGAACGTGGACCGGACTCCCGGCGTCCGCCTCGATGGTCGGGCCGGGATACGACCCGTCGAACCCCCAGACCGTCGTCTCCGGGAGGTCCGGATGGAGCTGTTGGCTGAATTCGGTGACCGATATCTCGTAGGCGTCCGCGCCGTCTCGCTGCCCGTCCGGTTCCCGGACCGATGGAACCGGAAGCGGTTGCACGAACTTATCCAACGCCGGTGACGCCGCGGACACGTTCGTCGTCGTCTGCGGGAGCGTTCCGGCGATGCCGAGGGCTGCGCCTGTCTGTAGAAACCGCCGCCTAGACCAGTCTGTCATGATGGACCCTGAACTACGACTTGGGAGTTGTTATATTAAATCTTCTGAATGACCGAGTTAGAGCCGAAAGCGGGAGCGGAGGGGATTCGAGGACGTTCGAGGTTGCGGGAAGACGAGTCGCCTCGTTAGGTCGTTCGCCGGCGCGCGAGGAGGACCGAGCCCATCACGAGCGCGGCGAGCGCGACCGAGACACCGAACCCGGGAACGGGCGTGTCAGTCGTGGTCGTCGCGGGCGTGTTGGGGTCGGCGGTCGTCGTCTCGGTCGTTCCGTCGTCCGAGTCGTCGCCGTCGTTGTCATCACCATCGCCACCGTCGTTGTCGTCACCACCGTCGCCATCGTCGCCGTCGTCGCCGTCGTTGTCGTCACCATCGTCGCCGTCGTCGCCGTCGTTGTCATCACCATCGTCGTCGCCGTCGTTGTCGTCACCACCGTCGCCGTCGTTACTGTCGTCTCCGTCATCTCCGTCGTCGCTGCCGTCGTCGGAGGAACCGTCGTCACCGCTGTCACCGTCAGCGCCGACAGAGAGCGATTCGAGGCCGTCGACGCTCATCTCCTTGTCGTCGGCGTCGAACTGCGCGAACCCGCTGAGTTCGTACGAGGCGTCCTCGTCCATGTCCTCACCGGCGGTCACACGGTACTGGAGGGTGACGTTCTCGCGGTCGCCGTAGGTCGCGAACAGTTCGTCGTTGGCGTTCCGCACGCCCGAGAAGTCAGCGCCGTCGTCATCGACGATTTCGACCGACGCGAATCCGGGGTTGAACTCCTCGATGACGGTGAAGTTCGTCGCCTCGCTGCCGGTGATTTCCACCGAGACGACGGTCGATTCACCGGGTTCGAGCGTCGTGTCGTCGGCCGACCGGGTGAGGTCCCAGTTGTCGTCGTCGGACTCGCTCTGAACGTCGAGTTCGTCGGTGCCGCCGGTCGTCACCTCCGAGCCGTCCACGTCGGTGAAGCCGTCGAACTGATAGGCCGTTCCGGCGTCCACGTCGTCACCGGCGGTCACGCGGTACTGGAGGGTGACGCTCTCGCGGTCGCCGTAGGTGGCGAACAGTTCGTCGTTAGCGTTCCGCACGCCCGAGAAGTCAGCCCCGTCGTCGTCGACGATTTCGACCGACGCGAACGCGGGATTGAACTCCTCGATGAGCGTGAAGTTCGCCGCCTCGTCCCGGTCGACCTCGACCGTGACGGTGGTGGATTCGCCCGGGGCGAGCGTCTCGTCGTCGACCGAGCGAACCGCGCCGGAGTCATCGCCGTCCGACGCCTGAACGCTGATTTCGCCGGAACCACCGGTCGCCGACTGCGAGCCGTTCACGTCCGAGAAGCCGTCGAACTCGTAGACCGTACTGGCAGTCGCGTCGTTGTCGGCGGTCACCTCGTAGACGAGCGTGGCCAACTCGCGGTCGCCGTAGGTGGCGAACAGCTCGTCGTTGGCGTCGCGTACGGCCGAGAAGTCCGCGCCGTCAGCGTCGACGATTTCGACCGAGCCGAACGCCGGACTGAACTCCTCGACGAGCGTGAAGTTCGTCGCTCGGTCGCGGTCGAAGGCGACCCGGACCGTGGTCGATTCACCCGGCGCGAGGGTCGCGTCGTCGACCGACCGGACGGCCGCGAGGTCGTCATCGCTCGACTCCTGCACGCTGAGTTCGCTGGTCCCGTCAGTCGCCGACTGCGAGCCGTTCGCGTCCGAGAAGCCGTCGAGCTCGTAGACCGTGCCGGTCGTCGCGTCGTCGGTCGCGGTCACCTCGTAGACGAGTGTGGCGAGCTTCCGGTCGCCGTAGGTCGCGAACAGCTCGTCGTTGGCGTCACGGACACCCGAGAAGTCCGCACCGTCGGCGTCCACGATTTCGACCGAGCCGAAGGCGGGGCTGAACTCCTCGACGAGCGTGAAGTTCGCCGCCTCGTCCCGTTCGACGGCGACCCAGACCGTCGCCGACTCGCCGGGCGCGAGGGTCGCGTCGTCGACCGAGCGGACCACGCTCGCGCCGTCGTCGGTCGAGACGTTGATTTCACCGTCACCGGTCGTCGAGGCCCGGATATCTTCGAGGCCGAAGTCGCCGTATCCGGTGAGTTCGTGGGTCGTCGCGTTCGCGTCGTCGGCCGCGGTCACCTCGTAAACGAGCGTGACGCTCTCGCGGTCGCCGTAGGTGGCGAACAGTTCGTCGTCGGCGTTCCGCACGCCAGAGAAGTCCGCGCCGTCGGCGTCGACGATTTCGACCGATTCGAAGCCCGGACTCAGCTCTTCGACCACGGTGAAGTTCCCCCGTTCGGAGGCGTTCACTTCGACCGTGACGGTGGTGGACTCGCCCGGTGCGAGCGTCGTGTCATCGACTGTCCGGGTGAGCGTCCCGCCGTGGGCGTCCGCGGCGACCGGCGCGATAGCCGCACCCAGACCGAGCGAGCCGAGCACCAAGAGGACCGCCATCGCGACGACCGGGAGCGCGTTCCGGAGTTCCGTCGACCGCCCCGGACGTGGTATGCTCGGTCTCATGACGCGGTGGTCAGGTCGGAGTTCGATGGAGCAGTGGTTCCGCGAACGGAGCGCGAAGCGGCGGTCTGCCGCTTCGCCTCGCCTCGGCGGGACGCGACCGCCGGCGGTGTCTGTTCGACTCGTCGGACAGGAGACTGACGTCTCGTGCGCGCGCTACCTCTGGATGGGGATAGCTCGCTCTCGCTGGAAAGCATGCAATCAGCGTGTGAATCGAAAGCTCCATGCAAATAGTTAACGATTATCTGAGAACCGTTTCCGAGCGTGCGGACCGCGAGGCCACTCACGCGACGTCGCTCGCGGGAATCGATGCCGTCAGCGGCGGTGTTCGGTGCGCTTCTCGCCGCGAATTCCTGCCGAACCGCGGCGCTTCAGCGGGCGTATTCGGCCAGTTCTTCTCGCGCGCGCCGGGCCGCGTCGTCGGGTTCGTCGGGGTACGTGTATAGTTCGAACGTCGCGAAGCCGTCGTAGCCGATGTCGTCGAGCGCGCCGAAGACGGGCGCGAAGTCGATGTCGCCCTCGCCGGGGATGAGGTGGTAGTGTTTCCCGCGGCGGCCGCCCTCGATGTCTTCGAGGTGGATGCCGGTGATGTGGCCGGCGCACTGCCGGATACTCTCGGCGGGGTTCTCGCCGTAGACAGCCGAGTGGCCGACGTCGAAGTTGACGCCGAGCGCGTCGCTCCCCACGTCGTCGATGAGCGTCAACACCTCCTCGGTGCACTCGACGAGGAGTTCCGGTTCGAACTCGATGCCGAGGTCGACCCCGACGTCCTCGGCGTACACCGTGAGTTCGTCGAGCGATTCGAGCAGGTACTCGTAAGCCTCGCTCGGCGGCGTCCCGGGAAGCGACGACCCGCTGGCGACGCACGCCGCGGGCGCGTCGACCAGCGCGGCGAAGTCGATGGCGGCCTTCGTGTACTCGATGCGCCACCGGCGGTCTTCCTCGTCGGCCGAGATGAGCGTCGGGTCGAAGAACGCCGACGGCGGCGCGTCGTCGTAGTAGCCGCAGGTCGTGTTCGCGTTGATGTTCGACACGGAGAGTCCCGTCTCGTCCAGCGCCGTCAGGACGCGCTCGCGGTCGGTCTCGTCGAAGTCGGCGAGAAACGCGTGCGGCACGTCCGCCAGTAGCTCGACCCCGTCGTAGCCGTGGTCGGCGATTCGCCTGATCGCCTCTGGCAGGTCGAAACGCGTGTACGCGTTCGTAGAGAAGGCTAACTGTACCATACGTCGTGGTACAGTCACACATGAATAATTGTTTTGGTACTGCCAATCGTTCGGGACGGAACCCGACGCGCCGACGGACCGACGCGCCGCGTCGGTTCACGACACGTCGAACGCGGACGAGAGACCGACCGCGGGGGCGACGAACGCCGCCGCGACGACGCCCCACGCGGGACTCAGAAGCCCGGCGACCGCCGCGTTCAACACGACGAGCGCGAGGACGCACGTGCCGACCGCGGGGCCGATGGTGCCCGGACGGGGGTCGGCGTAGGCGGTCAGGAGGTCGCGGCCGGTCCACGCCGCGAACCAGACGAGGAGTCCGCCGGTCACGACGACCGTCGCGGAGTCGGTCGAGTCGACGCCGACGGCCGCGCCAGCCGCGACGACCGACCCGACGGCGAGTCCGACGCCGGCCATCCCGACCAGCACCGACCCCGAGTCGCCCGGACCGGTCTCCCGCTCGGCCATGTACGTGACGCCGGCGATGTAGAGCGCGACGACGACCGGCACGACGTAGACCCACGTCGGAGCCGACAGCGACGAGGGAGCTCCCGCCACGACCGCCATGCCGAGGGCGACGTTCGCTCCCCGGCAACCGCCCATCGCCGCGAAGCCGAGCGGCGTCCCCTTGAGCGCGCCGTCGTAGAGTGCGATGAACGAACCGAGGACGACGGCGACGACGCCGGCGGTCGGCCCCCCGGCGGCCGCGGCGACGACGACGCCGGCACAGAGGAGCGCGACGCCGAGGTTCCGAGCTCGCGTGCGCGACACGTCTCCCGACGGTATCGGGCGCTCCGGACGGAACTGCGCGTCCTCGTCGGCGTCGACGTAGTCGTTGAGCGTCGTGCCGGCCGCGTACAGCAGCACCGAGGCGAGCGCGACGCCGGCGAGCGACGAGAGCGGAACCGACGGGCGGCCGCCGCTGACCAACACCGCCCCGAGGATGACGTCGGGCGGCGCGGTGAACAGGTTCGGGACGCGGACGAGTCTGGCGAGACTCGCGAGCGAGCGTCGAAGACCGCCGGTCGAGGGTGTCGCGTTCGTTCGGTTCATCGTCGGTTCGTCGGTCGGTCCGGCTCTCGTTTCCGACCCGCGCGGTCAGGCCCACCCATGGGCTTCGAGGTACTCCATCGCGGTTCGGGCCGTCTCCGCCGCGGTCTCCTGGTAGGGGTACAGTTCGACCGTGACGTAGCCGTCGTAGCCGGTCGCTTCGACCGCTTCGAGGAAGCCGTCGATGTCCATCGCACCCTCGCCGAGTTGGGTGTGTTCGTGGGTGCGGTCGCCCGGGATGTCTTCGAGGTGGTAGTGCGGCGTGTGGGGCGCGAGCGGCTCCACCAGTTCGACCGGGTCCTCGCCGACCGAGTAGAAATGTCCCGCGTCGAAGTTACAGCCGATTCGGGGTGAGTCCACGCGGTCGACGAGGTCGAGGAAGTCCTCGGAGGTCTCGATGAGCAGGTGCGGTTCGGGTTCGACCAGCACGTCGACGCCGAGTTTCTCCGCGGCGTCAGCGACGTCGCGGAGCCCCCAGACGAACGCGTCGAGCGCGTCCGCCCGCGACATGCGTTCCGGGACCGGGCCGCCCGGCGGAATCGAGATGCTCTCCGAGCCGAGCGCGGCCGCGGTGGCGAGCGCGTTCTTCGTGTGGTCGACCCGAGCCTGTCGGTCCTCGGCCGCGAGTTCGACGAACGAGGGGTGGTGGAACGCCTCGGTGTCGCGGTTGAACGTCGCCGCCCGACTCTCCGCGGAGGGCTCGATGGCGCTGAGCATGAAGGCGTTACAGTTGCTGACTTCGATGCCGCAGTCGTCGAGGAGCGAGCGAGCGTGTTCGAGGTCGTCGCCGTCGGCCGTCCCCGGGAACAGGTGCGGGTCGTCAAGCAGGATTTCGACGCCGTCGTAGCCGGCGTCGGCGATTGCTTCGACGCCTTCGGTAAGCGTTCGCTGCCGGAACGCGTTCATCGAGAAGCCAAACTCCATCGGTCACACCTCGTAGTGGAAGTTCGGCGACTGGCCGAAGAACTCCCGGGGGTTGTCGTAGACGACCTTCCGGACCTCGTCTCGGTCCCAGCCGCGGTCGAGCATCTTGTCTCGGGCCTTCGGGACCGCGAGCGGGTCAGATGGGTCCCAGTCGGCGGCGCTGTTGAGCAGCATCTTGTCGGTGCCGAACTCCTCGAGGATGTCGATGGTCGTCTCGGCGTCTATCTTTCCGGGGTAGAGGGTGAAGCCGAGCCAACAGTCGGTCTGCAGCGAGATATCGACCGTGTTCTCGGTGTTGTGGTCGATGACGATTCGCTCTTCGGTCACGTCTTCGTCCTGAATCATCTCGACGAGTCGCTCGGTCCCCTCTGGCTTCTGGGTGTGCGGGGTGTGGATGATGACCGGCAGTTCGCGCTCTTCCGCCATTCTGAGCTGTCGTCTGAACGCGTACTCCTCGGCTTCTGTCCCCTGGTCGAGGCCGATTTCGCCGAGCCCGACGACGTGATCGCGGTCGAGGTACTCGGGGAGCCCGTCCATCACCGCCTCCGCCATCTCGGGGTAGTTCGCCTCCTTCGGTTCGAGGCCGACGGTGACGTAGTGGTCGATGCCCGCCGCCCGCTCCGCCCGGTCGGTCTCGAACTCGATTATCTGTTCGAAGTAGTCGAAGAACGACGCCGCGTGTTGCTTGTCCGTCCCGCTCCAGAACGCGGGTTCGACGCAACATTCCACGCCCGCAAGCCGGGCGCGCTCGTAGTCGCTCGTCGAGCGAGACACCATGTGCATGTGCGGGTCGATAATTGGTATCGACATGTGACCTACCTCTCTGATGGTAGTTAATCATTGTTTCGGTGGATTCGGTGACGGCCGCGGGACGAGCGCGCACCGCCCGACCGCAGCGGCCGCGACCGACGGCGGAGACAGCTATTTACTCGTCCGCGCCGACCCCGTAGTCACATGCCGGAACACTGCCCGTTCTGCGGCGAGCCGATAGAATCGAACCGCGTCACTCCCGAGGAGGGTCGCCCCTACGAGGAGTGGCGCTGCGTCGACTGCGACGAGACGTGGCGGCACCCCGAAGAGACGGTCCTCGACCGGAACCTCGACTTCAGCAAACACGGCGACCAACTCGACAGACGGGACGCTGACACCTCCCGCGACTGGTGAGTTCCCTCCAACCGGGACCGACACAGAAACAACATGATTGAAGGACAAGATTCTTCATCGCACACCGCAATCGTGAGTCGATGACAGTCGGAGTTTGGATTATCGGAGCCAGAGGTAACGTCGCGAGCGTCTCGATGACCGGCGCGCGCGCAATCGCCCGCGGCGTCGCGGACACGACCGGGATGGTGACGGCCAACGAACCGGTGGCCGCGCTGGACCTCCCCGCCGTCGACGACCTCGTGTTCGGGGGCCACGACATCCGGGCCCAGCGAATCGAGGAGACCGCCGAGGAGATGGCGGGCCACGGCGGCGTCGTGGCACCCGACACCCTCGACGCGGTCCGCGAGGACCTCCGCGAAATCGACGAGCGCGTCGAACTCGGAACCGCGCGCCGGTGCGGCGAGGCGGTCGAGGGGATGTCCTCGGAGACGGAGAGTAACGACGTGGCCGTCGCCGACATCGTCGAGGAGATACGGGCCGACTACGCCGCCTTCGCCGACTCGCAGGACGTCGACCGACTGGTCGTCGTGAACGCCGCGTCGACCGAGCCGCCGGTTCCGACGCCCGGCGACTACGACACGCTGGCGGCGTTCGAGACGGCGGTCGAGCGCGACGACCCGAACCTCCCCGCGAGCGCCCTGTACGCGTACGCGGCGCTCCTCGACGGCCACCCGTACATCAACTTCACCCCCAGTACCGGCTCTTCGCTCGGTGGGCTCCGCGAACTCGCGGAGCGAAACGAGGTGCCGCACATGGGCCGCGACGGGAAAACCGGCGAGACGCTGATGAAGTCCGCGCTCGGGCCGATGTTCGCAGGGCGGAACCTGCGCGTCCTCTCGTGGGAGGGTCACAACATCCTCGGCAACAGCGACGGTCTCGTCCTCGAAGACGACGCCAACAAAGCGGGGAAGATCGAGAGCAAGGGCAGCCTGCTGGACGACATCCTCGGGTACGAGACCCACAACGCCGTCCGCATCGACTACACGCCGTCGCTCGGCGACTGGAAGACCGCGTGGGACCACGTCCACTTCGAGGGCTTCCTCGGGACGAAGATGAAGATGCAGTTCACGTGGGAGGGGGCCGACTCGGCGCTCGCCGCCCCGCTCGTCCTCGACATGGTCCGGCTGGCCGCCTTCGCCGACGAGCGCGGCGAGGGCGGGACGATGCCGCACCTCGCGTCCTTCTTCAAGTCCCCCGAGGGCGTCGACAGACACGAACTGTCCGAGCAGTTCCGACTCCTCTACGACTACGCGGAGCGCCACGCGGAGGGAACGTGACGGCTCGAAGGACCTCGGACTCGACCGCGTCCGGTGCCGGGCGCGTCGTCGTCCTCGACGTCGTCGGACTCCAACAAGAACATCTCGACGGGGGATTGGCACCGAATATCGCCGACCTACTTGCCGGAAAGCCGTCCGGGGCGCTCGAACCGCCGTTTCCGAGCGTCACGGTGCCCGCACAGACGACCCTCTCGACCGGGCAGTCGCCCGCCGCCCACGGCGACGTGTCCAGCGGCGAGTTCGACCGCGACCGACAGGTCGCCGAGTTCTGGGAGCGCGACCGAGGAACGCGAACGCGGCTGTGGGAGGCCGCGAGCGACGAGGCGGGCCTCACGACGGGCGCGCTGTTCTTCCAACACCTCATCGGCACGAGCGCCGACGTGGCCGTCACGCCGTCGCCCATCGAAGACGAGGACAACAACCTCATCGAGATGGACTGCTGGACGAATCCCGACGAGTTCTACGACGACCTCCGCGAGGAGTACGGCCACTTCCCGCTGCACAACTACTGGGGGCCGGTCGCCGACGAGCGCAGCAGCGAGTGGATTCTCGCGACCGCGCGGGAGTCGATAGCGCGGTACGACCCGGACCTGCTGTGGGTGTACGTGCCGCACCTCGACTACGACGCGCAGCGGCACGGTCCCGACTCCCCGGAACTTCGGGAGGCCGTCGGCGTCGTCGACGACCTCGTCGGCGAGTTCCTCGACTGGCTCGAAGCGACGCCCCGTTGGTCCGAAACGGCGGTCGGCGTCGTCAACGAGTACGGCTTCAACGCGGTCGACACGCCGGCGTTCCCGAACCGGGCGCTCCGCGACGCGGGGCTGCTCTCGGTGCGCGACGACGGCGAGGGCGGCGAGGAGGTCGATATCGCCGCGTCGTCGGCGTTCGCGATGGTCGACCACCAAATCGCGCACGTGTACACCGACCGGCCGGCGGCCGCCCGAGAGGTTCTCGAATCGCTCCCCGGCGTCGACGCCGTGGTCGAAGGCGAAGCGCGGGGCGACGCGAACCACCCGAACGCCGGCGACCTCGTCGCCGTCGCCGACGCGGACGCGTGGTTCCAGTACTACTGGTGGACCGACGACGCCGACGCGCCGTCGTACGCGACGGAGATGGACATCCACGCCAAGCCCGGCTTCGACCCGTGCGAACTGTTTCTCGGCGACGAAGGGCTCGTGACGCTCGACCCGACGAAGGTGTCCGGGTCGCACGGTCGCGTCGACCCCGAGACGCGCGGCTTCTACGGCTTCGGCGGGCCGGCAGCCCCCGACGGCTCGTCCGACCGAATCGTCGACGCCCGGCGGTTCGCCCCGACGGTCGCGGACCTGCTCGGCATCGCTGACGACGTGTCGCTCGCGTTCGAGCGCCCGTCGCTGTTCGCCGGCCCGCAGGTGTAGGTGTAGTCCGGGCATCGCCGTGACGCGCCCGAAGTGCTGATTTTCCGCGTCGCTCGGCTCAAGTTCGATACGAAAGAAAAGACGCCACGGACCTCGGTCGGAACGCGTCTCGCCCGCTCAGTTACCTCCCGAGCTCGCGATTTCGATGGTGCCGCGCATCCGGAAGCTGTGGGCGCGACAGACGTACTCCGCCATCGAGTCGGTGACGGTGAACGTGACGCTCTGTGACTCGCCCTGCGTCGCGAGGTACGACGTGGAGATGTCGTTCACGACGGTGTCGTCGCCGTTGACGACCTCGAAGTTGTGAGGCGCGCCGTTGCGGTTCGTCCACGTGACCGTGTACTCGCCGCCGGCTTCGAGGGTGAGCGTCGGGTTCGTCGCGTCCGCGATATCGGACGGCGAGACGCCGGTCCAGCCCTCGTTGCTCTCGGCTTCGAGTTCGATGGTCGACCCCGACGGGATGGCGTCGCTGCCGCCGTCGTCGCTGCCGCCGTCGTCGCTCCCGTCACCACTGGTCGCCTCGACGTGTTCGGTGACGCGGTCGTAGACGAGTTCCAGCCCGTTGCCGGAGCCGCCGATGCGCTTCAGTTCGGTGTCGTCGAACCAGACGGTGCCGGTGGCGTTGCCCCAGCCGCCGAACAGCAGGTTAAGCTGGAACTGGCCGGGCGCCGCGCCGGTCGAGAAGGTCGTCTCGAGCAGTTGCCAGTCCTCGACGGGGTCCGTGTAGTAGTCCGTGACTGAACCCTGTCCGAGGCCGTGGACGTTGATCGTGACGCCGTAGGAGCTTCCGATTTCACCGAAGCCGTCCTCAGAGTTGCTGAAGTCGTCCGAGGTCTTGACCCACGCTCGGAAGCGGTACTCGGAGTTCGGTTCGAGGTCGTCGCGGAACTGCGTCCACGACGCGTCCGCGCCCTCCGTTGAGTCGACCCGGACGCTGTAGTCGCCCGTCCGCGCCACGTCCGAGGTGTAGGTGAACTCAGCCGTGCCGCCGTAAGTGGTTCCCTCCCAGTTCGCCGGGCCCTCGGGGTCCGACGACGAGTCGGTGCTCGCGGCCTCTTCGAACGACGCGTTCGGCAGGACGTTGTTCCCGTCAGGGTCGGTCAGCGAGACGTTATCGAACCACGCCGTGCCGGTCGCGTTACCGTAGCCGCCGAACAGGCAGTTGATTTGGACCGTCGTGGTGTCGGCACCCGTCGTGAACGTGGTGCTCACCTCCGTCCAGTCGTTGGTGCCGGTCAGCGGGTCCGTCTCGAAGTCCGTCGTGTGGACGTTGAACAGCGCGCCGCGGGCACCCGAGCTCGCCTGCACATTCTCAGTCTTTATCCAGCCGCTGAGCGTGTACTCCGTCTCAGGCTGGACCGAGATGCCGTCAGCGAGCCAGACCGCATCCGCGCCCTCCGTGGACGAGATTTGGACGCTCTGACTGCCGTCTTGGCCCACGTCTGCGTAGGAGAATTCTGCGAACTCCCCGGTCCCCGCGAAGGCGTTCGTCGTCCAGTCGGCGGGCATCGCAGGCTCGCTGCTGCCGGTGCTCTCTTCGAAGGAACCGTTCGAGAGCACGTCGGTGCCGTCGGGGTCGGTCAGCGAGATGCTGTCGAACCACGCCGTGCCGGTCGCCTCGCCGTAGCCACCGAACAGGCAGTTGATCTGGAGTTCTTCGAGGTCGCCACTGTTGATAGTGATGCTCACGTCCGTCCAGTCGTTGGTGCCGGTCAGTCCGGACGGAATCGTGTCCCATTGCGTGCCTGAGCCCGTGTTCGCTATCTGCTCGACGCTGATGGTCGCCCCGAGCGGCCCCTCGCCGAAGCCGCTCCCGTCCACGAGTTGGACGTTCTCAGTCCTGACGTACGCAGAGAGGGTGTACTCGGTGTTCGGGTCGACCGCGACCGTCGTGTTCCACGAGGCGTCCGCGCCCTCGGTGGACGAGACTTGGACGCTCCGGTCGCCCTCGTACCCCGTCTCGGCGTACGAGAACTCGGCCGAACCGGTGTACGGTGTGGTCGACCAGCCGACGGGCATCGGGTCGGAGTCGTCGGTCTCGCCGCCGACGGGCGTCTCGAACGAGGGGTTTTCGAGGAGGTTCGGGAGGTCTTCGGTGTTGTCCCCGTCCTCGCTCGTGTCCTCGTTGGCCTCGTACGCCGGGATGAACCCGTCGGCGTGGGTCGCGCCGGCGAGCGACGCCGCGTCGACGAGGACCGTGTCCTGATAGTTCGATTCGGCGCTAATCATCTCGTAGACCGCCTCGCCGGACGCGTCGTCGGACGGCGTCTGCGCGAGCGCGACGAGCGCCCACATGGCGACCCGACCGTCCTCGTCGTTGAGGAGGTCGTTGTCGAGAATCGCCTGTCGCGTGTCCGTCGTCGACGGCAGGACGCGGAGTGCGGTGAGCCTGACGCCCGGCGAAGAGTGCGTCAGAGCGCCGAGCGCGGCCTGAATCGCGGTGCTGTTTCCAGTGTCGGCGTCGAGCGCACCGAGGCCGTGCATCGTCCACAGCGCGTGAATCGCCGCCGGGTCGAGGTTGATTTCGTCGAGCGTCTCCGTCGTGACGAGGTCGACGAGCGACGAGAGCGCGCCCGTCTCGTTGCGTTCGACCAACAGCCGCTGGGCCGTCCGCCGCCAGAACATGTTCGTGCTCGACAGCGTGTCGACGAGTTCCGAGACGCTCGCGTCCGCGAGGTCGGTCGGCTCGTAGCCGTCGTCGTCGCCGTAGACGACGCGGAAGAGCCGGGCAGTTGCGTGGTCGCGTACCTCGGTCATGTACGCGTTGCCGGGGCCGTTCTCGAAGCCACCGGGCGTCGGGTTGTGCTGGTAGATGTAGTTGTACCAGTCGATGAACCACAGCATGCCGTCCGGGCCGACGGAGGAGTACGACGGCGCGAACCACGCGTCGGTGCCGCCGGCGATGTTGTGGGCGTAGTGGGTGTTGTAGCCCGCACCGTCCTGCGAGAGGAAGAACGAACCGAGGATGTGACCCGTGCCGTCGCCGACGAAGCCGGTGTTGTTCCAGTACTTCTGGGGGTACTCGCGCGCCGTGTAGATGGTGTGGCCGGTCGCCGCGGTGTACCCGCCGTGGAGGTCGACCTGCCGGACGCGGTCGGTGACCGGGAGGAACCGGTTCGAATCAGACGCCGCACCGAAGTCGTTCGGTCCCGTTCCCTCGATGAGGTCGTAGTACTGATGCGGGATAGCGAAGTAGTTGCTCGGTCGCCCGGAGGTCGCGGCCGAACCGAAGGCGAGACCCTCCTCGGTGAAACCGAGGCCCGCCTGGTTCCCCGGCAGTGCGCCGACGATTTCGAAGTCGGTGACCGAGCCGTCTTCTAACTTGAATCGGTAGACCGAGGAACTGAAGTTTCGCTCCTCGCCGGCGATGTTGCCGCTGAAACCGCCGTACCCGACCTGTCCCCAAATCCAGTTATCGATGCCGTGGGCCAGTTCGTTGGGGCCGGCGTGGGTGTCGCCGTTACCGAACCCGGAGAACAGGACGTTTCGCTCGTCAGCCTGCCCGTCCCCGTCCGTGTCGACGAGGTGGACCATCTTCCCGCTCTCGCTGGGGTCGTCGAGGTCGGCGACGACGACGCCGTCTTCGACGACAACCATGCTGACCGGCACCGAGAGGCCGTCCGCGAAGATGGTGAACTCGTCGGCCTGTCCGTCGCCGTCCGTGTCTTCGCAGACGACGATTTTGTCGCGGTCCTGGCCTAGCTCGTTCGGATAGTCGCGGGTGACCGACAGCCAGACGCGACCCTGCGCGTCGAACTTCGCGTCGAGGATGTTCCCCTTCGCGTCGTCAGGTAGGTCGCCCTCGGTGACGAACGGCTTGAGGTCGAACCCTTCCGGCGTAATCGTCCGCCGGACCGTCTCGCTGGGGTTCAACGCCCGCTGCATCTTGTTCCAATTCGTTCCGCTGCCGACCTCCTCGGGGACCTCCGGCGCCAGGAGGCTCCCCTCCGGCGGCGGATAGTACGGGATGTCGGCGTCGATGAACTCCAGGTCGTTGAGGACCTTGGTGTCCTCAGCGATGGTGTCTTCGTTCTTCGTGACCCAGCGAATCGCGTTCTCGATGAGCGCTTTGAAGCCGTCGGTCGCCCACGGGGCTCTGCCGTGGCCCCACGCGGTGTAGAAGACGCGCCCGTCGCCCTGTGTGCGAGTCCACGACCACGGCTCGCCCTGTTCGCGGCCGTCGTCGTACTCGGGGATGCTGTCGCCGTCGGGGAACTGCGCGTAGGCGAGCACGTTGATATCGTCGTTGAGGTTCATGTGGCGGTACGTCTCGTCTTCGACCGTGATGGGGTCGAGGGTCGACAGAATCGGATGGCTCGGCTGGGCGAAGCTCGTCGTCATCTCGCCGAAGTTGTGAGCGGCGAACTGACCGCCGACGAGGTTCATGTAGGCGTCCGAGCCGGTGAAACACGCCGAAGCGCTGTGTATCGGGATGAAGCCGCCGCCGTTCTCGACGAACTCGACGATGGACTGCTCCTGTTCCGGAGTCAGCTCTTGGCCGTAGTTCGCGCCGCGGTTGTCCATCATGATCCACGCGTCGTAGCGGTGGAGCACGTCGGGTTCGAGGTCGGCGAGCCGGTCGGTGTACTGGACCTCGATGCCGCGGTCCAGCATGTACTCGGTGAGCTGGACCTGCCGGGCCGGCGCGTTGTGACTGCCGCCCTGCGGGCCGCCCATCATGAGGACGCTGATGTTGTCTTCGGCCGGAGGCGGCGTTATCTCGACGCTCCCCCGCATCTCCTCGGGGTGCTCTTCGGCGTAGTACATCGCCATCGACGACTCGGCGGTGAAGCTGACCGTCTGTGAGTCGCCAGACCCCTGCATCGTCGAGAACGACTCCATCACCTCGCCGGTCGGGTCCGCGAGCATGAACGTGATGTCCTCGTCCATGGCGTTCGAGAGTTCGATTTCGTACTCCTCGCCCTCGTGCATGACGAGCGTCGGGTTGGTCGTATCCTCCATCTCGGAGGGCGCGGTCGCGACCCACGAGAACGAGTCCGCCGAGGTCTCAATCTCCGTCCCGTTGCGCCAACTGTTGATTCCCTTCAGCAGGGAGTTCGTCGTCAGGTCGCCCTGACGCCAGTCGGATATCGCGTCGGCGAGACCCGAACCCTCGATAACCGACTCCTCGTTCGTGTACGCCGCGAGAATGTCTCCCTCCGTCGCGACGAGGCGAATCGTGTCGTCGGTGGTGAGCTGTTTCGCCTGTGCGACGCCGCTGGCCCCGAGGAAGTTCGCCGCCCCGACGCCGCTCACTTTCATGAAGTTGCGTCGGTTGATGTTCAGTCCCTCGCTGTCGCCGTCGTCGGGATTCGATTCCCGTGTCGTGTCGTCGTCGTGTGTCATAGTGTGTTGCGTCGGTCGCTGTCGTCGTTGGTTACCGTGCGATTACAGGACTGCGCTGCTCTCGCGAACCGCAACCCAGCCGTGTACCCGGCCAATTCGCCGAACGGGCGGCTCTCGCTCCCGCGTTCCCACCCAACTGACAGGCGAGGTGTAACGGAAGTATAGCCATTATTTCCGTCGGCTCATTGATTTGGGCTACCAAATCTCATGAACTAACATTACTTGAATGTACTGTCCAGCGGCAAGTCGTGTCCGGATGTCCCGATGCGTCACTAGCCGGTGAACGTTGGACTGACCCCAATATTAATTACAGTCTGTAGTGTTGCCACGATTGCAAGTATGAACCGCGCATGCACACAATCAGTCGCATCGGCGGCGACGCCGCGCGGCGTCGAGGTTTCGAACGACGGGTGCGGACCGACCCGACGCGAGCGGTCCACCGCGGGTGACCGATGAGCGTCGTCATCGTCGGCACACTCGATACCAAGGGCGAGGAGATAGGGTTCGCCCGCGACGTGCTCGAAGGGCAGGGAATCGAGGTTCACCTCGTCGACGTCGGCGTGATGGGAGCGCCCGAAATCGAACCGGACACCGACGCCGCGGCCGTGGCCGAGGCGGGCGGCAGCACCCTCGAAGCGCTTCGGGAGGCCGGCGACCGCGGCAAGGCCATCGAAACCATGGGCGACGGTGCGGCCGTCGTCACATCGCGACTCCACGCGGAGGGCCAACTCGACGGCGTCCTCGGTCTGGGCGGCGGGGGGAACACGTCGGTCGCGACGGCCGCGATGCGCGCGCTTCCGATGGGGGTCCCCAAACTGATGCTCTCGACGATGGCCTCGGGGGACACGGAGCCGTACATCGGCTACCACGACATCGCGATGATGTACTCGGTCGCCGACATCGAGGGGCTCAACCAACTCTCGCGGACCGTCATCTCCAACGCGGCACTCGCGATGGTCGGCATGGTGTCGAACGAGCCGGCCGTCGAGACCGAGGACAAACCGACCATCGGAATCACGATGTTCGGCGTCACCACGCCGTGCGTCCAGACGGCGCGCGACTGGCTCGAAGCGCGCGGGTACGAGACTATCGTCTTCCACGCGACCGGGACCGGCGGCCGGGCGATGGAGTCGCTCGTCGAAGAGGGCGTTATCGACGGCGTGCTCGACGTCACGACGACCGAGTGGGCCGACGAACTGGTCGGCGGCGTCCTGGCGGCGGGTCCGGACCGGCTCGACGCCGCGGCCGAGCGCGGCATCCCGCAGGTCGTCTCGACCGGCGCGCTCGACATGGTCAACTTCGGGCCGAAAGACTCCATCTCCGACGAGTTCGACGGCCGGCAGTTCCACGTCCACAACCCGCAGGTGACGCTGATGCGGACGACCCCAGAGGAGAACGCCGAACTCGGCCGAATCATCGCGGAGAAGCTCAACACCGCGACCGGGCCGACCACGCTCGCGCTCCCGCTCGGCGGCGTCTCGATGCTCGACGCCGAAGGCGAGGAGTTCTACGACCCCGAGGCCGACGAGGCGCTGTTCGACGCGCTGCGCGAGCACCTCGACGACCACGTGGAGGTCATCGAGTCGTCGGCCAACATCAACGACGAGGAGTTCGCGCTCACGCTCGCGAAGGCCATCGACCGCCGCATGCGGGCGGCGGCCTAACCCGGGCGTTTCCGAATCGAGAACGGGACTCGGGGGTCGCCCCCGCTGCCGACGACGTGCTGAGCGCCGACGAAGGGGAGTTCGCGCTCGCGGGCCGGCCGGGTGACCTGATTTCTACCCGGATAATCACAAAGTTTAACTATACCATGACACCATGTCACTACCAGCGTTCCAAAGAAACATGACTGATCAACCAGCGCTAACTGACGAATCCAGGCGACGCTATCTGAAAGCAATCGGGACGGCCGGACTCACGGCCGGCCTCGCGGGCTGTACCGGTGGGGGCGGTTCCGAGACCGAGAACACCGACGGCGGCGGAGGCGACGACTCCTCTGGCGGGGACACGTCCGGCGGCGACGACAGCGGCGAGGACTACGAGGCTATCGGGAACTTCCCGCCCGAGGGAAGCTCCGTGAGCATCGGATTCAACGGGCCGACTTCCGGCGCGTTGGGCCCCGACGGCCAAGACCAAGAGAAGGGCTTCGACCTCGCGGTCAAACACCTGAACGAGGGCGGCGGCCTCGTCGACTACTGGGACCGACTGAGCGGCGACGGCATCATGGGCTACCAGGTCGAGCCGACGAAGGCCGACACCGCCGGGAGCGCCGACACGGCACAGGACAACATCGAGCGGATGATTCAGCGGGACAACATCCAGTTCTGGACGGGCGGCATGTCCAGTACGGTGACGATGGCGATGCAGAACGTCGCCCAGCGAGAGAAAGTTCCGTTCATGGGCGGGAACTCAACGTCCGCCGGCATCTCCGGGGAGAACTGCTCGCGATACTACTTCCACCCGACGTTCCACGCGGAGATTATCGGGATGGCGATGGGCGAGGCCGCGCCCTCGGTCCTCGGCGAGGATCGCTCGCTGTTCCACATCTACATGGACTACTCCTACGGGCAGTCGAACCGCGACGCCGCCCGCAAGTACCTCACCGAACAGGGTCCGTGGGAGGACGCCGGCGGTGCCGCCATCGCGGAGGGCGAGACCGACCACAGCTCCCAGATTCAGGCGCTCGAAGACTCCGGTGCCGACACGCTGTACTTCTCCAGCTTCGGCAACTTCGCCGCCAGCGGCCTCGCGCAACTGCGAGACGCCGGCCTGACCGACGACATCGACGTCATCATCCCGCACGTCAGCGCGTTCACCCTCGACCCGCTCGGCGCGGACGCAGAAGGTGTCCTCGGCATGGAGCCGTGGAACCCGAACGCCGACAACGAGGCGAGCCAGACGTTCGTCGAAGCCTATCAGGCCGAGTACGACGAGACGCCCAACCAGAGTTCGCTGCACACCTACGAGTCGATGATGGTGTACGCGGCCGCCGTCGAAGAGGCCGGCACGTTCCACCCGCCGACGGTGGTTCGAACGCTCGAAGAGTTCGAGTGGAGCCTCGCGTGGGGCGACTCCTCGTACCGGACCTGCGACCACCAGGTCGAGCGCCCGTGGTACATGGTCCGCGGCGTCGGCGACGACCGCGCCGAAGAACTCGGTATCCGGACGGAAATCGTCGAGACGACCGACCCGCTCGTCTACGAGTGCAGCGAGTTCCCGGCGTCGAACTGCGCCATGGGCGACAACGAGTACGGAGACGAGTAACGGCCGGACCAAGCCTCGATACGACGTACCTTACTCCCATTTTCTGCAGTCGATAATCCGCGAGCGGCCATCGGCGTTCTCGGCCGCGCGCACGCCATTCTCCCACTCGACTGCATTCGCGCCGCGCCGACATCCGGGACCGCCCCCGACGAACCCGGAGAGTGGCCCGCTGGCATGCCAGAAGTCAGCGAAACACAAGATTAACATACTGAAGAATTCATGAATAATCGTGCACACCATGAAGTGCTTACTCACATCTGTACCGAGGTGGAAACGATGAATATCGACAGCATCGTCGGGTTCCTCTTCATCGCGCTGAGCGTCGCGTCGCTGTACCTGCTCGTCGCGGTCGGCCTGTCCATCGTGTTCGGGTCGCTCAAATACGTGAATATGGCCCACGGCGTCCTCTACTTGAGCGGCGCGTACATCGGGCTCCTCATCGCGTCGAGCGAACAGTACGGCGGACTGTTGAGCGACTTCGGGCAGGTCGGACTCGATTGGGGGTTCATACCCGCGCTCGTGTTGACGCCGGTCGTCATCTTCGTCCTCGGCGTCGCGATGGAGCGTTGGATCGCAAAACCGTTCTACGAGCGAGAACTTCTCGACCAGCTTTTGGTGACATTCGGAATCCTCATCGCCGCTCAAGAGTTAGTCGCCATCCTCTTCGGCCGGACGGGGACCATCTACCCCCGGCCCGAGTGGCTCACGGGCGCGATTTCGCTTCCCCTCATCGGCACGCCGCCGGGGATGAGCGCGGCCTCGACGATACGCGTCCTCGTCGTCGCGCTCACGCTGTTGCTCGTCGCCGGCATCTTCGCGTTCTTCAAATACACCGACTACGGGTTGGCCGTGCGGGCGGGTACCGAAGACTCCGAGATGACGCAGATGCTCGGCATCCGCGTCGGCAGGCCGTTCCTCCTGATATTCGCCGTCGGTGCCGCCTACGCGGGACTCGCCGGCGTCCTCGGCGGGTCGCTGTTCAACGTGACTTCCGAAATCGGCATGGAGATAATTATCCCGTCGCTGGTCATCGTCATCATGGGCGGCGTCGGCAGTTTGCGCGGGACCGTTGTCGGCGCGCTCCTCGCCGGGCTCACCTTCGCGGTGGCGACGGAACTCGAACCGAGCATGACGCAGGCCAGTATCTATCTGCTGGCCATCGTGGTGCTGACGATTAGGCCGAGCGGTATCTTCCCCTCGGCGGAGGTCGGACAATGAGCACGGACAACATCCACAAGACCGTAGACGAAGAATCGTCGTTGATTAGCTGGGACACCTGGGACGGAATCAAACACACCGAGTCGTTCGTCCTCCTGTCGTCGGTGCTGTTCGTCCTGACGTTCTCGTACGCGTTCGGCCGCGCACCGGTCGTTTCGGACATCTTCCAGGGGTATCACGGACTCGCGGTTACGATCCTCATCTGGTCGATATTCGCGCTCGGGTTCAACCTCCTGTTGGGCCAGACCGGCCTCCTCTCGTTCGGGCACGCCATGTTCTTCGGAACCGCGAGCTATGCTGCGGCGCTGTTCGCGATTCACGTGTACAACGACCCGCTGGCGGTTATCGTCGTCGCGACGCTGGCGGCGGTCGCCCTCGGGGCGGTCGCGGCGCTGATTCTCCTGCGTCTCCACACGGTGTACTTCTCCATCGTGGCGCTGGCTATCGGCCAGTTCCTCTACTTCCTCGCCCGAGAACCGCTCGTGGAGATAACCAAGGGCATAAACGGCCTCGAAGTGCCGCGGTCGCCCGTCCTCGGGTTCTTCGAACTGGAACACCAGTACGGCGGCCTCCTCGGCGAACTCGTCGTGAACAACCTCTACCTCTTCGTCGGCGTCTTCTTCGTCGCCGTCGTCGCCTCCATCACGCGCATCCGTAAGTCGCCCTACGGACTCATCTTCAAGGCGATTCGCGAGAACGAGACGCGGACGGCGTTCGTCGGTCTCGACGTCTGGCGCTACAAGTTCGCGGCGTTCCTCCTCTCTGCGTCCATCGTCGGCCTCGCAGGCGGCCTGATGGCCGTCAACACCCAGTTCGCGGGCGTCGAGCGGCTCTACTGGTCCGTCAGCGGCGACGTCGTCGTCATGACCGTTCTCGGCGGCCTCGGCACGCTCGCCGGCCCGGTCATCGGGACGTTCGTGTTCTTCTACTTCAAGGGCATCGTCAACGGCTTCCCGACGCTCGGCAACTACTGGCTGCTCCTGCTCTCGCTTTCGTTTACCACGGTCGTGTGGGTCTACCGCGACGGTATCTGGGGGATGACGACCGCCTTCACCGGCGCGCTCCGCGAACCCAGAGAACTGCTTGACTCCCTCACGGGCGGCGACTCGACCGGCGACTCCTCGGGAGGTGAGAACTGATGGCGCTGCTCGAAACCCACGGGCTCACCAAGGAGTTCGGCGGACTCACGGCGCTCGACGGCGTCGACATCGAAGTCGAAGAGGGCGAACTCGTCTCCCTCATCGGCCCCAACGGGGCTGGCAAGTCCACGCTCATCAACACCATCACCGGTCGGCTGCGCCCGACCGAGGGTGAGGTGTTCTACGCCGGGAACGAACTCGTCGGCATGAAGCCGTTCGAAATCGCACAGCTCGGCGTCGGCCGGTCGTTCCAGACGGCGTCGATTCTCCCGGAACTCACGGTGCGCGAGAACGTGCAGGTCGCGTCGTTCGCGGCCGAACACGGCTCGTTCCGGGTCAACTTCTTCTGCCGGCGGGACTCGTTCGACGAGGTCCAAGCGCGGACGAACGACATCCTGGAGACCATCGGCCTCGACTCGAAGGCCCGGATGGAAGCCGGTTCGCTCCCGTACGGGGACAAGCGGCGCTTAGAGGTCGCCATCGGGCTCGCGACCGACCCTGACCTGCTGTTCATGGACGAGCCGACCGCCGGCATGTCGCCGACGGAGACCGAGATAACGGTCGACCTCATCCACGACCTCCTCGCCGACTGGGGGATGACCATCTTCCTCGTCGAACACGACATGGACATCGTCTTCGACGTGTCCGACCGCATCTTCACGCTCCATCAGGGACGGCTCATCGCGCAGGGTACCCCCGAGGAGATTCGGGAGAATCCGGCCGTTCGCGAGGCCTACCTCGGAGGTGGGGAACAATGAGCCTGCTCGAACTCGACGACGTGCACGCCTACTACGGACCGAGCCACATCCTCCGCGGTGTCTCGCTCGGCATCGACGAGGGCGAGGTCGTCACGCTCCTCGGCCGCAACGGCGCGGGGAAGACGACGACGGTCCGCAGCATCGCCGGGACCGAACCGCCGGCGATTCGGTCCGGGTCGATTCGGTTCGACGGCGACGACATCACGGACTGGCCGGCCGACAACATCGCCATGGGCGGCATCGGCGTCGTTCCCGAGGGTCGTCGGCTGTTCTCCGAACTGACGGTCGAGGAGAACCTCGAGATGTCGAAAATCACTCGCGGCTGGTGGAACACCATCCGCCGGGGCGGCCTCGGCGGCGGCGAGAGCACGATGTCGATAGACGAGCTGTACGACCTGTTCCCGCGGCTCGACGAGCGGCGGACCCAACAGGCCGGGACGCTCTCGGGCGGCGAACAGCAGATGCTCTCCATCGCGCGGACGCTCAGGCTCCCGAACCTGAAGCTGCTGTTGCTGGACGAGCCGACCGAGGGACTGGCCCCCCAAATCGTCAAGGCGGTAGGCGACTCCGTCGCGGAAATCGCCGACCAGGGGCTGACGGTGCTCCTCATCGAACAGAACGTCCGCGAGGCGCTCCGAATCGCGGACCGCGGCTACGTGCTCGACCAGGGCGACATCGTCTACAGAGGGACCGTGGACGAACTCGAATCCGAAGACCTCGACGAGTACCTCGTCGTCTGACCGCGCCGAACGCGCGCCCCTCGGCGCGACGGACGCGCTCTTTTTCTCCCACCTCGCTTCCGTTTCGGTCCGTTCTCGTTCCGATTTGCTCCGCGGCTCTCGTTCCGCTCTCGTTCCGGTTCCTGCCCCGGCGCTCAGTCTCGCATTTCGAAGTCGGTTCTTCGCCCCGGTCGCCGTCAGTCAGTCGACAATATTATTTCGTGACACTCGAACACACGGGACATGAAACGGACCAACCGACGACGATTTCTCGCCGCGTTCTCCTCGTCCGCGCTCACGTTCGCCGCGGGGTGTCAGCGACCTCCAGTCGCGTCTACGTCGCAGAGCCACCCCGTGTCCGAACCGGTCACCTCGTGGCCGACGTTCCGCGGGGGGCGGTACAACACCGGCTACATCGGCGACGTGTCCCCGCTCGACTCGGAACCCTCGGTCGAGTGGACCTTCGAGGCCGACGGGGCGTTCTGGGGAAGCCCAATCGTCGCCGACGACACCGTCTACATCGGGAGCGCCGATAGCTCCCTGTACGCGCTCGACGCGGAGACCGGCGAGGACCGTTGGTCCTTCGAAGCGGGCCATCGAATCGAAGGGACGCCGGCCTACGCCGACGGTATCGTCTACATCGGGTCGTACGACAAACACCTGTACGCCATCGACGCCGAGACCGGCGAGAAACGCTGGTCCCGGGCCTTCGACGGATTGATTCGAGGGAGCCCGACCGTCTGGGACGGGACGGTCTACACCGGCGTCGGCTGTCACAACCTCGCGTGCGCGTGGTACGCGGAGGAGGCCAACGTCTCGGAGAGCGGCTGGGTGTACGCGCTCGACGCGGAGACCGGCGAGACGGAGTGGCACTACGAGGTCGGAGACGAGGTCGTCAGCAGTCCGGCGGTCACGGACGACCGCGTGTACGTCGGCTCCTCGGACGAGGCGCTGTACGCGCTGTCGCGCTCGACCGGCGAGGTCGAGTGGCGCTACGAGACCCGCGACATGATCTGGTCGAGCCCGGCGGTCGCCTACGGCTCCGTGTACTTCACCGACTGGAACGGCAACGTCCACGCCGCCGACGCGGCGACGGGCGAGCGAGAGTGGCTCGCCGACACGGCGGGCCGATACATCTCGGGCTCTGTCGCGGTCGGCGAGGAAGCCGTCTACGTCGGTCACACGCCGTACAACACGCTCGACGACCCGACGACGAACCACGCGAAGGTGTTCCGCTTCGACCGCGAGAGCGGCGCCGAGAACTGGAGCTTCGAGACGCCCGCGCTGGAGGTCGGGAGCAGTCCCGTCCTGACGGAGGACACGCTCTACGTCGGGACGCACCGGCAGTCGGACGGCGACGGGGTCGGCGTCCACGCCATCACGACCGACGGGCAAGAAGAGTGGTTCATGGAAATCGACGGGCGGGGCGTCGGGTCCAGCCCGGCGCTCGTCGACGGGCGGTTGTACTTCGGTGGGACCGACGCGAAGGTGTACGCAGTCGAGTAATCCGACTGTACGCGAGACCGCCTCCGCGACGACTAATCACCGCAGCGGTAGCAATCGCTCGAACGAGAACGTCTCGAAAGCCCTCAGAAGTCGATTTCCTTGAACTTGCGCGCTTGATTCTCGATGGCCTCCTCCGTGGCGAGGCGCTCGATGCTCGACGCGCCGAAGAAGCCGACGACGCCCTCGGTGTTGTTGAGGACGTACTCCGCGTCGTCAGGCCACGCGATGGGGCCGCCGTGGCAGATGACGTGAACGTCGTCACGGATCGACTTGGCGGCGTCGTGGTGCGCCTGCACGCGCTCGGCCGCGTCGTCGAGGTCGAGCGCCGTCTCCGCGCCGATGTCGCCGGAGGTCGTCAGCCCCATGTGGGAGACGATGACGTCGGCACCGGCCTCGGTCATCGCTTTGGCCTGCTCTTCGGTGAAGACGTACGGGCACGTCAGCATACCCTGCTCGTTCGCCTCGCGAATCATCTCGACCTCCTTGTCGTAGCCCATGCCGGTCTCTTCGAGGTTCTTCCGGTAGCTGCTGTCCTCGTCGATGAGTCCGACGGTCGGGAAGTTCTGGACGCCGGAGAAGCCGCGACGGCGCAGGTCTTCGATGAACACGCTCATCTCGCGGAAGGGGTCGGTCCCGTTGACGCCGGCGAGCACCGGCGTGTCTTCGACGACCGGGATGACCTCGTGGCCCATCTCGACGACGATTTCGTTGGCGTCGCCGTACGGCAGGAGACCAGCCAGCGAGCCCCGACCGTTCATCCGGTAGCGCCCCGAGTTGTAGATGATGAGCAGGTCGACGCCGCCGCGTTCCGCGAACTTCGCGGAGATGCCGGTTCCGGCACCGGCGCCGATGACGGGGTCGCCGGATTCGATCGTGGATTCGATACGGTCGAGTGATTCAGCACGAGTATACTTCATCCGAGTTGACAGGCCATCGCATACGACTTTAATATTTCGGAAGAATCGACCGGCGGCCGGGCGTCGGGCGAGCGACCCGACCGAAACGGCGTCGATACGAAGTCGCTCGTCCGCGCGAATCAGTTGTCCGGGAACTCGCCGGGCGGGAAGACCGTCGCGTCGTCGTCCTCGCGAATCACGGCTTCCGGGCCGGGCGGGCAGTACACAGCGAGGAACCGAAGCGGCTCCCACGAGGTGTTGATGGTGCTGTGTTCGACGCCACTGGGGATGTGAACCATGTCGCCCGCGCCGACCGTCCGGGTCTCGTCCTCGATGGTCTGTTCGCCCTCGCCGCCGAGGATGTACAGTATCTCCTCGCTATCAGGGTGGGTGTGTCGCTCGTGGCCCTTCCCGGGTTCGAGCAACACGACGCCGGCGCTGAACCCCTTGGAGCCGGTGACCTCGGGTGTGTTCATCCACTTCAGCGTGCCCCAGTCCAATTGAATCGTCTCTACGTCGTCCGCCTGGACGAACCGCTTTTCGGATACCATGACGTGTTGAGTCAAACAGTATCAATTATTAAATATTTTGGTGGTCGGAACGCGGTCAGAGAGCCCGGCGAGCGCCAACGAGGGCCCCAAGCATTTTCGAGAGGAAAACGACGGTGTGGGGCCGAAATGAGCGAGTTTCGCTACAGAACCGGCAACAGATAGCCTCAAACGCCGATTCACTCCGATTCGAACCGTCAGTACCCGCGTGGCCGGACCACTCCGTTTGCGTGTTGTAAATTATTAATACATCAATATAATCGCCGAGCAGAGCGTGAACGTCCCCACCGGTGACCGAACCATGAACGCCCCCGAGACCGAGCGTAATCAGGCCGAGGTACAGGAGATTATCCGCCTCGTCGAGCCCGGGAGACTGTTCGCCTCACGCGGGCGATGCGGATTACGACCGGTAACACGACCGTCGTTCTCGTATCGAGAGTGAGTCGCGTGGTGACGAACGGGGCGGCCGCTAAACACTCATTTTCATATCGAGAATGGAGGCGTACAAACGCGAGTGCGGTGTCCCTCGGAGTCGACGCTCGACCCGCATATTCAGTCGAGATTACAGGCGTATATCTGTAACAATTCCATTACAGACATATGATTGTAATCCAGTGTGCCACCGTTCGCAGTTTACGAGACGGGAGAAGACCGCAGTGGGGTCATCAGTCGGTTCTACGCTGTACCGTCCCGCGTAGTGTCGAGCGGCTTCGTGGCGCTGGCACTCTCCTGACACCCACCTGAGAAGCGACTGCCGCTACGGCTCGCCGCGTTTACGAGACAACAACCAGCGCGACTCCGTGGTGCGCCGCGAGACCCTTGTTCGAGGTTCACGCGAGAAGTGGACCGGGTATCAGAAACGGTGCTTTCGAAATGTGAATCTAGAGCGTTCGTCGATAACGGGCCCGAATACCGCCGTCCCGAGGTTACTCAGAACAGCGCCCCCGCCTGCAAGACCGCCACGAGAACGGTCAGGACGGCGACGCTGGCGACGGTGGTCGTAAAGATGGTCGTGCTGAGGTACTCGGGGGCGGTGATACCGTCGACCGCCGTCTCGTCGGCGTACTCGATGGTGAGCGCCAGCGGGATGACCGCGGCGGGAGTGGCACACTCAAGGACGAACACCTTCGCGACGGTCGGGTCGCTGAACCCCAACGCGAGCGCGAGTCCGAACCCGACGAGCGGCGCGACGACGAGTTTCAGCGCCGTCGGCGCGAGCGACCGCGATATCACGGACACGTTGGTCTCCGCCAGCTGGATGCCGAGGATGAGCAACATGACCGGAATCGACGCGTCGCCGACGAGTCCGACGGTCTCCATGAGCGCCGAATCGGCCGGCGGGACGAGACCGAGCGCGCGGGCGATGACGCCGGCGATGATGGCGTACAGGAGAGGGAGACGGAATATCTCCGTGACTGCGTCGAGAACTCCGCTGTCGGAGCCGTTGGACGCGATGTAGACGCCGAGAGTGTAGACCACGAGGTTCTGGATGGTGAGGTAGATGACGGCGGTCGTTCGTCCGACCTCGCCGAACGCGAACCCGGACAGCGGGATGCCGACGAAGCCCGAGTTCGGGAACGCCGCCGCCAGCATGAGCGCGCCGAGGAGCGGCCCCGACTCGCCCGCGAGCCGGCCGACGCCCCACGCGATAGCAATCATGAGGAGCGCGTAGCCGACGACGCCGACGCCGAGTTTGAGCACTTCACCGCCGTCCAGGGTCGTCGTGGCGATGCTGTGGAACGCCAACGCCGGGATGAGAACGTACAATCCGAGCGTGTTTATCGGCCCGACGTCGATGTCCGTCGTTCGTGCTAGGAGATAGCCGACGACGGCGACGCCGAGAATCGGGAGAATCGCGTTCGTGAACGCCCCCGTCAACGACATAGTTGGCCCCCCGAGGAGGGTCGGTTCGGCGGTCGGACGGGGTCGACTGAGACTCTGCGCTGTCGCTGTCGGCTCATGTCACTTCCATATTGCTTCTGGTATAAATAGTATCGGAGACGGTTACGTGCGGGGTTGGAGACCGTTGCCGACGAGGACGGCCGACGTCAGAATTTGGACAGTCGCTTCCGAAGGTACGCATCAGATTGTGCTCAAAATATGCAATAACAGTTCGGGGAAGATTCCTAGTCGGATGGCGAATCGAACTGATTGAGTTGTATTGATTTCCAAAAATTAATAGTTAGCCCCAGATAGAACATAGAAATAACACGGTGAAGCTATAATCTCGGTGGGGCCACACTATACAAAATTGTTTAGAGTATCTAGATTATTTGGAATATTCAGATTTTCTGAATGGCGCTACAATATTTCTACGTATATACAATTCAGATGGGGCAGAGACCCATCGAGAGCCCTCCCTGCACCTCGGACGAAACCAACACAGGTTGGGTGGCACGAACAGGAGAGAGACTGCAACCCGTGATATCTCAAACACGGTCGGAATTCCCTCACCCGCAGATGGAAGAGGTGTCAGTCGATATACCCTGCAACTCGGTCGCGCCCACCTGTAGTCGAACGTGACGCACCGACGAGGCAGTAACGAACCACGGCCTCGAAACCGGCCGAATTTACTTGGTTCGGGCGGCCTCGACGGCCGCGCTGAACGCGCGGGCGTTCGCTTCGATAACGCCGAACTCGCCGACGTTGTCCAGTCCGACCCCGCCGGTCGGGACGGTCGGGATGTGTCCGAGGGGACCGCCGAGCGCCGAGACGAACCCCGGTCCGAGCGTGCCGGCGGGGAGCACTTTCACTATGTTCGCGCCGTCGCCTTCGTCTGCGACTCGTGTGGATACGTCCTTCCGCGCGGAGCAGATTGAGGAGACGGACGAACCGATAGAGAATCAACACACGAGCGTCTGTCGGGAGAATCAAACTCGACCGTCGGTGGCGCGTTCACAGCCCCGGAGGATGGGTGGGACACCACCGACCGATAATAGATATAGCGCTATTCACTTTATTGAAAGCTCCGACCGCCCGTGAGCCGAGAACGCCAGTACAGGCGCGTAGTCCACCCCGCCACAAATCCCAGCTTTCAGCGGGAGTCAGCAAGCCGCCAGGTGTTGTAGAGCAGTCCGGCGAAACGAAGCGACCCCCGCAATCAGTCGCTGCCGCGGTCGGCGCTGCCAGCACCTGCGTCCGGAGTCCGCAGCACGTCCGGGTCGGCATCCGGTCCGAGCGGTTCGACGCGCACGCTCGACACTTTGTACTCCGGAATGCCGGCCTGCGGGTCGAAGGTTTCCTGCGTGAGTTTGTTGACCGCACCGGCCGCGAAGTGCATCGGGATGAAGAGCGTTCCGTCGCCGACGCGGTCGGTCACCTCCGCCTTGACGACGATGTCGCCACGGCGGGATTCGACCCTGACGTACTCGCCGTCCGAGACGCCGAGTTCCGCGGCGGTCGTCGGGCTGATTTCGACGAAGCTCTCGCCGACGTGGCTCATAAGCCCCTCGACACGTCGGGTGATCTGTCCGGTGTGCCAGTGATAGAGAACCCGCCCGGACGTGAGCGTGAGGGGGTACTCCTCGTCCGGTAGTTCACCGGGATGGCCGCCGTCTGCCGGCACGAAGCGGGCGAGGCCGTCGTCGAAGTTGAACGCTCCCTCCTCGTAGTCGTAGAGATACGGCGTGCCGGGATGGTCTTCGTCCCAGCAGGGCCACTGGAGTCCGTGCTCGTCGCCCGATTCGAGACGCTCGTAACTGACGCCACCATAGATGGGAGTCAGGTCGCTGATCTCCTCCATGACTTCCCGCGGGTGGTCGTAGCCCCAGTCGTAGCCCAGCCTGGCCGCCAGTTCCTGCGTTATCACCCAGTCCTGGCGTGCCTTTCCGGGCGGCTCCGCGGACGCTCGAACCCGCTGAACCCGACGTTCGGTGTTGGTGAAGGTGCCGTGTTTCTCCGGCGAGGTCGCCGCCGGCAACACCACGTCCGCGTGCTCTGCAGTCTCCGTCATGAAGATGTCCTGTACGACGAGGAAGTCCAAGCCGTCGAGCGCCTCACCGGCGTGCTGGATATCGGGTTCCGAGAGCGCGGGGTTCTCCCCGACGATGTACATTCCGCGGAGTTTGCCTTCGTGGGCCTCGCTGAGCATCTCCGGGACTTTGAGCCCGGGTTCGGCCGGCGGACGTTCGCCCCACACCTCGGCGAACTTCTCGCCGACCTCGTCGTCGGCCGGGTCTTGGTACCCGGGGAGACTGCCGGGCAGGGTACCCATGTCGCCGCCGCCCTGCACATTGTTCTGGCCCCGGAAGGGAGAGAGTCCGGCACCCGGTTTCCCGACCTGCCCGAGCGTGAGCGCGAGGTCGGCCATCGCGAGGAGGTTTTCCGTCCCGTGGCTGGATTGGGTCATCCCCATCGCCCAGCCGAAGACGACGTTCTCGGCGTTTGCGAGCGTCTCGGCGGCCGACTGCAGTTCTGCTGGAGGGACGCCGGCCAGTTCCTCGACTTTCTCGGGTGTAAACGCCTGGACCTTCTGCTTGACCTCCTCGAACCCGTTCGTATTCCGTTCGATGAACGTCTCGTCGTGCAGGTCGTGTTCGATGAGGTATCGGATGAGTCCGTTGAGCCACGCCACGTCGTAGCCGGGCGTCGTTCTCGTGTACTGGTCGGCGTGCTCGGCGATGCCGATTTTCCGGGGGTCGAACACCACGAGGTCGGCCCCGTCGCGGACGTTCTGCTTGATGCGAGTCGCCAACACCGGATGCGACTCGGTCGTGTTCGACCCGCTGATGAGGTAGGCGTCGGCCTCGCCGATGTCCTCGTTGATGCGGTTCGTCATCGCGCCGTAGCCGAGCGTCTGTTGGAGCGCCGCCACCGTCGACGAGTGACAGAGTCGGGCGCAGTTGTCGATGTTCTTCGTGCCGAGCACCTGTCGAGCGAACTTCTGGACGAGATACGCCTCCTCGTTGCTCCCCTTCGACGACGCGAGGCAACTAACCGCGTCGACGCCGTGTTCGTCCTGAATCCCGTGGAGTTCGCTGGCGACGTAGTCGAGCGCCTCGTCCCACGAGGCCGCCTCGAACTCGCCGTCCTCGTTTCGAATCAGTGGCTTCGTGAGCCGCTTCTTGCTGTTGGCGAAGTCGTGTCCGAACTTCCCCTTCACGCACGTCGAGAAGTTGTTGGCCGGTGCATTGTCCGGGTCGTCGACGGGTTGGACGCCGAGGGCGTTGCCGTCTTTGCCCCACATCTCGAACCGACAGCCGACCGCACAGAACCCACACGTCGTCTCCGCTTTGTCGACCTTGCCCAATCGGTAGTCGCTGACGAGCGACGCGATGTCGAATAGCCGACCCTCTGGCAGCGTCTGCGCCGCAATGTTCTCCGCGGTGTGTTCGCCCGCGAGTACGGCCTTCCGACCGTATTTTTCGAGGAAGTCGGACGCCCGGCGTTTGCTCTGATCCATATAGCGGGCGACACCGCTTTGCTCCTCCTGTCTTGCGTTGGCTTCGTCCCCAGCACTCCCCGCACTACCGGGAGCGGGCGAGCGGTTCGGTGCCGTCGTGTCGTCGAGCGTCTCTACCTCCTCGTGTTCGATGACTCGTCCGACTGAGTTCCGCTGTGTGAATCCCGGCAGCGGGAGCGTCCCGGCACCGCCGATATCCTTCTCGGTCAGGGCGCCGGTCGGACAGACCGTGGCGCAGTGTCCGCAGGAGACGCAGTCGGAGTCGGCCATCGTCTCGGCGTCGGACTGGAAGCCGATGCGGGTGTCCTCCCCGGAGCCCTCGATGCGGAGGACGCCTTCGACCTGAACGTCGTTACAGCCCTCGACGCACCGGTTACAGAGGATGCACTTGTTGCGGTCGATCTGAATGAACGAGGAACTGTCGTCGAGCGGTTCGTATTCGCTGCGCTCGTCGAAGACGCCGTAGCGCGGGTGGTCGACCCCCTCGCTGATGGCCGTCTCCTGTAGTTCACAGCGTCCGTTTCCGTTACAGGTCGTACAGCGCAGATTGTGGTTAGAGAGGACGAGGTCGAGATTGACGCTCCGGCACTCCTCGGCGGTCGCCGTGTCGGTCTCGACCGTCAGCCCATCCTCAGCTGGGAACGAACAGGAGGGGACAACCCCGTGTTCGTCCGTTTCGACCATGCAGGTTCGACACTCGCTCCGAGGGCCGATTTCGTCGCTCGCATCGCCTTCGCGGTCGTAGTAGCAGAGCGCCGGAACGTCAGCGTCCTCGTCGAGGCTGTCGGCACCGGGGTCCACGCTCACTATCTCGTCGTCGACGGCCTGCATGGCGTCGATGATAGTCGACCCCGGTGGAACGGTAACCCGTGTTCCGTTAACCGTGATTGTCGTTGGACTCTCACCGCCGGTTCCGACGGGTGGGTCGTTCGCGGTCCCGGTCTCAAACTCCGCCGTGACCGCTGTCTCGTGCTGTGGGTCGTCTATCTCCGGAACGCCCGGGAGTGGGTCGTCAGTACTCATAGTTTGTCAGTACAGGTGCCGCTCGGACAGCGGCCGTCAGCATGTGCTTCGAAACTCGATTCGAACTCGTCCATCGCAGTCAGGACCGGACGCGGTGCATGGGCACCGATCAGGCAGTTGCTCGACTGAGTCATGACCCGGCCGAGTTCGCGTATTTTCCCCCGGTCGAACGAGCCTCGGTAGACCGCTCGCAACAGCTCGGTGAGTTGAACGGTCCCTTCTCGTCCCGGAACGCACCGCCCGCTGTTGGCTTCCGAGGCAAAGCGCGCTCGGTCTCCGGCAGTCGCAACCGCACACCGCTCATCGTTCAACAGTTCGACGACGCCCTCCGTTCCGAGGCCAGCCGCAGTCAGTCCGGCTACGGTTGGTGCGATATCCAGCGTCCGGGTGACTCCTCCAAAAACCCCGCCGACGCAGGCCATCTTGAACGAACCCTCCAGTTCGACGGCGTTCCGAACCGCCGAGAGGTGGGCGTCAGAACCCAACTCTATCGTCGCGGGGGCAGTCACGTCGCCGGTGACAGTCAGCAGTCGCGTCGCCGATCCAGACCCGCTTCTATTGGTCTCCTCCGGGTCCGAGAGCGCGAGATGGATATGGGCGAAGGTCCGCGGCGTATGGATGACCGTGGGGCGACCGTAGAGCCCGTACTCGGCCGGCGACGGTGGCTGGAGACGGGGCTCAATTCTATCCGCACCCTCTATCGCTTCGAGCGCCGCCGTCGGTTCGCCGGCACGGTATTCGTCGGGGCCTGCGACGAGTACCGGAACGACCGGTAGTTCGTCCGCAGCGGCCGAAATGGCCTGCTGAAGACGCTCCCGGAGTTCGGTGTCGGTCTCTGCGAGGTGGATGACCGCATCGGTCGTATCGAGGTACTCGGCGACGGCCGCCACTCCGTCGAGCACCGACATCGGCGACCCGGCGAGGAGCGTTTGGTCCGCCCGCTGCCGGTCGTCCGCGTCGTTTGCATTCACGACGACGACTGGGTCGCCGTCGGCCTCTCGTGCGCGTCGCCAAGCGTCCGCGACCGGTTCGTCAGCGGTGGCATCACCTCTGCCGCGACCGACGAGCCCAGCGTCCGCGATTGCGCCCGCGTCTCTATCGAGCGAGTGAAACTGGTACGCTGTCGGGTCCAGGGGGCCGACCCACCCACAGGGACCGAGGACGCGCCGCTCCCCCACCGCGAACGGCCCGTCCGTCGGAACCGGAAGCGTCGTCGTCTCGACGTCATGTTCGACGACTGCTGCGCCACCGTCCGTCGGTAACTCCCCATCTTCCATGGCGGCGACGAGGTCTCGGACCTTCGGCGTCTCCGGAGCTGGGAAAAACACAGTCCGCCCCGCGTCGGTCGCGAGGACCAACGGGTCGTACTCGCTGATTCCGGTGGGTCCCGTTCGGAGGACCGTGACGGAGTCGGCGGCGGCACGTGCGGTGCTCAAGACGCGCTCGCCGTGTTCCGTTCGTCCGGCTCCCGAGACCCGGACAGTCGGCGACTGGAGCCCTTCGCCTGTGCGATTCATTCTCACGGATGAAGAGACACGGCGGGGTTAAAAAATCATCCCAACCCACGCGCGCCGGAGTGCGGGGTCGAGGCATTCGAGAGAGTTCGGAACCGGCTTCGAGTTCGGTTTCCCGAACGCGTCGAAGTCGGCGCGAGCGCGATTGGGCGGGAGACAGGTGACTGCACCGGACGGGACAGCGAGCGGAGCAAAGACCTAAGGCGGCGACGTGCCGTCTACCGTGATGATGACGAACCCACGGTTCGACGACGTTCGAGAGAAGGCGGCCGATGCGACTCGCGAAGACGACGTCCTGTCCGTGTACACCGGGCTCGTCCACCACGACGGTCGACACGAGTACTACTTCGCCAACGATACCGAAGAGGCGTCGGAGTTACGCGAGACTGCGGCCGTCCAACTCGGGATGCTGGTTCGGGTCCTCGCGGACCGCTCCGATAGCGACGTCGAGGAGATTACCGACCTCGCGGCGGAGCGAGCCGAGAACATGCGATTGAAGTAGTCATTACTCTGGTACCGGGTGTTCGGAAGCGCATTCTCGTCGGGACGTGTCGGACGTGTCACCGAGTCGCTCCGCGTCGGGCGCGAGCGGACGCCGTCCCACGGTGAGAACCAAATCGCTGTCCGTCGTTACCTGACAGTATGCGCCAACAACTGCCGAGGTGTCGAAGTGCTACTGATGCGCTTCATCGCCAGCCGTTTTGGGCGGTCCGTCGTGGATTCATTCCGGGGGCGAACGCCCCGCACATCATGTAAGAAAACAGAGTGCTTGTGGGATATCTCGGCTCGCACGTGAGATACAGACTCCGGCGAAGTTGATTGTGGTACGGTCCTGCGACAGTCGGTCGGACAGATAGCGCCGAACGCGGCCGCGACCGTCGAATTCGAACTCGAGCTTCAGTGAGCGAGTAATCGAACCGAGTTCAACATAGAAAACACACATAATAATTTTTCTGATATTTTGAGAATGCATTACTAAACTCTCCTCAAGCGTGAAGTGTCCGATATCAGGAAGGCTGAATCGACCCGAGATATAAATAGCAACCGTTCGCAGAGGCCGAGTGGAGTCCACACAATGTCTATGAACGCAGTCGTCTACAAAGGCGAACGAGAAGTCGCAGTCGAAGAAGTCGAAGAGCCCCAGATCGAACATCCAAACGACGTCGTCATCGACATCACGACGACCTGTATCTGCGGGTCCGACCTCCACATGTACGAGGGACGGACGGCCGCGGAGCCGGGAATCGTGTTCGGCCACGAGAATATGGGAATCGTCGAAGAGGTCGGCGAGGCCGTCAGTAGTCTCGAAGTCGGCGACCGCGTCGTCGCACCGTTCAACGTCGCCTGTGGCTTCTGTGAGAACTGTGAGAACGGCTACACCGGCTTCTGTACGAACGTTAATCCGGGGTTCGCCGGGGGAGCGTACGGGTACGTCGCCATGGGACCCTATCAAGGAGGGCAGGCCGAGAAGCTCCGCATTCCGTACGCCGACTTCAACGCGCTCAAGCTACCGGACGGACGGGAGCACGAGGACTCGTTCGCGCTGCTCGCGGACATCTTCCCGACGGGCTGGCACGGCACGGAACTCGCTAACCTCGAAGCCGGCGATTCCGTCGCTATCTACGGTGCCGGTCCGGTCGGCCTGATGGCCGCCTACAGCGCCAAGCTCAAGGGCGCTGCCGAGATTTACGTCGTCGACCGCGTTCCCAGTCGCCTCGCACTCGCCGAGGAGCACTGCGACGCCACGCCTATCAACTTCGAGGAGGGCGACCCCGTCGAACAGATCAAAGAGATTCACGGCGGCGGCGTCGACAAGGGCGTCGACGCGGTCGGCTACCAGGCTATCGACCCGGACAAGGAAGCCGACGCCGCGTACGACCCTGCTCGCGAGAACCCGGCTGTCGTCATCAACAACCTCATTCGGACGGTCCGACCGACCGGCGAACTCGGTATTCCCGGTCTCTACGTGCCAGACGACCCCGGCGCTCCCGACGAGATGGCCGCTCAGGGTCGCCTCGGCATCGACTTCGGTCTCCTCTTCGAGAAAGGTCAGGCACTCGGCACCGGTCAGTGTAACGTCAAGGAGTACAACCGACCACTCCGGGACATGATAATCGAAGGCCGCGCCGACCCGAGTTGGGCCGTCTCCCACCGCGTCGGCCTCGACGACGCGCCCGAGATGTACGAGAAGTTCGACAACCGCGAGGAGGGAGTCACGAAGGTACTGCTGGAACCCTAACGTAGCGGAGTCTCTCAACTCGGCCCCCTCACCGACACTCCTTTGCCGGTTTGCCCGGTATCGCGTTCTATGTGTCAGTACTGCAGTTACCGGTACCACGACGGTTGGACGCAGTTGTTGGAGTACGACGAGGTGTATCAGACGGTGATCAGCGGTGAGTCGGAGTCGACCTACGGCTTTCACGAATCGTGGGACGAACTCCGAGACGAGGTCGACTTCGGCGCGGCCTATTGACCTCCTCCCGCGCCTAAAGTCGCGGGAATCCCACCATGGGATTTCAGGCCGAGTGCGGCCCTAAGGTTTCAAGACGCATACGTTCCAAGCGTCTCTTGCTGGGTGTCAGCATCGGCTTGGCTGTCTTGTGGGACGGTCAAATGTCCCCCTTCCTCAGCCGAGTCATCGCCATCCGTGTGTTCTCTTGAATGACTCTCTCCACTGAGGTAGCGGTCTGCAATATTGAGCGCGGCGTTAACGTCTGCTTGGTACTCCGAAACCCAACACGCCGAGTTGGAACACTTGAACGTCGCCTGCTTCGGACGGTAGCCCGTCTCTCCGCAACAGTGGCACGTTTTCGAGGTGTACGCGGGGTTCACTGTCTCCACACGAATCCCTTTCTCAGACGCCTTGTAGCGAATCTGAGCGTGCATCTTGGCGAAGCCCCATCCGTGAAGCCGTCGATTCATGAACGCGCCGTAGTCCATGTTCTCACGGATGTGCGTCAAGTCTTCCAGAACCAACACGGGATTCTCGAATCGGTCGGCGTAGGAGACGACCTCCGACGTGACCGTGTGAAGGATGTGGTCGATGTGTCGCCACAACTCGTCGCCGTAGGATTCAGCGATACGTTCGCTTCCGCGTTTTTGAAGGCGTCGAGTCGCCGTGAAGTACGTCTCACGGAGTTGCCGTACTCGCATGCCTTCGTCGTTCCAGAGGTTGGGTGCAGTCGGGGGGCCGCGCTCGTCACGGTGACACACCGTTAACAAAGAGGCTTCCCCGATGTCTACCCCAATCGGCGTTTCCACCGAACTGGTCTCTCGTTCCTCCACGTCCCGCGTGGCGACGATGTGAAAGTACCACTCGCCGTCACGGTCGAACAACCGACATTCGCCCATCTTTGCGTCTCCTGCGTGCAACGCTTCCAACCACTCTCGCTGTTCGGGATTCGGTTGCGCGGGCAACCAGAGGTTGTAGTCGTCGTGGTGCGGGATTTTGACGTACCACTCGATAGCGTTCTGTGGCTTGTGGTCGAGCTTCGGGCCTTCGTTCGTGAACCGAACGGGGTGGTCGTCGTGAAGCTCTTTGGCGTCGTAGCTTCCGCCACAGAGTTGTGGGACGTACTTCTTGAGCGCGTTCTTGGCGTAGCCGCTCAGGTCGTAGTTGACTACCACGTCGTTCGCCGCCGACTGTGTGGTGCAGTTAGCGTTGAACGCGGATTCAAGGGCGTCTTGGTACGCCTGTTCCGTCTCACAGAGTTTCCGATGCTTGTGGGTGTTCGGTTCCACAAGCTTCAGTTCCAGCGTCTCGGTGAGTTCGGTCACTGTTCGTCCTCCTCGTGACGCTGGATGTACTTCTCGACAGTCTCACTCGAAACGTGTCCTGCTGTCCCCGCGTAGTAGCCTCGCACCCACTTGATTTTCTCACTGTCGTGGTCGGCGTGTCGGTGGTTGTACTTCCGCGAACTGATGCCTTTGAACCAGTTGGCGAGAAGTGACGGAGCGTGCTTCGGCGGGCTACTGACGAACAGGTGGATGTGGTCGGGTTGGACAGTGAGGTCGATAATCTCCAACCCCTTCTCGTCAGCGATTTCGTGGAGGATGTCTCGCACACGGGTTGCAACGTCACCGACGGGTACCGACCGACGGTACTTCGGTATCCACACTATGTGGTAGTTGAGGTTGTACGTTGCGTGCCGTGTGGTCTTCATCCGTACTACACACTATACGTAGCGTGTGTCTTAAAACCACCTTACACGGTGGGAAATCCAGCCGTACTACCGTCGGTGGTTGTGTACGCTATTGTCCGCTTGACCCGCGCCTGAAGACGCGGGTATGCGCTCGCACTATGTATCAGGCGGACTCGCGGGGAAACGGGTCGTCGGGATACGCCGCCCTTCGCTCGTCCGTCGTCGCCAGACACTCGTCGAGTTCTCGGGTTACTGCGTCTTCGTCGAGGTCGCGACCGATGAACACGAGTCGCGTCTCGGGGTCATCATCTCCCCATCGACCGATGGGACCGGCCTGCACCGACGGTCCCGCCTGACTCACGCCGAGAACCGCCTCGGGACGACTCGCGACCCACGCGAACCCCTTCGCGCGGACGACGTTCCCCCGCCAGTCGTCGAGCCACGCGTCGAGACGCTGCGGATGGAACGGACGGTCTCGACGGTAGACGAAAGACTCGACGCCGTGGGCCGTCGCTGCCGAGACGCCCTCATCGTGGGTATGGTCATGGTCGGTGTCGTGGTCGTGGTCGTGGTCCGCCTCGGTCCCGTCGCTCGCGAGGGCCTGCTTCCACCCCTGGTGGCGCTTCGCCGCCTCGAAATCGAAGCGTCTCGTATCGAGAACCCGCGTCGGGTCGACTTCGCTGTAGGTCGTCCGGTGGAGGCTCGCACGCGGCTGGAGCTCTCGAATCTCGGCCTCGACGGCGTCCAACGCATCGTCGGGGACCATATCGCACTTGTTCAGCAACAGCACGTCACAGAACTCGACCTGCTCGACGAGTACCTCCGTCAGCGGACGCTCCGGGTCGGGGGCGGCGTCCGGAAGCGACTCCGCCGGGTCGAACGCCTTCCAAAACCCGTAGGCGTCGATGACCGAGACCGTGGTATCTAACCGGAGTCGTTCCGGCAGACCGCCCTCGTTCGACTCGCCCGTCAGCGCCCGCGCAATCGGGAGCGGTTCGCTGATTCCCGAGGCCTCGATGAGGAGATAGTCGAACGAACGCGTCTCCGCCAACCGCGTCACCTCAGTCACGAGGTCGTCTTGCAACCGGCAACAGATACAGCCGTTCGAGAGGTCGACGACTCCATCGTCAGCCTCTGACGCGACTAATTCCGCGTCGACGTTCAATTCGCCCATATCGTTGACGACGACGGCGATGTCTCTGTCACCGGGGTCGTTCAGGAGTCGATTGACCAACGTCGTTTTACCCGCCCCGAGTGGACCGCTAACGACCGTAATCGGTATTTCGGCTGTGGACATGTCGATGTGTGTGACGCCTCACGAGTGGTCGTAATGAAGACTGGGGCGGCCGACTCACACAGGAGACAGAACCCGCCGTTCTCCGAACTGCCGTCGTGAAAACACATCATGACTATTCTTTGATACTTCTGGTTTCCTGTCCGTTCGTGTTGGGCACCTCGAACACCGAACAAACCGAACTGTGCGTCTTTGTCGGAGACGTTCGCCCCTCGAAATCGCTCGACGGTCCGCGAGAACGGCATCATCTTTTTGGTCGCCGGTACTGACGAACGACCAGATGGCGCCTCCAATCGCTGACCGACTCCTCACAGTCGACTTGTCCGCCGGCTCGGTCGAGAGTACGCCGATTCCGGACGGGTGGCGACAGCGATACGTCGGCGGAAAAGGGTTGGGTGCCCGCTATCTCTACGACGAACTCGACGCCGGCGTCGACCCGCTCGGCGAAGAAAACGCGATTCTGTTCATGCTTGGCCCGCTCTCGGGCTATCTCCCGGGTGACTCGAGATACGCCGCCATCACGAAATCCCCGTTGACAGGGTGTTTTCTCGACTCGTACGCGGGGGGTGAATTTCCCGACTCCCTGGCCGGCGCGCTCGGGTCGCACATGGGCCTGCTCGTAACGGGCATCGCGTCCGACCCCGTTCACCTCGTCATCGAAGACGGGAGCGCGACAATCGAAGCCGCCGAGACGTGGGGAGCCAGTACGGTCGAAACGGCCCGAGCGTTCCCGAACGCGTCTGTCGCGTGTATCGGCCCCGCGGGAGAACGACAGATCGCATATGCCACGATCGCCTCCGACGCCGGCGACCACCACGCGGGCCGAGGGGGAGCGGGAGCGGTGATGGGTTCGAAGCGGCTGAAGGCGATCATCGCGAAAGGAGACCCCCCTGACGGGTTAGACGACCTGCG
This sequence comes from Haloferax sp. Atlit-6N, assembly GCF_003383195.1. Classification (NCBI taxonomy): domain Archaea; kingdom Methanobacteriati; phylum Methanobacteriota; class Halobacteria; order Halobacteriales; family Haloferacaceae; genus Haloferax; species Haloferax sp. Atlit-6N. Next base: position 299,641 of record NZ_QEQJ01000003.1, on the reverse strand, counting down.
AGAAGCCTACACGACGAAGTACCGAGAGACCTCTACCGGACAGTGGCTACGGGCCAGCGGGACCGTCGAGACGATCGATTTCGCGAACGAAATCGGCGCACTCTCGACGCGAGGCTGGAGTGGCGGACACTTCGACGAGACGGATGAAGTAGGAATCACGACAGTCGAAGACCGAGCCGTCGGTCGCGAATACGCCGAGGCGACGACTCCGGGAGGGTATCGCGTGGCCACGGAAGAAGGCGATTACGTCCCACGCGGCGCCACCGCGATGTCGCTCGGAGCCGGACTCGACATCGACGACTTCGACGCCGTCGCAGCGTTGGGACAGACCTGTGATCGGCTCGGAATAGACCTCATTAGCGCTGGTAGCGCAGTCGCATGGACCATCAAGGCCAACGCCGCCGACGTACTCGACCGCCCACTCTCGTTCGGTGACCCCGACGGAGCACGCGCCCTCTTAGGGGAGATTGCGGAACGCGAGTCAGACCTCGGCGACGCGCTCGCGGACGGAGTCGAAGTGGCGGCGACGCAGTTCGGCGGGCGAGACCTCGTCCCCACGGTGAAATCGATGGAGCTCCCTGCCTACGACCCGCGCGGCGCGCAGAGCATGGCACTCGCGTACGCGACCAGCGATCGGGGTGCGTGCCATCGGCGGGCGCGACCCATCGAGCGCGAGGTGTTCGACGGGAACTGGGGAGCCGACCGGACCGCGGCGGAGGTCACTCGCGAACAGGACCAGCGGTCGATACTCTGGAGTCTTATCGCCGATGACTTTTTCGGCGACGCGCTCGACGACCTCGGCCGGGAGTGGCTCGAATCGGTCAGCCTCGAAACCGTCGGGGAACTCGCCACAGTCGGCGAACGAGTTTGGAACGTGACGCGCCTGTTCAACGTCCGTGAAGGTATCTCGCGCGAGGACGATGCGCTGCCGGCCACGCTCCAAGAGCCGCTTGGGACAGGGCCACGCGCAGGTGCAGTCGTCGATAGCGACGATTTCGACTCGATGCTCGACGCGTACTACCGCCGCCGTGGTTGGGACGAAAACGGCGTGCCGACGGCCCAGACTATCGACCGCCTCGACCTTACTGAACTCACCGAGGACTTCGACCACCTCCATGATTGAACACCACACGAACGGCGGGACGGCGAACTGTACACTACCCGTGGAGCGAATATGATGCTCGCCGATCTGCTCTGCGCTCGAAGCGGCGTGGTCTGCGTCGTCGGCGCGGGCGGTAAAAAGTCCACACTGTACGCGCTGGCGCGTCAACTCGACCGCGCCGTCGTGACGGCCACCGTCCGCATCCCCACCTTCGACCAGCACGTCGCCGACGTGGTCGTGACCGAGCGCCCGGCTGCCGCGCTCGAACGGGTGGCGGACTGGCCGGTGGGCGTCGTTCCCGACCGCGACCGCGACGACCGCTACCGCGGGTACGACCCCGACGTGGTCGACGCCATCGGAGAATCGGACGCCACCGACGCCGTGCTGGTGAAGGCCGACGGCGCGCGGATGCGCGAGTTCAAGGCACCAGGTGACCGCGAACCACAACTCCCGGAGACTGCCGACACCGTCCTCCCCATCGCCAGCGTCCACGCGGTCGGCGAACCGCTTACCGAAGCGTGCGTCCACCGCCCGGAGCGGGTCACCACCCTCACCGACCTCGAACTCGGCGACACGATCCGCCCGTCCGACGTCGCAACAGTACTCACCAGCGAACGTGGCGGCCACGCGGATGTCCCCGACGGTGCGACAGTGATTCCCGTGCTGAACAAGGTCGACGACGCGGCCCTCGAGGCTGTCGCACGGGAGATTGCTTCGGACGTTCTGGCTCAGTCGGACGTCCCACGCGTCGTACTGACGCAGTTGACGGCGTCTGACCCCGTCGTGGCCGCCGTAGAACGCTAGCGCAACTGTTCCGCCGCGTGAGCGAGCTCTTCGGGGGTGTTGATGTTCTCGAAGGTATCGAGGCTCGCGTACTCGCGCACCTCGTCCTCCCCGAGGACGACGTAGTCGAGCGTGAACAGCGGGTCGATGATTTTGTGGCTCCCTTCAGCTAGCGCGGTTTCACAAGCGTCGGCCATCGCCGAGGCACGGTACACCGCGTGAGTAGGCTGGAACCAGCCGTCACCGACCCGCGGCACGGCAGCGTCGTGACCGCCCGCCCGCTCGAACAGTCTGTCGATGAGCGCGGGTTCGAGAAAGGGCATATCGCATGCGGCGACGAACGCGTACTCCGTCTCCACGGCCCGCAAACCGGTCAGGATTCCCGCCATCGGCCCCTCGTCGCACTCTGCGTCTTCTGCAATCGTTATCGGGTGGTCGTAACCGTCGAGCGCGGTTCGGAGCGTATCAGCCTGTTCCGGTCGGCAGTTGACGACGAGGCTATCGATTACACCGACCATCTGGTCGGCGACGCGACGGATGAGAGGGGTCCCAGCGAGAGAAGCGACTGCTTTGTCCTCCGCACCGAACCGCGTCGAGTACCCGCCGGCGATGATGACACCGGTTCGCATACTAAGCGTGTTCATTTTCGTTGTCCAAAGCAGTTGTGCTACGAATCGGATATCGATCTGGTCCATTCTGTGTGTTCGATGCCTTTTGAGGAGTCAGAACGTTTGATTTTGGGACATTCGAGGGGGTGAAAACGTACTGGAACCATTACACAGATAGCTGTGTTATTCTATATTGTAAAATGGGCTGAGAATCCAGAATGAATTCCGAGTCAGCGATCTCCATGGCAACAGATGATATTGCGCTATACAATTTATGAATCCCCGACTATCGTATTGCGGTACAAGACGAGTGAAAACAGGAGATCGACACCCCGAACCTCGTAGAATAGAACTGTGAGGGCCGAAGAAGCTATTTCCAGAACTAACGCTTGATGGTTCAACATCGAGTCGCAGTACCGAACTGGCGACGCACTGGAACAGCCAACCACTACATTCCGATGTCTCACCTGCGAGTTGCTTGTTCGGTCCACAACTCCCGGGCCGGAGCACCCAAACCGGGCCTCCGCCGACCAATCCGAATCTGAATCCGGGGTTTTCGAGACAATCGGCGATTATGAAATATATTTGAATTGAATACTAGTATCGTTGTCTACTACAGACAACGAGGATTAGTAGTATTGGTAGATGAGCTGGCGATGAGTTAATAAATCACATATAGCTATACAAAATTGAGGATCGGTACGGCCACAACTTCGGAGGATGGGAACTTTGCGCGGCTTTGTCGAGAGGCTCGACGGTATTACGGGAGAAAAAGGCCAGAAGAACGGTTACACGAGGCAGTTCTCCGCGATTATCCGCGTCGATTGAGATTTCACCAATAGACAGCGCCACCACTCACGCAGGGCGAACCAGAGCAGTCCACAAATTAGTCAAGGGAACAGTGCCGGAGAGACCGTCTCAGCGTACCCTCCAACAGATGATCGGTGTGCAGCCCATCTCACCATCAGTCCCGGCGTTCAGCGGGAACACAGTGAGCCACGAAATATTGTAAGTAGTAATAGAATCGGTCGATTTCGTTCGAGTACCGAGACTTCAGGCGCTGAAGAGACCGCTGCGTCGAGAGTTCCAATACACACAGGAAGACAGAATGCATCGGATCCTTCGACCGCACCTTTCGGCACGACCCCCACAAGTAGCGACCTCGCTTGGTGATTCATCACAGCGATAGTGAAGTCGCGAATAAGGCGCTACAGAGACTGATTTCGGCCACGCGCTAACTCGTGACCTCGGGAGAAGGGTCACGGGTGGGCGCAGAGCCCTGCTCTGGGGGGTGCCGTACTCGTATCGAATCGCGGATGGTCGTTCTAAGAGGAAGAACGGTCGAGATACCGCGAGTCGGCACGTTGTGACCCTCAGAACACGTACACCCACGAGAGAAATTAACCGACAGCTATAGTAGCGTTTGCAACTGGTTACACATCTAATCGCACGACAGCGTGCGATTGAGTACGCATTGACTTGCAAACGCCACTATAACTCCCGTCGCGTATTCGGCAAAAGACCGCGAAGGCTTGACCGCTGTCCGAGGCTTTTTCTCGCCGTGTAGTACATAGTCGCTATGGACACGGACCCCCGCGAGGAAGTCGCAATCGACGCCGCGGAGAGAGGTGCCGACCACGCGTCGGCGCGTTTCAGAACCAAACTCGATATCGAGGAGAAAGGCGACGCGATAGACCTCGTCACGGAAGTCGACCGCGAGACACAACGGCGGGTTATCTCGACGATTCGAGAGCGATTCCCCGACGACGCGGTCGTCGGCGAGGAGGAAGACGAACTGAAGACCGTCCCCGAGTCGGGATACGCCTGGATTATCGACCCGATAGACGGGACGCAAAACTACACCCGAGGTGCCCGCGAGTGGGTGACGAGCGTCGCCGTCGTCAAAGACCAGACGCCGATTGCGGCGGTGAACGTCTCTCCCGAGACGAGAGACACCTACATCGCCACGGAAGAGGGAGTCGAGCGAAACGGGCGGCCGATCACGGTCAACGACGAGTCGAACACCAGCGCGTTTCTCGTCTCCTCGACGCTCCGGTATCAGGACGGTGACCGGCCGGGAATCGAGCGACTCGCGGGAGACATCTTCGGCACGTTCGGCGAGATGCGGAAGCTCGGGACGACGCAACTGACGCTTTCGCGCCTCGCCGACGGGTCGATAGACGCCGTCGTCGGGCTCGACGAACAACCGAACGCGTGGGACACCGTGGCCGGGGCCTACCTCGTCGAACGCGCGGGCGGAACCGTAACCGACCTCCACGGAAACAGGTGGGGACCGGGTCAGCCGGGTCTCGTCGCGTCGAACGGACACGCACACGACGAGGTGCTCGAAGCGGCGCAGACGGCGTTCGAGGCGACGCGATAACGGCACCGCCCCCCACCACCCGACCGGACAGACTTCGTGACGGGTGGCCGGGGCGTCAGAATTACACAGTTATGTCTGTAATGAGGATGGGGAGAAACCCCGTCGGCGAGAGACGTAACCCCCCGAGAGACCCCACGAACATAATAATTCTGTCACGAGGCTACGGACGGGAGTTCGCCGTGAACCGACCGAGAACGAAAGCCGAGACCACGGACCGCCGACACGTGGTGCGGATGTTAGTTCGGTGGCATCGCCCAGTCCGCGACCTCACTTAAACGTTCACGCGTCCGAAAGCCGTGACGAGTGAGGCGGTCTCAAGCCCTCACTCGCCCGTAAATTCGAACCTCACGCGTCTCGGGAGACTCGGCGTTCCTAACTTCCGAATACGTATATAGAGGCAAGTCGGTTCCCCCGCCGAAAAACAGATAATTCCAATATGTATTCTTCGTAAACATCTCTAAGACGTGTGTTAACTATTGTCAATCTCAGAGAGAACGTATAAACGTTCGGCTTTCCGGAACCAACTGCGTCGCCGAGCAGAAAGGACCGGTCGTTTACCCCCGGACGTTCAGCATCGAGTCTCGGTCGCTGGTCGGTATGGCTGGCCCCCGCAAACGGAGGTACATCTTTAACCCCTGACCGTGGATTCCCCTCCATGAATAGACACGACCCGTCCGGCGTGCTCAAGACGACCGCCGCCTCGCTGGCGCTCGTCGACCACATCCTCGAACTGGAGGGAGCGACGATGGGCGAGTTGGTCGAGGCGACGGATCTCGCGAAGAGCACCGTCCACGCCCACCTCAAGACGCTCGCGGAGTACGGCTACGTCGTGAACATCGACAACGAGTACCAGTTAGGTGCGAAGTTCTGCCACCTCGGCGACTACGTCAGAACGCGCAAGGACTACTACCGGGTCGCCCAAGAGACCGTCTCGTGGCTCGACAGCGAGTCGTCGATGGACGCGGACTTCGCGGTCGAAGAACACGGCCGCATCGTCTCGTTGTACGGCGACCTCGAGTTCGCGAACTCCCCGCGCTTTCTCATCGACGGCAGTCCGTTTCACGTCCACACGACGAGTTCGGGGAAGGCGATTATCGCCGAGTACCCGGAGACGCGAGTGCGAGACATCATCGACCGCTGGGGACTGCCAGCGGCGACGGACGCCTCCATCACGACCGAAGAGGAACTGTTCGCGGAGCTGGCGACGGTCCGCGAGCAAGGGTACGCCGAGAACAGCGGCGAGGCGGTCGAGGGCTTTTGGGCCATCGGAAAGGCCGTGAAGTCGCCGCGGGGTGAGGTGTACGGGTCGCTGAATCTGAGCGGTCCCGCCTACGTTATCGACGAGGAGACGCGGGCGACGCAGGTGGAACTGCTCGAACGCGCCGCCGAGCGGTTCGAACAGGGCGTCGCGGAACTATATCGGACTCAAGCGGACGAGGCGAACGAAGGGTGAGTGTGAGAAGCGAAAAGTGAGAAGTGAGAAACGTTCGTCGGATCGACGCGAGTCGGTCAATCGGGCGCGTTACGCCGGGACGTTGCCCGACGGGACGACGCCGTCGTCAGTCCATCCGCGACGCTCGTAGTACGCTTCGAGCGCCGCTTCGAACCCGTCTAACTCGTCGGCGTACGGGAGCGTGTCGTCGCCGCGGTCGAAGCCGCGCTGGTTGTTGAAATGCCGTTCGAGCGTGACGATGCGGTCGCCGACGGCCAGCAGGTCCTCGAAGTCGGCGCCGAACAGCATCTCGTAGCGCTCGGGAGTCATGAAGTCCCGCGAGAACTTACAGACGATGCCGCTGTCGTTGAGCGCCATCTGGTTTTCCTTCTCGATGAGGCGCTTGGGCTTGCCCTCGAACCCCTCCGGTGGGTAGGCGTCGTCCTTGCCGACGAGCGGGTACTCCTGGGAGTAGAACACCGCGTACATGTGGTCCGCGCCGCGGTTGGCGACGGCGTACGACAGACCCTGTCCGTGGAGGACCCGCCCCTCGTGGGCGGCGAAGTCCATCCCCTTGACCGTCCAGTTCTCCACGCCGAGGTCGTCGTGGACGCGGGCGATGCCCTCGGCGAGGTCGTCGCCGATTCCCTCCCGGAGCGCGATTTTCTCCACGAGGTCGTGGATAAGGTCGGTGTTACCGAACTCGTCTTCGCTGGCGAGGTAGGCCGCGACGGTGTTGCCGGCCGAGATGGCGTCAAGGCCGTAGCGGTCGCACAGCTCGTTCGACTTCATCACCTCGACGATGTCGTCGACGCCGGAGTTCGACCCGAACGCCATAGTGACTTCGAACTCGGGGCCCTCGGTTTCCACGCCCGCCTCCTCGTCTCTCGTGGGGAGTTTGCACGCGAACGCGCAGGCGGAACAGGTGCCCTTCTTGTACTTCTTCTGCTCGATGGCGTCGCCGTTGATTCCCTCCGCGCCCTCGAAGTGGCGCTCGGAGAAGTAGTACGACGGGAGGCCGTCCATCTCGTTGGCGAGGTCCAGCACGGCGACGGTCCCCTGCCGCTTCATGATGTGGTCGTCGGTGGCGGCCTCGCGGTGAATCTCCATCTGCGACGACGGAATCTCGATGTCGGGCGCGGAGTCGCCGCCGAAGGTGAGCGCCTTCACGTTCTTCGACCCGAGGACGGCACCGAGACCGCCGCGGCCGAACGCGCGCTCCTCGCTCGTCATGATGGAGGCGAAGCGCACGAGATTCTCGCCGGCGGGACCGACGACCATCGTCCGGTCGGCTTCGATGCCGTGTTCGTCGTCGAGGTACGCGACCGTCTCGGGGACCGTCGCGCCGGCGAGGTCCGGGACGGACTCGAACTCGACGCCCTCGTCTGTGACGTGGAGGACGACCAACTCGTCGCTCGCGCCCGTGAGTTCGACCGCCGAGTAGCCCGCGTCCGCGAAGTTCCGCGACACGAACCCGCCCGCGTTCGACGAGCAGAGGCCACCGGTCAGCGGCGAGACGCTGGTGCAGTTCGTGCGACCGGTGAAACTCATGTTCGACGCCTGCATCGGACCGGTGCTGAAGTAGACGCGGTTCTCCGGGCTGAAGGGGTCAACGTCGAATGAGACGCGCTCGTGAGCGAGGCGGGTGGCGACTCCGCGACCCCCGACGTAGGATTCGAGAATCTCGTCGATGTCTTCCGTCCGACTGGTCTCGTTTCCTAAGTCGACCGTGAGCAGCGGACCTTTTGCGTGTAACATTGGAAAAAGAAGGACTTGCCTCGCACAAATCCATTGTGGTTACTGTTACGTCGCTAACCAAATCACCGCGGGTGGCCGATGTCGAAACCGAATACTGTGTACGTCATCAATAGGAAGCGTGGACAAATTATTTATGACTGTTCTACATGGGTTGAGGCATGGTCGCAGGTCCGCCGATTCACGAGTTGCACTTCGACGACGCACCGAACGTGGGCGACGTTCCGGGGCCGAAATCGACGCGACTCCTCGAAAAACAGCAGCGAATCGACAGCAGCGCCGTCTCGTATCCCGAGGACATCCCTATCGCGTTCGAAAGCGGGAAGGGTGCGACGGTGCGCGACGCCGACGGCAACACCTTCATCGACATGTTCGCCGGTATCGGCGTGCTCAACGTGGGTCACTCGAACCCGTACGTGTTGGAGGCGGTCCACGAGCAGACCGACAAGTTCGTCCACACCGTCGACTTCCCGACGGAGGCCCGACTCGACCTCATCGAGAAGTTGGACGAAATCGCGCCAGAGGGACTGCGCGGGAACAACCGCGTCGTCTTCGGCGGTCCGACGGGGAGCGACGCCATCGAGGCGTCCATCAAACTCGCCAAGTACAACACCGAAGGGACCGGTCTCGTCGCCTTCCGCGGCGCGTACCACGGCGCGACGAGCGGCGCGATGAGCCTCACCGGCAACAAGAAGTTCAAGGGCGACTACTCGCCGCTCCTCCCCGACGTGGTCCACGCACCCTACCCGAACACGGTCGAGATGGGTAAAGGCCCGCAGGAGGCGGTCGACCACTGTCTCGAAGAGGTCAAGGCCATCTTCGAGGACCCCTACGGCGGCCTCGCCAACCCGGCGGGCATCTTCGTCGAACCGATTCAGGGCGAAGGCGGCGTCGTCACCCCGCCGAAGGGGTTCCTGAAAGGCCTCCGCGACATCGCCGATGACAACGACGTTCCCCTCGTGTTCGACGAGATTCAGAGCGGCCTCGGCCGCTCCGGCAAGTGGTGGGCGAGCGAGTGGTACGGTGTCACGCCGGACGTGATGACCTCGGCGAAGGCGCTCGGCGGGACCGGCTTCCCGCTGTCGGCGACCATCTACCACGAGGACCTCGACACGTGGGGGTCGGGCGACCACGCGGGCACGTACCGCGGCCACGTCGTCGGGATGCGCGCCGGCACCCGCGCCATCGAGTATATCCAGGAACACGACCTCCTCGCGCACGCCCGCGACCTCGGCCAGTACATCCGCGGCCGGCTCTCGGAGGTCGCGGAGGACAACCCCCGAATCGTGGACGTTCGCGGGAAGGGCCTGTTCATCGGCGCGGAGTTCGTCGACGCCGAGGGCAACCCCGACGGCGAGGCGGCCGACGCGCTCCAGCAGTACTGCTTCGAGCGCGGCGTACTGGTGTGGAAGGCCGGCCGGCACGGCAACATCCTGCGACTGCTCCCGCCGCTCGTGCTCACCCACGACCTCGCGGAGACGGCGCTCGACGTCATCACCGACGGCATCGAAGCGGTCACGGCCGAAACGCAACGAGTCTAACCACGGTCGAACACCACGATGCCACCCGAACGAGTTATCACGGACGACGCCCCGCGTACGGATAACCCCTACTCGCAGGGCGTCGTCGCCGGCGACACGCTCTACGTCTCGGGCTACGGCCCGGTCGACCCCGAGACGGGTGAGGTGGTCGACGGCGACATCGAAGCACAGACCGACCGCGTGCTCGACAACATCGCGGCCGTCGTCTCCGAGGCCGGCGGCGACGGCCTCGACGACGCGGTGAAACTGACGGTGTACGTCACCGACCTCGACGACTACGAACGGGTCAACGAGGCGTACGGCGCGCGGTTCGACGAGGTGCCGCCGGCGCGCGTCTGCGTCGAGGTCGCGCGCCTGCCCGGCGACGTTCGCGTCGAGATGGACGCGATAGCGTATCTCGGGTAGGCCGCAGCGCGTGGCGGCGCCGCCCGGACGCCCGGGAGATTCGCGGCCCAGTCGAACCGGGGCTCAGTCGTTCAGTTCGTCGACTCGGCGGTCGCGCCGCTCGTTCGCGGCGTCGATTCGCTCGACGAACTCGGACATCTGGGCTTTCATATCGGCGCGCAGGTCGGTCGCCGAGAAGTCGTCTGACTCCGCCAGAAGCCTGACGAACGCCTGTAGTTCCTCGTCGGTGAGCTGGTCGAACGCGCCGCGTTCGAGTTTGTCGATGACGGCGTCGACGTCGATTTGGCCGACCGGTTCGACGTTGAAATCCACCGTGACCATCCGGTAGTCGGAGCCGGCCAGTTCCTGCTCGGCCTTGTTGACGCCCTCGGAGAGCATGTCCTTGAACGGGGTGTAGTAGCCCATCGTCCCGAGGTGGAGGAACGCGAGCATGTCGGTGATGCCCCGCGTGTACGCCTCGCGGTCGGCGGCGTCGGGGTTGAACACCGTCTCGCGGTCGCGGTCTTCGAGCGACTCGAACAGGATGGTGAAATCGAGTATCGCGTTGCGGAGGCGGCGTCGAATCCGGTTTCGCTTCTGCTTTTTCGAGTGGTCGGTGTAGTCGGTCTTCCGGCCGAGCAGGAACTCGCGGTCGCTCGGCGTCAGGATGCCGCGGCCGCGGTCGGCGGCGTAGGCGAGGTCGTCGGTGCCGTCCGTTCCGTCGGCGTCGTTTGCCATATACAGAACGCGTGTACGAATTCGATTAAGCGTTACGAACGGGCCGAATATCCGGACGAATCGGGGCGATAGCCGGGGTATTCCGAAGTCTCGTCTACAGTTCGTGTGAACGCACCGGTCGAGGGCGGAGCGAGGCGCTACGCAGCGGGGAAAGCGCACGACTGCAGCGGGTCGACGTCCGACTTTCCGACCGTTTGTAAACGGATTTCGTTCTCGGCGTCACCGATAACCACAAATTTTATGGTAATGTTTGCACTTGTCGTGATGTGAGACATCACGTAGCATGGTGTCCGTCGGAGCGATAGTATGACAGACCACATTACAGCACACGGGTGCAACGGTCATCGTGGCGCACAGTTCGAGGCGCGGGCCTCGACCAGTCAGTCGGGAGGTGGCAGTCTCGTTCAGACGGGGTCGAACGGGGCGATTACGCACGGGGGGTGTCGGCGGTGAGCTCCTCAAACGGCGTCGTGAGTGAGTTCCTCGACGAAATCGAGCCGGTGGTGTTCGCGTTCGGCGCGGCGATAACGCTGCTCTTCGTCGGCGCGTTCAGCCTCAATCCGGAGGCCTCCTACGACTTCGTCCTCGGGATTCGCCGGTGGATTCTCGCCACGTTCAACTGGTTCTTCCTGTTGGCGATGCTCGGGTTCGTCCTGTTCTTGGGCTTCGTCATCTTCGGGCCGTGGGGTAACCTGAAGCTCGGAGACCAGGACCCCGAGTACGGCTTCCTCTCGTACTTCGCAATGATGTACTCCGCCGGCCTCGCGGCGGGTATCGTCTTCTGGGGTCCCGCGGAGGCGCTGTTCCACTACTCGACGGTCCCGCCGCTGTACGGGGCCGAGGCCCAGTCCTCGGCGGCGATGCCGCTGGCGGTCCAGTACTCTATCTTCCATTGGAGTCTGACCCAGTGGTCGTGTTTCACCGTGATGGGTCTCGCCATTGGCTACTTCGTCTACAACTACGACGCGCCGCTTCGCGTGTCGGCGGTCCTGACGCCGATTCTCGGTGCGGACAACGTCGACGGCGCGATAGGGAAAACCGTCGATATCCTCGCCGTGTTCGCGACCCTCGGCGGCGTCGCAACCTCGCTGGGCTTCATCGGAAGCCAGTTCATCACCGGCCTGAACTTCCAGTGGGGAATTCAACTTGGCGACGTGGGAACCATCCTCGTCATCACGGGCATGGTCGTCATCTTCACCATCTCGTTAGTGCTGGGCGTCGACAAGGGGATTCGACGGCTCTCGAACTTCAACATGGTCGTGTTCACCCTGTTGATGCTCGCGACGCTGATATTCGGGCCGACCTTCCGTATCCTCGAACTCGGCACGCAGGCGACCGGTGGCTTCATCGGCGACTTCTTCCAGATGAGCCTGTTCACGCAGGCCACCGCGACCAGCGCCAGTAAGTGGGTCAACGCGTGGACCGTCTTCTACTGGCTCTGGCCGCTCGCGTGGTCGCCCTTCGCGGGCCTGTTCATCGCCCGCATCTCGCGCGGTCGGAGCGTCCGCGAGGTCGCGTTCGCCGGCATCGGTGCGACCTCGCTCGCGACGGTCCCGTGGTTCGCTATCGTCGGCGGCGCGGGCGTCATCATGCAGCACACGGGCGCGGCGAACGTCCTCGGGCCGGTCTCCGAGTACGGCGAAGCGGTCTCGGGGTACGTCCTCTTCGGCAATCTCCCCATCGTCGGACCGCTGCTCCTGTTCGGGTTCCTCGTGCTCGTGACGACGTTCTTCGTCACCTCCGCCGACTCGTCGACGCTGGCTGTGTCGATGATGACGACCGGCGGTAAAAAGGAACCGTCCGCGCTCAACCGCATCTTCTGGGCCGTCCTCCAGGGCGCGGTGGCGTCCATCCTGATGGTCGTCGGCGGCGTGAACGCCCTGCAGTCCGCGGCGATTATCACGGGTGCGCCGTTCGCCGTCATCTGCGTGATAGCGACGCTCGGGCTCATCCGGACCTTCCAAGACGACTACGGAAGCCTGCTCCTCCAAGACGAGACGAACCTCTGGGGGAAGTCGGAGTCGACCGGCGGGCAGGCACCGGCCGCGAACGTCTCCAGCCACGACGACGACTGACGCCGACTCCAGCCGAACGCGGTTCCGTCCCCATCTCTGTCCCCGTCTCCGTCATCTCCATTCTACGAAGGCCCGTACCGACCGAGAGCGCCGCCGGCGCGGTCGCCGAGGCGGATCGCGAACCGTGATGTGTGGTAGCTCCTATGATACCAAGTTTTAATGTACGGTATCAACAAATCCTGTGTATGGATCGGGATACCGCAGAACCGGACGCAGCAGCGCTGCCCGGACCCAACGCGAAGCAGTGGGTCGAGTTCCACCACAAGCACGCCGCGCCCAGCGAGTACTCCCACGAGTTCGTCTGGGACGTGACCGCCGAGGCCGACGGTCCGTTCGTCACCGACGTGGACGGCAACGTCCTCTTGGACTTCACCTGCCACATCGGGGCCGCGCCGCTCGGCTACAACAACGAGAAAGTGCTGTCGAAGCTCCGGGAGTTCGACCTCGTCGAACCGATGAAAATCGCCGGCCAAGACATGTACTTCGGCGCGGGACCGGACCCCGAAACCGCCGAGTTCCCCGGGTCGAGCCACCTGATGGACAAGCTCACCGACGTGTCCTCTCACTACGGGATGGACACGGTATTCCTGTCGAACTCCGGGGCCGAGGCCGTCGAGAACGCGATGAAGATAACGCACGACCACAAGGCCCCCGCGAAGTACGGCTACGCCTTCGACCAGAGCTTCCACGGCCGGACTCTCGGGACGCTCTCGCTCACGAAATCGAAAGAGGTCTACACCCGCCACTACCCGCAAGTCGCGGGCATCGAGACGGTTCCGTTCTGCTCGGATTCTGGCTGTTCGGCGGACTCTTGCGACTGCGGCTTCTTCGCGGGTGGCGGGTCGCAGTTGCGGAACTCGCTCTCGCCGGAGGGCGGCCACGTCAACCCCGACGAGGTCGCGTTCGCGATTCTCGAACCGATTCAGGGCGTCGGCGGCTACCGCTTCCCGAGCGAGGAGTTCATGGCCGAGGTGGGCGACGTCTGCGACACCTACGACATCCCGCTCGTCGTGGACGAGATTCAGTCGGGCGTCGGGCGGACGGGCGAGATGTGGGCCGCCGACCACTACCCCATCGAACCCGATGTCATCGCCAGCGCGAAGGGGCTCCGCGTCGGCGCGACCGTCTCGAGGTCCGACGTCTTCCCGACCGAGAAGAACCGCCTCGGGTCGACGTTCGGCGGCGGCGACCTGCTCGCGTCGATGCAGGGCGCGCTCACGCTCGACGCCATCGAGGAGTACGACCTGCTCGACAACGCGACCGAGCGCGGCCGGCAGGCGAAGGAACTCCTCGCCGACGACGCGCCCGACCACGTGGTCGACGTGCGCGGCAAGGGTCTGATGCTCGCCGTCGAGTTCGACACCAAACAGCGCCGCGACGCCGTCGTCGAAGCGGCGCTCGACCGCGGCCTGCTCACCCTCGGCTGCGGGAAGAAGACGATTCGCCTCCTGCCCCCGCTCGACTCCACCGAGCGCGAAATCGAACTGGGCGTGGGCATCTTCTGCGAGGCGATGGACGCCGTGGCGACCGAAGCGGTCGCGTGAGCGTGGGTTTCGCCGGACGAACAGCGTGAGAAAAAACGGACCCGAGACGCGGTCTGTCCCGTTTTTCCGGACTACTCAGGCCGAGTCAGCAGACTCGCCGACGCACCTGTCCAGCGAGTGCGAAGCGACTTCGACGCCGTCGACCGCGGCCAGCGAGCCGAGCGCGTCCGCGAGGTGGTCCGGACCGCTCCCGTCGAGGCGAACCTCGACCGGAACCCGATTCGGTTCGTCGGCGGCGGTTCGGGCGGCGCGCTCGACGCTATCGAGTTCGGCCCCGGACGCGGCGACGGCCTCGGAGAGGTCGCCGAGAACCGCCGGCCAGTCGTCGAGTTCGAGTCGCGCTTCGGCGGCGCGTCCGAGCGCCTCCATCCCGACGCGAGTCAGTTCGGCGTGTTCGGAGAGGCCGACGTTGCCGCCGGAGACGACGGCCGCGACGTGCTCGCCCTCGACGTCGACCGCGCCCGATAGCAGCGCTGCGACCGGGGCCGCACCGGCCGGTTCGGCGACGGTCTTCGCCCGCTCGGCGAGGACCGTGGTGGCGACCGCGAGGTCCGTGTCGTCGACCGAGACCACGTCGTCGACGCGGTCGCGGACGACCGCGAAGGTCCGCTCTAACAGCCGCGCGTCGGCGATGCCCTCGGCGACGGTATCGACCTCCGAGAGCATGCGAATCTCGTCGGCCTCGAGCGAGGGCTTGGCGTGGGCCGCGCCCTCGGGTTGGACGCCGACGACGCGCACGTCGGGGTTCCGCGCCTTCAGCGCGGTGGCGATACCGGAGATGAAGCCGCCGCCGCCGATGGAGACGAGAACCGTATCCACGTCGGGCGCGTCAGCCGCGAGTTCCCGTCCGACGGTCCCCTGTCCGGCGATGACGGCCGCGTCGTCGAAGGGGTGGACGAACTCCAGTCCCTCGTCGTCGGCGAGTCGCAGAGCGTGTTCGTACGACTCCTCGTACAGGTCGCCCTCGACGACGACCTCCGCGCCGTAACCGCGGGTGGCGTCGATTTTCACCGCCGGCGTGATTTCGGGGACGACGATGGTCGTGTCGATGTCGAGCAGGTCGCCGGCGAGCGCGACGCCCTGCGCGTGGTTGCCGGCGCTGGAGGCGACGACGCCCCGTTCTCGCACCGACTCGGGGAGCTGCGCCATCGCGTTGTACGCGCCGCGAATCTTGAACGACCCCGTCCGCTGGACGTTCTCCAGTTTGAGGTCGACCCGCTCGGCCCCGCAGCGGTCGGCTATGGTTCGCGAGCTATCGAGCGGCGTCCGGTGGACCACGCCGTCGAGTCGCTCGTGGGCGTCCGCAACGTCGTCGGCGGTGACGACTTCCGACGCCGGGGGTGCCGACTCGCCGGTGACGCGCCCGTCGCTCATCGGTTCGCTCCCGCGATTTCTGGAACCGACTCGACGCCGGCGACCGACAGAATCGACCGCGTGAGGACTTCGACGCCGGTTTCGAGGCTTCGCTCGTCCACGTCGAACGTCGCGGTGTGGTGGCTCGTCGGGTGGTCGGTGCCGACGATGGAGTAACATGCGAGGCCGCCGTCGCGCTGGACGCGCTCCATGAGGAACGTGGCGTCCTCGCTCGCGCCGAAGTCGGCGGTCGGCACGACGCGGTCGACGCCGCGCACGCCCTCGGCGGCGTCGGCGACGGCCTCCACGAGTTCGGGGTCGCTGTCGGCCCGCGGGCTCTCGCTGACCACGTCGACCGTCGCTTCGCAGTCGTGCAGTTCGGCGGCCTTCTCGAACCGCCGGCGGAGTTCGGACTTCGCGTACTCCATGAGTTCGGTCGTCTCGCCGCGCGCCTCGGCGACGGCTTCGACCTCGTCGGCGATGACGTTGCTCGCGGTGCCGCCTTCGACCCGACCGACGTTGACGCGGGTCATCCCGTCGGAGTGCCGCGGAATCCCGTAGACGCTCTCGATGGCGGTGCCGAGCGCGTGGATGGCGTTCGCGCCGGCTTCCGGTTCCTTGCCGGCGTGGGCAGTCGTCCCCTCGATTTCCGCGTCGATGTGGCACATGGCGAGCGGCTTCTCGATACCGGCGACGACCTCTCCCGTCGGGTGGTCGAGGCCGACGTGGACCGCGAAGAAGTAGTCGATACCGGCGGCGTACTCGCTTTTCGCCATAGGCGCGCCGCCCCCCGAGATCTCCTCCGCGGGCTGGAAGAACACGACGAGCCGACCCGAAAAGTCGCTTTCCTTGACGGCTTCGAGCGTCACCAGCCCCCACGTCATGTGGGTGTCGTGGCCGCAGGCGTGCATCGTCTCGCCCGTCTCCGAGCGGAAGCCCTCGGCGGCGGGGTCGTGGCCCGCGTCGTCCGACTCCTCGATGAACAGCCCGTCGATGTCGACCCGAAGGCCGACCGTCGGCCCCTCGCCGCGGTCGAGGACGGCGACACAACCGGTCGTCCCGCCGCGGAGCGGTTCGAGGAGGTCCGGGTCGACCCCGCTGTCGAGCGCCCGGTCGTACCACTCGTCGAGTCGGTCGTCGCTCGGAACGGCCATCCGGTCGTCGGGGTCGTAAGCGTCCGCGCCGACGGCGAGTTCGTCCACGCCGATGGCGCGCAGTTCCTCGACGAGCCGCGCGGTCGTCCGGAACTCGCACCAGCCGGGTTCGGGGTGGCGGTGGAGGTCTCTGCGAAGCTCCGCTAGTCGCGCTCGAACGGCGTCGGCCATGCGTACACGTACCACTCGCCACCCACTTAAGCATAAACGGTATCCGTGGACACCGGCTACACAAAAAGACTAAGGGAACGTCACCCAATCGATGTAGCAACCGCGCCCGCGACGCGCGCGACTCACACCATGACCGAGACAGACATCGTCGTCCTCCGCGAGGGGACCGAGGGCCTTTCGATGGAATCGTACGCGAACGCGCTCCGCGAGCGCCTCCCGGACCGGACCGTGACGCTCGCCCGGACGCCGAAACAGGAACGCGAACTCGTCGCCGACGCCCGCGTCGTCACGGGCATCACGATAGACGAGGACCTGCTGGACCGCGCCGACCGCCTCGAACTGTTCGCCTGCACGTTCGCCGGGACCGACCACGTCCCGATGGACGCGCTCGCGGAACACGGCGTCGCCGTCACCAACGCCGGCGGCATCCACGCGCCCGGCATCGCCGAGCAGGCTATCGGCAACATGCTCGTGTTCGCCCGCCGCCTCCACGAGGGCTGGCGGCGCAAGGAGCGCGCCGAGTGGCGGCACTTCCAGTCCGGCGAGTTCACCGACAGCACGGTGACGATTATCGGCCTCGGCTCCATCGGGCAGGCCGTCGCCCAGCGGTTGCAGGGCTTCGAAGTCGAGACTATCGGCATCCGCTACACGCCGTCGAAGGGCGGCCCGACCGACGAGGTCGCCGGCTTCGAACCCGACGCGGTTCACGATGCGCTCTCCCGGAGCGAGTACGTCGTGGTCGCGTGTCCGCTGAACGACCTGACCCGCGGGCTCATCGACGAGGCGGAGTTCGCCACGATGCCGACCGACGCCGTGCTCGTCAACGCCGCCCGCGGCGGCATCGTCGACACCGACGCGCTCGTGTCGGCGCTGCGGTCGAACAAGATTCGCGGGGCCGCGCTCGACGTGACCGACCCCGAGCCGCTTCCCGCCGACCACCCACTGTGGGGACTGGAAAACTGCCTCATCACGCCCCACACGGGCGGCCACACGCCGAAGCACTGGGACCGCCTCGCCGACATCGTCGCCGGGAACCTCGGGCGGCTCGACGAGGGCGAGGAGCTGGAGAACCAAGTGCTGGCCGCCGAGTCGAACTGACTCCCGATGGCGACGCAGGAACGTCCGGACGACTCCAGCGACGGCCAGCGGACCGACCCGTCAGCCGACCCCGGCGACGACCCGCGCGCCGACTACGACTACGTCGGCGGCGACACCGACCGCGAGGCGCTCGTCCGCGACCTCGAACGCCTCGTCGACGGCGACGTGCGGTTCGACGAGTACACCCGACAACTGTACGCGACCGACGCCTCAGCGTACGAGGTGCTCCCCGTCGGCGTCGTCATGCCGACCTCGACCGCCGACGTGGCGGCCGTCGTAGAGTACTGCGCCGACCGCGAGATTCCCGTCCTCCCCCGCGGCGGCGGCACGAGCCTCGCCGGACAGGCCGTCAACGAGGCGGTCGTCCTTGACCTCTCGCGGCACATGGACGGGGTCCAGTCGGTGGACTCCGAGGCGGCGACGGCGACCGCGCAGGCCGGGGTTACGCTCGCGGACCTCAATAACTCCGCGGCCGACCATGGTCTCACGTTCGGCCCGGACCCCGCCGCGGGCGACCGGAGCGTCCTCGGGGGCGCTATCGGCAACAACTCCACCGGCGCGCACTCCCTGAAGTACGGCAAGACCGACTACTACGTCGAGGAGTGCGAGGTCGTCCTCGCCGACGGGAGCGTCCACCGCTTCGACGAGATGCGCGTGGACGAACTCCGGGAGAAGGCCGACCCCGAGAGCGACGCGTGGGGTTCCGACGGGCCGCAGAGTCCGCTTCTCCCCCGAATCTACGCCGAGGTCGTCCGCGTGCTCGACGAGGAACGAGCGGAGATAGACGCCCGCTACCCGGACCTCAAGCGCAACGTCTCGGGCTACAACCTCGACGCGCTGGTCGAGGAGGCCCGCGGGGAGCGCCCGCTGGCCGACGGGACCGGAACCGACCCGGACTGCGAGTCGGGGACCGTGAACCTCGCGCGCCTGCTCGCCGGGAGCGAGGGGACCCTCGCCGTCGTGACCGAGGCGACCGTCTCGCTCGAATCGCTCCCGGAGACCAAGGCCGTCGCGCTCCTCACCTACGAGGACGTGTTCGACGCCGCCGCCGACGTGGCCCCCATCCTCGACCACGACCCGGCGGCGGTCGAGCTCATCGACGACGTGCTCATCGACCTCGCGCTCGACACCGCGGAGTTCCACGACGTGGCCGCGTCGCTCCCCGACGGGACCCGCGCGGCCCTGCTGGTCGAGTTCTACGCCGACTCCGACGCTGACGGCCGGCGGAAGGTCGCCGACCTGCTGACGGCTCGCGCACCCTCGGTGACGCCGGAGGCGACGCCATCTTCGGGCGTCGGCGTCGCCGACGACGCCCGCGCGTTCGACGCGCTGGAAGCCCACGACGAGGCGGCCCGCGCGGGGCTCTGGGAGATGCGCAAGGCCGCCGCGCCCATCCTGCTCTCCCGGACGACCGACGAGAAACACATCTCCTTCATCGAGGACTGCGCCGTGCCGGCCGACGAACTGCCGGGCTACGTCGAGCGGTTCCGCGAGGTTATCGACGACCACGACGCCAACACGAGTTTCTACGCCCACGCGGGGCCGGGCGTGCTGCACGTCCGCCCACTCGTCAACACGAAGACGCTCGACGGCCTCGATTCGTTCGAGACCATCGCCGACGAGGTGACGGACTTCGTCGTCGAAGCCGGCGGGTCGGTGTCGGGCGAACACGGCGACGGCCGCGCGCGGACCCAGTGGAACCGCAAACTGTACGGCGACCGCCTCTGGAACGCCTTCCGCGACCTCAAGACCGCGTTCGACCCCGACTGGCTCCTCAACCCGGGGCAGGTCTGCGGCGACGTGTCGATGACCGAGAACCTCCGGTTCGACCCCGACTACGAGTTCGACGCCGGCTTCGACCCCGAACTCGAGTGGGACACCGAAAACGGCTTTCAGGGGATGGCGGAACTCTGCCACGGCTGCGGCGGCTGTCGGGGCGACCAGTCGACCACCGGCGGCGTGATGTGTCCGACCTACCGCGCCACAGAGGAAGAGGGGCTCTCCACCCGCGGTCGCGCGAACATGCTCCGGCAGGCCATGAGCGGCGACCTCGACGCCGACGCGACGGACACCGAGTTCATGCACGAGGTGCTGGACCTCTGTGTCGGCTGTAAGGGTTGCGCCCGTGACTGCCCCAGCGAGGTCGACATGGCGAAGCTCAAAGCCGAGGTCGAACACGCCCACCACCAGTCTCACGGCGCGAGCCTCCGAGACCACCTGTTCGCCGAGGTGGACCGACTGAACGCGCTGGGCTCGCGGCTCGCCCCGCTTTCGAACTGGGCGGCGAAGATACCGGGCGCGCGGACGGTCATAGAGAAGACCGTCGGCATCGCCAGAGAGCGGTCGCTCCCGACGTTCCACCGCGAATCGCTGGAAGACTGGTTCGAGGCGCGGGGCGGCGCTCGCGTCCCCGAGGCCGAAGCCACCGACAAGGTGCTCCTGTTCCCCGACAGCTACACCAACTACAACCACCCCGACGCGGGGAAGGCCGCGGTCCGCGTCCTCGAAGCCGCCGGCGTCCACGTCTCGATTCCGGACGACGTGACCGCCACCGGCCGCCCGGCCCACTCGAAGGGCTTCCTCGACCGGTCGCGGGCGCGCGCCGAGACGAACGTCGACGCGCTCGCGCCCCGCGTCGAAGCCGGCTGGAGCGTCGTGCTCGTCGAGCCCTCGGACGCGGTCATGTTCCAGTCGGACTACCTCGACCTGCTTTCGAGCGACGCGGCCGAGACCGTCGCCGCCGAGACCTACGGCATCATGGAGTACCTCGACGCGAAGCGCCTCGTGGAAAACATCGACGCCTCAGCGTCGGCCGAGACGCTGACGTACCACGGCCACTGTCACCAGAAGGCGACGCGCAAAGACCACCACGCGGTGGGCGTCCTCCGGCGCGCCGGCTACGACGTAGACCCGCTCGATTCGGGCTGTTGCGGCATGGCCGGGAGCTTCGGCTACGAGGCCGAACACCACTCACTGTCGAAGGCCATCGGCGGCATCCTCTCGGACCAAATCGGCGAGAGCCGCGGCGACACCGTCGTCGCGCCCGGGGCGTCCTGTCGAACCCAACTCGAAGACATGGACGGCGCGGCCGACGACCCACCGCACCCGATAGAGAAGGTCGCCGAAGCGGTCGCTGACTGAGAAGCGCGCCGAAAAAGAAACCGGGCCGCACCGCGGCCCTTGAGTCGTCGGTCGATTGGGGTTCGCTCGACGCTCAGCCGCTCAGGGCCAGAGGCCCCGCGTCTCCTTCGCGCCGCCGATGCGGGAGAGCGCGACGACGTACGCCGCGTCGCGCCACGTCAGGTCGCGTTCGTCGACGTGTTCGCGGACCGCGTTCCACGCCTTGAGCATCTCCGCTTCCAGTTCCTCGTGGACGCGGTCGAGCGACCACTGGCGGCGGTTGATGTCCTGCAGCCACTCGAAGTACGAGACGGTGACGCCACCGGCGTTGGCGAGGATGTCGGGGACGACGGGAATCCCGCGCTCTTCGAGGACGGCGTCGGCCGCGAACGTCGTCGGCCCGTTCGCGCCCTCGACGACCATGTCCGCCGAGATGGCGTCGACGTTTTCGGTCGTGATGACGTTCCCGATGGCCGCCGGGATGAGCACGTCCACGTCGAGTTCGAGCAGTTCCTCGTTCGTGAGCGACTCGGGGGCGTCGTAGCCCGACACCATGCCGGGGCGCTCGTCGTGACCCTCGACGTCCTGCGTGTCGAGGCCGTCGGGGTCGTAGATGGCCCCGTCCACGTCGGAGACGGCGACCACCTTCGCGCCCCACTCGTCGAGGAGGCGGGCGGCGTTCGCGCCGACGGAACCGAACCCTTGGACTGCGACGGTGGTGTCTTGGATGTCCCAGTCGTAGAAGTCGATGGCTTCGCGGGTGACGATGGCGACGGAGCGACCGGGTGCCTCCTCGCGACCGTACGAGCCGCCGATGACCGGCGGCTTGCCCGTCACGACGCCGGGCGTCGTCTCGCCCTGCTGCATCGAGTAGGCGTCCATGAACCACGCCATCTCCTGCGGACCGGTTCCCATGTCGGGCGCGGGAACGTCCTTCTTCGGCCCGACGACGTTCCGAATCTCCTCGGCGAACCGTCGCGTGAGGCGCTCGCGCTCCTCGTCAGAGAGCGTCTTCGGGTCGACCGCGACGCCGCCCTTGCCGCCGCCGAACGGGAGGTCCATCACGGCGCACTTCCAAGTCATCCACATCGAGAGCCCGATGCACTCGTCGGCGGTCACTTCCGGGTGGTAGCGGAGGCCGCCCTTGTACGGCCCGCGCACGTCGTCGTGCTGCGCGCGGAAGCCAGTAAACACGTCGAGGGAGCCGTCGTCGCGGCGGAGCGGGACCGACACCTGTTGGACTCGTGTCGGGTGCTTCAGGCGCGCGACGACGCCGTCGTCGACGTCGGCGTGGCTCGCCGCGCGTTCGAGCTGCCTGCGCGCCGTCGCCAGCGCCGATTCGGGTTCGGACTCCGAGCCGCCGTCGGCGACCGCTTCGCCGTTTCGATTTTTGCCATCTTCGGTCATCATATGAGGGCTGTGACCCGGAGTCATAATTAAGTTGTGAATAGCCGGCGGGGGAAGTCGGCCAGCGGTTCCGCCCCAGTGGCCGTGACGACGAACGTCTCGCTGAGTTCGACGCCGAAGTCGTCGAACCAGAGGCCGGGGATGGTGTGGAACGTCATGTTCTCTTCGAGCACCGTCTCGTCGCCGGGGCGGAGGCTCGCGGTGTGCTCGCCCCAGTCCGGCGGGTAGCCGAGCCCCATCGAGTAGCCGATGCGGTCTTTCTTCTCGATGCCGTACTCGGCGATGGTGTCGCGCCACGCCTTCTCGACGGCCTCGCAGGTCACGCCGGGTTCGACCGCGTCGAGGGCGGCTTCCATCCCCTCGACGACGATGTCGGCCCGCCGGGACAGCTCTTCCGGGGGGTCGCCGACGAACGTCGTCCGGGCGAGCGGCGAGTGGTAGCGGTGCCGACAGCCGGAGAGTTCGATGATGACCGGGTCGCCGTCCTCGAACTCGCGGTCGGTCCACGTGAGGTGCGGCGTCCCCGTGTGGTCGCCCGAGGGCATCAGCGGGACGATAGACGGGTAGTCGCCGCCGTAGTCGTCGGTGCCCTCGATGAGCGCCGAGTAGATGGCCTCGGCGGCCTCGTACTCGGGAACGCCCTCCTCGATGACGTCGAGGCCGGCCTGCATCGCGTTCTCGGAGATGCGGGCCGCCTCGCGCATGTAGTCGAGTTCGGCGTCGGACTTCTTGATGCGCACCCGGTTCACGAGGAGCGTCGTGTCCTCGAAACTCGCCTCGGGGAGATTCTTCTGCAGGCGCGTGTAGGACTTCGCGGTGAAGTAGTAGGCGTCCATCTCGAGGCCGACGCGCGCGTCGTCGACGCCGAGGTCCTCCAGCACGGCCGCGACGAAGTCCATCGGGTGGAGGTCGTGGGGCGACTGCACGTGGTCGTCGCTGTACGGCCGGATGCTCTCCTCGCTCAGCGTGGTCGTCGCGCGCGCGCCGTTGGCGTCCATGTCGCGACCGACCCACACGGGTTCGTCGCGGTCCCGCGTGACCACGACCCCCTGATGGACGTAGAACGACCACCCGTCGTAGCCGGTGAGATAGTTCATGTTCGCGGGGTCGCTCACGAAGAGCGCGTCCAGCCCGCGTTCGGCCATCCGCTCTTTGGTCCGGGCGATGCGTCTGTCGTACTCGGCGCTGTCGAATACGGCTCTTGGCATGGGAACCTCTATCGAACCATCGGATAGGGCCCGTAAAAATTTTTTGTGGACCATGGTCACGAATTCTGTGTACACCGACGGCTCGGGAGATGAGTATAATGGGTAGATAGTACAAGAATACAGTCCGACCCAGATAACTATAGATGTCTTCTATCCAGATATCCCACGTAGGATGCCTTAAAATGCATAACTGCTTAAATAATCTAGATTATTCGAGTTTTTCAAGATATTCAAACATATAATAAGGTACTATATAAACAATACTAATGTCCCTCCGACCCACCGAGAACAGTACGCATCTGCTGGGAGCCCAATCGTTATTCCTCGCAGTCTCGGAGGCGGGGTATGGACCTCTCTATCGTCGACCTCTCCCCGGTTCCGCGGGGCGGGACCGCGACCGACGCCTACGCGAACACCGTCGAGGCCGCCGCGCAAGCCGAGCGACTGGGTTACTCGCGCTTCTGGGTCGCCGAACACCACGGCATGGCGAGCACCCTCGCGGGAACGACCCCCGAGGTGTTGCTCGGCCACCTCGCCGCGGAGACCGACTCGATTCGGCTCGGCTCCGGCGCGGTGCTGCTCAACCACTACAGCCCGTTCAAGGTCGCAGAGCAGTTCGGCGCGCTCGACGGGCTCGCTCCCGGTCGCATCGACGCTGGGCTCGGCCGGGCGAACGGGTCGCCCGCCTCGGACCAGGCGCTCGGGACGGACCGGCACGTCGAGGACCCTGACGGCGACCACGCCGAGAAGGTCGAGGCCGTCGTCAACCACCTCTACGACGACTACCCCGACGAACACCCCTACGCCGACCTCGAAATTCCGCGAGGCAACGGCGATCCGCCAGTTCCGTGGGTGCTCGGGTCGAGTCCGTCGAGCGCGACCATCGCGGGCGAACTCGGGCTGCCCTACTGTTTCGCGGGCTTCATCAGACCGCAGTTCGCCGTCCACTCCTTCGAGGAGTACCGAGAGAGCTTCCGGGCGTCGCCACTGGCCGGCGGCATCGACGAACCCCACGGGATGGTCGCGGTGAACGCGGTCTGCGCCGAGACCGACGAGGAGGCGGCGCGGCTCCGCGCGGTGGCCGAGGCGACGTACAAGCGGATGCGTCGCGGCGAGGTCGGGACGAGACCGACTGTCGAGGAGGCGATAGACGAACTCGGCGGCGTCCCCGAACCCACGCCCGCGACGCTCGGGGCGAAAGAGTGGCCGCGAGCCATCTCCGGCAGTCCCGAGACGGTTTCGGGGCTGTTGGACCAGCTCGCCGAACGCGTCGGAGCCGACGAGATGATGATTCAGCACGTCGTCGGCGACCACGAAGACGGCCTCCGCTCGCACGAACTGCTCGCCGAGGGCGTCGGGCTCGTCTGACGCGTCAGCTTCCGCGACAGTCCGTCGGCCCGGATAATTCATATTGCGGTCCCCGAAATGGAGAGTGTGTCACGCGTACGGTATCTTCGACTCAAGGACACGCCCTTCGAGGCGCGGGAATTCTCGCTCCTCTGGCTCATCGCGCTCGCAACCTACGGCGTCGGCGACATCGTCACGACGCTCACTATCCTCTACTACGAGCGCCGGTTCGACGAGGCGAACGCCCTGCTCGTGGCGAGCACGGACGCCCTCGGCCATTGGGGGCTCGTCCTCCCGAAGCTCGCGGTCTTCTTCCTCTGTCTCGGAATCTGCGTCTACGGCGCTCGCGTGGGCGATAAGGTGCTGTACTACCTGCCGCCGGTCACGCTCTCCGTCATCGGGGCGTTCGCCACGGCGTTCAACCTCAGACT
This sequence comes from Haloferax sp. Atlit-6N, assembly GCF_003383195.1. Taxonomy (NCBI): domain Archaea; kingdom Methanobacteriati; phylum Methanobacteriota; class Halobacteria; order Halobacteriales; family Haloferacaceae; genus Haloferax; species Haloferax sp. Atlit-6N. The sequence continues at coordinate 274,007 of NZ_QEQJ01000003.1, read as the reverse complement.
CTTCGTCGGGTGAAGGGGGGCCAGGAGAAAACGTGTCGCAACCCGCTCAGTCGGTCGCCTGTTCGAGCGTGAAGACGAACTCCACGTCGACGCTGTCGGTCTGTATCTCGTTGCCTGCCGACTCCCGAATCCGCCACTCGACGACGAGCGACAGGGATTCCCCGCCATCGAGTCGGCCGAGCGTGACGGACTCGTTCCACACGTCGGCGAAGTCGAGATACGTCGTCTCGTCGCCAAGCACGTAGGCGCTCGTCCCGTTCGCCCGCTCGACGCGAAGTCGGACGGCGAGCGCCTCGTGGAGTTCACCCTCGTCGGCTCCGCCCGTCGAATCGACCGACAGTTCAGGTCCGGAGCGGCCGTTTTCGGCGGAGTCGAACGGCATCGAATCCAGCGTCAACACGCCGGGGTCGCGCCCGCGGTTGGTGAGCGTCCCCGTCGAGTTGCCCGCGGAGCCGGGCGCGACCGACTGCGTGTCGAGAAGCGAGACGCCGGCCCCGCCGGAGCCGAGTTCGAGGTCGACGCCCTCCGGGGCGCTCCCGGCGGTGTTTTCGACGGTTACGTCGAACGACGCGGTCTCCTCGGTTCGGGCGACCTCGGTCGAACCGCGGAAGAACACCGCAGTCACGGAGACGTAGCCAGTCGTGACGGCTGTCTCGCCGTCGTCGCTGGCGGCGAAGCCCGCGGTTCGGTCGCCGTCGGCGTAGGTCACGTCGGAGCCGAGCGCGTCGGCGACGTCCACGGGACTCGACCCCCGGCTGGTGACGCGTCGCTCCTCCTGCCAGCCGTCGTCCGGTGCCCACGTGTTCACCACGAGAACCACGCTGTCGACCGCGCCGGTCCACGAGAGCGATCCGGTCACGGGGCCGCTGAGCGTCCCGACCGTTCCGTCGGCGCTTCGGACCGTCGGTGGGTCGGCGGCCTCGACCGTCAGCGTCGGGTCGGGCGCGGGCGACGATGCGGCCGTGGTCGCGGTCGTCGTTTGGCTGTCGCCACCAGAGCCACCACCGCCACCACCTCCGCTGCCCGTAGAGCGCGCCGTAGTGGTCGGCCCGGGAGTGCTCGTCGGCGCGGACGTCGGCGACGGCGTTGGTGGAGCCGGTGTCGATGTCTGCGCCGGCGTCTCCGTCGACTCGGGGTCCGTCGTCGTGGCCGGCGTAGACGTCGCACTCGTGGTTGGCGTGGGCGTTGGTGTCGGCGTGTCGCCGGACTGGTTCGTCTCGTCGGACGGGGCGTCCGATGTCTGCGGAGGCGGCGTCACGGTGACCTCCGGCGGCGACGGCTCGGGGTCACCGTCACCTCGGAGGTCGGAGAGCGCGTCGTTGACGCCGCTGTCGTCGAGGAAGCGGTCGATGCTTCCGGGGGCGGCCAAGCCGGTTCCGACCAGCACGATGCCGACAACCACGAAGACGATGACTAACCGGCCGAGGACTTGAGAGAGCCGCGGCGAGAGCGTGCCGAGAAGTTTCGCCGAAAAGAGCGAGGCGAGCGACAGCGGAATCGGGAGCAGGCCCGCTCGCGACGGGCGGTACTCGACCACCAGCGCCGTCTCGGTGGGGCGGTCGCCGGCTTCGACCTCGTCGCCGACGGCGACCGGACGCTCGTCGGTTCGCGGGCCGTCGTCCTCGTCGGTCGAGATGCGCTCGACGGTCGTGGAGTCGGCGGCTGTGTCGCGCACAAACGACGACGAGCGGGGGCTCCAACGGCGAACCTCTCGGACGACCCCGTGGACGGGCAGGCCCTCGCCGGGGAGACAGAGGACGCGGTCGCCGCGTTCGAGGCGCTCGAAGTCGACCTCGTCGAAGTCGTCCGTGTCAAAGTCGGTCGCGTCGCGGTCGGCTTCCGTCTCGTCGACGAGGCGGCGGCACCGGGTCGCGTCGGCGAGAATCAGTTCGGGCGACTGCTCCGGAGTCCAGTCGAGCGCGTCCGCGTCGTCCGGGCCGCTCACGAGGGAATCACCGCCCGTCCTCGGATGCGGGCGTCTCGTCGGCCGCCGTCGCCGCCGCATCGCGGTCGGCAGGGTCGGTCACCCACTCGATATCGTCGGTCGAAGCGGAGGTGTCGGAGGCGGAAGACGAGGGAGGCGATTCGACGACTGCGACGGGGTCCGAAAGGCGGACCCCCGTCCGCTCCGGGTAGAGCGTGACGCCGCCGTCCGAGGCGCTGACGTAACCGGCGTCGATACCGGCTCCGCCGTTGGGCCGGCCGTCGCTTCCAGCGCTTTCGGCGCTCCCCCCGGGGCCGTCCTCCTCGTCGCCGTCGACCTCGACGAGCGCGTCAGTGTACAGCGAGTAGAGTTCGGTCACGACGAGGAGCGCGCCGGGGAGGATGACGAACAGGACCAAGCCGAGTTTCGACTGGGCAAACTGGGAGGCGAGTCCGAGGTACGGCACGTGGAACCAGACGCTCCCGACCACGCGGTCGGCCGCGACGGGGTCCGAGTCGACGTCCTCGTTGGCGTCGCCCTTCGTCCGGAACACCGGACTGTCGCCGCTTCGGTCCACCGCGACGACCCGGTGGGTCACGCGGTCGGTCCGCTCGTCGGTGATGGCGCTGCCGGCTTCCCGGTAGGTGATGATATCTCCCTCCGAGATGTCCGTGGGCGGAACGTCGCGGACGACCACCACGTCGCCGGCGTCGAACGTCGGCGACATGCTCCCCGAGAGGACGGTGTAACTGGCCTCGGCACCGAATACCTGCGGGGCAGCGAGCACGACGACGAGGGCGACGGCGACGAGGAGGACGACGCCGCCAAGGACGCGAGCCGCCGCGGCGAGACGGGACCAGTGCATCGGTCAGTCGTCTCCGTCGTCATCGTCGTCGTCGTTCTCGTTGCCGTCCTCGTCTTCGTTCTCGTCGTCGTCTTCACCGTCGTCGTCATCGCTGTCCGAGCCACCGTCACCGTCGTGACCGTGGTCGTCATCGTCGCCATCTCTGTCGTCGTGATGACTGTCGTCGCCGTCATCGTCGCCCGTCTTGACGTCGACCCGAACCACGAGGTCGTCGGGGTCGATATCTTCGTCAGCATCCCACGAGAACCGGAGCGTCCCCGTGAGCGAGAACGACCCGTCAATCTCGCGGTCGATGCGGACGTGGCTCGTGCCGGTCGCGTCGACCGAGACGTCGGCGAGGGCGCTCGTCTCCCCGTCCGCGGAGAGTTCGAGGTCCGAGACCGTGACCGACGACCCGGCGGCCGAGGCGGAGACTGTGACGCCGAGCGCGACCACGTCGTCCGCGCCGACGCCCTGCGCCTTCCGCCCGTTCTTGTCCGGGTACTCGGTGCCGCCGATGGTCATCGTCACCTTGCTGCCGTCGAAGTCGACCCGGAACGACTCGGTCCGTCCCGAGGACCACGCGTGCTGCCAGTGGTCGTTCTGCTTGTGGACGCGGGTCTCGGAGCGTCCGGAGCGCTTCAGCACCGCGACTTCGTAGTTCTCCGGCTCCGAGTTACCGGGGGCGGAGCCGTTTTCGGGGTCGCCGTAGCGAGCGAGCGTCGCCCAGTCCCACCCGCCCATCGCGGCGCGGGCGTCGCCGGAACCGGACGCCGAATCGTCGTCACCGTCGCCATTGTCGTCATCGTCGTCACCGTCGTCGTCGACCTCGCAAGTGGCGTCGCCGTCGTCGTCGGCCCGCTGGTCGAGCGCGAACCGGAGGTCGACGCCCGCGACGTCCGAGGCGACCTCGTTGCCGGCGCTCGACGGGAGCCGCCACGCGATGACGAACTCGACGGACTCGCCGGGGGCGAGTTCGTAGTCGAGGTCGAACGTCTCGTCTGCGACGAACATCGAGTCGAGGATCGCGTAGTCGGAACTGCCGCAGAGGAACGTCTTCGACCCGTCCGGGGCTTCGAGCCACGCGCGGACTTCGAGCGCCTGCGCGAGTTCGCCGTCCCCGACGCGGGGGTCGTTCTGCGACGGGGGCTCCGACTGGCCGTTCTCGTCGTCGGTGACACCGAGTACGTCGATGTCGAGAAAACCCGGGAGCGACCCGCGGTTGCGGAGCGTCACCGACGCGGTGCCGCTGTCGCCGGGCGCGAGGCCGGACTCTTCGAGGAACGTGAGTCGCTCGTCGTCGCCGTCGACCGTCAGGTCGAGCGTGCCGACGCCGAACGACGCGTCGGCGCGCTCGGTGTCGGAAAACGCCGAGTACGTGCCAACGCCCGCGGCGGCGCTCCCGGCGCTAATCGTGAAGAGGCCGCCGAGGAATCGGCGTCGAGTGAGCGTCAGCGTTGGTGTCTGTTTCGGCATCGAGTGGCGTCGGTGAGTGCGTCCGGCGGGTCGGGACGAAAGAGGTGAACTCGGTCGACTGCGACCGGGTGCGTCGTCTGCGTCGCCCGCGAACGCGAGTGTGGTTACTGGCTGTCCCGCTGGTTCAGCTCGAAGTCGAACTGGACGTCGAGGCCGTCGGCCTGGAACTCGTTGCCGGCGCTCTCCTGCATCTCCAGCGCGAAGGAGAACGTCTTGGTCTCGCCGGACGCGAGCGCGATGTCTCGGACGTTGGAGTCGTCGTCCTCGCCGGCGTTGTTGGCGACCACGTCCGCGAGGGTAGCCGACCCACCGAAGCGGTCGGCGAGCACGTCGAGGCTCCCGACTTCGAACGTCGTCACGTCGAGGACGCCCGCGAGGTCCGCCACCGAGGCGTTCGCGTCGCCGTCGTCGCCGGCCGTGGCGTCGCTGTCGTTTTCGGTCAGCGCGAGGTCGATGTCGAGGCTCCCGTCGAGCGTCCCGTCGTTTTCGAGGTCCACTTCGAAGGTGTCGGTCTCGTCGCCGGGCGCGAGGCCCGTGGCGCTGAAGCTCGCGGAACTGGCTCCGTCGGCGAGGCTCAGCGTCCCCGCCTGGAGCGTGTTCTCGGTGCTCGATTCGGTGTCGTTGAAGAGGGCGAACGTGCCCACCCCGGCTGCGGCGCTTCCCGCACCGATCGTGAGGAGTCCCCCGAGGGCGCGGCGTCGTGTGAGTTTGAATACTTTCTCTGGCATCGGTTTCTCCGTGCGGCCCACCATACACCCACTCCCTTCCGTGACGTTCTGGGTGGGGTGACCTTCAGAGATAGCTACTCGATTAGGCGGCAATAATCCGATACCACCACTATGCGGTATCCGGCAAAAACCGGGTGACGTGATAGCCTTCGTCAGGGGAGAGATGAGACGAGGACCGACCGGGCGTGTCGGCTCGACTGGATTACACGTCGCCGGGCTCGCCGTCGAACAGCTCGGCGAAGACCTTCCGCTGGGCCGCCCTGAGGTGTTGGGTGAACGTCGACCGCGAGACGCCGATGGCCTCCGCGACCTCGGCGGCGCTGCGGCGCTTCGGACGCTCGAAGTAGCCCGTTCGGTACGCGACTTCGAGCGACTCGCGCTGTCGGTCTGTGAGTCCGGCCAACACGCTGGCCCCGATATCGGACTCGACGGAGCGGTGGTTCCGCGCGGTCATGACGACGCTGTCGAACCCGGCTGCGAGCGCCTCGACGAACGGGCCGGCCGGTCGCCGCCGGGGGAGGTCGACGACGACCGTCGCCTCGCCGGCGGCCACGACGACGCGCTGGAGGACGCCGCCCGCGTCGGCGATGGCCGTCCCGAAAGAGGGCGCGGCCGTGTCGAACTGCGCCCTGACAACTTCGTCCTCGGCCACCACGCCCCCGGGCGTCACGCCGTCGAGACTCGCCAACGCGTCGGTCACCGCGGCCTCGGTCGCCCCGCGAACCGTCACGAAGTAGCGCTCGCTGTCGCCGCGGGGCAACACCGTGTGGACGACGAGTTCCGCGTCCCGACCGAGGGCGTCGCCGACCGCCAGAACCCCCGCGCCGCCGTCGCGGACGCTGAGTCGGACGCGGACGACCTCGTCGGCCACGAGCGCCTCCCGGCCCTCGGCGGTGCTGAGGGCGTACCCGAGCGTCTCCGCCAGTTCTTCGAACCGCCGGCGCTCGCGGTCGTCGTCGGCACCGCGGCGGTAGACGCCGAGGACGCCGTAGTCGACGCCGCCGTATCGGAGCGAGACTGCGACCGCAGTTTCGATTCCGGCCGCGGACGCGGCCTCGACCCAGCGCCGGTCGGAATCAGCGTCGGGGCTCCCGGGGTGTGACGCTTCTGCACCGACTGTGCGAACGGTTGTTCCCCCCTCGCGGAAGGCGGTCAGGCTCGGTTCGGTCGAGTCGCGCCGCGCGGCCGCGTCGGCGTCGAGCACGCCGGCGGCCCGGAGGTACGACCCGTCGCCTTCGACCGCGAGCGGGTCGAGTCCGCCGCCCGCGGTCCGCTCGCCAACCCACGCCACGGTGGTGTCGGGGTCGCTCCCGATGTACCGGCAGAACGCCTCCGCGACCTCCACCCGCGAGGACTGTCGGACGAGAATCTCGCGAATCGCCTCCTTCGTGTCGCGCTCGCGTTCGAGTCGGCGCTGGTGGTGGACCTGCGCCGTGATGTCGCGGAGGACGCCGATACTGCCGGGCAGGCCGTCGTCGACGACGTGGTCCACGTCGAGGATGCAGTGGCGAGTCTCGCCGTCGCGGGTGCGGATGCGGATGTCGAGCGACTGCGGGGCCGACAGGTCGAGCGCGTCGCGGACGCGGACCCGGTCGTCCGGGTGGACAACCGTCTCGACGATGTCGTCGGCGAGGAGCGCCGCGCGGTCGTAGCCGGTGAGCGTCGTCGCCGCATCGTTGACGAGGACGACGCCGCCGTCGCGAGCGACGAAGATGGCGTCGCGGACGCTCTCGACGAGCGTCCGGTAGCGCGCTTCGCTCTCCGCGAGCGCGCGCTCCGTCCGGTGCTTGTCGACCGCGGTTCGGACACGCGTGGCGAGCGCTGCGGCGCTGTCGTCGACGCTCGTCTTGACGATGTAGTCGTCCGCGCCGGCCGACAGCGCGCTGCTGGCGAGCCCCTCGTTTCCGGCGCCGGTAAAGAGGAGAAACGGGAGGTCCGGTCGGTCTTCGCGGACCGCCGCCAGCAGTTCGATACCCGTTCGTCCGGGCATGTAGTAGTCGCTGACGACGCACTCCACGTCGTCGGTGAGGCGGTCGAGCGCCCCGTCGACGCTGTTGGCCGCCCGAACGTCGAAGTCGGGGGCCTCCTCGTGGAGTCGCTGTACCACGAGCGTCAGCCAGTCGCGGTTGTCGTCGACGAGGAGGACCGCGACGGGGTCCGCGCTCGTCTCGTCTGTCGTCTCGGTCACGGCGGTTCGGCCGTCCGTGGCACAGCGACTGAGATAAACTGTTCGGGTGACGAACCCGAGGGAATCGGGGAACTGGGAACCCTATGACGGTTTACGCCGATATCGAGGCGGAATCGGCTTCCGAACAAGTACTTCTAAATACCAGAGCGGGAACAGAACACGCACCGATGGACGCGAGCGGCGGTTGGGGGCGGTGAGAGATGGGGTGGCAATACACCGTCTTCGCGCTGCCGACCCTCTTTGCGATGATTACCTCGGCCCTGTTGGGAGTCTACAGCCTTCGGCACATGCGGCTCCACGGGCGGTCGTCCGACCTCGGCGCGTTCTTCGCCGTGAACGTCGGGCTCGTCCTCTGGACCGGGTTTTCGGCACTCAAACTCCTACAGACCGACCCGTCGCTGAAGCTGCTTTTCTACCGGCTTCTCTACTTCGGCGTCGCGCCGCTCGGCGCGCTCGCGCTCCTCTTTACGCTCCTTCACACCGACCGGATTCGCCGAGTCACGCCCGGAGTGGTCGCGGCGCTCATGGCCGTTCCGGTGGTCTTTCTGGCGCTCCTGTTCGCGAATCCCCACGACCTCGCCATCGAGGGGACGCGCCTCGTCGAGACGAACGGCGTCGTCGTCATGCGGGTCGACGTCGGCCTCGGCCACGTGGTGTTGCAGTTGCTCTACAACGCGGTGCTCTCCGTGCTGGCCGTCGCGCTCATCCTCTACGAGGCGGTTCGGCTCAGACGGCCGTACATCCCGCAGGCGGTGCTGGTGAGCGTCGGCCTCGCCGCCCCGTTCGTTTTCGTGGCCTGCACCACGTTCGGAATCCCCCCGTTCAGTAGCGACGGCGTGAACCTCGTGCCAACTTCGGCGGCCGTCACGTCGGCCGCTATCGGCGTCGCGCTCTTCCGCTACCGGTTTCTCGACCTGCCGCCCATCGCCTACACGACCGCGATGGAGGAGTCGCCCGACGGGGTGTTCGTCCTCGACGCCGACGAGCGAATCGTCCACGTCAACGACCGCGGCGCAGCGCTCTTGGAGCGCTTCGGCGCGGCCGTCGGCGACCCGCTCACGGGGGTCTCGCCGGACCTCGACCTGACGACCGAGAGCAACGACAGCGTCAGGACCACGCGAGAGGGCGGCGAGACGGTGTACCTCAGCGCCCGGTCCCAGCGGCTCGAGCGGGGCGACCAGACCATCGGATGGGTCATCGTCCTCCGCGACGTGACCGAGTTACACCGCCAAAAGCAGACGATTCTCTCCCAGAACGAGAAGCTCACCCTGCTCAACCAGATAATCCGCCACGACATCCGCAACGACATGGCCGTCATCCTCGGCAACGCCCAGTTGGTCGAGGAGTCGGTCGACGACGAGGTGGTTCGCGAGCGCCTCGACGCGATAATCAGGAGCGGCGAGCACGCCACCGAACTCACCGAGAACGTCCGGAACCTCATGGCCACGATGCTCGACGACGAGGAGACGAACCGGCCGACGACGCTCGCCGGGCCGCTGTGGGCCGAGGCGAGCGCGGTTCGCGACGGAACGTCCGAGGCCGCGGTCTCGCTCCCCGGCGAGCCGCCGGACGTGACCGTCGTCGCCGACGACATGCTGGGGACCGTCTTCCGCAACCTCCTCACGAACGCGGTGCGGCACAACGACGTCGACCCGGCCGAAATCGACGTGTCGGTCGAGGTCCGGGACGACGAGGCGCTCGTCCGAATCGCCGACAACGGACCGGGCATCCCCGACGACCGAAAAGAGGAGGTGTTCGGCCGCGGCGAGAAGGGCCTCGAAAGCCCCGGAACCGGTCTCGGGCTCTACCTCGTCGACACCATCGTGAGCGGCTACGGCGGCGACGTGTGGGTCGAGGACAACGACCCCCGCGGCGCGGTTTTCGTCGTCCGCCTGCGGAGGGCCTGAGAGCGGGACGACTGCACAGTCCCAACACTCAAAAGGTCAGCAGAAATATATGAACGGGATGCCCTCCGCCGTTCTCCACACCGACGTCAGCCGGTGGCGACTGGCCGTTTTTGCGGTCGTCGCCGTCGTGCTCGTCGCTCTACTGTCTCTCACCGACGAGTCGGTCAGTCCGGCGCTCGCGGCCATGGGACTGCTCACGCTCGTCTACATGGCCACGGGCGCAATCGATGCCTTCCGCGAGCATCCAGTCTTCCCGCTCGCCTCCGCGGTGTACACGACGCTCCTGTTCGCCGGCGGGTACGCCAGCGGCGCGCTGTCGAATCTCCTGTGGGGCGTCCTCGCCATCCTCTCGGCGGTCGGCGTCGCCGTCGAGGCGTACAACTACCGACACGGAGCGAGCTATCTTCGGCTCGATTTCGAATGACGAGGCTGAGCGAGACGACCGTGTCGGGGACGATAGCCGTCGCGTCGCTCGTCGTGGGACTCGTCGTCGCCTTCGACGACCCGCAGGTCGACCTCGCGGGCGGGGCCGTCTGGACCAGCGCGACCGGCATGGTGCTTCTGCACTTTCGCGGGAAAGTCCGCGACGCTCGGAGCGACGAGTCGCCCGAGCCGGGACCGCTCTTGCGTCTGGCCGAACTCGACTACGACCCGCGATACGACCGCTATCTCGGCGTCGCCCTGTTCGCCCTCGGCATCGCGGCGTTCGCGGCGGTCATCGTGGTCGACACGTCTGGCTCGAACGAACTGTTCCTCATCGGCGTCGGGAACTTCTGTCTGATTTCCGCGCTCGGAGCGGTCGCGCTCTCGTATCGATAACACGGACGGACGGGTGAAAGCCGACGCAGTCGGCCGTTTTTGAGAACCGGGCCAGAAAGACTACTTAGGTGGCAGACAACTCTTACGTGTCCGCTCGACGCTGTCTGGTCGGCGGACCGGTGACATAACAGCACAGACAGGCGGCCCATCCCGTGCCAACGGTACTCCGACCCTGCCCCCTCGGACCGCCGCTCGATGGGTCCGCCCCTACATCTCTACCCCTCTCAGTTCTACTTCCGCGAGTGACCCGTCCGCGACTCAGTCGCGTCCCGGAGCCCCGTGCCCGGCGAGACTGACCACGCGAGACTCGATTTTCCCGTAGACGCGCGCGACCTCGCCGAGGAGCGATTCCGTCGCGAGGACGGCGAAGCCGGTGAAGATGGTCGCGAAGCCGACGACGGTGAGCGTCGAAATCGACTCGCCGAGGAGCACCGTCCCCCCGAGCGTCGCGACGATGGGCACGGCGTAGAAGACGAGGTTGCCGCGAATCGGACCCACGTCGTCGAGGAAGCCGAAGTAGGTGAGGTAGGCCACCGCGCCGGCGAAGACGCCGACGTAGGCGAGCGCGAGGAGGGCCGTCGGCGACCACGTGGCCGCGGCGAACGACTCGCCGGAGGCGACGCTCATGCCGTGGGTGAGCGCCGCGCTGACGGGGAGCGCCCACGCCGTGCGGACGGTGCTCGAAAGCGACGTGTCGGCCCAGCGGATGAGCACGGTCCCGAGCGCTCCGCTGACCGCGCCGAGGAAGACGACGCCCTTCCAGAGCGCCTCGCCGCCGAGCAGGTTCGCGGGGTCGACGCCGACGACGAGGCCGACGCCGAGGAGGCCGATGAGCATCCCGAGCGCGCCCCGCGTGGAGAGTCGCTCGTCGGCGAGAAGCGCCATGGCGAACACGGGCGTCAGAATCGGGTTGAGGCTGAAGATAATCGACCCGACGCCGCTGGAGACGTGCTCTTGTCCCACGAACAGGAGAGCGTTGGCGAGGCCGATGACGAACACGCCGGTGGCGAGGATGCCGACCACGTCGCGGACGGACCGCGGGAGCAGTTCGGCGCGCGGCCGGGTCGCGACGACGTAGCCGACGAGCAATACCGCCGCGATGTCGAACCGGAGGGCGACGAACAGGAGCGGCGGGAGGTAGTCGAGGCCCGCCTTCGCGGCGACGAACGTCCCGCCGAAGAAGAACGCCGTCAACGCGAACAGGACGAACCGCCGGCGCGTCGCCGTCACCATTCGACACCACCGACCGAGAGACCGAACGCAGAGTGAAGTGAACGCATCTTAGAGAGTCATACAACTCCCCCACGTATAGTTTGATTCAGAAATCAATTCATAGCAAGAAAAGTCCGCGGCGGACGAGGATGATTCATTCTGTGAAATTATTTCGCGCCACGAAAGAAGTATATTCGAGCGCGCACAACCCCGCCGCATGGAGTCGGCATTAGACGAAATAGCGTTTCTCGCGCTCTCGCAGAACCGCGTCGACGCGCTCAGATACCTCGCCGAGCGGCCGCACTCCCGGCGCGAGTTGGTCGAGCGGACCGGGGCGTCGCAGCCGACAATGGGTCGGGTTCTCAGCGACTTCGAAGACCGGTCGTGGCTCGTCCGCGAGGACGGCGCGTACCGGGCGACGGTGACCGGTGAACTCGTCTCGCGGGGGTTCGACGACCTCGTCGACATCCTCGACACCGACGCCAAACTCCGGCCGGTCGTCGAGTGGCTCCCGACCGACGCCATCACGTTCGACCTCGAACACCTCACCGAGGCCACGATTACCACGCCGAGTCAGGTCCGGCCGAACGCCCCCGTCAAGCGCGCCGTGTCCCTCCTGAGCGAGGCCGAAGACGTGCGCATCTTCTCCTACGCGTTCAACGAGCAGAACCTCGACATCGTCAGGGAGCGGACCGCCGCCGGCGACCAGCGGTTCGAGGGCGTCTTCTCGGCGGACGCCATCGACGCGCTCGCCCACGACTCCCAACTGCGCGAACAGCTCCGCGACCTCCTCGACGCCGACGCGGCCGCCGTCCGCATCACCGACGAGCCGATTCCGATGGCCGCGACCATCGCCGACGCGACCGTCCACCTGTTCCTCCGCGACGACAACGGCATCCTCCAAGCCTCTATCGACGTGACCGAACCTGAAGTGCTCGCGTGGGCCGACGAACTGTTCGAGCGGTACTGGGAGGCGGCGGAGCCGCTCGACCTCGACCGACTCTAAAAGCGACGCTCGCTGGGGAGCCACCGCGTCGTCGCCCCACCCACCGACCCACAATACATATCGGCAACCTGCGAGAAGCCGACGTATGCCCTCGCCTTCGTCCCCTCCATCGCGCGTTCCCTCCGATTCCGACTCTCCGTCGCGTCGCGCGTTTCTCGCCGCCGCGGGGATCGCTCTCGCCAGCGGACTCGCCGGCTGTTCGTCGCTCCGACAGTTCCGGTCGCCCGACGGGACGGACTGGTCTGCGTCCGTGCCCGAACCGAGCGTCCTCTCCCCACCGTCGGTCACTGAGGGGGTCGTCGCCGTCATCGGCCATCGAGACGGCGACATCGACGAGGGGCGGGTCGTCGCGTTCGACCGAGAGAGCGGCGAGCGCCTGTGGGACCACGACTTCGGCCGCCCGACGGGGCTCCTCGCCGCTGGCGGGTCGGTGTACGCGGGCGAGAAACTCGGAGCGGGGCGCGGGCGAGTCCGTGCGTTCGACGCCAAAAGCGGGAGCCATCGGTGGTCTCAGACCGTCGGGAACATCGGCTCTGCGATGGCCATCGCGGGCGACACTCTCTACGCGGCGAACGGGACGCTCGCGGCGCTTGCGACCGACGACGGCGCGGTTCGGTGGGAGCAATCGGCGGTCGACGGTGTCGGCTTCACCGTCGTCATCGCTCCGCAGGACCAACTGTTCGCCGACGAGCGGGCGGTCTACTACGGCGACGACGAGGGCGTCCTCGCGATGGCACCCGAGGACGGGAGCCTCCGGTGGGCGTGGCGACCGGACCGCTGGGACTGGGCCGACGTGGGGCCGATTCCGGCCGGCGATAGCGTCTACGCCGGTGGCGGCGGCGACATCGCCATGCTCGACGCGGCCGACGGGTCGCTCCGGTGGCGCACCTCGTTCGGGGCCGGCGCGCAGGTGGTCGGCGTCCACGAGCGGGGCTCGACGGTTCTGGTCGCTGAGGGGACGGACGAACCGCCGTCGGACACCTTCGGGACGCTGTACGAACTCGCGGTTCGGGACGGCTCGGAGCGGTACGAAGTCCGCTTCGACAGCCCGGTCGAGCGAACCGCCTCGACCGACGAGGCGTTCGTCGTCGGGACCCGCGCGGGCCGGATTCGGTGGTCTCGCGGCGCGTCGTTTTTCCACCCGTTCGAGACGACGCTCTCGGCGGACGGCTATCTCCTCGGCGCGGCCGGGACGCAGGCGTTTGCACAGACGGGCGAGGGGACGCTCTGGGCACTCTCGCCGAGCCAGTAAGTCACGGAAGGCAACGCTGTCGCCGTCAAACACCCGTCGAAACGAGCCCCGCCGAGCGCGCGGTGCGTCGGCGTCCGAAACCACGACCGAACGATGCCCTCGCGCCCCGGCCGTCACTCGAGTTCGTCGAACGAGTCGAACTCGTCCCAGCAGGAACACGGCAGGTCGTCCAGAGAGGTGACTTCGTCCGGGAGGCTGGTGATGGGAATCCCGGAGCCGGCCTCGTCGCAGTCGCGCAGGTGAACGCTGAAGTCGTCGCTGGACATCGTGTACATGGTCAGCACGCTCAGTTCGCCGGCTTGGTTGAAACAATTTGTGAGTGCGACAAGCGAGCGAGAGGAGGCCTGTCGATGGCGCGGTATCGGCCGCTGAGACGGGACCGACGGCGACCAGTGTTAGAGAACCCGAAAGACGCGAACCGTGTCGCGCTTGCCCGGTTCGCAGAGGAGTTGCGCGAGGCCGAGGTCGGAGAACTCGTCCTTCCAGTTGCGGTGATACAGCGGGAAGTCGTCGTTGACGTAGCTCACCTCTGAGCCGGAGCGTCCGCGGGTCGGTCCGTTACCCTCGTTCTCGGCGGTTATCACGAGGTCCGACGAGACGCGGGCGATTTCCTCGAACACCCACGTGTCGTCGGGGTGGACGTGCTGGAGCGTCTCGACGGAGTAGATAACGTCGAATTTGTCGTCGGGGAAGTCGGGAAGCAGGTCCTCGATTGCGCCGGTGAGGAACGTGCCGGTGTCGACGAGTTCGGGGAAGTACTCGGCCATCACCTCGAAGGAGTCGTCGTTGATGTCGATGCCGGTGAGGTCCTCGTAGCCGCGGTCGCGCAGGTGTGCGAGGTGGCGACCGGAACTACAGCCGAGTTCAAGAACCGACGCGTCTTCCGCCGCGTAGTGCTCGAACACGGTCGCGAGCGTCTCGCTGACCTCGTTCGGGCCGATTTGGGCGTAGTACTCCGGCGAGAAGTCGCCGGAGCGCTCGGCCCACCCGCGGTGGTTGTCGTCTGCGTCCATACCCCGAGTAGCGAACGGGCGGGTAAATGTTCCGCGGAGTGCGCGCCGCCGGTACGACGTGCGGGGGAAGTTCCGAAAATCGGGTGACTCCGACTGGGGTGGGTGCGCTGGAGGGCGCGGTGAAGGCGTGCTGGAGGGCACGGGCGAAGGGCTGCGTCAGGGGGACCGAATTTGGAGGGGTGCGTCAGGGGGATTCGGATGTCCCGCGGGGGGACCGGGTCCGAGTGTGCCGTGGAGGGCTGGAGAGGGTGAGCGCCGGTGCGGGCACGAGCAGTCGGGTGTACCAGTCGAGCGTGCCGTGCCTCGGTCGCGGCGCGGGCGTCAGCGGGTCATCGGGTCGACCGCGGCCGTCACGCCGAGTCGTCGGTCGTCGTTTCGTTTTCGGTCGTCTCGTTCGTCGATGTCTCGTTCGCCGTGGTCTCGTTTTCGGCCGTCTCGTTCGCCGTCGTCGAGTTGTCGAGCGACGAGTCGGTCGTCTCCATCGTCGTCGTCTCGGTGGTTTCCATCGTCGTTTCTTCCGTCGTGGTCTCGTCTTCGGTTGTCGCTTCGACACCACCAGTCTCTGCGGTCGTCTCGGTGCCGCCGACCGCGGGTTCGGCGTCCGTGCCGTTCGTCCCGTTCACCGGGCCGCCGCTCCCGCCCGTGTCCGTACAGCCGGCGAGGGCGACGGTCGCCGCGGCGACTCCGGCACCGAACTGCCGTCGAGTGAGGGTTTCGCACATCGCAGTCAGCAGTATCGCTCGGCGGATGATAATGGGGAAGAGTCGTCCCGACCGTTCTCTCCCGAGCAACCGTTTCGCCTGACCGTTTCGACCGTTTCAGTCGGATTAACGGAACGTTTTCCGGCGCGGCGAGCGCCGACGAAAGCGGTTCTGTACGTCGGTTACCTCACGTCAGAGGGGCGACCGGGCGAGAGACGACAGGGGGCGAGCGCGAGCGGCGACAAGCGGCGACCGAGGCCCGTCGAGAGACGAGAGAGGCGCCCGTGAATCTCAGCGACGACGGCCGAGACCGACGCCGCGTCCGCACCGCGACGACCGGCACATAATTCACGATTCGGAAACATTCTTGGCAAATTGACTTTCAAAAGAGTTGCAAAAATACCCAATGAACAGATAAACAAAACATTATACACTAGCAGAGTCGACAGATAAGGAGCGAACACATGCCAGTCAAACGCGTCTCGCGGGTCGGGTGGGCGCTCGTCGTGACGTTGCTCGTCGTCGCGGCAGGCCTCTCACCGGTCGCCGTCGTCGCGGCGGACGGCGTCGAGGTGGGTGCGGTCAACCACGCCGGCGCGGGCGTCGTCGCGACCGAGAACGGCCGGACGTACGTCGCCTCGTGGCAGCCGTCGACGGTTTCGGTGGCCGTCGCATCCGACAGCGACGACTACGAGGTCTGCCTACAGACCGACCTCGACGACGGCTCGACGATGCTGTTGGCGTGCGAACCGCTCGGGAGCGCGGGGGCGAACGCGAGCGATGAGCGGCGCGTCGAGTTCGCCTTCACGACGTGGCCGGTGAACGCGACCGGCGACCGAACTCTGACCGCCGTCGTCAGACCCGGCGGGGGCGGCGAGCCGGTCGCGCAGGCGAGCCACGGCGTCACGGTGCTCGCGCCGGCCGGGGACGCCGACGGCGACGGCCTCGGCAACCGGGACGAACTCGACCGCGGTACGGACGTGCTCGTCGCCGACACCGATACCGACGGCGTGCCCGACGGCGAGGAGGTGAACCGCTACGAGACCGACCCGACGAACACGGACACCGACGGCGACGAACTCAGCGACGGCGTCGAGGTCAACGAGCAGGGGAGCAACCCGACCGAAACCGACACCGACAGCGACGGTCTCGACGACGGCGCGGAAGTGACGACCCACGGCACGGACCCGACGACCGCCGACACCGACGGCGACGGCCTCGACGACGGCGCGGAAGTCAACGATTACGAGACGAATCCGACCGAGGCCGACACAGACGGCGACGGCCTCGAAGACGGCCCCGAGGTCAACGTCCACGAGACGGACCCGACCGCCGCCGACACCGACGGCGACGGCCTCGAAGACGGCCCCGAAGTCAACCGATACGAGACGAACCCGACCGCCGCCGACACCGACGGCGACGGTCTCGACGACGGCCGCGAGGTCAACGTCCTCGGGACCGACCCGAACCGCGGCGACACCGACGGCGACGGGCGCGGAGACGGCGCGGAGGTCGAAGCGGGGTCGGACCCGAACGCCGCGCCGGGGTCGGTCGTCGGGTCGCTGGGGCTCGGTGGCGACGGCTGGCTACTCGTCCTCGCGGTCGCGGCCGTCGCGGTCGTCCTGGTCGCCGTCGGCGCGCGAGTCCGCGGAAGCGAGGTGCGGGCGCTGCTGTCGGACGTTCGCTCTCGCGCGACCGACCGCACCGCCGGCCGGCGCGACGGGGCGGCGGCGGACGCAGTCCAAACGGGCGGGAGCGACGGCCCGGTTCGCCCGGAGCCGACCGCCGACGCCTATCCCGGCCCGGAGGAACTCCTCGACGACGAGACGCGCATTCTCAAACTCCTCGACGACAACGGCGGTCAACTCCGGCAGTCGAAGGTCGTCGAGGGAACGGGCTGGTCGAAGTCGAAAGTGAGCCGCGTCCTCTCGCGGATGGCCGACGAGGGCAGCGTCGCCAAGATAAACCTCGGCCGAGAGAACCTCATCGCCCGCCCCGAGAACGTGCCCGAACACGCCCGGTCGCCGTTCGACGAGTCCTGAGCGGGGCGAGCGACCGAAGTTCGGGCCCCGAGCCCGTGGTCCCGGGCGGCGAGCCGAAGTTGGAACATACCAACCAAGGCTATAGGCCTTCGGCGACTACCTCGAATCCATGCGCGAATTCGTCTTCACCGTCGAGTACGAGTGGGGTGCCGACGAGGTGATGGACCTCTTCATCGAGAACCCGGACTTACACTCCAAGACCATGGCGATACACGCCACGAGCGAGTCGATGTGGCGACTCGACCGCCTCACCGGGCCGACGGAGGCGCTCGAAGCGTTCGACGAGGTTATCGAACAGGCCACCCGGTGCAACGGCGTCCTCGGGATGTGCGGCGCGCCGGTCGTCGAGTGGGACTACGAGGTGCTCTCGGAGACGCCCAACGGGCGCATCGTCTACTCCTGCCGCGAGGAGGGCGACGGGATTCAGTCGATTCCGCACGTCGCCGCGAAGCACATCGGCGACGGTCTCCTGATGCAGGCCGAGCGCCGAGGGGCCCAAAACCAGTGGCGACTGCTCATCTCCGACGACGACACGGTGAGCGAGATTTACGAGGAGGTCAAAGACAGCCTCAGCGACGGCCTTTCGCTGAGCGTCCAGCGCATCAGCGAACCCGAATGCTGGCTCGAAGAGGGCGTCTCCGCCGACGGCCTCCCGCCGGAACAGCAGGCGGCGCTCGAAGCCGCCGTCGAGTTCGGCTACTACGAGACGCCGCGCCAGCACACCGTCCAAGAGATTTCCGAGGAACTCGACATCCCGAACTCGACGCTCCAGTACCGTCTGACACGCGCCGAGGCGTGGCTGGCCCGGCAGTTCGTCACCGGCACGCTCGGCACCGAGGTCGAAGAGCGCGTCGACCCGGAAAAGCTCGAAGCGAGCGCGTGACCGACGACTCGGGTCGAACGTCCCGCGGGACACGCCCACAGGAGGGTTGGAATATTCCAACCACATCCTGATACGCCGCGGACGCGTACCCGAATACGTGGGAAAGGACACTTTCAGCGACATCACCGGCCTGCCGGACGACCTCGGAATCGGCGACGACCTCGCGCGGGCGGACCAGCGCGCGTCGATTCGCGTCGACACCCGACGGTACGGTAAGCCCGTGACGGTGGTCGACGGCCTCGACCTCCCGACCGACGAACTGGACGCCCTCGCGTCGACCCTGAAGCGACGGCTCGCAGTCGGCGGGACCGTGACCGACGACGGACGTATCGAGCTACAGGGCGAACACGGCGAGCGCCTCGAAGCCGCGCTCCGCAACGAAGGCTTCGGCGTCGAGACCTGATTCCGGGCGCCGCCCGTCGAAGTCGCCACCATCTTACCTGACCTTACTGCACCTCGCCCCACGCCACCCCGTCCGCGCTTTTCCCGGGAAGCGACCGAGTGCGAACCCAGCAGGAAGACTGGTTCGGCAACAGACATGTAAACCAAGGAACTTATGTGGAGCTGGCTAGTTCGACTAGCCAATGATGGCAGCAAGACAACATTATCACGTGAGGAGAAACGGATGAGTCCGCGGGAACCGAACGACGGCGTCGGCTCGGTTCTCTCGTGGCTCTTCGTCGCGGTCATCGTGCTCTCGACGGTCGCCGTTCCGCTGGCGACGGGGCCGGCGAAAGCGGCCGAGGCGCACATCGGAATCTCCGACGTGACGGTCGCGCCGGCGGAGCCGACGCCCGGCGAACAGACCGACCTCGAAGTGACGATTCGGAACGGCGAGAACAGCCCGAGCGTCGTCGACGTCACCGACGTCTACGTCCGCCGACAGGGAAGCCCCACCGACATCGCGCGCATCGAAGACGTGGGAACGATAACCATCGGGTCGAGCATCACCATCCCGGTCGCCGTCTCGTTCGACGAGCCCGGGTCGAAAAACCTCCGCGTCGTACTGGTCGGCAGACAGAACGACGGCTCGCACGTCCGGGTTCGGTACCCGGTGACCGTCGACGTGAAGGAGGTCTCCCGCCCGCAGCTAGAGCTCTCGACCGAGGAGGCCGTGCCCGGTGCCACTCGGTCCGTGAACGTCACCGTCTCGAACGGACTCACCGAGGACATTCGACAACTGCGGGTCGTCTCCTCCTCGTCGGAGGTGAACTTCAGCGTCACCGAGCGCGTGAAGCCGCGGCTGGAGGCGGGCAACGCCACGACGTTCACCTTCCCCGCGCGGGTCGACGAGGCCGGGTCGTACCCGGTGAACGTGACGCTCCAGTACTCGAACCGCGGCGAGAAACACGAACTCACCCGCACGTACCGCCCCGCGTTTAGCTCTCCGACGAACCCCGGACAGGTCATCCTGACCGACGTGCAGGCGACGCAGGCCGGGGGCGCGCTCGAAATCTCGGCGACCGCCGGGAACGTCGGCTCCGACGCCGTCGAGGGAGTCGTCGTCTCCGTCGCGGACTCGTCGAGCGTCGAGCGAAGCAACTACTTCATCGGGAGCATCGACGGGAGCGACTTCTCGTCGTTCACCCTCCGAACCGCCGCACAGGGCAACGTCTCTTCGGTTCCCGTCGAGGTTCGGTACAGCGTCGGCGGCGTCGAGAAGTCGGTCACCACGTCGGTCAGCGTCGACCGTCAGACGATGCGTCGCCCCGTGCCGGACTCGGGGGCGGGCGGGCTCCCGCTCCTCCCGGTCGGCGGTGCCGCCGCGGTCCTCCTCGTGGGTGCGGTCGTCTATCGCTGGCGGAGCTGACGACAGATGAGATGGGACATCTCCGACTCCGAGGAGGCGGAGCCGACAGAGCCGGCGGAGGCCGGCCGCGAGGACCTCCCGAGTGACGCCGCGAGCCTCGCCGGCGACCTGATACTCCGCGGCGAAGACGTCACGAAGGAGTACCAGACGGGGACCCAGACCGTCCGGGCGCTGAAAGGCATCGATTTCGGCATCGCGCCGTCCGACTTCGTCGCCATCGTCGGCCCCTCGGGGAGCGGGAAGTCCACGCTCCTCAACCTGCTGGGCCTACTCGACGTGCCGACCGACGGCGCGGTCAGTCTTCGGGGACAGGACGTGTCGACGTTCTCCGACGCGGACCGAACCCGAAAGCGGAAGCGCGCAATCGGCTTCGTGTTCCAGAGTTTCTACCTGATTCCGACGCTGACGGCGCTGGAGAACGTCGAGATGCCGCGGATGCTCGACAAGACCCCGGTGAAGACGCGCGAGCGAGCGAAAACACTGCTTCAGCGGGTCGGCCTCGGCGACCGGCTCGACCACTACCCCGACGAGCTGTCGGGGGGACAGAAACAGCGCGTCGCCATCGCGCGATCGCTCATCAACGACCCCGCGCTCCTGTTGGCCGACGAGCCGACCGGGAACCTCGACCGCGACACCGGCGACGAAATCCTCGCCCTGTTCGACGAACTCCGAGCCGAGGAGGACGTGGCCATCGTCACGGTCACCCACGACACCTACGTCGCCGAGGAGGCCGACCGCGTGGTGAACCTCGTCGACGGCGTCATCGAGGACACGGGCGAGACAGCTGCTGACGGGGGGCACGGAGCGTGAGCGTCTCGAAGCGGCGGCCGCGCGCCGTTCTTGTTCGAGGTGCGTCCCCGTGAGTTGGCTCCGCCGGGTGACCGCCCGGTTCCCGACGGTCGTGTTGGCCCGCCGAAACCTGTCGCGCGCCACCGCGCGGACCACGCTGGCCGTCGTCGCCATCGTCATCGGCGTCGTCGCCATCGGGACCATCGGCGCGGGCGGCGAGGCGTTCAAACAGGACCAGATGGAGGCGTACGAGGGGTTCGGCGGGACCGCCACCGTCAGCCCCGTCTACTACCAGAACGACGACGGGGACATCGTCGGCGGCATCTCGGACAAGGACGTCAGTCGAATGCGACAGGTGACCTCGGGCGCGACGGTACACCCCGTCATCGAGCGCTGGGACACCGTCGTCCGCACGTCGTCAGGAGAGACCTCCCCCTCGGCGCAGGTGAAGGGACTGGCGGCCCTCGGGACGTTCTACGAGGCGCAATCGGGGTCGATACCCGATAGCTGGCGACAGCAGGTCGTCGTCGGCTCCCGGTTCGCCGACAACAACGACGTGGAGACGGGCGACCAGCTGACGGTGACGATAAACGGGAGCTTCGAGCGGACGTTCCGCGTCGCTGCGGTGCTCGAACCGCAGGGGTTCGCCGATCAGCTACAGGCCGACCGCTCGGTGTTCCTCCCGTTCGACCGCCTCAGCCAGCTCGAAGACTCCGATTCGAAGTACGGCTCGGTCATCGTCAGGGTCGACCCGCAGACGGGGTCGATAGACGAGGCGGCCGAGAGCCTCGAAACGGAGTTCAACACCCGAAGGCGAACCATCGCCGTCTCGGGGGTCCAAGAACAGCGGGAGCGCTTCAGTCAGACGTTCGAGATGATAAACCAGTTCCTCATCGGCGTCGGCTCGATTTCGCTCCTCGTCGCCGCGGTCACCATCGCGAACACGATGTTGATGACGGCGATAGAGCGCGAGCGCGAAATCGGCGTCATGCGGGCGGTCGGCTATCCCAAGCGGGCGGTCGTGAGCCTGCTTCTCGCCGAGGCGACCATCCTCGGGCTCGTCGGTGCCGCAATCGGCGTCCCGCTCGCGCTCGGCATCGGGATGGGGCTCAACCAGTTCCTCGTCGGCGACCCGCTGGCGTTCACGGCCGCGGGGCTTCGATACGTCGGTCTCGGGGCGCTGTTCGGCGTTCTCACGTCGCTGTTCGCCGGCGTGTACCCCGCGTGGAAGTCCGCGAACAAGCGGCCCGTGGAGGCGTTAGAATGACGCGAACGAGGGGCGAGAGACGATGAGCCTGCGCCACCGAATCGCCGGGCGGTTCCCGCGGCTCGTCATCGCCCGGCGGAACATCTCGCGGGCGAAGGTCCGGTCGATACTCGCGGCGGCCTCGATACTCATCGGCGTCGTCGCAATCGGCGCAATCGGCGCGGGCGGCGCGGCGTTCAAGCAGAGCCAACTGCAGAGCATCCAAGCCCAGGGCGCGACGAACGTCTACGTCTCGCCGGGGGCCGACATGGAGGCGTCGCACTTCGACAGAGAGGACGTCAAAGCGATAGACGAGACGGTCGGGGCGGCCGCGGTCGTGGCGACGCAGACCGGGAATATGGAGCTGATAACGGACGACGGCACCCGCGAGGGGGTGACTGTCACTTACGTCGACGACCCCCGGAAGACACACGAGATAGCGCGGGGAGAGATTCCCCTGAACTGGCGGCAGAGCGTCGTCGTCTCCCACGAGTTCGCGGCCGACCGTGGCGTCGAACTCGGTGAGCGCCTCACGTTCGTCTCCGAGACGGAGACGGCCACCGGGACGATCGAGACCGAACACACCTACCGCGTCGTCGCCGTGCTGGCCGAGACCCAGTCGTTCGGCGGGAGTCGGCTGTACCTCCCCATCGAGGAGACTGGGGACCGACAGTACAGTCGCGTGCAGGTGATGACAGAGTCGACTGACAGGGCCGAAGCCGTCGCCGAGGCGCTCCGAGACCGCTTCAACGACCGGAAAGACAGGCTGTTGGTGTTCGAACTCACCTCGCTCGTCCGCCTGCTCAAGACGCTCGTGAACGGAATCAACGCGTTCCTCGCGGGCCTCGGCTCCATCTCGCTTCTCGTCGCCGGCGTCTCGATTGCGAACACGATGCTGATGGCCGTCATCAAGCGCCGCGAGGAGATCGGAGTCCTGCGGGCGGTCGGCTACGGGAAAGGCGATATCGTCCGGATTCTCCTCGTCGAGGCGGTGCTCCTGGGCGCGCTCGGATCGGCGGTGGGGCTCGCTATCGCCGTTGTCGTGGCGATGGTGGCGAACGCGCTGTTCCTCGGCGACCCCTTCGCCTTCACGCAGTCGGCGCTCCTGTACTTGGCCGGGGCGGTCGGGTTCGGTATCCTGACCAGCCTGCTCGCCGGCGCGTACCCCGCGTGGCGGGCGGCGAACGAGCGGCCTATCGACGCGCTCCGGGGCTGAGTGGTCGGAATCGCCCTCCGGCCGTCACCCCTCGAATCGAAGGTATTTGGCATATTCCAACCGAGGGCCCATTACCCTCGATAGAGAATAAACCGATACTCAATGGATACGAAACACGTCGACTGGCGTTCGATGCGGGACGAGTCGGCACCGACGGCGGAGCCAGAGGCCCGACGGTCCGGCGACGAGCGCGACGAAGACGAGGCCGAGTCGTCCGAGGCGGCGGTCGCAGACCGGACCGACCTCGTCTACGACGAGCAACACGGCGAGTGGGTCGACCCCGAGACGGGCGAAATCCTCCGCGAGGACGAAATCGACCGCGGCCCCGAGTGGCGCGCGTTCGACGCCGCGGAGCGCGATCAGAAGTCCCGCGTCGGGTCGCCGACAACGAACATGATGCACGACAAGGGGCTGTCGACCAACATCGGCTGGCAGAACAAAGACGCCTACGGCAACTCCCTGTCGTCGGGACAGCGTCAGAAGATGCAGCGGCTCCGCACGTGGAACGAGCGGTTCCGCACCCGCGACTCCAAGGAGCGCAACCTCAAGCAGGCGCTCGGCGAGGTCGAGCGGATGGGCTCGGCGCTCGGGCTTCCGGACACCGTCCGCGAGACCGCCTCGGTCATCTACCGCCGCGCCCTCGACGACGACCTGCTCCCCGGCCGCTCCATCGAAGGCGTCGCCACGGCCGCCATCTACGCCGCGGCCCGACAGGCCGGCGTCCCGCGCTCGCTCGACGAGGTCCGACGCGTCTCCCGCGTCGACAAGATGGAACTCACCCGCACGTACCGCTACGTCTCCCGCGAGCTGGGCTTGGACATGAAGCCGGCCGACCCGGCGCAGTACCTCCCGCGGTTCGTCTCCGAACTCGACGTGACGGACGACGTGGAGCGCCGCGCTCGGTCGCTCCTCGACAACGCGAAGCGACAGGGTATCCACAGCGGCAAGAGCCCCGTCGGCCTCGCGGCGGCGGCCATCTACGCCGGCGGGCTGCTCGCCGACGAGGAACTGACGCAGTCCGAGGTGAGCGAGGTGACCGACATCAGCGAAGTGACAATCAGGAACCGCTACCGCGAACTCCTCGAAGCGACCCAGAAGTCGGGCGAGATGACCGTGGGTTCGACCGCGTAACGCGGGATTTCGGGCGCTAAAAGCCGCTTTTCTCTTCGATTCGGTCCGTTTCGTTTTCAGCCGGGCGTTCAAACCGTTCGGGCTCGGCCGCGAGGACGCAGTAACGTTCTCGGACCCGTCAGCGATTGCACGTGCACGACGAGCGAGTCGCACCGCCGCGTCCCGGCAGAGCGCCGCGGGCGCGGGCGGCGAACGCGCTCGCAGTCTCGCGGACTGCCCGCCGGAGGCTCGATTCGGGGCGTCGCTCCCGGAAGTCGAAGTAGAGCGCCGTCGGCAGGAGAAGCGAGGCGTACACGCCGCTGACGGCGACGGCAATCTGTAGCGGATGGTCGGCGGGAACGACCGCCCAGCCGACCGCGATAAGCGCCCACAGCGCGATGCCCTGTCGGACGGTCGGGCGCCATTGGTTCGCGGGCGTCGACTGCGCCCGCGCGTCTGGGCCGCCGTCAGCGTCGGCGGCGGCGTCGACGTCGACGCTCGATTCGAACGCCGGGCGGTCGGCTCGGGGGGACTCGGTTCGTGTGTCGTCACGTGGAGAAGAGGCGTGACGGAGCGTTCGTTCGGACATGCGGTGGTACCGACGGCTACGGCTCGGAACCTAATGGGACCCCGGTTGGAATATGCCAACACCGCGGGGCGAAAGCCGCGGTCGGTCTCGACGGGTCAGTTGGCGCCCGCGCCGTCGACCGGTTCCGCGAACGCGACGGTCTGTTTCACGTCGGTGATTTCGACCTCGACGCGGTCGCCGGGCTCCGTGCCGGGGACGATGATGACGAAGCCGCGTTCGACCTTCGCGATGCCGTCGCCCTGGTCGCCGAGCGTGTCGATGATGACGGCTCGGACGTCGCCCTCCGCGACGGGCGGTTTTCGCGGCTGTGAACGCGCCTCGCGGGAATCCGACGCCGAGGCCTCCGGTTCCCGCTCGCCGTCCGAACTGATGCCGCGGCCGTCGGTCGTCTTCGCTGCCGTCGGTTCGGCCGAAACCTCGGTCGTCGACGCGGTGCCCGGACTCGTCAACAGCGCGACGCGGTACAGTTCCTCCGTCGAAATCGACCCGTTTTCGACGAGTTCGCTCGGAATCGACACCACGTAACGGTCGCCGTCTCGCTCGACCGAAGTCTCGAAAAGGAGCCGAAGAGAATCTGAGATATCAGTCACTTCCCCCTACTTCGCGTCAAACCAAATAAAAGGTGGTGAAAATACCGCACTCGTCTCGGGCGACAGAGACCAGTGGAACCTACCGAGACCCGACTTGCAACGGACCTCGGGCGCGCCCGAAGACACATGACAACGTGGTTTGAATTTCGAGTATGGCACGCGACACGCTCGTTTCGTGGCAGACGTTCGCGCTGTTCGTCCTGTTCCCGCCGGCCGCGCTCGTCGCCCTCGTGTTCTTTCCCCTGACGCTGCTCGTCTTCGGGTGGCTGTACTACCGCGGCAAATACGAGGCGGTGCTGGAACCGGAAGACAGCGGCCCCAAAGGACAGTTGAGCGACTCCGCCCGGTAGGCCGGCGCGCCAACCACCAGTTCAGTCGGCGCACTCGTCGAGGTCGGAGAGCGAGTCGATTCCTTCGTGGCTCAGTTCGAGCGACTCCGTCGCCACCGCGGCCGCGTCGGCGACGAGGTGCGGCCCGGTCCACCTGACCGGCGTCGCCGCCCGGCAGACCCACCCGCGGACCGGTTCGCCGGTCGCGTCGAGCAGGCAGATGCGAACGTCCTGCGGGGTCGTCTCGCCGTCGACCCACGACCGGAACCACGCCCACAGCGACCGGTCGTCGGTGACGCCTCGGCGGAGTTCGAGCGGCGGCGAACTGGTCGCTCGGCGCGACGGCGAGGGAGGCCGCGGTCGCGGACCCGGTCGCTTCCGTGCGCGGGGGTCGTGGCGGTCGGTCTCGGGCGGCGGCGAGTCGGACCGCGCCACGTCTCCGTTCGTGGACTCGACCGCCACCGAGAGCCCGCGAACCTCGGAGAACCCCAGTTTCGGGAGCGCGTCGCACCGAACCCGAAAGCGGTGTGCACCGTAGGGAGTCGACTCAGCCGCGGTCACGTCTCGTCGGGCTCCTCGTCGCCGGCGCGGCTCGTCTTCAGTCGCGGTTCGTCGATTCCCTGCGGCAGTCCCTCGCCGACCGGGAAGTCGAGGTCCGGGAGCGACGGGGTCGAGCCGCCGTCGCTCTCGGTGTCGTCCTCGTCGTCACCGGTTTCGACCGCGACGCGAGCGAATCCCTCGTGGACGACGACGAGGCGTTCGACGGCGACTTCGGAGGTCATCGCGTCCAATCGGGGCGCGTCGTACCGCGAAGGCCACGCCTCGCGGAAGACCCAGCGAGCGGCGGGGTTGCCCGTCGCGTCCAGCAACACGACCGCGGCGTCGCGCCGGGCTTCGGTCATCTTGCCCTGCTCGACGAGCGTCCGCCACTCGGACAGTTCGAGCGACCGGTCGGTCACGCCGACTTCGAGCACGAGCGGCCCGTACTCGTTCAGTCCGGGAAGCTTCCGCGGCGTCGGCTGGTCTGCCCCTTCGCGGTACTCGACGACCGCCGAGGTCGCAGACGGGAGGTCACAGCGGCTGAACCCGGCGGTCACGAGTCCCTCGATTTCGAGCACGAACCGAAGTTGTCGGTACGGGTCGGTTCGGGCAACCATCGTTAGGGGCCTCCGATGAGGACGAGCACCGGCATCCGGGGCACAGCGGTCCGCGAAGTATTGTCACGTGAAAACATGGCAATCGTGACTCGCCGCGGCGGCTAATGAACGTGTACCCTACGTGTGAAAGCACGCGGAATGGGAGATATGTACGAGCCGTCAACCGGAGGCTATAGCACAGACGGCCTCCCATCAGGCCGAGAGGTCGACGCCCCGGAGCCGGCGGGCGTTGATAGCGACGATAATCGTCGACAGGGACATGAACACTGCGCCGACCGCCGGCGACAGGAGGATACCGACGGGCGCGAGGACGCCGGCAGCGAGCGGGAGCGCGAACACGTTGTAGCCGGTTGCCCAGACGAGGTTCTCCTGCATCTTTCGGTAGCTCGCCTTCGAGAGCTTGACGAGTCGAACCACGTCTACGGGGTCGTTGTCGACGAGGATGATATCGCCCGATTCGATGGCGACGTCGGTGCCGGAGCCGATGGCGATGCCGACGTCCGCCCTCGCGAGCGCCGGTGCGTCGTTGACCCCGTCACCGACCATCGCGACCCGTTTCCCCTCGGACTGGAGCCGCGCTATTTTGGTGTCTTTCTCCTCGGGCAGGACCTCCGCGAAATACTGGTCGATGCCGAGTTCCGCAGAGACGGCGCGCGCGACGTCCTCGGAGTCGCCGGTCAGCATCGCCACCTCGATTCCCATCGCGTGCAGCGCCTCGATGGCCCGCCGGCTCTCCTCGCGGACGACGTCGGCGAGCGCGAACGCCGCGACGACCTCCGACTCGTCGCGAATCAGATAGATGACGGTCCGCGCGTTCGAGCCGGCCTCGTCGGCGAACAACGCGATGTCGTCGGGGCGCTCGACACCGAGTTGGTCTATCAGGTTGGGGCCGCCGAGGTGCACCGTCTCACCGTCACCAGAACCCGATTCGGGTTCTGGTTGGCTCGACGGAGCGCCGCTCTGTCGAACGTCGACGGTCGCCCGGACGCCGAGTCCGCGGAGGTTCTCGAAGTCCGACACCGTGGCCCGTCGAACGTCGCGGTCGGCGGCGGCGTTCCGAATCGCGCGGGCGATCATGTGCTCCGAGTCGCCCTCGACGCCCGCGGCGACCTCGAACGCCCGCGTCTCGTCCCAGTCGCCCGCGGTCTCGACGCCGACGACCCCCTGTTCGCCCTTCGTGAGCGTGCCCGTCTTGTCGAAGACGACGGTGTCGAGGCGTCTGGCTTCTTCCATGGCGATTCGGTCGCGGACGAGCATCCCGTTCCGGGCGGCCGTCGAGGTGTTGATTGCGACCACGAGCGGGACCGCCAGACCGAGCGCGTGCGGACACGCGATGACGAGAACCGTCACGACGCGTTCGAGGACGCCGACGCTGAACCCGACCGCGAGAACCCACGCAACCGCCGTGATTCCCGCGACGGCGAGCGCGGCGTAGAACAGCCACCCCGCCGCGCGGTCCGCAAGGAGTTGCGTGCGGGATTTGGACTGCTGGGCGTCCTCGACCAGACGCATGATGCCCGCCAGCGCCGTCTCGTCTCCCGTCTTCGTGACCCTCACGCGGAGGCTCCCGTCCTGATTGACCGTGCCGGCGATGACCTCCGAACCGGCGTCCTTGTCGACGGGGCGGGACTCGCCCGTAATCATCGACTCGTCGACCGACGACTCGCCTTCGACGACTTCGCCGTCGGCGGGAACCGACGCGCCGGGCCGGGCGAGCACGACGTCGCCTTCCGAGAGCGCGGAGACGGGGACTTCCTCTGTGTCTCCACGCTCGGTGACGCGCTCGGCGGTGTCGGGCATGAGTTTGGCCAGTTCGTCGAGCGCCCCGGAAGCCTGCCGGACCGACCGCATCTCCATCCAGTGACCGAGGAGCATGACGTCGATGAGCGTGACGAGTTCCCAGAAAAACGGCGTCGTCCCCTCGATGAACAGGCTCGCAATCGAGTAGACGAACGCGACGGTAATCGCCAGCGAGATGAGCATCATCATCCCCGGTTCGCGGCTTTCCAGTTCAGTCCGAGCCATCGAGAGGAACGGCACACCGCCGTAGGCGAAGACGACGATAGAGAGGACGGGCGTAATCCAGACGCTTCCGGGGAACGTCGGTGCGGTGTAGCCGAAGACACCTTGGACGAACTCGCTGAAGTAGACGACCGGCAACGACAGCGCGAGCGACACCCAGAACCGCCGCCGAAACATCTGTTCGTGGCCCGAATGGTCGGTGTGAGCCTGGCGATGGTGGTGCGACGAAGCGTCGTGGTCGTGGTCTGGGTGGGTGCTCATGGATTGGTGGGTGGTGCCGTTCCCCGTATCTTGTCCGGTGCCTGAAACAGCGCGGCGCGGTCAGGCGAAGGAGATTCGGGAGCGGGCGGCGAGGCGGTCGTCGAGCGGCATGCGGTCCTCGAACCGTCTAGGTTCTCGCAGACGCGAGAAGCGCATCGTATCACGCGACTTCGGCTCTCTGTTCACGGTCAGCGGGTATCCCTCGACGGAGACAGTCGCCGACGTACACAGAAACGTACGCTCTCCGACCTTATGCGGATTTTCCCTTCGAAACATCGGCTCTGAGACGGTCGGTATCTTGGAATCGAAAACATCGCGGGTCATCCCGGACCCCACCGAGCGCACGCAGGAGTGGACGAGGCAATCACAACTGGTACACCGGTGTCGCTCCAATCACCGTGCATGAACGAGCACCACGGCGAACCGAGGCGGGACGGATGAATCGGCGACGGGCCGACGCGGTCGTCGGCGCGCTCGTCGCTGGCACCGTTCTCATCGGTGGGGCGCTCAGTTGGCAGGCGTACCAGCGACAGCAAGCGTTCGAGCAGATGGGCTCGATGATGGATATGGGAACGTCGATGGGGGCCGTTCACGGAACGAACCCGCTGTGGTACGTCCTCGGGACAGTCCTCGCCGCGACCGTCATCGGCGGCGGGTATCTCGCGGTTCGAGACGCGCTCGACGGTGCGGACGCGAGCGAGCGCGTTCAGGACCAGACGGTGAATCCGACCGAGCGAGAGCGGTCCGAACCGCCGGCGGAAGCCGAGGAATCGGAGGAAACGAGTCCCTCGGCGTCGCACCCGCGAACTCGCGTGCTGGACCTCCTGCCGGAGGACGAGCGCCGGGTGCTCGAACCGGTTCTCACCTCGCCCGGTATCACGCAGATAGAACTCCGGGACCGCTCTGACTTCTCGAAGAGCAAGGTGAGCCAGACGGTGAGCGCCCTCGAAAAACGCGGGTTGCTGTACCGCGAGCGACAGGGGCGGACGTATCGAATCTATCCGAGCGACGAGTTACAGCAGAACCAAGCGCCGTAGCCGACCGCCGCGGCGTCTCTTCTCCCGCGGGGTGCCCGAACCGGTACGGGAGAGTACGCGGAGAAACCCGACACCGACGAATTCGGCGCGGATGAACGGTCTCGTTTCTGAAAAACGATTAGAGCGCAGTATAAACGTTCTCGAACGCTCTCAGCGCAGGGTTCACACCCATCCCGATAACCCCGGAGCGGCCCTACGACCAACCGAGGAGAAACACAATGACCAACGTCAAACTCGGCCGCTGGCTGCTCGCGGTGCTCGCAATCGTCGGACTCGCGGTCGCCGCGCCCGCGGTCAGCGCACACGGCGACGAAACGGCTGTCGACGACGCGGCCCCGGCCGGCGGAACCGCCGCCGAGTGGGCGGCGTGGATGGAGTCGCAGATGACCGAACACATGGGACCGGAGAGCGTCGAGTGGATGGAGTCGCACATGGGCGTGACCGTCGACGAGATGGCCCGGGACATGGCTGACGGCGACCACGACCACGGAAGGTACGGACAGAACGGCGGAATGTACGGGCAGAACGGCGGAATGTACGGACAGGGCCACTGCTGACGGCTCTGACCGGCTGAATCGCCTCGACAGAACACCGCAACTCACCGATTCGAAATATGACACAATGTGACACGCACCACGGACGTACTGCTCGCCGACTCGCGATGCTCGCGGTCCCGCTACTGGTCGCGGCGACCGGCACGGCCGCCGCCATGGGCGGCGGGTACGGCGGCGGCATGATGGGTGGCGGCTGGGGGCTCTTCGGCGGCGGGATGGGCCTCTGGGGACTCCTCTGGATGGGGCTACTGCTCGCGGTTCCGCTGTACCTCGTCTTCGCCCTCGGGAAGCGGCGGGAGACCGAACCCAACGAACGGCCGCTGTCGGTCCTCCGAACCCGCTACGCGCGGGGCGAACTCTCGGACGACGAGTTCGAACGGCGGCGCGAACGGTTGAAGCGCACCGAATAGCTCGTTCGGCAGTCTATCGTGACACCGTCGTCTCGGCTCGAACGTCGCGAGACGAGCGACCGACCTCGATGACGTAGTCGCCGGCGTCGACAGTCCACCCCTCGGAGTCGTCGTATCTTCGGAACGCGTGCTCGGACAGGGTGAGTTCGACCGTCTCGGTCGCGCCGGCGGCGAGTTCGACGGCCGCGTAGCCGGCGAGTTCTCGCGTCGGGCGCTCGACGCCCGCGACGGTCGGCGGCCGGACGTACGCCTGGACGACCTCTCTCCCGTCGCGGTCGGACGCGTTCGTCACCTCGACCGCGACTGCGTCGTCGCCGCGCACCTCCGCCTCGCCGTACTCGAAGGTCGCATACGAGAGCCCGTGGCCGAAGGGGTAGGTCGGCTCGTCGTCCGCGTCGGCGGCGTCGAAGTGTCGGTAACCGACGAAGACGCCCTCGTCGTACCGCGCCTCCTCGCCGACACCCGGGAATCGCTCCTCGGCGGCCGTGGGGTACGAGTCCTCGGGCGCGAACGTGACCGGGAGGCGGCCCGCTGGGTCGGCGTCGCCGTAGAGGACAGACGCGAGCGCGTCGCCGTCGGCCTGTCCGGGGTACCACGACTCGACGATAGCATCGACCGAGTCGCGCCACGGCAGTTCGACCGGGCCGCCGGACTGGACGACGACGACGGTCCGGTCGGCGGCGTCGGCGACGGCCGCGACGAGTTCGTCCTGTCCGCCGGGGAGTCGGAGCGTCTCGCGGTCCGCGCCCTCCGTGGTCGCGTCCCTGACGACGACGACCGCGACGTCGGCCTCGCGAGCGCAGTCGGCCGCCGCGTCAACGTCGGGCGTCTTCCCGCCGGGGAAGTCCTCGGCGTCGCCATCGGAGTCGGCGTCCCCGCCGTCGAAGAACGAGGGCGTGACGACGCGCTCGACGCCGGGTTCGAACGCGACCGAGCCGTCGGTCCGGGCGCGGATTCCTTCGAGCGCCGAGACCTCGCGGGCGGGGGTGACCTCGGAGGAGCCGCCGCCACCGAGCATCGCCTCCGCGACACCGGGACCGACGAGCGCGACGTCGGCGTCGTCGGAAAGCGGAAGTGCCCCGTCGTCGTTCTTCAGGAGAACGGTGCCGCGGGCGGCGAGCGTCGCCGCGAGGTCGCGGTGTTCGGCCGTGTCGAGCGCGCCGCCGTCGCCCCACTCGCCGTCGAGGAGGCCGATACGGGCCATCTGCCCGAGGATTCGCGCGACCATATCGTCGAGGCGGTCGGCCGGGACCGCACCGGACTCGACCGCCGGTTTCAGTTCGGTCGCGAACTTGGGCGTCGTGGTCTCGCCGGCCGGGATGCTCTCGTCGTCGCCCTCCGCCAGCATCTCGGCGTCGGGGTCGATCCCGAACGCCTCGTGGAGCGCTTCGAGCGAGATACCCGGCATTTCGAGGTCGAGGCCGGCGGTGGCCGCACCGACGGCGCTCGCGGTTCCGAACCAGTCGGAGACGACGTAGCCGTCGAAGCCCCACTCGTCTTTCAGTACCTCGGTGACGAGCCGCCGGTGGTCGCTCATGTGCGTCCCGTTGACGCGGTTGTACGCGGTCATGACCGACCCCGCGCCGGCCTCGACGGCCGCCTCGAATCCGGGGAGATAGAGCTCTCGGAGCGCCCGCTCGCCGACCTCGGCGCTGACGACGAGTCGCTTCGTCTCCTGGTTGTTGGCGACGTAGTGCTTCGGCGTGGCGATGACGTCCTCTGACTGGAGGCCCTCCACGGCCGCGGCGGCGAAATCGGCCGTCACGACCGGGTCCTCGGAGTAGTACTCGAAGTTGCGCCCGCAGTTGGGGACGCGAACGAGGTTCAGCCCGGGACCGAGAACCGCGTGCTGGCCGCTGGATTTGGCCTCGCGGGCCATCGCGACGCCCTGTCGCCGCGCGAGTTCGGGGTCGAACGTCGACGCCACGGCGATAGAAGCCGGAAAGGCGGTCGACGAGCGACCGGGGATACGAATCCCGAGCGGCCCGTCGGCGAGACGAAGCTCGGGGATGTCGAGTCGGGGGACGCCGGGGACGTAGCCCGTCGCCGTCCCCTCGGGGTCCGCCGCGCCGCGCACGAGCGAGCACTTCTCGTCGAGGGAGAGCGAGTCGACCACGTCGGAGACGTCGGTATCCGAGAGAGCCATAGAACTAGTACGAGTTTCGCCAGTGGCTCGAATAGTGTTGTGATGCCAGCAGGGAAGGCACCTTGTCGGAGAGTCGACGACCGGGGCAGTGAATGTCGACGAGGCAACGGGTTTTTGAACTCGTCAACTTAGAGATGAGATATGGTTTACGAGACTGGAAACCCGACTGTCGACGACGCGGTGCGGCGAGTGCTCGGCGGCGAGGAACTCGACCGGACCGACGGGGTAGCGCTCATCGCGCAGCCGGTCGAGCCTCTCGCGGCGGGGGCCGACTACGTCCGTTCCGTCCGCTCCGACGGGACCGTCGACGCCTGTTCCATCGTCAACGCCAAGGCCGGTGACTGCGCCGAGGACTGCGGCTTCTGCGCGCAGTCGGCGCACTTCGACACCGGCGTCGAAACGCACAGCTTTCTCGGACCCGAGGCGGTGTTGGACGCCGCGCGGCGGGCCGAACGCGACGGCGCACAGCGGTTCGGCATCGTCGTCGCCGAGAAGGGCGTCTCGAAGGAGCGCCGGCCCGACGAGTGGGCGGACGTGCTGGAGGCGATTCGACTCGTCCGCGACGAGACGAGCGTCGAAATCGACGCCTCGCTCGGCCTGCTCACCGAGGAGGAAGCGCGAATCCTCGCCGACGAGGGCGTGAACCACTACAACCACAACATCGAGACCTCGCCGCGGTACTTCGACGAGGTGGTCGGAACCCACGACTTCGAGGACCGACTCGTGACGCTCCGCCGGGCGAAAGACGCGGGAATGGACCTCTGTGCCGGCGTCATCCTCGGGATGGGCGAGACGCCGGCCGACCGCGTCGACGCCGCTATCGAACTCCAGAGAATCGGCGTCGAGTCGTTCCCGGTGAACGTGCTCAACCCCGTCCCCGGGACGCCGCTCGGTGACGCCGACCACGCCGACATCACGACGACGGAACTCGTCAAGACCGTCGCAGTCTACCGACTGCTCCACCCCGACGCGCGCGTCCGCTTGACCGGCGGCCGGGAGGCGAATCTCGCGCCCGACGAGCAACACCTGCCGTTCGAGGCCGGCGCGGACGGCGTCCTCACCGGCGACTACCTGACGACCGACGGCCAGTCGCCGGCGGCCGACATCGAGGTCGTCGAGCGGGCGGGCCTCGAACCGAACCGCGCGGTCAACGACTTCGACCCGGAGGCCGTCAAGCGCCGAGAAGCGAGAGACGGCTGAGAGTGCTGGCGAACCGCCGAACCGCCAAACTGCCGGGCTGCCAAACGTCCAAACCACCAGTCCGAGACGCGTCACTCACCCGAGGGCGCTGTGCCGCGACATGAGCGAGATGACCTGCCGGTGGAGGGCCTGATTGGACGCGACGACGGTGTCGCCGGTCACATCGTCTATCGCTTCGACGTGCGTCACCTCGCCGCCGGCCTCGCGGACGAGGAGCGGGCCAGTTCTCGTGTCCCACATATCGAGGTTCTGCTCGAAGTACACGTCGAAGCGGCCGGCGGCGACGAGCGCCAACTCCGCGGCGGCCGATCCCATCCGTCGAACGCCTCGCGTCGACTCGCAGAGCGCTTCGAGATACGCGCCGTCGCCGTTCGCTCGGGCCAGCGAGTCGAATCCGGTCACGACAAGCGCGTCCGATAGCTCCGCGGCGTTCGAGACCGAGAGCTTCCGTCCGTTGACGAACGCGCCTTCGCCCTCGATTGCGACGTACAACTGGTCCGCCGGAACGTAGTTGACGACGCCGACGTCGGGCCGTGTCGCACCCTCGTACATGACAGAGACGGAGAAGTGCGGCACGCCGTTGTGGAAATTGACCGTTCCGTCGAGCGGGTCGATGACCCAACGCGGCTTCGGGCGGAACTCCGGAGAGCACTCCTCGGAGACGACGTTGTCGTCCGGAAACGCGGTTGCTATCACGTCGATGATGCGCTCTTCGGCGGCCTCGTCCGCCGGGCGGTCGCGAGACCGCCCGCGAGACCCCGACCGGAAGCGGGCCCGTAACTCGTCGCCGGCGACCTCGGCCGCCCGAATCGCGGTCCACAGGTAACGGTCGTCAACCATACACCGGCTTGGCCGGGACTCGTATATTGTGACTGCTATGTTGTCTCAATAGTAATCTGTTCAGTACGTTGCTATCATAGCACGGTTGATAAGTCGTTGCCGGTGACGTATCGTATGCTCACTATCGGGCATCGAGGCTGTGCGGGCCAGTATCCAGAGAACACGATTCCCGCGGTCAAGCAGTCTGCCCCCCACGTCGACCTCGTCGAGGTGGACGTGATGCGCTGTGGCTCGGGGGAACTGGTGGCGTTTCACGACGACGACCTGTCGCGGCTGACGACGGTCTCGGGGAAACTCGCCGAAACCGCCGTCGACGACCTCACAGCGCTTCGAGTCGGCGGGTCGGAAGCGACGATTCCGCGCTTCGAGCGGGTGGTCGACGAGTGGCCCGCGGGCACCGGCATGAACCTCGATACCCGTGACCCGGGGCTCGTCGAAGACGCCTTAGCGGCCGTCGAGACGCTCGACGAGCGGGTCGTCTTTTCGTCCCCGTCGCGCGAAGCGGTCGGCATCGCCCTGGAGACGCCGTCAGCGGCTGATATCGGCTACTCGTTCCGCGACGAGGTTTCCGCGGAGTTGGCGTGGACGACAGAACGGGGCTGTGATTTCGTCCACGTCGAACACGGCCTGTGCACCTCCACGGACCTCGTGGAGCGCGCGCACGACGCCGGCCTGCTCGTCGACGCGTGGACCGTCGACGACGAATCGACTGCGACGACCCTCCAGTCGGTCGGCGTCGACGCCCTCACCGTCGACCGATGGGACGTCGTCACCACGGGGCCGTGTCCGTGACTCCGACTCGACGCTCGATGCCGACGTGGTTTTTATACCCCAATCAGAGCGGTACGAGCCACACCAGAGAACAACATATGTCTAATTATTTGAGTTATAATAGTAAAATTTAAATTATATGTCCAGATATGTTCCGATACATGCCTGAAAATGGCCCTGACGGCGAGCGAGCCGAAATGACGAACCGAGCTATCGGACGCACAACCAGTCGGCGCGGATTCCTCGCAACGGCGGGGGCCGTCGGTGTCGCGGGACTCGCGGGCTGTTCCGGCGGAGGCGATTCACCCACCCAGACCGGGGGCGGGAGCGCCGAACAGTCGGGAACGACGGCCGGCTCGTCGGGCGCTCAAGACGTGAGCGTCTCGTTCTGGCATATCTTCGGGGGAGAACTCGGCCAGACGCTAGAAGACATGGCCAGCGAGTTCTCACAGCAGCACGACGGAATCACCATCGAGGCGGTCAACAACGGCGGTTACCGACAGAATCTCAATCAGTCGCTGCAAGCGTCGCGGGCCGGCGACCCGCCGGGAATCGTCCAGATATTCGAGGTCGGGACGCGACTCGCGCTCGACAGCGGTTCGTTCACGCCAGTCGAGGAGATTCTGCCCGAAGACAAAATCGACCTCGACGACTTCCTGCCGTCGGTCTTGAACTACTACCGCATGGACGGGACGCTGAACTCGATGCCGTTCAACTCCTCGAACACCATCATGCTCTACAACAAGAGCGCGTTCGAGGCGGCCGGCCTCGACCCCGAAAGCCCGCCGCGGAGCCTCGCGGAAGTCCGGCAGGCCGCACAGACCATCGTCGACCAGACCGACATGGAGAGCGGAATCAGCTGGCCGAACCACACGTGGATGCAGATCGAACAGCAGTTCGCGAAGCAGGACCAAGTGCTCGTGAACCAGGAAAACGGCCGCGACGGTCGACCCGACCAGACGTTCTTCAACTCCGAGGCGGGGCGCAGCGTCTACTCCTGGTGGAAGCAGATGGCCCAAGACGGGCTCTATCTCAACCCCGGCATCGAGGCGTGGGGAGAGGCGCGACAGGCGTTTCTCACCCAGAAGGTGCCGATGCTGTGGGATTCCACGTCGAACATCGTCTCGATGCAGTCCGGCGCGAAGGAGAACGGCTTCGAACTCGGCTCCGGCTACCTGCCGACGCCCGACGGCGCGAACACCGGCGTCGTCATCGGCGGGGGGTCGCTGTGGGTTCCCGACGCCCTCGCCGACGAGAAGAAGCAGGCCGCGGGCGAGTTCATCGCCTACGTCACACAGCCCGAACAACAGGCGCGCTGGCATCGCAACAGCGGCTATTTCCCGGTTCGGCAGAGCGCCATCGACCGACTCACGAACGACGGCTGGTTCGAGAACAACCCCAACTTCAGCACGGCGTTCGACCAGCTACAGGACACCGAGGATACGCCCGCGACGCGCGGCGCGGTGATGGGCGTCTTCCCCAAGACCCGGTCCATCAACGAGGAGATATCGGTCAGCATCATCAACGACCAACTCGGCGTCGAGGAGGGGCTGTCGCGGATGGACACGCAGGTCGGCGAGGCGCTCGCCGGCTACAACGGCAACTACGACGGGAGCGAGTAGGCTCCCCCGACACGTTATTTACATGTCTACTGCCACAAAACCGTACGATTCGACGCTTCAGGCGGCGCTGTTGTTACTCCCGACGGCGGCGGTCCTCGTCGCGTTCCTGTACTACCCCGCGCTCGAGACGTTCCGTCTCAGCCTCTACGAGACGCTGTTCCTCGGACAGCGACAGACGTGGACCGGGCTCGGGAACTTCGTCAGCCTGCTCACCTCGGACGTCTACCAGTACAGCTTCCTCGTCACGGTCGCGTTCGCGGCGGTCGTCGTCTTCGGAACGCTCGGCGTCTCGCTGCTGATAGGCTACCTGATATTCTCCGTCGACGTCCGGTCGTCCGTGTATCTCGTCGCCGCGATTTGGCCGTACGCACTCCCGCCGGCGGTCGCCGCGATTCTCCTGAACTTCATCCTGCACCCGAACCTCGGCATCTTCACCCACTACCTCGAGCTTCTGACGCCCTTTACGCTGGACTGGTTTAACGACGGCCCGCAGGCGTTTGCGATACTCGCGGTCGTCGCGGTCTGGAAGCAGCTCGGCTACAACATCATCTTCATCGTCGCCGCGCTGAACAACATCCCCGAGATACTGACTGAGAACGCCCGTATCGACGGTGTCGGTCGGTTCAGGATGCTGTACAAGGTGTACGTGCCGATGATCGCACCGACCATGACGTTCCTCGTCATCATGAACACGATATACGCGTTCTTCTCGACGTTCCCGCTCGTGGACCTGATGACGAGCGGCGGTCCCAGCGACGCCACGAACTTTCTGATATTCAAGCTCTACCGCGACGCCTTCCAGTTCAACAGCCTCGGGCTGGCGTCCGCGCAGTCCGTGATTCTGTTCGTCGTCGTGTCGATTCTGATGTACCTCCAACTTCGGTTCGCGTCGGGGTACGGGCGGTACGGAGGATAACGAGATGGCAACAGAAACAGACACCACGAACATCGACGCGAGACGGCTCGTCCACCGACTACCCGACGATGTGCTGCTGCACGGCGGCATCGTCTTCTCGATTCTCCTGATGGCGTCGCCGCTGTTGCTCGCGGTTATCATGAGCACGCAGTCGACGACGGAGGTGTATCAGGTGACGAACCTCGGCCTCGGGTCGAAGGGGCTTTCGAACTACTCGGACGCACTCGTGAACTACGACTTCAGCACGTACATGCTGAACTCGTTCGTGATGAGCGTCATCGTCGTCGTCGGGAAGGTCACGCTCTCGCTTTTCGCGGCGCTCGCGCTCGTCTACTACCGCTTCCCGTACGAGCGGGCGGTGTTCATGTTCATCCTGCTGACGCTGTTGTTGCCGGTGCCGGTTCGAATCGTCCCGCTGTTCCAGTTGATGGCCGACCTCGGCTGGACGAACTCACTCCTGGCGTTGACCGGGCCGTACATCGCGAGCGCGACGGCCGTCTTCCTCTTTCGCCAGCAGTTCATGGGAATCTCGGCCTCACTCGTCGAGGTCGCGCGCCTCGACGGCGTCGGCCCGCTCACCTTCCTGTTCAGGGTGCTCATCCCGATGTCGAGGGGGATGATAGCCGGGGTGTGCGTTATCACGTTCATCTACACGTGGAACCAGTTCCTCTGGCCGCTGGTCGTCGTGACCGACAAGAGCAGTCAAGTCGTCCAGGTCGGGATTCGGTACCTCCAGGGTTCCGCGCAGGCGGGGCTGACGCAGTGGGGGCTCATCATGGCCGGTGCGGTCCTCGCATTGCTCCCGCCGCTCGTGGTGCTCGTCGTGCTGCACCGACCGCTCCTGCGGACACTCACCATCCAACAGAAATAGCGAACTCACCATGTCAGACATCACGATTCAGAACCTACGGAAGACGTACGACGACGTGCGCGCCGTGAAGGGTATCGACCTCGAAATCGACGACGGCGAGTTCCTCGTCGTCGTCGGCCCCTCGGGATGCGGGAAATCCACGACGCTCCGGATGCTCGCCGGCCTCGAATCGGTGACGGACGGTTCTATCGCCATCGGCGACCGCGTCGCCAACGAGGTGCCGCCGAAGGACCGACGCATTGCGATGGTGTTTCAGAACTACGCGCTGTACCCCCATATGACGGCGGCCGAGAACATGAAGTTCGGCATGAAATCGGCGAGCGAGTTCTCCCGCGACGAAATCGAGCGACGCGTCGAAGATGCCACCGAGACGCTCGACATCGCGCATCTCCGCGACCGAAAACCGAAGGAACTCTCGGGCGGGGAGCGACAGCGGGTCGCTATCGGCCGCGCGCTCGTCCGCGAGCCGGACGTGTTCCTGATGGACGAGCCGCTTTCGAACCTCGACGCGAAACTGCGGGTCCAGATGCGCGCCGAGTTACTCAAGCTCCACCGCGACCTCGAAACGACGACCGTCTACGTCACCCACGACCAGACGGAGGCGATGACGCTCGGCGACAGGGTCGCCGTACTCGAAGACGGGAGGCTCCAGCAGGTCGCTGCGCCCCAGGAGCTGTACGACTACCCGACGAACCAGTTCGTCGCGGGGTTCGTCGGCGAGCCCGCGATGAACTTCATCCCCGCGTCGGTCCGACAGCGAGGGGATGAACACGTCGCAACGGCACCGGGGCTTTCGCTCACACTTCCCGCCGGCTCGGGACTCGACGGTATCGACGACGACGGACTCACGCTCGGCGTCAGGCCCGAAGACGTGTCCCTCGTCTCGAACCGCGCCGGGGTGTCAGAGTCGTTCACCGCCGAGGTGACGGTCACCGAACCGCTCGGAGAGCTACTGCTTTTGCACTGTCGCCTCGGCGACGAGGAGATTCGAGTCAAGGTCGAGCCGCGGAGCCGAATTGCGGCCGGGGACACCGTCGAACTCGCCGTCGATACGGACCGACTCCACCTGTTCGATTCGGACGGCGACGCCGTGTACCACTCGTCTGTACCCGAGCAGGAGACCGAGAGCGCCCTAGCAGATTGACGAGGGCGAGG
This sequence comes from Haloferax sp. Atlit-6N, assembly GCF_003383195.1. Taxonomy (NCBI): domain Archaea; kingdom Methanobacteriati; phylum Methanobacteriota; class Halobacteria; order Halobacteriales; family Haloferacaceae; genus Haloferax; species Haloferax sp. Atlit-6N. The sequence goes on along the minus strand of NZ_QEQJ01000003.1, from coordinate 233,371 downwards.
TGGGCACGGACCCCGTCACTACTGTCCGTCGAAGGGGTCAGGCGACAGGTCCAGCCCCGCCCGCTCCTCGTCGGTGAGCTCTTCGAGAACGCTCGTCCCGGAGCCCGGTTTCGAGTCCCACGACCAGTCCTCGTGGAGGCGGAGGCGACCGTCGCCCAGTCGCTCGATGCGGTCGGTCGAGTGGCCGGTCGCGGTCGTCCCGTCCTCGGTGACGTGGGAGTACCGGAAGTCGAGCGTGTCGTCGAGGCGGAGACCGACGAGGTGGCCCAGCCTGACGGTTCCGCCGCGGTACGTCGCGTGAATCAGGTCGTCGGACTGGTCGAACCAGAAGTAGGTGTCGCCGCCGACGTCGCCGCCCTCGGCGTTGGCGACCGACTTGAAAACTCGTCCGTCGAGCGACGGCGTGCGAGATTCGGGCATAATCCGTGTGGGCGGCCGAACGGTATGAGTGGTTCGCCGAAACGTGTGCAGGTGCGGGCACCCTCCCGGCCGGCCGCCCGTCACGGCCCGTCACGGCCCATCACGCCACCGTCGGTCAGTAGCTACTCCGGTCTCCCGAGCCGCCGTCAGAGCCGCTTTCAACCGCGTCAGTCGCCTTCTCGATGCCTTTCTTGGCCTTCTCCTCGCTCACCTTCGTTCGCTTTCCGATCTGCTTGGCGACGTCGTCTTCGTGTCCCTCTACGAGGCCGAGCAGCCGTCGAAGCTTGCTCATCACGCCCATAGCATCAGAGATAACGACTCCTCGGAAGAAAAGGTGGCGGCCGTCGAACGAACACAGCGGATTCCGAGAGCAGACACCGAAAGAATAGTAAATTATTCGTTATATATTCAGAAGTGATATTTCACGAGGCGACGTCTCGAACCTCGATTCGTAGTTCGGAAGTACAGGGAGACAACGGAGAGAAGCGAACGAGCCGTAATGACCGTTTGATCGGCGTTCACGGATTGTTCTCGATGGCGAACTGTGGCGGTTCGGGGCAGTGTCGACCGGTGCCGAAAGCCCGAGCCGAAAATCGGTCCGAGCGGGCCATCTAGTAATTTTCGCCGTTTCAGCGACCGAGTAGTGATTTCTCGGATGCCGTCGAACGCGAGTCGATAGATAGCGCCTCGGGGCTCCGAAATGAATTTATTCTGATGAAATTGTTAATTGGTATAGTATCCGATAGTAAGATTGCGCCGGGCGTAATCGAGCACGTGCAGTCACTGCGTCCGAACGCTCGCTCACCACGGTGGCGCGTTACGAAAATATATTACAGACGTACGAGCGTAATTTGTTGATTCGCAGTAATAATCCAGCGGAGAGAGCAGCTGTAACTATCGTAAGTATATAATGTTCGGCAGTTCCGAACGTCCGAAGAACGGTCGCCGGCGGCGAGTGACGCGAGTCGGTCCCACCCGAGTCACGCGAGCGCGAGTTCCAGTTCGAACTCGCTGACGATGTCTTTGACCGTGTGCGCGAGCTCGGCTTTCCTGTCCTCGCCGGTCACCGAGTGGGCCGGCCCCGTGACACTGAACCCGCCGATAACGTCGCCCGAGCGGCGCGTCGCGGCGACACCGATAGCGTAGAGTTCGTTGAAGTTCTCGGCGCGGTTGACGGCGTAGCCCTGCTCGCGGACGCGCTCTAACTCCTCGAACAGCGCCTCGCGGTCGGTGGTGGTGTTTTCCGTCTCCTGCGGGAGGCCCCATCGGTCGATTATCTGTTCGATGCGCGGCTCCGGGAGTTCCGCGAGAATCGCCTTTCCGACGGCGGTGTTGTGCAGGAACAGTCGGTTGCCGAGTTGCTCGTGGGACCACCCCATCTTACTCCCCGACGCGGTGTGCAGGAAGACGGCCTTTCCCCCCATCTCGACGGTGAAAATCGACCGGAGGCGGGTCTCTTCGAACAGTCGCTCCGTGAACTGCCGCGCGAGGACGAACGCCGGCTCTCGCGTCCGGACTTGGTTCCCCAATCGGAGCAGTTCCGGGCCGATGAAGTAGAAATCGCCCTCCTTGATGACGAACTGCTCCTGCTTGAGCGTCGCGAGGTGGCCGTGAATCGTGCTCTTGGGCTTGTCCATCCGCTCGGCGATTTCGGAGACTCGCGCGCCGTCTATCGCTTCGAGTTGCTTCAGAATCTCTATCGAGGTGGCGGTCGTCCGGAGCGTCTTGGTCGAGTCATCCGTTGGCATGACTCAATATTTTCGGCTATACATTTAAAGTTCAGGATAGTCGAACAGCTGGTCGACCCCGCGGCGCAGGGTGGCCCGGCGGGCGCGGCGTCGTCGGGCGCGTTCACCCCTCGACTTCGACCCAGCCGCCGCGCTCGCCGGACTCGTAGGCCGCATCGAGGACGCGAAGCAGCTGCACGGCGTCGTCGGCCGTCGCGGGCACGTCGCCGGTCTCGTAGCCCGCGAAGTAGTCCTCGAAGTAGTCCTGCACGAAGTCGCCCCACGCCGGGAACCGGTCGTAGGTGAACTCGAACTCGACGGTCCGCTTGGGCGCGGCGGTCCAGTCGGGGTGTTCCGAGGTGATGTCGAGCGGGACCGTGGGTTCGTGCTGCAGCGAGTCGTGGTGCAGCGGCGTCAGCGCCTGCCCCTCGGTGCCGTAGAGCCCGAGGTGCGTGTCCTTGCCGCGGTCGCTCAGGTAGTAGCCGGTGTGGTACGTCCCGAGCGTCCCGCTTTCGGTCTCGAACTGGAGGACTGCTCCGGCTTCCACGTCAGCCTCGACCGCGTCGTGGAACCGGGCGTTCACCCGCGCGATGGGGTCGTCGAGAATCCACGGCATCACGTCGACCCAGTGCGGGCCAATCCACTGGAGCGCGCCGCCGCGACTCGTCTCCCGGTCGTAGAGGTAGTGGTCGGTGTCCCGGTAGGAGAGCTGGCTGGCGTTGAAGCGGCCGTCGAGCGTCCACACGTCGCCGAAGAAGCCCTCCGAAACTCGGTCGCGGAGCGCCATCGCGACGGGGTTGCGCCGGTAGTACATCGTCGGCGAGACGGTCACGCCGAGCTCGTTGGCCCGCTCGGCGATGTCTTCGAGGTCGGCGGCGGTCCGAGCGATGGGTTTCTCGCTGACGACGTGAACGCCGTTCTCGACGGCGCTCTCGATGATTTCCGGCGTCTCGTCGCTCCGGTAGGTTATCCACGCCACGTCGACGTCGGCGTCGGAGACGAGTTCGTGTGGGTCCTCGTAGACCGCCGCGCCGCCGACGAGGTCCGCCATGTCCTGTCCCTCGGTCGTGATTTCGTCGGGCCGGTCGTCCATCGCCGCGATGTTCTCCACGTCGACCCGCCGGCCGGGCTCGCAGACCGCGGTAATCGTCGCGTCCAACTCGCTCGCGACCGCGAAGTAGGGGTCCCGGTGGTGGTGGTCGATACCGATGTATCCGATATTCGTACCCATACACGTAGTTCACCGAAAGTGATTTAAAAATGTTCGGGTACAAGCAAGGTAATCGGCGGCGGACGGTGCGGTGGCAGACGGTGCGTCGGCTTCGTGCGGTTAGCGCTGCGGCGTCTCAACCCGACGAGACCACGACCGGAGCCACGGGCGAGTCCCGCCGTTGGGGACGTTCAGCTCGTGGCTGTTGACCGGGAGGTCCGGGTAGCCGCCGACCTGTTCCTGACTGTCGACGAGGTAGCTCTCTCCGCCTTCGACGTTTTCGAGAATGCGTTCGTCGGTCGCCGTCCGGTCGGCCGGGCGCGCGCCGACGTTCGCGAGGTTGTGGTCGAACGTCCGGTCCGACGACATCGCCGCCAGTCCGTCGGGCCACAGCGGCCGTTCATCGACGACAGTCACGTTCTCGTCGACCATCGCCACGTCGCCGTCGGTGAGGTTGTCTTCGAGGTACGCCACGGCGGTGTCCACGTCGTCCTCGGTGAAGACGTTCGCCTTGTCCGAGTTGGGTCGGAGGTAGGCGTTGCCGACGATGCTCGCCTCGGTGTCGGGGTCAAGCCAGGTGCCGTCTTCGAAGTCGTACATCACGTTGTTGACGACGACGCTCTCGGTTCCCTCCTTGAGTCTGGGATGGCGGTCGGTATTGAACGCCCAGACGTTCCCCAGCATGGCGACGTTCTTCGCGTCGTTGCCGATGAGCGACCCGTAGCCGTGTTCGCCCTTCGGGTGGACCGAGTCGTCGAGCGCCTCGGCGACGAGGCAGTTCGAGACGGTCGTCTCCGCGGTCTCGTAGCCGACCGAGAGGCACTCGTCGACGCTCCACGAGGCGGAGACGTGGTCGATGACGTTGTTCGTCGTCTCGTCGGCCGTGTTGACCGTGTCGAGCGCCCAGTCCTCGGTCGCGTCCTCGATGCCCGCGTCGCCGAGTCGGACTCGAACGTGCTGGAGGACGCAGTCGCTCGCCCCGATATTCACGCGACCCTTGACCAGGGTGACGCCCGGCGAGGGCGCGGTCTGGCCCGCGATGTAGCACTTGTCGTACGGAATCGGGAGGTCGCGCACGCCGAGGTCGATTGTTCCGCTGGTCTCGAAGACGACCAGTCGCTCGCCGTCGATGGTGACCGCCTTTTCCAGTTGGCGGCGGGTCGGTTCGGTTATCACGATGATCGGGGTGTCGTCGTCGAGCCACGGTGCGGCCTCGGCGAACCCGTCGCTCGGTCCGAAGTAGGACACGCTGTCCGGGCCGGCGTGGGCCGGAACCTTGCTGTTCGACGGGTTCGGGGTGCTGAACGTGGAAACCGAACCCCGAGCGGTGTCGCCGTCGGCCGTGTCCGCCACCGCGCGAACCTCGTAGTAGCGACGCCGCGTCAGGTCGTCGGCGTCGACGCTGAACGCTCCCGACGAGGTGAGTTCCGTCGAATCCGTGTTCTTCCACGACTCGGTGGGTACCTCCCGGTACTCGAAGTAACACTCTGCGGAGTCGGCACCGCCGAGGTCGCCGAGGTCGCCGGTGAGCGTGGCGGACCCGGGGCCGATGTCGGTCACGTCGCCGGTCGAGACGAGCGGGACGCCCGTCGTGTTCTCCACGCTCCCCGCGACTTCGACGTCGCCGATATCGCGGTTCCGGTCGGGGTCGACCCCCGAGAGACTCTGGAACGTCGCCGTCGCGAGCGTCCCCGAGAGGTGGCTGGTGACTGCCAGTCCGACGTAGACGCTGTCGCCCAGCGAGATGTCGGCGGCGTCGAGCGTGTTAATCGACGTCCACGTCTCGCCGTCCGTGGAGTGGTAGGTCTCTATCGTGTCTCCGCTTCGCTTGAGACGGAGCCAGTCGGCCGGTGTGCCGCCGACGCTATCCGTCTCAGCGCCGTCTTCGGGCCGATACTGCATCGACGCCTCGCCGTTGGGCCGGCGACGGACCATGACGTTCTTCGAGTCGGGGTCGAGCGACTCGCGGACCATCGGGCCCGCCTTCGTCCAGCTTTCGACGTTGTCGATGCCGGTGTTCTGGACGGCGACGTCGAAATCGCCGCTCAGCTCCGTATAGTAGTAGTGAAACGCGTCGGCGGTGCCCCAGATGTCGTCGCCGCCGCCCTGCATCGAAATCACGGTCGCGGCCGCGGCGCTGCCACCGAAGAGGCCAGTCGTCGCCGCACCGATACTTCCTGCTCCGAGCACGCGGAGGAACGTCCGTCTGTCGGGTCTCATGAGTGCATCACTCGAACAGACAACATATTCAACGATTGTTATAATTTATGGCAGTCTGGACCGAGGCCGACACAGCATATAAAGTTCGAGAGTGTCGAACGAATGACGCCGGCGCTGGTTCGAAATGACGAGATGAGACATAAGATATTACACCAATATGTTTGTAACACATCGCCAATTCCTTATAAAATTCGGGATATTCGAATAGAGGCGTTCACTCACACACGTCCTCGATTACGCTCTGTCGGACATCGTCGTAATCGACGGTTCGCGGATGCAGGCGACGGTCAGGCGCGCGAATCGTTCCGGCGGAAACCGAAACCATGCAAAAGGTTATTACACTCCGACCAGCAGATTGGTGCAACGAGTCAGCACATGCAAGAGCTAGGTATCATCATGAACGGCGTGACCGGCCGGATGGGAACGAATCAGCATCTCATCCGCTCCATCGTCGCGCTGCGCGAGGAGGGCGGCGTGGAACTTCCCAGCGGGGAACGAGTAATGCCCGACCCGCTTCTCGTCGGCCGTAACGAACGCAAACTCCGCGAACTGAGCGAGGAACACGGTATCGACCGGTGGACCGTCGACCCCGACCTCGAGACGTGTCTCGACGGCGACGACGAGGTGTACTTCGACTCGCAGATAACCCCCCGCCGCCCGGACAGCGTCATGAAGGCCATCGACGCCGGAAAGCACGTCTACTGCGAGAAACCGCTGGCGAGCGACCTCAGCGCCGCGCTCGACGTGGCCGGGATGGCCGAAGAGAGCGACGTGAAACACGGTATCGTCCAAGACAAACTCTGGCTCCCGGGGCTGTTGAAGCTCCAGCGACTCATCGAACAGGACTTCTTCGGCGACATCCTTTCGGTGCGCGTCGAGTTCGGCTACTGGGTGTTCACCGGCCACGGCCAGGAGGCACAGCGCCCCTCGTGGAACTACCGCGCCGAGGACGGCGGCGGTATCGTCGACGACATGTTCTCCCATTGGAGCTACGTGCTGGAGAACCTCTTCGGCGAGGTGGAGTCCGTCCGCTGTCTCCAGAAGACCCACATCGACGAGCGAATCGACGAGGACGGCGAGCCCTACGAGGCGACCGCGGACGACGCCGCCTACGCTATCATGGAGCTGGAAGACGACATCGTCGCCCAGCTCAACTCCTCGTGGACCGTCCGCGTCAACCGCGACGACCTCCTCGAGATTCAGGTCGACGGGACCGAGGGAAGCGCGGTCGCCGGCCTGCGCGACTGCAAGACGCAGGGCCACGCGAACACGCCGAAGCCGGAGTGGAACCCCGACACGCCGAAGGAACACGACTTCTACGAGGACTGGACGGGCGTCCCGAACAATCAGGTGTTCGAGAACGCGTTCAAGCTCCAGTGGGAGAAGTTCATCCGGCACGTCGTCGCCGACGAACCGTTCCCGTGGGACTTCACCGCCGGGGCGCGCGGCGTCCAGCTCACCGAGGCGAGCTATCGGTCCTCAGAGGAGGGCCGCCGCGTCGTCCTCGACGACCTCAGCGTGTAGAAAGGCCCCCGACGAACAGTTTTATGTCGAACTCGGCCGTCGAGTTCCGCATGCACACAGATGGCGACGAGAACCCCGTAGACTGGCTCTCAGTCCCGGAAGACGTTATCCTCGAAGCGTGCGGTAACCCCTCGCTCCCCGAGTTAGGTATCATCGAACAGGTCTGGGAGACGAATCCGATTCCGGCGGCCGACGTTCCGGAGGCGGCCGCGAAGGCCGTCGCCGCGCTGTCGTTCGCGGCTGTTCCCGAGGGTGGCGAGGTCGCGCTCGGCGTCGGGAGCCGCGGTATCGCGAACATACCCGACATCGTCGCGGGCGTCGTCGACGCCGTCTCCGAGGCGGGCTACGAGCCGTTCGTCTTCCCCGCGATGGGGAGCCACGGCGGTGCGACCGGCGACGGACAGCGGGAGATGCTGAACGAACTCGGCATCACCGAGGAGCGAATCGGCTGCGAGATTCGGTCCAGTATGGAGGTCGTGGAGGTCGGGCGCACGCCGGACCGCGACGTGCCCGTCGTCGCCGACGCCAACGCCGCGGGCGCGGACGCCATCATCCCCATCAACCGCGTCAAGCCCCACACAGACTTCGACGGCGAGGTCGAAAGCGGGCTGTCGAAGATGCTCGTCATCGGCATGGGCAAACAGCGCGGCGCGCAAATCGCCCACAAGTGGGCCGTCGACTGGTCGTTCCGACGGATGATTCCCGAGATAACCGAGCAACTGCTGGACTCGCTTCCCATCGTGGGCGGCGTCGCCATCGTGGAAGACCAGCACGACGACACCACGCTCATCGAGGGCGTCCCCCCGTCGGGATTCCTCGACCGCGAGCGCGAACTGCTCGAAACCGCGTACGAACTGATGCCGAAGCTCCCGTTCGAGGAGCTCGATTTGGTCGTGTTCGACCGACAGGGCAAGGAGATTAGCGGGCAGGGGATGGACACGAACGTCATCGGCCGCCGACCGTTTTCCATCAACGAGCCCGCGCCCGAGAAGCCGAACATCAAGCGCATCTACACCCACGGGCTGACCGAGAAGACCCACGGCAACGCGATGGGCGTCGGGTCGGCCGACGTGATTCACGAGGACATCGTCGCCGAGTTGGACGCGCAGACGACGCTCATCAACGCGCTCACCGCGAGCACCATCCGCGGCGTGAAACTCCCGCCCGTCGTCGAGACCGACCGCGCGGGCGTGGTCGCCGCGCTGTCGACAATCGGCGTCGTCGAGCCCGACACGGTCCGGGTCGTCCGCGCGGCCGACACCATGCATCTCCACCGGCTGTACGCCTCGCCGGCGCTCGTCGAGGAGGCCCGCGAGCGAGACGACCTGCGCGTGGTCGAAGATCCCACACCGATAGCGTTCGAGGACGGCCAGTTCGCCGCGCCGTCGCTCCGGGACTGAAGAACGCGAGCGCGTCTTTTTCGGAAAAACGAGTGCGTCGGGCGTCGCCTACTGCTCGACCGTTTCTGGCTGCACCGAGACGACGGCCTCGTCCATGTCGCCGTAGTTGCCGGCGAGGAGTACCGAGGACTCGCCGTCGCTCTCGCCGCGGACGCGGGCGAACGGCTCGCCGTCGTCCGGGGCGACGCAGCCGCCGATTCGGAGGTTCTCGACGCCGTCTGCCTCGACTGCCGGCCCCTCGTCCGCCTCGGCCTCGAAACCGTCGAGGACGACGGTCGAACTCGCTTCCGCGGTCAGCGGGGTCCCGCTCCCGTCGGGGACCGTCACGCGAACGTCTTTGAACGAGACGCGACCGAGCGACTTACAGAAGACGCCGTGTCGCTGGTCGTACCCCTTCGCCATCGCCGGCGAGAGGTCCGAGGCGTCGAACGGGCGGGTCGCGTCGATGTCCACGTCGGTAAAGGAGATTCCCTCGAACCGCTGTTCGGGGAGGCCGGCGAGGAACGCCGCCGACTCGACCTCCTCGGCGGTGATGTGGTGGAAGTCGACGTTTCGGACGTTCGGCGTCGCCTCGGTGACGGGCTTGGGGTCGCTGTCGATGTCCGTCTGGTAGTAGCCGTTGATGACGAACGGGCAGGCGACGCGGCGCATGATGATGGTGTCGAACCGGAGGTCCTCGACCGTCCCGCCGCGGCCGCGCTTGGACTTGATGCGGATGCCGCGGTCGGTGTCGGTGAAGGTGCAGTTCGTGACGGTGACGTGCCGCACGTCGCCGGCAGTCTCGCTCCCGATGACGACGCCGCCGTGGCCGTGTTCGACCGTACAGTTGGTTACGACGACGTTCTCGGTCGGGCGTCCGACCTCGCGGCCCTGCTCGTCCTTGCCGGACTTCAGGCAGATGGCGTCGTCGCCGGCGTCGATGTGGGTGTCGCTGACCCTGACAAAGCGCGAGGAGTCGATGTCGATGCCGTCGCCGTTCGGAGCGTCCGGCGGGTTCTGAATCGAGACGTCGTGAATCGTCACGTCGTCGGAGTAGACCACGTGGGTGTTCCAGAACGGGGAATTCCGGAGCGTCACGCCGGAGACGGTCACGTTCTCACAGCCGTCTATCTGGAGCAGCGGCGGGCGAACCGTGAACGTGCTCACCTCGTCCTGCTGGTTGCCGCTTCGAATCTCCTCGAGTCGCGCGGCGAGTTCGGAGGGGTACTGCTCGGGCGGTAACGACACGAACTCCCACCAGTAGGAGCCGCCGCCGTCGATGACGCCCTCGCCGGTGATGGTGACGTTCGAGGCGTCGGCCACGTGGAGACACGGGTGGAAGCCGTCTTGGTCCCACCCCTCCCAGCGGCTCTCGACCGTCGGGAACTCGGTGAAGTCCTGGACGAACCGGAGTTCCGCCCCGTTTGCCAGTCTGAAGGTCGTGTCGTCGCCGACGCGGAGCGGGGCGCTGCGGTACGTCCCGGGCGGGAGATACACCTCGCCGCCCTCGCCGGCGCAGTCGTCGAGCGCCGCCTGAATCGCCGCCGTGTCGAGCGAATCGTCGTCTTCGATACCGTAGTCGCGCACGTTCCGCTGTTCGAGAGTCACGCCTGAAGCATCCGCGAGCGCGTTCATAAACGTTGTGCCGAGGTACCACGACGCACCGAAATCGGCGACGAGAGGCGAGACGAGAGACGGAAGCGGGGGCGGAGAGAGCACGCCGACTCAGAGTCGGTCGCGCAGGAAGGGCCACGCGCCGGCCTCGAAGAAGCGGTGGCCGCCGTCGCCGACGAAGAGGCTGCACTCTCCCTCGGCGTCCGCAGCGCGGTACCGACCCTGGATGCGGTCGAACGCCCGTCTCGTCCCGGCTATCGGGAAGATGGGGTCGGATTCGCCCGCGACGATGCGGAGCGGTCGCGGGGCGACGAGGCCGGCGATGTCCCACGCCTCGCCGAGGCGTCGGAGGCCGGGGACGTAGTTGCACAGGCAGTGGTCGATGGGGACGATGGAGTCCTCGAACGGACAGACCGACGCGCAGGCGACGACGTGCCCGATTCGGTCGTCGAGCGCGCCCGCGAGCAGCGCGACGGTCCCGCCGCCGGAGTGGCCGCAGACGGCCAGTCGGTCGGCGTCGAGCGCGGAATGCCCCTCGACGAAGTCGACCAGACGACGCACGTCCCACACGCGCTCGCCGACGAGCGACCGGCCGAGGAGTTGGGCGCGCTTCTGCCAGCGCGTACACGCGCTGACGGCGTCGGACGAGTCCGAGTCGTCGGATGTGTCGGGTGACAGCTCGCCGAAGGCGCGCATGTCGGGAGCGACGACGGCGAAGCCCCGCCGGGCCGCCTGTCGGGCCATGTCTCGTCGGTCGTCGGCGATGTGACGGCCGGCCGCCTCGCCCTCGGCGACGCCGGCGGCGAGGTCTTTGCCGTGTTCGGTGTGGCCGTGAAGCGCGACGGCGACGGGGTACGGCGGGTCCACCGAGTCGGGGAGAAGCAGGTAGAACGGGACGCGGAACCCCCGTTCGGTGCGGACGCTCCACGTCCGTCGCTCGTAACTCCGGTGTCGAACCGTCGCTTCCGGATGCTCCCGTCGCCTCGGGTCGATGTCCTCGACGGCGCTGTCGCGAATCGCCGGAAATCCGAGCACGTCGCGCAGTTCGGCGCGGAACGACTCCTGCCACGCCTCGAATTCCTGTCCTGTCTCACCCGCGTACGCGGCCGAGCCGTCGGTCGCTCGGAGGACGTCGTCGAACCAGTCGTCGTAGTCGAAGCCAGTCATTCGGTGTCGTTCCGACGAACGCAACGGGTTCACAAGTGCGTGTCGACGTCGCGGATCGGAGGATTGTTCCCCGTAGGCGAACAAACCTAAATGCGAATGAAATCGGTCGTAAAACCCATCACTCGTCGGTTTTCGGTCGTTTTCGATGGAGAACGAACCGACCTGAAATCGGGAGAATGAGCATTACGGTTGTAGCGTCGTCACGGCGCGTGGCGAACCGAGTCAATCCCCATTTCCGCTAGTAGAGGCCACAAATGCCACGATTCTGATGTTCGCGGCGGCGACTGGGACGCCACTCAGCGAGGACGCCCAACCGAATTCGGATGTTGAGTTCCCCATACGCGAACAAAAACTAACATCTAAATTACAAATTAGGAACGAAAATCGGAAGACAGCGGCGAGATAGCGATGAAAGTGATACTATGATATGAAGAACAGTGATGAGCCGAGTCGGGAGAGACGACGGGAGAAAACAGAAAGCCGAAAGCGTTCAGTCGAGGGCGTCACTCAGGTAGCCGCACCGCCAGAAGACGACGCCGACGGTCGCGAGGAGCACGCCGGCGAGGGCGAAGTCCATCATGAGGACGACGTACGACGCGGTCCCGCGTTCGATGCCCGTCATCGCGAGGAGGCCGAGGACGACGATGAGCAGCGTAAACGAGAGCACGCTCGTCCACAGCATCTTCTTTCGGCAAATCCAACATTTGAAGTACGACCGTTCTGAGGTTCCCATTACCGGCGATTTCGCAAAACGGGATAATAGTCCTTTGGGGGACCGCCCCGCGCGTCGCGAGAGTCACGGGCGCGGCCGCGTAATCAAATAATGTCAGTAGATAATTACCATTATCGATGGGTATATATGGGATAGTCATAATGGGTACTGTGTGATGGATTCGCAAAGCAGCGCTGAGTCCGACAAGTGGATCAGCGACGACGAGTGGGAAGACGTATCGCCACAGACGCGCCGTCGTCTGCTTCGAAACGCGTTCGGTGCCACGGCCGGCGCCGCTGCGCTGGCTGGCTGTAGTCAGGGCGGGAACGAGGATACGCCGACGCCGCTCGAGAACGAAGGCGGTGGCGGCGGGAGCACGACGACTGACGGCGATTCGACCAGCCAGTCGTCGGGTCGAACGCTCGACCACATCATCTCGCTCGCGCCGACGAACGCCCGGTTCAATCCGTACGGCAACGCCGCGAACTTCTCGTTCCGGTGGTACTGGGCGATGTTCGACCAACTGGCCGTCCACGACAAGGTGTCGAACAAGACGAAAGGGATGGTCGTCGAGGACTGGGAGTACGCCGACAACGGACAGGTCGCGTGGAACATCCGCGACACCTACACGTGGCACAACGGCGACGACCTGACCGCGGAGGACGTGGCGACCCAGCTCAAAATCGGCAAGCTGATGCAGACCGTCCACAAGGGCTACGGCGCGCAACCGCTGTACGAGAACGTGGAGACGACCGGGAAGTACGAACTCACGTTCGACCTGGTCGAGCCCGACATCAGCCGGGAGATATTCGAGTTCGGTCACATGAAACGCCGCGCGTGGCTCTGGGCGCACCGAGACATCTGGGGGAAGTACGCCGAGATGTTCGACGACGCCACCACCGAATCGGAACGGACCTCCGCCCAGCAGGAGATGATGCAGGCGGTTCAACAGAACGTCTGGGACAACGCGAACGTCCCAGGGAACTCCGTCTGGGAGTTCGTCAGCGGAGAGGAGAACGTCGCGCACTTCGAACCCTACGACGACTACGTCAGCCCCTTCAGCGACGCCGAGTGGTCGAACGGCGAGATTACGGGCGACATGATAGACTACAGCCTCGACTGGCACCGCTACCCGAACCAGCAACAGCGGACCAAGGCGATGCAGGAGGGCGTCATCGACGTGAGCTACCCGCCGGAGTCGCAGTCCGCTCGTGACCGGCTCAAGGAGAACGGGTGGGGGCCGGCCGACAGCCTCTCCGAGGACCAGATTACGCCGCAGATGCGCAGCGGGGCGATGGGCGTCCTGCTCAACTGTCAGAGCGACATCACCGGCGACCCGCGCGTCCGGAAGGCGATTCACCACATCGTCCCCCGGAAGCCGCTCGTCGAGTGGGTTCCGGACTACGGCACCTACTGGGTCGAAGACCGCATTCCGTCCGGCATCGGGCAGGACAAGGAAGTGCCATGGTTCGGCGGGAACTCGAACTGGCCGAGCGGCGACCTCGCGAAGCTCGAGCGGTACGCCCACACGGAAGACGACGTGGACGAACAGCGGGCGACCGAACTCCTCGAGGCCGCCGGCTTCTCGAAGTCGGGCAACCGCTGGAAGGACCCGAACGGGGAGAACGTCACCCTTCGGTTCTACACGGCGACGTCCGACGAGGAGCCGATGGCCCTACGGTTCGCACAGATCGCGAAGTCCTACCTGGACGACTTCGGTCTCCAGACCGAAGTGACCGCACAGGAAGCGACCATCCGCGCCGGCAAGACCATGGAGTCCGGCGACTGGGAGTTACTGTTCGACAACTGGGGCGGTGCGAAGTCCGGCCCGCCGTTCCTCGGCTTCTCGAACTCCTTCAGAGTCCAGGAGTCGCTGTCCGGACAGCCGCTTCCGAGCAACGACAGCTGGGCGATGGACCGCGTCGTCGAGGTTCCGTACCCCATCGGCGACCCGGCCGGTGACCTCCAGGAAGTCGACGTCATCGACAAGCTCAACGAGCTCCGGACGCAGATGTCGGACGAAGAGCGCAGACAGAAGGTCGCGGAAGTCTCGTGGATATTCAACCAGTCGCTGCCGATGATGCTCATCAACGAGGAGGGCGGCACGGGCGGCTACTGGCTGAATCACGACAACTGGGCGACGAAGCCCCCGAACGACAACCTGAACCCGGCGTACCGCTACGAGATCGTCGAGATCGGTCAGTACTCCTACTGCCAGTACATGGCCAAGATGGGAACCGAATACTTCCACCCGGCGGAGGGAGGCCAGTAACCGCGCCGAGCGCCGCCACCTGAACGAGAAACCGTCGTCTCACCGAGTCAGTCAGAACGTATCAGCCATACGGTGAACTCCCCGTCCGGAGGCGCAACGCGCCGCCTCCGGACGCGACGACGGCGAGGTCGGTTCGGTCGAGTGCGGACGAAAGTAGCCCTATTCATAATGATTAAGTACCCACATGAGAGGTAAGAACTAGCAAGGATGGTCGAGAAAAATTACTACGTGCGCCGGATAGCGCAGGCCCTGATAACGGTCTGGGCGGCGATCACGTTCTCGTTCGTGACGGTTCGGCTCATTCCCGGCGGGCCGATGGACTACATCGCCGCGCAGATCAGACAGCGGTCCGGAGGGGCGGTTTCGTCGACCCGCCTCAACCAGATGGTCGAGATGTACTCGAACATCAACCCGGACAAGCCGATGCTGCAGGCGTACGTCGAATACATCGTGTCGGTCGCGCAACTGGACTTCGGACGGTCTATCTTCTACGCGGACCCGGTCTGGAACGTGCTCGGACCGGCAATCCCGTGGACGATGTTCGTCTCGCTTTTCGCCCTCGTCATCGGCACTATCATGGTGTTTCTCATCGGCGGCTTCCTCGCCGTCCACGAGGGCGACACCTGGGACGTGGTCGGGAGTTACTTCGTCATCTTCTCCGACGCCGTCCCGTACTACATCGTCGGGCTCGTACTGCTTTTCACGCTCGGATTCGGTACCGAGTTCTTCCCCAACGGGGGGCGGTACGACAACGCGCTCACGCCCGGGTTCAACATCGAGTTCATGGCCAGCGTGCTGCGACACGCGGCGCTGCCTATCATGTCGTTCGCGCTGACCTCGTGGGGCGGCCTCGAGTTCCGCGCGCACTGTACCCGCATCATCGGTGAGGACTACGTCGACGTGGCGGAGCTCAGGGGACTGCCCGACAGCCGGATTCAACTTCGGTACATCGGGTGGAACTCGATGCTGCCGATGTACACCGGCCTCATGGCCGGCCTCGCCAGCCTGTTCGGCGGGTCGGTCATCATGGAGCAGATATTCCGCTACCGCGGCATGGGCTTCTACTTCTACGAAGCCACGATGGCGCGAGACTACACGACGGTCATGGCGGCGGTCATCCTGTTTACCATCGTCACCGTCGTCGGCCTGCTCATCGCCGACTTCACCTACGGCTTCATCGACCCCCGCGCCGGGCACACCCAGCGCGAGTCCTACTCGCGGTCGTACCGCGAGACGCTCCAGCGGTTCGTCAACCGCCTGCGGGGCGGCGGCGCGGACGAGACGGAAACCATCGACGACCGCATCGAAGGGAACCGCATCTCGGCCAGCGGCGCGATGAGCTTCGACGTCGATAGCTCCGACTTCTCGCGCGGAGAATACATCAGAGAGCGAATCGACCAGAGCCTCCTGACCCCGTTCCGCATCATCTGGACCTCGCCGCGGGCGCGGGTCGGGGCGATAATCCTCGGCATCTTCGGCTTCCTCGGGCTGTTCGGGCCGTACATCGTCCCCGAAGTCAGGCCGATGCAGGGGCCGATTCTCCTGCAACCGCTGGAGAACATGCGCTACCCGCTCGGCACCGACGACATCGGCCGCGACCTCCTCGCACAGCAGGTGCTCGCGACCCGCCCGATGCTCATCATGATGCTGTCGGGCGCGGCGGTGACGCTCGGCCTGGCCATCCTTCTCGGAGTCACGGCCGGCTACCTCGGCGGCGTCATCGACAAGGTGCTCATGACGGTGACGGACGTGATGATGAACATTCCCGGCCTGGCGCTGGTCATCGTCCTCGCCGTGATTCTCGAACCGAAGAGCCCGGTGTTCGTCGGGTTCGTGCTGGCTATCGACAACTGGCCACGGTTGGCCCGACAGCTCCGCTCGCAGGTGCTCACTATCCGCAGTGAGTCCCACGTCGAGGCCTCGCGCGTGCTCGGACTGCCAACGTCGAGCATCCTCTCGAAGAACGTCATGTCCCGGCTCATGCCGATGCTGACGATGGGGACCGTCGGCTCCATGCGGAACATCCTGATGGAGTCCGTCGGCCTGTACTTCATCGGCGTGCTGCCGTTCACGACGAGCAACTGGGGCGTCGTCCTCAACATCGCCCGCAACGGCGGCGCGCTGTCCGGCATGGACCGCTTCCACTGGCTGCTCGCGCCGATACTGTTCATCGTCACGATGACGTACGGCCTCCAGCTGTTCGCGCAGGGGACGGACCGACTGTTCAACCCCCGCCTCCGCGCGCGGCACGCGGCCACCGTCTCGACCGACGACATGGAAGGCGGTCGCGGCGGCTCGGAAGGCGGCGACGGTGCCGCACCGGCCGCGGACTGACCGACCGGACCAGCCGGTCCGTTTCGCGTCGCTGTTTTTTTTCGATGATCTCGACCCGAGAGCGGTCGTGCCACGCTGTCTCAGGGAAAAGGTTAACACACGCGCTATCGACCTACGAAACGGACTTCAACCATGAAAGTGGAGAAAGAAGGAAATACGACGCGGTACCTGCTCGGCCTCGTGATACTCGTAATCCTGCTCGTCGGGGTGTACTACGGATTCACCATGATGTGATCAGAACAGCCGGTACGCCCAGAGCAGTACCCGGAACGCGACGGCAACGAACACCAGCAATCCACCGATTATTCCGAACATTCCCGCCCAGACGCCGGTCTGAAGTGCGGCACCGAAGAGAATCAACAGCGCGCCGAGGAAGACCACCGTCGAGGTGATACCGCCGATTTTGGAGCGAACTGTCCACAGCACGTTCTGTCGCGTTTGCGCTTGCGCCATGTCAGCACGGACATCGCGGACGAACTTATAGTTTGCCGGTATCGGCAGCCGAACCCGGCGAAGACTCCGATATCGGCGCTCCTCGACTGCGGCGGCGGAAAGTATTAAGTAGTATTGAACGTGATAGATTCCTACTACGGTCACATGTTGACGATAGGCACGCGTGACGGGTGGGGTCGCTCGCCCGCCGTACGAACCGACGAGAGGGACTGACCATGGCGACACAACACACCAAACAGAAGATGCCAGACGAACCGACGGCCGAGCACAACGTGCTAGAGATAACGAACGCGAGCGTCGCGTTCGCGATGGAACGCGGGGACGCCCGAGTCCTCGACGACGTGTCGATAAACGTCCGGCGGGGAGAAGTCCTCGGCGTCGTCGGCGAGTCGGGCTCCGGCAAGTCGATGCTGGCGGACTCCATGCTCGACGCCATCGACTCGCCGGGGACGCTCACCGGCGACGTGGTGTTCAACCCGCCGGAGGGCGGCGAGCCCATCAAGGTCAACGACCTGAGCAAGGAGGAGCTTCGCCGGTTCCGCTGGGAGCGCGTCTCGATGGTGGTCCAAGGGGCGCTCGACTCGTTCAATCCGACGCTCAGCATCGGCGACCACTTCGTCGAGACGCTCCGCGCGCACGACTACGACATCCAAGAGGGGATGGAGCGCGCCCGACAGCTCATCTCCGACGTGCACCTCGAACCCGACCGCGTCCTCGACGCGTACCCCCACGAGCTATCCGGCGGGATGAAACAGCGCGCGCTCATCGCGCTGAGCCTCATCCTCGACCCCGACGTGCTCGTGATGGACGAGCCGACCGCCGCGCTCGACCTCCTGATGCAGCAGTCGATTCTGAAGCTCCTCTCGGAGCTGAAAACCGAGTACGACCTCACCATCGTCATCGTGACGCACGACCTGAGCCACGTCGCGCGCATCTCCGACCGCCTCGCGGTGATGTACGCCTTCGAACTGCTCGAACTCGGCCCGGTGCAGGACATCGTCATGGACCCCGCCCATCCCTACACGCGGGAGCTACTCAACTCGATACCCGACATCGACGCCGACCTCGACGAGATGGCGTCCATCGAGGGGACGAGTCCCGACCCGCTGAACGTCCCGAAGGGCTGTTCGTACCACACCCGATGCCCGCTCGCCGACGAGCAGTGCCGGGAGACGAACCCGGACCTCATCGAGGTGTCCGAGGACCACGGGGCCGCCTGCTTCTACACCGACGAAGCCCGCGAGACGATTCCCCTCAAGAAGGAGGTGTCGAAATGAGCGACGACCCCCTGCTCCGCGTCGACGACCTGAGCGTCCACTTCGGCGGCAACAATGGCATCCTCGACCGATTCCTCGGCGACGACAAGGGCGTCGTCCGCGCCGTCGACAACGTCTCGCTCGACATCGGCGAGAACGACGTGGTCGCGCTCGTCGGCGAGTCCGGTTGTGGCAAGACGACGCTCGGAAAGGCCATGATCGGCCTCCAGCGCCCCACCTCGGGGACGGTCCGCTTCCGCGGACAGGACATCTGGAAGTCCGACCTCGAACCCGGCGACATCCCGTACAAGGAGATTCGGAAGTCACTCCAGATGGTCCACCAGGACGCCGGGAACTCGCTGGACCCCAACCGGACGATATTCAAGAACCTCAACCCGGCGCTCAAGAAGTGGCGGCCGGAGCTCAACCTCGTCGAGCGCCGGGAGCTCGTCCACCAGATGCTCGACACGGTCGGGCTCACGCCCGCGGACGACTACGCCTCTCGATACCCCCACCAACTGAGCGGCGGGGAGGCCCAGCGGACCGTCATCGTCCGGTCGATGCTCCTCGAACCGGACCTCATCCTCGCCGACGAGGCCGTGAGCGCCCTCGACGTGTCGCTGCGGGTGAACCTGATGGACCTCCTCCTCGAACTGCAGGAGATGTTCAGCACCTCGTTCGTCTTCATCTCGCACAACATGGCGAACGCCCGGTACCTCGCCGGTCGCGCCGACGGCCGCATCGCCGTCATGTACCTCGGCCGTATCGTCGAAATCGGCCCGGCGGACGAGATTATCAAGAACCCCCAGCACCCGTACACCAAGAGCCTCCTGTGGGCGACCTCCGGCCTCTCGGAGATAAACGACCCCATCGAGACACCGCCGGTCAGGAAAATCGACATCCCGGACCCGGAGAACCCGCCGAGCGGCTGTCGGTTCCACACCCGCTGTCCCGAGGCGCGGGAGTACTGCACGTCGAACACGCCGGACCTCTCCGGCATGAGCGGCCCGTCTGACCGCCACGAGGCGGCCTGCTTCGACGCGCACGACAGAATCGACTACCGGAACAGCGAGCCGCTCACCGACGACCTCGACATCGACGTCGCGGACGACGCGGAACAACCGGCCGACTGAAAGAAAAGCCTCGATTGAGACTGCTGTTCAGACGCCGTCGCCAACACCGAAACCGGTACCGGCACCGATGCCTGTTTTCGCTCCCGCACCGATTCCTGCGTTCACTCCCGAATTCACTCCGCGTCGCCCGCCGGGCCGACGTCAGTCGGGAAGCCGTCGGGAACCGACGGGGGACGCTCGCACTGCGCCGAGAGTTCGACGTACGCGGCCTCCTCGGCGGACTCGCGGATGCCGTCCATCGCTTCGAGGACGTGGAACCCGAGGTCGCCGCTGGTCCGGTGGTCCCAGTCGGAGTCGAGCGAGTACGCGAGGTCGACGAGGCCGAGGCCGCGCTGTTGGCCGGGATGGTCGCGCTCGACGGAAATCTCTCGCCACTCGCCGTCGTCGTCGTCGCTGAGGTGGACGCGGGGCGTCCCGTCGAACCGATTGGGGTCGGTGACGCTCAGCGTCCCCTCGGTCCCGTAAATCTCGAACCCCGGTAGTTCGGACCCCCACACGTCGAAACTCGTCAGAAGCGTCCCCGTCGCGCCGTTCTCGAAGGTCACGACGGCCGTCTCGTGGGTCGGCACCGACACCGGAATCCGCTCGCCGCGGCGCGGCTCGCTCGTTATCTCGCGCTCTGCGAACGGCGTGTTCGCGGTCCCGGCGACCGACCGAATCGGGCCGAGGAGCGTCACGAGCGACGTGAGATAGTACGGCCCCATGTCGAAAAGCGGGCCGCCGCCCTCCGCGTAGAAGCCGTCGGGGTCCGGGTGCCAGTGCTCGTGGCCGTGGTTCGACCAGAACGCCGTCGCGCCGACGGGGTCGCCGATGCGGCCCTCGTCGATGAGGTCGCGACAGGTCTGGATACCGGTGCCGAGAACGGTGTCGGGCGCGACGCCGACGGTCAGTCCGCGCTCGGCGGCGGTCTCCAGAATCGCCTCGCCCTCGGCCTTGGTCGCCGCGAGCGGCTTTTCTGTGTAGGCGTGCTTGCCCGCTCGGAGGGCGGCGGACACGAGGTCGCCGT
The DNA here is from genome assembly GCF_003383195.1 of Haloferax sp. Atlit-6N. Taxonomy (NCBI): domain Archaea; kingdom Methanobacteriati; phylum Methanobacteriota; class Halobacteria; order Halobacteriales; family Haloferacaceae; genus Haloferax; species Haloferax sp. Atlit-6N. Next base: position 212,944 of record NZ_QEQJ01000003.1, on the reverse strand, counting down.
GGGTTCCCGCCGGCGTGAGCACGACCGCAACGTCGATTTCGGGGTCTGCGAGCAGGTCCTCAGTCGGGAGGACGCGGGGGACGTCGTACTCGTCCGCCTTCGATTCCGCGCGGTCCGCATCGAGGTCGGCGCAGGCGACGATGTCGAGGGCGTCGAAGCGGTTCCCCGCCTCGAAGTACACGTCGCTAATGGCTCCACAACCGATGATACCGAGAGTCACACTCTCCATACCGGGGCGACGTGGGAGAAGTCCTAATAGTTGTTGACGGGGCGAGCGCGAGAGCGTCATCAAGCAGTTGTTACAACTGGAAAAGATGGCGCACACGGCGGCTGGTCGAGTCTCGATTCGAGTCGGGGTACGTCTACAGTCGTGTCAGCACGGCGGGTCAGGGAGGGCTCGCGCCCGACTCTTCGACGGCGAGCGCCCACTGGTCGACCCAGTCGCGCAGACCGCTGTCGGGGACCGAAAGCGAGCGCGTGCTTCCGCCGTGGTCGGGGTAGCCGCCGACTTCGCCCTCGTCGCCGGGGATGCCGGGGGCGTTCGCCGGGTCCGAGACGTCGGTGTCGAGGCTTCGGTTGCGAATGTTGTCGATGACGCGCTGCTCGTGGCTGATGCGGTCGACCGGGCGAGCGCCCGCGTACGCGAGGTTGTGGCTCTCGACATCGGTGGCGGGCATCGCGGTGAGCCCGTTCGGCCACAGGGGCCGCGAACCGAGTTGCGTGGCCGAACAGAACGTCCGCCCGTTCAGGCCGGGGTCGGCGACGATGTTGTCTTCGATGTAGACGCTGCCGTCGCCCTTGACAATCGCGTCGGACCAGTCGAACCGTCCCAGGTACGCGTTGCCGACGACGCTGGACTGAGCGCCGGGAGACGCCCAGATGGCCTTGTCGAAGTAGTAGACGATGCTGTTGGCGATGACCGACTGGGTGTCGTCTTTCAGCCGCGGGTTGCGGTCGTTGTTCGCGGCGTAGACCGTGCCGAGGATGGCGACGTTCTGCGCGCCGTTACCGACGAGCGAGCCGTTGGAGTTCTCCTCGGGTTCGTCGAGCCCCTCGGCGACGAGGCAGTTCGCGAAGGTCGTGTCGCTCGTGTTGTAGCCGACAGAGAGGTTCTCGTCGCGGCCCCAGTAGGCGCTGCAGTGGTCGAAGATGACGTTCGAGGTGTCGTCGGCGTTGTTCATTGGGTCCGCGCCCTCGGCCGCGCCGCCGTCTTCCCCGCGGAAGATGCGGAGGTGCTGGACGACGCAGTCGTTCGCGTCGACCTGAATCATCCCGTTGATGAAGGTGATGCCCGGCGAGGGAGCCGTCTGGCCGGCCACCCAGCACTTGTCGTTCGTGATAGAGAGGTCGCCGCCGCCGAGGTCGACGACGCCGCTGGCCTCGAAGACGACGAGGCGCGGGCCGCTCGCCTCGAACGCCGCGCGGACGGCGCTCTCGGTCGCCTCTTGGACGCGGTGAACGGTCACGCTGTCGTCGAACCACGAGGCGTCAGCGAACCCGGCGTCCACGTCGAAGTAGGACCCGCCAGACGTGTCGTCGCCCGATCCGCCGTCGTCCGAGCCACCGTCGCCGGACCCGCCGCCGCCGTCGCTGGTCGAGACGCTACCGGCCACGTCCACGTCGCCCACGTCGCCGTTGCTCGACGGCGACAGGCCGGAGAGACTCTCGAACTCGGCCGTCGAGAGCGTGCCGGCGCTGTGGCTCGTCACCGCGAGGCCGACGTAGGCGTCCTCCGCGAAGTCGATTTCGCCGGGGGCGATGTCGGCGATGAGCGTCCAGTTGCTCCCGTCGGTCGACCCGTACGCGGAAATCGTGTCACCGCTTCGTGTGAGGCGGAGCCAGTCGGCGGTAATCGACCCGCCGCTCACCTCGCTCTCGCCGCTCCCGCCGTCGGACGTCGTGCTGACCGTGTCCGCGCCGGCGGCCGAGCGCCACTGGAGCGACGCCTCGCCGTTGGGTCGGCGGCGAACCATGGCGTTCTCGGCGTCGGCGTTCAGCGTCTGCCGGACCATGAGGCCCGCTTTGGCCCAGCTATCGGTGTTCTCCAAGGCGGTGTTGTGGACGACGACGTCGAAGTCGCCGCTCACTTCCTCGTGATAGTAGTGGAACCCGTCCGCGGCGTCCCAGATGTCTTCGCCCGCCCCCTCGACAGTGACGGTGGTCGCCGCCGCAGCGGTTCCGCTGAACGTCGCGACGGTACCGATACTACCTGCTCCGAGTGCACGCAAGAACGTGCGTCTGTTGGGAGTCATGTTATGACACCAACAAGACTCAGGGCCCGCCCCGTAATAAAAATTGTTGGCGAATAATCATTATCGAGACGTAAACGGTCGAATACCAGCCGCTCAGGGCGTATCAGGCTCCGCGAAAACGCCGCGTCGGTCGAACGACCGGTTGCGGTGAGGTCGAATCGATCGTGAGGTCGCAGTCGAGCGCGTCAGCGAACTCAGTCGTCCGCGTCGCGGAGGTCGCCGACCGACGACACCGATACCCACTCGCCGCGACTGTCCGAGCGCTCGGCGGCGAAGATGATGTCCACTCCCTTTCTCGCCTCGTCCGGCGGCACCATCGGCGGTCGGCCCGCGGAGACGGCCTCGACGAAGTCGCGTATCTGGGCGACGTGCGGGCCGTCGGGGCGCGGGTCGGGGAGGTCGACGGGCTGTTTCTCCCCGTTCACCTCGAACAGTTCGACGCCCGTCTCGGTGACGCGAAGCGTTCCCTCCGTCCCGTTGAATTCGAGGCTGATGGGCTGTTGGGGCCGCGTCGCCGTCGTCGCCGACACCTGCCCGAGCGCGCCGTCTTCGAACCGCAGCGAGAGCGCGGCCGTGTCGGGAGCTTCGATGTCGTGATACAGCGCGTCGCCGGTGCCGGCAACCCGTGACACGTCGCCGGCGACCCACTGGAGCAGGTCGATACCGTGGAGCGCCTGCGTGAACAGGACGCCGCCGTCGAGGTCCGCGCTGCCGTGCCACGACGAGTCGTCGTAGTACGATCGGTCGCGGTGCCACTTCACCCGCACGTCGGCGAACACGAGCCGTCCGAGCCGGCCGTCGCCGACCACCTCGCGGGCGAACTGCATCGTGGGGAACAGCCGTCGCTGAAGGATGCAAGCGAGGGTGACGCCGGCGTCGCGGCAGGCGGCGACCATGTCGTCGACGCGGCCGGGCGTGATTTCCAGCGGTTTCTCGCAGAGCACGTCGATACCCGCCGCCGCGGCGTCGACGACGATGTCGCGGTGGGCCCCGTTGGGCGTGCAGACGCAGACGGCGTCGAGCGCGGCGTCGGCGAACAGGTCCGCGTGGCTGGTGTACGACGGACAGCCGTGCGTCTCGCCGAACGAACGAGCGGTCTCCGGGGTGTGGTCCGCACAGCCCACGAGTTCGGCACCGTCGGTGTCTGCGAGCGCTTCGGCGTGGGACCGCCCCATGCTCGCACAGCCGACGATGCCGAGCCGAACCGGCGTCTCGGTCATCGGCGCTCACCGTCGGGCGAAAGCGTGACTGTGACTGTAGGCGTCATCGACTGGAACGTCAGCGGGCGGCGTGATAAGCGTTTACGAGCGGGGGTCGCGGCCGGGCGGTCGTACGGCGTGGCGCGGCTCACTCGGGTGAGAAGCTCTCCCTGAGCGTCCGCCCGACCAGCCCGGCGGCGACGAACGCGAGGACGCTGGTACAGACGAACGCCGTGGCGTAGTCGAACCGGGTGGCGAGCACGCCGACGAGGAGCGGTCCGAGGACGCCGCCGAGGCCGCGGGCGGTCGACCGGAGCCCCATCAGTTCCGACTCGCGGTCGACGGGGGCCACGTCGGCGACGAAGGCGATGGTGCCCACGGTGAGCATCGAGAACGTGACCGCGTGGACGACGAAGGCGGTGCTGCTGATACCGATGCGGGCGAGTTGCCCGTCGGGGAGGAGCGCGAGAACGACGACGAGCGCCTGCACGCCGCTGCCGGCGAGTCCGCCCACGATGAGCTTCTTCCGGCCGATGCTGTCGCTCAGGCGGCCGAAGCCGTACATCGAGACGACTCGGACCGCGGGACTGACCGCGAGCACGGCGCCCATGACGACGTTCGAGAGCCCCACGTCGGCGACGAGGAACACCGGGACGACCGAGATGAAGCCCTTCTCGGTCATGTTCCGGAGGACGATACCGACGTACAGCCAGCCGAGTCCGGTCCGCTCGAACAGTTCCCGCCGCGCGCCGCCGGGGAGGAGTCGCCCGCGGACTTCCCCCAGGAGTCGACCCGTGGTCAGCGTCTCTTCGGACGGCGGCGTCGGGTCGGCGATGCGGAGCGTGAGGAGCGTCGCCACGAGGCCGAGGCCGACGACGACGAGATAGAGGTCGGTCGGCACGAGCAGGCCGACGAGGTAGCCGACGAACAGCCGACCGCTGATGGCTCCGGTAGAGCGGGCGCTGCTGTAGAAACCGATGGACCGCCCGCGCTCCGACTCGCCGCCCGACTCGCTCACGATGGTGAGAATCACCGACTGGAAGCCGGCGGTGAACACCGCGAAGAGGCCCCGACAGACGATTTGGAGCGGGACCGACGCTGTCACGGTCAGCGGGACGATGGCGAGCGTCGAGAGGAACGCGGTCCCGATGAGTATCGCCCGCCGCCGCCCCGTGATGTCGGCGATTGCGCCCCAGACCGGGGCGAACACGAACAGTCCGAAGGAGAACGCCGCGTACGCGAGGCTCACCGCGAACGGCGACCCCTGTTCTCCGATGTAGAGTGCCATCGCCGTGCCGAAGAGCGACCCACACGCGACGCGAGAGATGCCGATGAGTGCGAGTGCGCTCCGCTGTCCACGACCCGCTGGTCGAGCCTGCTGATTGACTACCACTACGACCGGGTGTGACACTACCACCCAATAAAGATTGGCGAGCCGGAAGACGATGCGACGAGGGCGGCGGTGTGGGACTCGATACGACCGTCAGGTCGACGGGCCGGCACGGGCGATTGCGAACTCCGTGAGCCCGTGTCGCTCGGCGCACGTCCGGTCGCCGTCGGCGACGCCGAGAAGGAGCGATTCGAGGTCGTCCGCGTCGGCGTCGCGGGCGTCGAGGTCGATATCGTCGGGGACGGCCGCGAGCGTGTCCGCGTCGCCCGAGAGTTTCACCACCGGAACGACGGGATGGCCGGCGGGCGTTCCCTGTCCGGTGACGTGGAGAACGAGGTGCGCGCCCGCGGCGGCGAGACCGGTCGCGGCCTCCTCGACCCGAGAGGGCGCGTCGAGCAGCGTCACCGCGCCGGCGGCGGCATCGGCGGCGTCAGCTTCATCGACTCGTTGGCCGTACGCCGCGACACCCGCGACCGGCGCGTCGCCGATGAATCCCGTCGCGGCCGCAAAGCCTCGGGCCGCCGCCTCCGTTCCGACGCGCGTCGCCCTCGCGGGGCGACCGGCCGCGTCGAGCAGTCGGTCGGCGGCCGCGTCGCCGACGAGCGACCGGGTCTCCTCGGGGTGCGCGGCGAACCGCTCGTTGCCGGCGACGACGACCCGTCCGCCGGCTGACGCGACCCGCTCGACCAACTCGGCGACGAGCGGGTAGGCGTGCCGTCTGGTCGAGTCCGCGAGGTCGTCGACGACGACGCCGACCGTGAGATCACCGAGGGTCGCCGGCGGTTCGTCGGCTGTCGCGGTCGCCCCGTCCGTCCCCTGAGCGGCGGCCGACTCCCGGAGGTCGGCGACGGCGTCCGTGCCGCGGTCGACGCAGGCGTCGGTCCCGCCGGCGTCCTGTATCGTGAGTTCGCGGACCGGAAGCCCGCGTTCTTCGACCGCCGCGGCGACGACGTCGCTCCGGACCGTCTCGCAGCCGAGACCGACGACGACCGTACCCGCGACGTTCGGGTTCCCGGCGAGACCGACGAGCGTCCGTTCGGTCTGCTCGGCGTCCGCGCCCAACTGCCCGCAGCCGTGGTCGTGGGGCGCGGCCACCGCACCGGGCGAGCCGGCGGCTATCTCCTCGGCGACGACGTGCGAGCAGATGACCGACGGGAGGACGAGTACCCGGTTTCGGATTCCGAGGTGGCCGTCTGGTCGACGGTAGCCCGCGAACGAGTCTGTGGTGACTGGGCGGGGGTCCGGGTGTGGATTCCGGGTCATCGCTCCACCTCCGCCGCCGCCACGTCGCCGCGGCCGCGGGTGCTCTCGCAGTTGTGCGTGTGGACCCACTCGCCGGCCGCGACGGCCTCCGTGGTCCGCCCGATGACCTCGCCGTACTTACGGACCGTCTCGCCCGCGGACAGCGGTTCGAGGGCGAACTTGTGGCCGAACGGAACGTCGTCTGCGAGCGTCACGGCGCGGTCTCCGTCGCGAACCTCACGCCCGGCGTCGAGGTCTTCGAGCGCCGTCGCCACGCTGTCGCCGTCGGCCAACACGAGAGCGGCCCCGTCGAGGACGCGGCCCTTCATCTACCCCGCACCTCCGCGAGTTCGCGCGGGTGGATCTCCGTGATGGCGAACTCCTCCATCCGGCGCGTCTCGGCCCCGGTTCGCTTCCCGTCGGCGACGGCGAGCACTTCGTCGAAGATGCGCTCACCAACCTCGGAAATCGTCGCGTCACCCTCGACCACCGCCCCGGCGTTCACGTCCATGTTCGACCGCATGCGCTCCCACGTCCGGGGGTTGCCCGTGACCTTCACCACGGGCGCGACGGGGTTGCCGGTGGTACTCCCGCGCCCGGTGGTGAAGACGATAATCTGCGCCCCGCCGGCGACCTTGCCGACGACGCTCTCCACGTCGTAGCCCGGCGTGTCCATCAGAACGAGGCCGCCGCCGACCGGCAGGCGCTCGGCGTAGTCGACGATGCCGCGCACGGGGGTCGTCCCGCCCTTCGAAATCGCCCCGAGGCTCTTTTCCTCGATGGTCGTGAGGCCGCCCTCCTGATTGCCGGGCGAGGGCTGTGCGCCCCGGAGGTCGACGCCCATCAGGTCGGCCGTCGCCTCGCGGCGCTCGACACGGTCGAGCAGTCGGCGGCGGGTCTCCTCGTCGGCGCATCGCTCCGCGAGGACGTGCTCCGCGCCGATGAACTCCGGCGTCTCGCTGAACGAGGCGGTTCCCCCGGCCGCGACGAGGCGGTCGCAGGCGTCGCCGACGGCGGGGTTGGCTGCGATGCCCGAGGTGGCGTCGCTCCCGCCGCACTCGACGCCGACGACGAGTTCGCTCGCGTCGGCCGACTCGTGGCGGGCGTCCGCGGCCGCCTCGTTCAGCGAGTCGAGGGCGGTTCGCCCGCGCTGGAGGGCCGCCGCCGTCCCGCCGACCTCGCGGACCGAGAGCGTCTCGACCGGCTTACCGTCCCGGGCGATTCGGTCCGCGAGGTCGGCGGCGTCGATGTCCTCGGTCCCGAACTCGACGACGAGCGCCGCGCCGACGTTCGGGTTGCGCCCGACGCCGACCAGCACCCGCTCGGTCTGCGCTCGCGCCTCGTCCGGTTGATTCGCCCCCATCTGGTGCGGCGTTGCGCGCGCCCACGCCCCCGCCTCGGCCGCGATGCCGCGGGCGACGCAGGACGACGCGACCGAGGTCGGAAGGACGGCGACGTGGTTTCTGACCCCGATGCGGCCGCTCTCCCGGCGGTAGCCGGTGAACTCTCGTCTCATACCACGCGATTCGGTAGCGCCCGACAAAGTGGTTTCGTCGGGCGCGGGCGGAACGCTCTTGCGGGCGGGTCGAGTGAGTGAGTCGTATGCGAACCTACGAAGTCAGCCGCATCGACGCGGACAGAGCGGTCCCGCTGACCGGTGCGGTCGACGGGACGGTGTGGGAGCGGGCGAACGTCGCCCGACTGGACGAGTACGCGTGGGGCGACGAGCCCGGTCCGGAGACGACGGTCAGGGCGCTGTTCGACGCGGAGGCGCTCTACCTGCAGTTCCACGTCGAGGACGACGAGATAACCGCCGACGTGACGGAGCTGAACGGACCGACGTTCGAGGACAGTTCGGTCGAACTGTTCGCCACGCCGGCCCCGCCCGAGGACGGCTCGCCGGGGCGGTACTTCAACTTCGAGGCGAACTGCTGCGGCACGTTCAAACTCGCGTGGCAGGAGCCGAACTGGCGCGAGCGCGACGTCGGCCGCGACCTCGTCTCGCCGACCGACGCGGCGGCCGTCGAGGTGGAGACGTCCGTCCCCGGCCCCACGAAGACCGCGTCCCCGGACGACGACTCGTGGTGGCTCGCGGCGCGGCTCCCGCGGTCGACGCTCCGGTCGCTGACCGACCTCCCGCTCGAACTCGACTCGGGGACGGTCTGGCGCGGGAACTTCTACCGGAGCGGTCTACCCGACGCGCAGAAGGGGACGTGGAACCGCATCGAGCTGCCGGAGCCGACGTACCACTCGCCGGCGTACTTCGGGCGCATCGAGTTCGAGTGAGCGGTCGCCTCGGGCGGGTGCCCCGGCCGGTCGTGCCGAGCAAGCCGCGGTGGCACCGAAACGACTTTTCGCGCGGGAACTGAACGACAGCCCATGCAGCAGCCGTCCGCGTTAGTCATCGGAGAGACGACCTTCTCGTTCCACGACTTCGAGGAGATGCGACCGCACATCGAGTCCGCCATCGACGACGCCGCCGAGATGACCGCGACGACCGACAAAGACGCCCTCGCCGACCTCGCGGGCTACGACCTCGTCGTGGACTACCTGACGGACGCCACCCTGACACCCGAGCAGTTAGACGGTCTCCTCGGGTTCGTCCGCGACGGCGGAGCCTACCTAGGCCTCCACTGCGCCGCCGACCTCATCAACGTCCACGACGGCGACGGCGGCCTCGACAAGCGCGACGAGCCGTTTCCCGACCTCCGCGACCTCCTCGGCGGCCACTTCCTCACCCACCCCGAGCAATCGACGTTCGGCGTCGAAATCGTCTCCGACCACGCCGTGACCGACGGCGTCGGCGACTTCGAGGTGTTCGACGAGCCGTATCAGGTCGACGTTGACGACGACGTGACCGTACTTGCGCGCATGGCCCACCCCGACCTGACCGACTACCCGGTCGCGTGGGTCCGCGAGTACGGCGCGGGGCGGGTCTGTTACGCGTCGCTCGGACACACCGCCGAGGCCTTCGAGAACGACGACTACCGGCGGCTGCTCCGCAACGCCGTCGGCTGGCTGGTCCGCGACTGAGCGAGGCGCTCGCGCGTCGCCGTGTGAACGTTTATCCCGGTCGGTTCCGAACGTCGGTACATGAATCTTCGAACCGCCGACCTGACCGTGTTCGTGTTCGTCCTCGGCGTCATGCTCTCGGGAATGTGGCTGGCCCAGCAGCTCGGCATGGAGTGGTCGCCGACGCTGTTCGCCATCGTCGCCGTCGTAGCGGCCGTCTGGACGGCGTACTACCGGTTCGGCGTGGAGCCGCGAATCGAAGCGAGCAGAGGAGACGACGACGACAACCGGCAGGAACCCGGCGTCAGCGACGGCGCACGGGAGTGACCGACTGACCGCATCGGCCGGTGTCGGCGACCGGCGCACCCATTCGCCCGGCCGCGCTACCGCTCGCCGAAGTACGGAATAATCTCGTTTTCGTAGTGCCGCATCGTCTCCTCGTAGTCGCCGACGGGGATGAGAACGAGGTTGTCGACCCCCGCGTCGCGGAACGCCTCGATTCGCTCGATGGCGCGCTCGGGGTCGCCGGCGACGCAGATGTCGTCGACTGCCTCGTCCGGGATGCGCTCGGCCGCCGCCGACAGCTGACGCTCCTGTTCCTCGTCGAACGCCATCTGCCACATGATGGGCGTCGACTCCGCGATGTCCTCGTAGCCCATGTCGGCGAGGAGCGGCGGTCGGAGCGCGAGGTTCACGCGGTTGCGCTCGATACCGGCCGCACGGGCCTCGTCGCCGTCCTCGGAGACTGTCGTCGGAACCATGACCGCGCGGTCGATGGCGTCGGGGTCGCGGCCGCGGTCCGCGGCCACGTCGAGGACTTTCCGAAGGTCGGCCGCGTACTCGTCGGGCGAGTAAATCCACGGGAACCAGCCGTCGGCGACCGCGCCCGTCAGGCCGCGCATGCTCTCGCCGTAACCGCCTATCCAGAGCGGCGGACGCGGCTCCTGTGCGGGCTTCAACCCCATGTGCGCCTCGTCGAGGTCGAAGTAGTCGCCCGCGAACGAGAACGGCTCGTCGACCGATGAGTTCCACAGGCCGTCGATGACGGCGACGCACTCCCTGAACCGGGTGTACGGGTCGTCCCAGTCGATGTCCGAAATCGGGGCGAAGTTGAACGCCTCGCCGGCCCCGATACCGAGACCGGCGCGGCCGTCCGTCATCCGGTCGAGCGTGGCCGTGACGTGCGCGAGTTCGGTCGGGTGACGGCGCACCGAGTCCGCGACGCCGGGCATGAGGGTCACCTCCTCGGTGCGCTGGGCTATCGCCCCGAGGACGGAGAACGCCTCCCACGGCGGGTCCACCAGATACTCCTCCGAGCCGGTCGGGTGAAACAGGTGGTCCGGGACGGTGACGGTGTCGAACCCGGCCGTCTCGGCTCGGACCGCTCGCTCGATGGTTTTCTCGACGTTTCCGTAGCTGACAACTTGACAGCCGAAGCTCAGACCGCGGCTATTGGCGCTCGACATCGCGTGTACCGACAGTGCGGCGGAATAAATAGCTGGCCCCGAAAGCGGGGGTTGACCCGTTCGCGAGGGTTCGAAACGCCGGCTTACGCCCGCAGGACCGACGCGTCGAGGTCGTAGTCGGCGAAGTACTCGCGCTCCAGTTCGACGAGTTTGGCGAACAGCTCCTGGGCCTCGTCGCGCGAGACGGTGACGAGCGGTTCGTTGAGGAACGCCTGAAACGCGAGGTCGAGGTCGCCCTCGAAGCCCGCGCGCACGAGCGTCTCCTGATTCGTGACGTGGGTTTCGACCATGCTCTCGACCTCGTCGGGCAGGCCGCCCGCACAGAGAGGCGTCACGTCGTCGCCGGAGAGGAGCGCGTTCGTCTCCACGACCGCGCCCTCGGGGATGCCGTCGACCTGCCCCTCGTTGGGGTAGTTGAGGTGCGTGACGAACGTCCCCTCGCCGGAGAGCGCCCGCATGATGTCGACCGCCTCCTCTCCGGACTCGTGGAACTCGAACTCCGCGTCGCCTTCGAGGTAGCGCTCCATCTCGTCTGGCCCCTCGTCGTCGGAGACGCGGGCCGAACTCGGCGTGAGCCGGATCCCGTAGCGCTGGATTTCCTCCGGCTCGTCGATGCTCAGATACCACGGGACGAACTCCACGAGGTGGCGGTCACCCGCCGCGCCGAGGACGCCGAAGCGGTCGTAGAGGTCGAGCGCGACTTCCTCGTTGTTCACCCAGTAGGACTCGGCGTCGAGGTCGCCCGGCTCGCGGTCGAAAAGCGGTTTCCGACGCTCGAGTTCCTCGTCGAGGTACTGGAACACGTCGCGGTCGCGCCACCGCGCCTCGTCGACCCACGTGAAGTGGTTGACGCCCTTGACGTTGACCCGAACCTCGTCGCGGGCGACGTCCTCGGCCTCGTCGATGTAGCGCTCCGCCATCTCGGCGAACAGCTTCTGGGTCTTGAACACCTCGTGGCAGAGCCCGATGGCCTTGATGTCGGGGAACTCCTCGTAGAGCGTCCGCGTGCAGACCGTCATCGGGTTGGTGTAGTTGATGACCCACGCGTCCGGGCAGCGCTCGCGGACCGTCGCGGCGATTTCGCGGTACTGCGGAATCGCTCGCAGCGCCCGAATCGCCCCGCCGGGGCCGACGGTGTCGGCGACCGTCTGATAGATGCCGTACTCCTGGGGCACGTCGATGTCGTGGACGAACGTCTCACCCGGCGGGTCCTGAATCGAGCAGATGACGAAGTCGGCCCCGTCGAGCGCCTTGTCCATGCTCCGGGTCGCCTCGAACGACCAGTCGCCGACCGCTTCCTCGCGGTCCATCACGCGGTTGCCGAGGAGGGCGTTCTTCGACGCCATCTCGTAGTTCACGTCGTACAGCGTGACGCTCCCCGCGAGGTCCGGACACTGCGCGAGGTCGTTGATGAGCGTGTGGGCCCACCCCTGACTCCCGCCGCCGATGTAGCCGATGTCGATGGTTCGGGACGAACCCGACGGTACAGGCTCCGCTTGCTCCGACAGCTGATACATGTGATAACACGTGACGAGTCGCGGTCGCAAATAGCTGTCGTTTCGGGGGGGTTCCGGCCGCTCCGTCACTCGGTCAGGATGGTGACCGGCCCGTCGAAGTTGAGGACGACCCGCTGTGCGGTGTCGCCGAACAGCGCCTTCCCGGTTGGCGAGCGCTGTCGACCGGCGACGTAGACGTGGTCACAGCCGCGCTCGTCGGCGACGCGAATCACCTCGTCCGCGAACTCGCCCTCGTCGGCGACGACGGTGACGGCGTCGTATTCCACGGTTCCGTCCACCGACTCGAACGCCTCGTCGGCGGCCTGCGACGCGAATCGCGTGGCGACTTCCCGCGCCGAGTTCGACTCCAGCGGCGTGTTGGCGGCGTCGCTCATCGCCTGCAACGTCTCGGCGTTCTCGACGATTTCGTCCTCGGTGATGCGCGTGAGGAGCACGAGCGGCGTGTCCGTGCCGGCCGCGATTTGCCCCGCCTCGACGAGGAGGCGCTCGTTGGAGTCCGTGCTGTCGACTACCACTAGCGATGACTGCATACCGGTGCCACGGTGCTTTAACGCATAAAACTATCCCGCGAGTCGGAACAGCGCGAGGTCGGTTCGGCGGTGCAGCGGCGGGGAGACGAACGAGCGACCCGCGCTCAGCGGTCGGCGCGGTACCGTTCGACCGCGTCCTCGTCGATTTCGACGCCCAGGCCGGGGGCCTGCGGCACGTCCACCTCGCCGCCGGTCGGGTCGAACGGGGTCCGCAGAATCTCGTCGCGGAGCGGATTCTCGCTCCGGTCGAACTCGACCATCATCGGGTCCGGGACGTGCCGCGTGTGCGGGTAGTCCGAGACCGACGCCGCGAACTGGACCGCCGCGGCGAGGCCGACCGCGCTGTTCCAGATGTGCGGCCGGACCGCCACGTTCTCCGTGCTGGCGAGGTCGGCGATGCGACTCGCCTCCGAGAGCCCGCCGCATCGCCCGAGGTTCGGCTGGACCACGTCGACCGTCCGGTCGTCCACGAGGCGCTTGAACTCGAAGCGGCCGTAGTGCGCCTCACCGGCCGCGAGGGGCACGTCGACGCCGCGTTTGACCTCGCGGTAGCCCGAGAGGTTCTCCGGCGGGACGGGTTCTTCCATCCACGTGATGTCGAACTCCTCGATGGCCTTCGCGGTGCGAATCGCCTGTCGCGGCCGGTAGTTCCCGTTGATGTCGACCATCAGCCGCGCGTCGTCGCCGAGGAGTTGGCGGGCGGTTCGAACCCGCTCCACGTCGGAGTCGGTGCCGTTGCCGATTTTTATCTTGGCCGCGGAGAATCCTTCGTCGACGGCGTCCCGAATCGGCTCGGCGATGTCGCGGTCCGCCTCGGTGAAGTACATCGTCGAGGCGTAGGCGGTGAGCGTCTCCCGCGGCGTCCCACCGAGGAGCCGGTGGATGGGCTTGCCGGTCGCCTTGCCGACGAGGTCCCACAGGGCCACGTCGATGCCGCTGAGGGCGCTCTGGACGAAGACGCTCCCGCCGAAGTGGTATGGGTCTGTGTACGACGCCTCCGCGAGGCGCCGCACGTCGAAGGGGTCCATGCCGACCACGTCGTCGCGGAAGAACTCGTCGACGACGGGCGCGATAACGCTCCCCGGGGCGAACGCCTCGCCCCAGCCGACGTCGCCGGTGTCGGTGTCGACGCGGATGAGCGTCGTCGCCCTGTCGTGGCCGAACCCGCGCGCGTCGCCGAGGCCCTCGCCCTCGGGGAGGCGGTGCGATATCGGGATGACTTCGATGTCGGTTACGTGCATGAAAAATGTACCACGGAGAGACGCATTATAGCTTGTGCAGACGGCGAACGCGGCGAGACAGACGGGACGAAGGCGGCGAGTCGCTTCGAACCGTCGACTCAGTCCTCGTCGTAGTGGAACTCGGTCCACGGCCCGTCGCGGAACGGGTAGTCGTCGAGCGCGTCGAAGTTCACTTCGATTCCCAGTCCCGGCTCGTCGGACAGCGAGAGGACGCCGTCCTCGACGGCGGGTTGGCCCTCGATGATGTCGAACGCGAGGTCGAAGGGGTACATTCCGGGGTCGGTCTCGGCGTCGAGGAGCGGGTCGTCCTCGAAGACCGGGTATTCGAGGAGCGACACCTCGGGCGCGGCCGCGACGAGGTGCGCGTTGGCGAGCAGGCCGACCCACGTCCCGAAGTTGTGCGGGACGAACTCCACGTCGCGGCCGACGCAGGACTCGACCGCGGGGCGACAGCCGGTGTAGCCGCAGTGGTGCCGAACGTCGCCCTGCAGGAAGTCGACCGCGCCCGTCTCGCCGAGCGCGACGAGGCCCTCTGGCGTCGGTTCGCTCTCGCCGCCGGCCAGCGGCGCGCCCGTCTCCGCGAGTTCGACGTAGCCCGCGTGGTCGTCGGGCGAGACGGGCTCTTCGACCCAGTAGCAGTCCCGCTCGGCGGCGAAGGTGACGAGGTCTTCGACCGTCTCGCGGTCGTAGCCGTCGCGAATCTTCCACCACGTGTGCACGTCGAGCATCACTTCCATGTCGCCCGCGACGTCGGCGAGCAGTTCGACGGTGCGGCGGTCCCCGTCGGGGCCGATGCCCGGTCGGTACTTGTAGCCGAAGAAGCCGAGGTCGCGGATGGTCGCCGCCTGTTCGGCGTACCCCTCGGGTTCCATGTACATCCCGGCGCTCGCGTACAGGGGCATCTCCGTCGTCGGGTCGGTGCCGTACTCGTCGGCGAGCAGTTCGTAGATGGGCGCGCCGACCTCCTTCCCGCGGATGTCGTACAGGGCCACGTCGAGCGCCGAGATGGCCTGATGGCGGAGCCGGTCGGGGAGGTCGGTGTCGCGGAGCATCGCGTGCGCGTCCTCGACTTCCTCGACGGTCTCGCCTTCGAGCGCGTCGGCGACCGCGCCGTTGACGACGTCCGCGAAGGTTCCCTGCGATTCGCCCTCGAAGTACTCCCGCATCGCGGAACTGCTCGCGCCGGCGGTGGCGATACCGCGGGTTCCGTCGGCCGACTCGACGACGACGAGCACCACGTCGCGTTTGAGGAGGCGACGGACGCCGCCGTGGAAGGAGCGGTCCTGCGGCGGTTCGATGGGTGACGAGAGAGCGTATCCGCTGATAGTCGCGATTCGCATACCTCTACAGAATCGGCCACCACGATAAAACTCCGCCTCGCGCGGGAGAACAAGCGGGGACAGCCGAGAGAAAACGATGGCGCGCTACTGGAAGACGTCGGACGCGAACGGGTAGAGTTCGTCGAGGGCGACGCGTTCGTTCCGCCGACCCGACTCGTAGGCCGCCATCGTGATGAGCACCGCCTTGAGGCCGTCGCGGGCGGTCGCGGGCGGCGTCTCGCCGGTCTCTATCGCGTCGAGGAACGCGGTGCCCTTGCTCAGCCACCGCTCGTAGCCGTCGTAGGGGTGGTGTTCGGTCCCCTCGTCGTCGATGACGTAGCCGGTCCGGTCGTCCCACTCGTGGCCTTCGAGGTATATCGCCCCCTCGTCGTCCCAGATGTGGACGTGCTCGCGGGTCCGCGCGACGACGCCCGTGTCGGAGACGTTCGCTATCGCGCCCTCCGCGAACTCGATGTTGATAGAGGATTGGCGGTCGAACACCTGCTCGTCGTCGTGGAAGTCGACGTAGGCGTTGACGTGGGTCGGCGTGAGACCGGTCGTCCAGAGGATGGCGTCGATGACGTGCGTGCCGACGTTCAGGAGGTGGCCGCCGCCGCTCAGTTCGGGGTTCATCCGCCAGTCGTCTTCCTTCTCGTAGTAGGACTGCCAGTCGTGGGTCACCTCACCGGTGATAAACCGCGGGACGCGGTCGCCGTCGGCCCACTCGTCGCGGGCGCGCTTGTAGGCCGGGTTGAAGTGTCGCTGGTAGCCGACCATCACGGTTTGGTCGCTCGCCTCGGCGCGGGTCGTGAGTTCGTAGGCCTCCTCGGCGTCGGTCGCGAGCGGCTTCTCGCAGAGGACGTGCAGGCCGCGGTCCAACACGGCCGAGGTCTGCTCGTAGTGCAGGCCGTTGGGCGTCGCGACGGCGACGGCGTCCATCGGGGCCGAATCGAGGAACGCCTCGAACGACCGGTAGCGGTGCGCCTCGGGAACGTCGAAGGAGTCGCCGACCTCGGCGAGGCCGTCCGGGTCCACGTCGGAGATGGCGACGAGTTCCGACCGAGGGAGTTCGACGAACTGTTGACAGAGCCGACGACCGAGGCTTCCGAGGCCGACGACTCCGACGGCGATTGGAGACGAGTCTGTCTGACGCGGCATGGGTTCGACTACAGAGATGGGGCAGATAACTGTTTTGACGGTCCTCGGGCGCTCGTGGTCGCTCGCGACCCCCCTGTCCGAAGATTTTATGCGCGAGTGCACGGTGGTTCGGGTATGCCACTCGCAGAGAGCGGTGTGCGCGAGCACCTGCGCGGCGTCGCCGCCGGGCTCCTCACCCCGTTCGACGACGACCTCGACATCGAACACGACGAACTGGCAGCGAACGCGACGACCCTCTACGACGAGGGAATCCGCACGTTCCTCGCGTCGGCGAACATCAGCGAGTATCACTCGCTGTCCCAGCAGGAACGCGTCGACGTGACGGAGACGGCCGTCGATGCGCTCCCGTCCGACGTGTGCGTCCTCGCCGGCGTCGGCGGGAGCACGGCGGGCGCGCGGGAACTCATCGAAGCCTACGACCGCATCGGCGTCGACGGGATGATGATAATGCCGCCGGACCACACGTACGTCCACGAGCGCGGGCTGCTTCGCTACTACGAAAAGCTCGCCGAAGCCTCGTCGGCCCCGCTGGTGCCGTACGTCAAGGGGTTCGACCCGTCAATCGGCTACCTCCGCGACCTCGCGGGGCTCGACGGCGTGGTCGGCATCAAGTACGCCATCGAAGACGCCGTGAAACTCGGCGCGGCCGCCAGCGCCACCGGCGACGACGTGGTCTGGGTGGACGGCCTCGCCGAACCCTTCGCCGTCTCGTTCTGGAACGAGGGCATCGAGGGATTCTCGGCGGGCGTGAGCAACTTCCGGCCGGAGGTCGGGCTCGAACTCTTCGACGCACTCACCGAAGAGAACTGGGAGCGCGCCCGCGAGCTTCGGAACATCTGTCTGCCCTACCAGAGCTTCCGCGACCAGACTGGACAGAACAACACCCTCGATGGCGCTATCAGCGTCCCGGCGGTGAAGAAAGGCCTCGAACTGGCCGGCCTGCACGGCGGGGGAGTCCGCGAGCCGATTCGCCCGCTGTCGGCCGAAGACGAGCGCCAGGCGGAGGAGCTGTACGACCATCTCGACGACGACATCGAGCGCCTCATCGACTGAACGAGACTCACAGAAGACGCCGACCGACGAGGTCGAGCCGCGCGGTGTCGGCACGGTGAGTGACGACTGAATCGGGAGGTTCGCCGACGACGCAGTCGGACGGAGCGTAGTCGCCCGAACCGACCGGAGCGCCGCGACTCGCGCGACCCAAATATTCATCACCCGAGACGCGGGGTATGTTGGCATGCGCGAGTTCGAAGCGACCGCCGAGGCGACTCGACCGCCGACGTGGGCGCACAAACAGCGAGCACTGTTCGACCTGACGGCCGACGCGGTCGACCGGTTCGTCGACGACTACACCGGCCCCGACGGGGAGCCGTTCTGGCCGCCGGACGACCACGTGGGCGTCGACGGCTTCGACGACGTGGTCGAGGGGTTCTACAACTGGCCGCTCGTGTACGCGATGGGCGGCGACGAACGCCTGCTCGACCACGCCCGTCGCGTGTACGAGTCCGCGTTGGAACGCGGCGCGGCGACGGAGACGCCGTTCGGCCATCCGATGGTCGTCGACGAGTTCGAACAGTGTCGCGACTGGTTCCACCTCGGGGAGGGCAACCTCTACACGTACAACATGGGCCTCGCCGCGCCCGACGACGACGCGGTCGTCGACCGAGCGACGAAGTTCGCCGACCTCTACACCGCCGACTCGGAGACGGGGAACTACGACGCCGAAAATCGGGTAGTCCGCGGGCCGATGAACGGGAGCATGGGCCCGGAGTTCTGCGACTTCTCCGCCTACGAACACCACCCCTACGGCGCGGACTATCGCTGGGCCAGACACGGCCTCCCGTGGCGGGATTTAGAGTTCGACGAGGCCGCGGACCTCCTCGACCGGGCGAACGAAGAGCGCCTGTTCGAGGTGCTGAACGAGCGCTGCGCGAAGGGCGATATCCCGCTGAACCTCAACATCACGAGCCTGATGACGAACGCCTATCTCCACACGGGCGACGACGACTACCGGGAGTGGGTGACCGACTACCTCGACGCGTGGCGGGAGCGGACGGCCGAAAACGGCGGCATCATCCCCGACAACGTCGGGCGCTCCGGCGAAATCGGCGAGTACACAGACGGGTCGTGGTACGGCGGCTACTACGGCTGGTCGTGGGGCGGGTGGCACTACATCGGCATCGGGCCGACGGTCGCCGCCGAGAACGCGGTCCTGCTCGAAGGCGACCGGGAGTACCTCGACTTCCCGCGGTCGCAACTCGACGTACTCATCGAAAACGGCATCGAGGTCGCCGAAGACGACGTACACAGCACCCTCCACATCCCGCACAAGTACGGCGGCGAGGGCGACTACCACTACGACGCCTCGGGCGTCCTCACGGAGGACGACGGGGAGGTGCTGTGGCGGGACGGCTGGTACGAGTTCCAGCCGCCCACGGACGACCCCTACGCGGTTCACCTCTGGTACATGTCGATGCGCGACGAGGACCGAAATCGGGTCCGTCGGCTCCGCGACTGGGGCGAACAGGACTGGCGACGCGTCGACCCGCGGGCGAAGACGAAACACGACGACGGTCACGAGTACGCGTGGCTGGCCTACCTCGACGGGGAGTTCTCGGACTACCCGGACCGAATCCTCGAAGCGACGCGCGAGCACGTCGACGAGCGACTGCGACTGTTCGACGCCGAGGGGAACGAGCCGACGACCGTGGACGAAGACTACCTCAGAGACCGAAACCCGGCGTTCCACAAGGCGCTGCTCCAACTCACCATGGGAGCGCCACAGCCAGTCTACTACGGCGGCCTCGTCATGGCTCAAGTGCGGCACTTCGACGCCCGCAGGGAGCGGCCGGGACTGCCGACGGGCGTCGCCGCGCTCGTGGAGTCGGTGACGAAACAGGGAATCGAACTGACGCTCGTCAACACCGGGGCGAGACAGGAGGAGGTCGTCGTCCAAGCGGGCGCGTACGGCGAACACCGATTTACGACGGTCGAGACCGACGGCGCGGAGCGTGGCGAGGAGGACTCCGACAGCGCAAGTGACGGCGACGAAGGGACGGGCGCGCTCCGGGTGCGGCTCCCCGCCGGAAGTCGGATGTCGATTCGCGCCGGTCTCGACCGCTTCGCGGACGACCCGAGTTACGAACACCCGTGGTCGGAAACGGCGTCGTAAGGTCCCGCGGCGGCGACGCGCGGGGTTCGGGAGAAGCGCACGAAAAATCGATATAGTAGTTCTCGTTCCCCTCGGGGGAACGACGATATTCGGGGTGTGCCGACAGACATTCAAGAGAGCGATTGGTGAGGCACGAGGCGGGCGATTCGACGTGGAAGTGACTCACGAGAGCTGGGATCGAGTCGAGAGACGTTCCCCTGTTGGGAATTATTAATCGAGAACTATTCTCGAAGCCGTCTCGGGAACGTCGAAGAGACGTTTCGGCAGTCAGATTACAACCATATAACCGTAATGCTTGTCGGCCGGGGAGACGAGGATATTCCCTCGGTACGCGGCGTTCAAAACCACAAGATTCCAGATTCTGCAGCGACAGCCCATGTGTCGACAATCGGCAGTGAGTTCCCATTAGGGGAACAGTCTGGAGCAGCGAGTGGTAGCCAATATCTCGCTCGGGAGGAGAATTTATCAACGGGGGCGAACACTATGGCGCATGCCGACACGAGTCACCGTCTGGAACGAGAACGTCCACGAACGGGAAGAACCAGAGGTCGCAGAGCGGTATCCGAAGGGAATCCACGGCACCATCGCGGAACATCTGGAGGGGCCGAACCGCGAGGTTCGGACGGCGACGTTGCAGGAGCCCGAACACGGCTTAGACGAGGAGACGCTGGACGCGACGGACGTACTGGTCTGGTGGTCCCACTGCGCCAACGACGAGGTGAAAGACGCCGTCGCGGAGCGCGTCGTCGACCGCGTCCACGAGGGGATGGGCTTCATCCCGCTGCACTCGGGCAAGAACTCGAAACCGTTCACGCGGCTGATGGGCACGACCTGCAACATCAAGTACCGCCACGGCGGCGAGCGCGAGCGCGTGTGGGTCGCAGACCCCGGCCACCCCATCGCCGACGGCCTCGACGAGCAGTTCGTCATCCCGGAGACAGAGACCTACGGCGAGCCGTACGACATCCCGGAACCCGACAGAACCGTCTTCATCTCGTGGTTCGAAGGCGGAGACGTGTTCCGCTCGGGCGTCTGCTATCGCCGCGGCCGCGGGCGAATCTTCGCCTTCCGACCGGGCCACGAGGAGTATCCCATCTTCCACCAGGACGAGGTCAAACGGGTCATCGACAACGCCGTCGAGTGGGCGACGCCGACCGAGGGCGCGTCGGCGCGGTGGGGGAAGACCGACCCGCTCGAACCCGTCGACGAGTGAGCACGAGAACGCGCGTCACGATGGGTCCGTTCCCTACAAAGGAACAAACGCGACTATTGTTGCTGAACGAGTTCGAAATCACTTCGCTGTGAGAACGGAGGCGATGTTCGAACCCAAAAGCGAGTTTCATGGCTCACACATCAGTTTTCGATATATCTTTATTATTTGGTAATTCTGCGAAAAGTGTCACAAGGGATCTACGACGTACTCGCAGTGGGATTCCACCGTGAGGCGACGGTGCGCACCGTCCATCCGCCGACTCGACCGCATCCCAGACCGAACATGGAGGCGAGACAGAGGACGACCCCGCCGGCGAGCCCGAAGAACGCGATTCTGGACGGCGGCCACGCCGCCGTCGTGCCCGCGGTCGCTGCGAACACCAACAACTCCAGAACGCCACCGAGAAGGCCGGCGCGGAGTCCGGCGGCGTCCGGGTCCGCCGAGCTGAGCGCGGCGACGGCCCCCGCGATGAACGCGCCGAATACCATCATACCGGCACCGACGGTCGACTCCGGCTCCGGCAGCCAGTTGACAACCGCGATGACGGGGAGCGAGGCTATCACCCCGATAAGTGCGGATTTCCATGCTGGAGGGAGGGTTCTGAAACGGGGGGTCGAGACCATAGTCGCGTATGTAAAATTGCTAAGGATTCATATATCTTGGCAGGGCTGGACCTCGAGATTTCGAGTTGCGAATCGGCTTCCGGGTCGCTCGTGTGACGACTCGCAGACAGCGGACCCGCCGAGCCAACGAGCCCTCGCGAACGATATTGTCTGTAATAGTATATGAACTCGTTTTACAAATTTTTCTTACAGGAGATAGTTATGTCGTCAGCACCGACGTAAGAGCTACTACCGTCCCCGGAGAACGTGTTTTATGGCAGACAGTACCGAAGTCGACGAGCTAGTCGTCACGGAGCTTTCCGACGCGGAATCCACAGCGCTCGAAGCCGGCCGCACGGAGTCGGTCGACCTAAGCGACGTGGCGGTCACGCGGGCGACGTTGGAACCGGGATGGGGAACAGAGGACGGCCACGGTGAGACAGAGCTCGACTACTGCCAGAACGCACACGACATCTACGTCGTTTCGGGGACGCTCGGCCTCGAACTGGACGACGGGACGCAGACTGAGGTTGCCGCCGGCTGCGCCGCGACCATCCCGCCGGGACACCGCGGATGGACGGTCGGCGACGAGCGACTGGTCTACCTCGAGTTCGACCCGAGCGAGTAACCGTGACTACCATATCGTCGGTCCACGTAGCCTCCCGACGAGATGTCCCGATTCGTGGCGGCCGCGTGCCAGCTAGACTCGCGAGACGACAAGGCGGCGAACGTCGAGCGGGCGCTCGGCCTCCTCGACGAGGCCGCGTCCGACGGCGCGGACTTCGTGGCGTTCCCGGAGATGACGACCTTCATCGGTCCGGAAGAGCGGTTCGCCGAGGTCGCAGAGCCGCTCGACGGACCCACCGTACGACGGTTCTCGGAGAAGGCCCGCGAACACGGCGTCTTCGTCCACACGGGGAGTTTCTTCGAACGGATTCCGGACGGCGACCGCGTCTACAACACGTCGACGCTCATCGGCCCGAGCGGCGAGGTGCTCGACACCTACCGGAAGGTCCACCTGTTCGACATCGAAATCGGCGGGAGCGTCGAACACCGCGAGTCCGACCACGTCGCCCCCGGCGACCGGGCGGTGACGGTCGACACCGACCTCGCGACGTTCGGCCTCTCTATCTGCTACGACCTCCGGTTTCCGGGGCTCTACCGAACGATGGCGCAGTCCGGCGCGAACGTCCTTCTCGTCCCCGCGGCGTTCACGATGCACACCGGAAAAGACCACTGGGAACCGCTCCTTCGCGCCCGAGCCATCGAGAACCAGGCGTACGTCATCGCGCCCGGCCAAATCGGCGACAAGCCGTCGTGGGTCGAGACCTACGGCCGCACGCTCGTCGTCGACCCGTGGGGGAACGTGATTTCGAAGGCGCAGGACCGCGAGGAAGTCGTCACGGCGACTATCGACCTGTCGCATCTGAACGACATCCGCCGCGACATGCAGACGCTCCAGCACGCGCGACCGGACGTGTACGAGCGGTCGGACGAGTGAGGAGGGGACGCGGGCGACTCGGCTCGATTAGCTCCCGCCGAGCACGCGCTTGAACAGCGTGAACGTGAGCAGGGTGAAAAACAGCCCGTTCAACATCCCCTGGCTCGCCGCGAGCACGCGCGCCGCCGGCCCGAGCGGGTTGATATCGCCGTAGCCGACCGTGCTGAAGCTGATGTAGCTGTAGTAGACGTTGTCGAAGAGGACCTCCATCGTCGTCTTGTCGACCGCGGCGGGGTCGAAGACGCTCCCCGCCTGCGTCAGAAACGGCCCGCCGAGGGCGTAACACAGCCCGAACAGCGCCGGGAGGAGGAACGTGAACGCCGCGATTCGCGGGAGGCGGTTACCGTAGCCGCAGGTGACTTGCATGAGCGTGTTCAGCCCCACGCTTGCGACCTTCTTGCCGCGGGCCCACGTGTTCAGCGAGTACTCGTTGAGGATGATGTCGAAGTTCTTCTGGCGGTTGTAGTAGTAGCGCTTGAACTCGAACTCGCGGCTCGCGGGGGTGTCACCGACGGCGTTGGCGCTGTCCTGCGCCTTCCGGTACGTTTCTTCGATGATATCGGGCGTCAGTTCCACGGCGAACTGGCCGGTCGCGCCGTTACCCACGAAGTCGTGGATGGTCCAGTCGTTGCGTTCGAGGTAGCCGTGGTGGTCGCTGAAGTCGAAGCGGTCGAACTCGGTGAGACAGAAGCGGAAGTGGTCAAGAAGCTGGTGTTCGTTGCCGTCGCCCTCCAGCGTCAGGTCGCCGATGGTCGCGCGGGTGAGGTCGTACGGCGTCGGCTCGCCGGAGCCCTGCGAAATCGTGCCGCCGGAGAGCGTCGCGTCGGTGAAGTCGAGGTAGGTGTCGCGGTCGCCGACGAGCACGCGGAAGCGCGCCGTCTCGAAGTCAGACTGCCGGAAGTCCGCCCGGTCGTGGAACGTCGTCTCCCAGAACGACGCGCTCGTGAAGTTCGCGGCCTCGAACTCCGCGCCGGCTTCGAAGGTCGCCTCGTTGAACGAGGCGTTGGCTTCGAGGTGCTGCAGTTCGCCCTCGAAGAACGCCCCGCGGAAGGTGGCGAGACCGTGGAACGCCGCGGTCTTGAAGCTCACGTCCTCTTCGAACCGCGCCTCGCCGAACCGAGCGTTCGCTTCGAACTCGACCCCCTCGAACGAGGCGTCGCACCCGAACGTCGCCTCCTCGGCGACGACGGCGTCGCGGAACTCGCTCTCGTCGAAGTTCGCCTGTCCGTCGAACGACGCCAAAGAGAGGTCGAACGCGCCGTCGACGCGGAGGCGATAGCAGTCGGTGCGGGCGGTGAACGTCGCGCGGTCGAAGTTGACCGCGCCCTTGAACACGGCGTCCTTGAAGTCCGAATAGCGGAATCGCGCGAGCTTGTAGTCCGCTTCGCCCTCGAACGTCGCGCCCTCGAACGTCACGTCGTCGTGGGTCGTCCGGCTCCCGCCGTTGAACTCGACGCCGCGGAACTCGGCCAACTGCATGAACCGGGCGTCGGCGAAGCTCGCGTCGTCGTCGAACCGCGCCTCGTCGAAGTCGGCCATCTCGTCGAAGCGGACGCCGTCGAACCGGGCGTCGCCCTCGAACTCGACGTGTTCGAAGTCCGACCCCGCGGTGAACCGCGCGCCCTCGAACGTCACGTAATTGAAAATCGCCTGTCTGAAACTCGCGTCGTCGCGGAACGTCGCGTTCGCGAAGGTGATGTTGTCGTCGAGGACGTGGCTGCTCCCACTGGTCTCGACGTTGCGGAAGCGCGCCGTGCCGTGGAACGTCGCGTCTGCGAAACTGGTGTCGCCCTGGAACACCGTCTCGTCGCAGCGGACCTCGCCGCGGAAGGTCGCCTCCGAAAAGCGAACGTCCTGTTCGAACGTCGCCTCGTTGGTCGTCACCGCGCCGGTCACGGTGACCTCCCGAGCGTCCACGTCGCCGGTGACCACCGCCTCGTCGAGTTTGAGGCGGCCGACCGTCGCCTCGCGGAGAATCAACCCCTGGTCGAGGCGGCCGTGGGTGAGGTCCAAGCCCTCGATGTCGGCGTGCTGGAAGTTGAGGACGTGGTTCGTCGCGCCGTTGATGTCCTGATAGGTGAGCGAGAGGTGCGGGAGGTCCGCGCCGACGTACTCGTTGACGCGGGTGTCGGGCGACTGGAGGTTCGCCCGGAGTTCGCCGACGATGTCGTCGCCGGTCACGTCGAGCGAGGCGCGCTCGTCGCGGCTCATGTGGAACACGCAGAACTCGCTTTCGGGGTGGGCTTCGTGCGGACACTCCCACGTCGTCTGGAGGTGGGCGTCGGTCTGGACCGACGGGTCGAACGTGTACCGGCACGACGAGGAGGACATCAGCGCCGGCGTGGACTCATTTCTCGACATGGCTGGGGAGGGGCGGACGGATGCGCCGGGGACAGCGGGCGTGGCGGGTGCGGCTGAGGGTGCAGACCCGGCGAGCGCGTTCGAACACGGGTGCGACGTTCGAACGCGGGGACAGTCGTATGTGCAACATTGTCTGGTGTTTTGATATATATCTTCGGACCGCCGACGAGGTCAGTCGAATATCTCGCGGCGCTCGGACGCCGAGAGTTCGGCGTGAATCGCGTTGGGCGAGCAGTGTTCGCACTCGCGGGCGGGGTTGGTGCTCTGCTCGAAGGTCCAAAGCGGCCAGCCGAAGAGGAAAAACGCCTCCATCTGATGGCGCTCGATGATGGCCTCGGCGGGCTTGCCGCAGTTCGGACACCACTCGTCGCCGTCGGCCGGCTCTTGGAACGTCACCTTACGGCGGCCGAACCCGGCGTTCGAGTAGGCCTCGCTTCGGGACATCTCGACGAGGTCCTCGGCGGGGTAGGGGTCGGCGTCGACCGCGTTGTCGAATCCGGTGTCGGTCTCGACGCTCGACGCGAGGTACGGCCCGACGCTGACGGTGTTGTCGTAGCCGACGAAGTGGACGGAGACTGCCGCACCTCGACCCTCGACCCGCACCTCGTGGCCGTGGCCGACGAGGTAGAGTTCCACGTCCGAGTTGACGTTCGTGAGGTCGACGTCGTGGGCCATGCCGACGGCGTAGACGCCGGTATCGGGGTCGGTCGCGCTCCCCGACTGCTTCCAGCCGAAGGTGGACACGTCGTAGTCGTCGGGGGCGGTAACGGGCGTCCCCTCGCCCGCGTAGACGTTCTCCGCCCCGGGTGCCGAGACCGCGCCGTCGGCGGCGTCGGCCGCGATGAACACGTCTTCGGCGTCGCCGAGGAGCACGTCGCCGTCGACCGACTGGACGTAGCCGTCTTCGAGGCTGCCGCGGATTTCGGTCTCGACGGCCGCGTCGCCGGCCGTCGCGTCGCCGACGGCCGCGTCGTCGGTCACCGGCGCGTGGGTGAAGACGTACTCAGCGTTCTGCACGGTGAGGTCGCCGGCGACGCTCGCGCCGCCGACGAACACGTCCGCGGGGTCGCGCAGTTCGACCGGGGGTCGTTCGGAGCCGTTGAGCGTCACGTCGCCGTCGTAGGTGGTGGCGTTTCGGGTCATCGTTGGGTAGTTCGTTCGGGAGTCATCGCTGAGCCTCTCGTTCGGGCGTCATCGTCGTCTCGGTGTACAGCGCGAGGTCGTACTCCGGGTAGGTGTGGTACGTCTCGTAGCCGCCGTCGCCGACGCGGATGGTGGTCCACGCCTCCGGGCCGAACCGATAGGCGACGGTCGCGTCGTCCGGGCCGGGGAAGGCGTCGAGCGAGCGCCCCTCCACGACCGTCCGGGCGTCGAGTCGGTCGCTCTCGAAGCTGAACTCGCGTTCCGCGCCGATGGAAAGCGGCGTCTCGTGGGTTCGTTCGTGCGGCAGCGGCTTGCACGAACACAGCTCGTGGAAGTCGAGCGCCGGCAGGCCGACGTAGTGGGACTCGCCGATGACGGTGAGGACCGCCGGTTCGCCCGCGAGCGTCGCCGGGGAGACCATCTTCACGTCCACGGTCGTCAGGTCCGGTGCGTCGGCGCTGTAGCCGAAGTACAGCTCGGTCGGTGTCTCGACCGGCGGAGACGGGTCGGAGGCGGCGGGCGGTTCGGTGGTGGAAGGTGGTTGGGAGGGCATGGGTAATCAGGTGTCGACGAGGATGTCGTAGTTCGGGTGGAAGATGGAGTTCTCGCGGACGCCGCGGTAGTGCGGGACCGCGCGCCACTCGGCGGAGCCATAGTGCTCCTCGCGGGCGCGGACGTACCGCGTCGCGCCGTCGCCGGTGAGCCGGGGGCGGTCGCCGGGCGCGAGCACGTAGAACTGCTCGACGCGCTCGGTCTCGCCGTCGTCGTCGAGGTCCTCGCGCACCCAGTAGGAGAGCTCTCGGGTGAAGCCCGCGGCCCCGACGGTGTTGACGAACGCCTTGTGGTGTTCGGGGTAGGCGTCGGGCGAGTAGCCCCACGTCACCGCGACGCCGTCCTCGGAGAGGTGCGTCCGGACGGAGCGGTAGAACTCGGTCGAGTAGAGCGTGAGCAGGTCGTCGTCGGTCGCGCCGGGCACGTCGAGCAACACGAGGTCGTACGTCTCGTTCGTCTCTTGGAGGTACCGGTAGCCGTCGGCGACCGTCGTGTTCAGCCGGTCGTACTCGTGGGCGTCGTCGTGCCAGCGGCGGAAGAAGGGGTCCGTCTTCGCGTCGCGCATGAACTCGCCGTCGAGGTCGACGTGGTCGACGGTGACGCCGTACTCCCGCAGGTGGTCGATCGCGATCCAGTCGCCGCCACCGACGACGAGCACCTTGGTCTCCGGACCGGGGTCGACCAGCGACATCGGCACGTCGACCAGCCCCCGATGGTAGCTGTCGGCCCAACTCTCGCAGAGTTGGACGGCCGCGCCGAGCCGGAGGCACTGTTCCGTCCGCCCGTCGAAGTGCGGGTTCGGGCCGGTTCCGGTCCACGTGCGGTTGTACCGGATGACGTGCTGGTAGGTGGTCGTCTCCTGCGAGGTGACCGTCGCGCGCATCGCGCCCGGCGGGTACTCGTTTTCTATCTGCTGCTCGAGGTAGAGTTGCGACAGGCGCTCGTCGGCGACGCCGTGCTTGGCGACGACGCCCGCGTAGGTCGCCGTCAAGAGGAGACAGACCACGAGGAGCGTCTTCGAGACACGCGCGGCCGAGAGCGACCGGTCGGCTCGGGCGCTGTCAGTCGCGTTCCCGCCGGGTTCGGCGCTGGCGGACGAGGTGGGGCTTGCGGACGGGGCGGCGTCGCTGAAGGGCCACCACGACCACTCGCCGAAGTGGGCGACGAAGACGAGCGCGGCGACCCCGTTGAGGAGCGCCAGCACGAATATCGTCGGGATGAGGCCGAGACCCGGGTAGAGGACGCGGGCGTAGACGACGGCACCGGCGAGGCCGCCGACGTAGTCCATCGCGAGGATGACAGACAGCCCGCTTCTGCGGCCCTCGGTCCGCTCGACGGTCCAGAGGGTGCCGACGGCGGCCACGACGAAATCGTGGATTCGCGCGCCCGCGGTTCGGAGCCACGAGGGCGTCGCCGACCCGTCGTCGTCGAGCTCGTCGAACATGCGGGTCAAAAGCGGGAGTTCGAACCCCGAGAGGAACCCGACGACGACGACGGGGAGGCGGGCGACGGTCCAGATGACCTCCGCGGGCACCGCCTGCGGGATGCGGACGCTGTTGAGACCGACGATGAGCAGGAAGCCCGCGGGCGCGGCCGCGGCCAGGAGCACCTCGGTGCGGAAGAAGTTCCCGCCGAGGGTCGCGCCGTCGAGGTCGTCCGAGAGCGCCGCGCCGATGCCGAGGCTGAAGAAGTACAGCCCGACCGTGATGACGTACTGGGTGACCGTCCCGCCGTACATCACCGTCAGCAGTTCCGAGTAGACGAACTCGTAGGCGAAGCTACAGAACGACACCACGAAGGTGAGCGTCAGGAGCGTCGCCGTGTCGGTTCGCGTGTTGGACATCGATGGAGGGCGAGTGGGTGAGTTATAGAGGGCGAGGGAAAGCGCGCGTCAGCCGCGCTCAGATGCGCGGAGAGACTTTCCACTCTTCCTCGATGGAGTACCCCGCGTCACCGATACCGTCGGTGACTTCGAGGTCGTAACACTCCCAGCGGAAGTCGTGGTTCACGTCGTCGCCGACGACGTGCGCGCCGACGCGGTACCAGCCGTCCTGTCCGAACTGGCTGCCGTCGTCGATGTCGTACTGGACGGTATCGTTCGGGTCCTGTATCTCGCGGTCCCACGGCACCGGGCCGGCGTCGGGCGCGTCGTCTCGCATCGCCGCGGTCGATCCGAGGTAGGCGATGCCGAGCGCGGCGACGCCGACGGGGAATCGACTCACTTTGCCGGCGTTGTTCTCGTACCAGTCGTCGGCGTAGTCGCCGCCGTGGTACCACGCGTGGCCGTGGACCGTCCGCGGGGCGGAGGCGTAGCCGCCCGTGCCGCGGCCGGTCGCGCCGCGGCCGCCACCGCCGCCGCCCTTGCCTTTCGCGCTCGCAACCCCGACGGGGCTGAGCGCGGCCAGCGACTGCGGGTCGAACCCTGACAGCGACGACTGGTCGGCGGCTTCGTAGCGGGACATCACCCACGTCTGGTCGGCGAGGTCGACGACGAGCGAGCCGTCGGAGACCTCGAATTCGGAGACGACGCTCGACTTTCGCGGGGGAGGGGAGTTCGAACCGAGACAGCCGGCGAGTCCGCCGACGGCCCCGAGGCCGGTCAGTTGGAGGAACGTACGACGCTTCATGGGGACTCTCGTCTCTGTCAATCAGAAAACTAGGATAACAGTCTTGTGGTTCGATACGTCTCGTCGGAGAGAACGTCGTGTCCGCTGACGGGTTTACGGGCGGACCGTCGCGAACGCGGTCCTGACGCTCCCGATGACCACCCTGTCGAGCGAGTGCGTCGCCGCGCCGAACGAGACGAAGAAGACGACCATGACGAGGAACTCGACGAGCGGGACCGCGCCGAACGGGAATACGCCGGCACCGAGGCCCGTGACGAGCCGGATGAACGCGATGCCCGCGTCGACGGCGCGGTCGAACGTGAGCACGGCGATAGAGCCGCCGACGACGGTGACGACGCCGTACAGGAGAAGTCGCGGGACGCTGGGGACGGCCCGTCCCGACGCTACGCGGTCGAGTCGGCCGGCGTCCCCGGCGACGACCCCGAGCGCCGCGAGTTGCCGGCGGAGTTGGTCGAGCGTCGTCACGACGAAGATGAACCACAGGAACGCCGCGAGTCCGAAGCCGACCGCCGACGCCGAGAGCCCGGGAACGACACCCGTCACGGTGTCGACGATAGTCGGCGTGGCGCGCTCGACGAACAGGTAGAAGACGACGAACCCGAGCGCCGCGTCCACGGGTCCGTACGCCGGAAAGGGCTCGTGTTTGCGAGCGCGGTCGGGACCGGTGTTCGCGTGCGCGTTCATACAGCGAGTAGACGTGCCGTGAGCGCATCAAACGGTGGCTCGATTGTCACGGCGCGGGAGTCAGCCCCAGGAGAGTGGTCACCGGATGCCGATCGGGAATGGTTCGGCACGCAACCGCCGCGGTCAATCGTCAAAGACGTGAACAGACTCCCGGAGCCCGCTCGTGAGTCGATTCACGTCCAGCCGCTCGGGTAAGTCGTTCCGCCCGTCGTGTTTCGTGAGCGAGCCGGGCTCGAACGCGGGGTTGCGCTTTTCGACCGTCTCCAGCGGCACCTTGGTCGTGACGGCGAAGTGCTCGACCGGGGAGACGAACCCCCAGAGCGCGCCCGCCGTGTTGAGAACGACGAGAATCGGTGTCCACGGGACCGCGAGGAGCGTGAGTTTCGACTCCGACCAGTAACTTGCCACGCCGGCCCCCGTCACGACGAACAGCGTGGCGAACTCGAGAAGGGAGCCGACCCGATAGAGCATCAGATCCGGGAGCGCGCCGGGGACGAGGAACGTGATGAACGTTATCACCGGGATGAGCGGCGAAAAGCCCCACGCGACGAGGCGGAACTGCAGGAACATCTGATAGTGCAGCGGTAGGAGGTCCGAATCCTGTCGCGTCCCGGAGAACCACCGGCGACGCTGCTTGAGCATCGTCATCACCGACGGCGGGGCCTGATTGCGGAACTTGCAGTTCAGCACGCTGAAATCGAGGTCGGCGGCGGCGGCGGCGCGCCACGCGAAGTCCGTGTCCTCGGTGATGGTCTTCGAGT
Organism: Haloferax sp. Atlit-6N; assembly: GCF_003383195.1. NCBI lineage: Archaea > Methanobacteriati > Methanobacteriota > Halobacteria > Halobacteriales > Haloferacaceae > Haloferax > Haloferax sp. Atlit-6N. The sequence goes on along the minus strand of NZ_QEQJ01000003.1, from coordinate 182,002 downwards.
CCCACGTGATGCGGTTTTCGAGGCTCGTCCGAATCGCGATGCCGCCGCCCCACGCGTACAGCGGGAAGCTGAAGCGGCCAAACGCCCGCTGTTCGCGCTGGTAACCGATGCGGAACACCTCCGAGAGGTACGTCACCCACGACCCGGTGTACACCGGCAGTTCGGTTATCTGGATGATGTCGCCCTCCGGCAACCCCTCGAAGTTCGCCATCAGCGTGTCCTCGTCGAGGTAGAGGACGAACTCCTTGTCGCAGGGGACCTCGCGGCGCGCCCATTCGAGCGCGCGGCCCTTGTGAGACGCCGTGCAGGTGAACTCCTCGGGAACGGCGTGGACCGTCGCGCCGTCGACCGAAATCGGTTTCTCCGCGATGACTCGAACGTCGGCGAGGTCGTCGGGAACCGCGTTGACCGTCGATTGGACGATGTTCGCCGCGTCGATAGTGATGATGCGCACTTGGATGTCGTCGTAGCCGTAGGCGACGTCGTCTGCGGGGACGGTCTGTCGCCACGCGAGGACGAGCACCTCGACGAACCACGTGAACACCGAGGCCGAATACAGCACGAAGACGGTCCAGACGAGCATCAGGAGGATGAACACCGCCAGTTCGGACTGGGCCCCAAACATATAGATTAAACATACATTCTTGAAATAATGAATGTTCGGACGTCGGAATCGGCCGACTCGCAACCGAGTCGAAACCGCGCGCCCGGGTTCCGACGTCCGTCCACCCAGCACGTCGGGAGACTCATTTTCAGACAGTTATAAACCCTTAATTGTTTGAGGTTACACACACCGTTAGAGTCAACCAATATCGGACTAGTGAATACACATGCACGCACAACACGACCGGTCGCGTCCGGCGACCGCCCCGTCCGAGCCGATTCTCCTCCACGGCGACGGCCGAGCGTCGCTGTCGGGCGCGGAGTTACTCGACTTCCCCGCCGAGGACCGAACGGTGACGGTCGCGTGCGCGTCGGGGGCGCGGCACACCGCGACGTGGACCGGGATTCCGGTCTTCGACCTCTTCGCTGACGTCGGCCTCGACGACGAGACGACGCACCTCGTCGTCGAGAGCGCCGACGGTTATCGCGTCTGTATCGACGTGTACGACGCTCTCGACGCCGTGCTCGCCTACAGCCGCGACGGGACGCCGATAGGCGAGGAGCACGGCTACGAGACGCGCTTTATCGCGCCCGACATTGACGGGTCGCGGACGGTGAAAGGCGTCCGCGCCGTCGAGGCGCGCGCGCTCGACCCGTCTACCGACCCCGAATCGCTCGAAGACATCTCCAAGAAACCCTGACCAGATGACGCGAGAGAGACGGAATCGGCCGGCCCGAACGGACGCGGCGGAGAACACCGGCGAGTCCGCCAGGGGGTCGGGCAGGCGGGCGTTTCTCGCGTCCGTCGGCGGGGCCACCGCGGCCGGCCTCACCGCGACAGCGGGCTGCCTCGGCCGAGCGGGGACGACGCCGACCGTGTCGATTCTCGCCGCCGGGAGCCTCCAGCGGGCGCTCACCGCCGAGTTCGAGCCCCCGGAGGGAACCCGCGTGGAGGTCGAGGCACACGGTTCCGCCCGCGTGGCGCGGATGGTCGCCGACGACCAGCGCGACCCCGATATCGTCGCCCTCGCGGACACGACGCTGTTCGACGCGCCGCTTTCTGTCCCGTGGTACGCGACGTTCGCCAACAACGCGCTCGTCGTCGCGTACAACCCCCAGACCGACGGCGGCGAGCGAGTCGCCGACGCCGCGTCGTGGCCCGACGCCCTCCTCGACGACGACGTCAGCCTCGGCCGAACCGACCCCGACCTCGACCCGCTGGGCTACCGGACGCGGTTCGCGCTCGCGCTCGCCGCCGACTACTACGACCGGCCGGCACTCGCCACCGACCTGCTTCGCCGCGACCAGATATACCCCGAGACGCAACTGCTCGCGCAGTTCGACGCCGGCGGCGTCGACGCGGCGTTCGTCTACCGGAGCATGGCCGTCGAGCGCGACTACCCGTACCTCGAACTCCCGGCCGAAATCAACCTGAGCGACCCTGAACACGCGTCGGCGTACGCGTCGGTCTCCTACACGCTCCCGGAGGGTATCACCGTCCGCGGCGGCCCAATCCGGTACGCCGCGACGCGACGAACCGACACGGCGGCGTCGAAATCGGTGTTCGAGGCGCTCGTCGGGACCGCCGGCGAGTTCCTCGAACCCTCCGGGTTCGCCGTGCGCGCGAGCCACCCGCACTACTTCGGAGATGTCCCACCGAGAGCCTAACAGCCGCGAGAGCGGCGTCACGCGGCTCCTGCCCGAGACGTGGCGAGGCTTGACGCTGCTTCTCGCGGGGATGCTCCTCGTCTACTACCTGCTTCCCATCGGCGCGCTCGTCCTCGCGCAGTCGCCGGCGTCGCTGGTCGGCGACGTGACGAGCGACGTCGTCGTGACCGCCGCCACCAACTCCGTCGTCGCGGCGACGCTGAGCACGCTGGTCGCCGTCGCCTTCGGCCTCCCCTTGGCCTACTGGCTCTCGCGCACGTCGTTCCGCGGCCGCGACGTGATTCTGGCGATGGTCATGCTCCCGCTCGTCCTCCCGCCGGTCGTCAGCGGGATGTTACTGCTCACGCTGGTCGGCCCCGCGGGCCTCGGTCAGCTGACGAGCGTCCCGCTGACGCGCTCGCTGGTCGGGGTCGTCCTCGCGCAGACCTACGTCGCCTCGCCGTTTCTGGTCGTGACCGCGAAGACGGCCTTCGACGGCGTGGACAGGCAACTCGAAGCGGCGGCCCGTTCGCTCGGCGAGGACCGCATCGGGAGCGTCCGGCGCGTGACGCTCCCGCTGGCGAAGCAGGGCATCCTCGCCGGGGTGACCCTGACGTTCGCGCGGGCGATGGGCGAGTTCGGCGCGACGCTCATGCTGGCGTACTACCCGCGGACGCTCCCGGTGCAGATCTGGGTGTCGTACCTCTCGACCGGCCTCGACGCCGCGTTCCCGGTCGCGCTCGTCCTCGTCGGCATCGCCGTCGGGGCGATTCTGTTAGTCCACGCGCTGGGGACGAACCCGTGGGAGTGAGGGCGAACGGACCGCAGGAGTCGTCAGGAGACGGAACGTAACCAACGACAGTCGTCCAACCGAGAGGTAGGTTCGCCCATCCACCAGACGGCCGGTTCGCGTTAAACGATGCGAAAAAAGCGACCGGTGCGACGTCCAGCCGCGCTATTCAGCACGCCGCTCCTGTTGCTCTCAGAGTGACTCACAGATTCGAGCCCGGGGCGGTATCCGAGCTTCCGTCGATTCGCTCGTACAGGTAGTACGAGTAGACGACGGTAACGCCGGCTGTCAAAAGCGCAGGAACGAGGAGGAAGTAGAGCGCGTAGTCACCGAACAACAGACCGACGAGCGTGAGGACGGCGGTGAGTTTGAAGAGTCGGCCGCCGAGTGCGTGAGTCCGTGCCCAGACCTCTTCGCTACTGAGAGTCCACGGCGTCCGGATACCGACGAACCAGTTCTGCTCGGCGTGCGCGAGTACGACGCCGCTATAATAAAACAGCCCAGCCACGGCGACGAGAATCAGGGAGGTGAAGTCGAACTCGTAGCCGAGATTGAAGGCGACGATGCCGACGTGAACGACGGACATGTAGACGGTGAAGATGACGACGAACCAGTCGTAGTAGGACCGGAACTCGGCGATGTTCTCTCGGAGCGGGTCGATTCGCGGGATGGCGGCGAACGTGACAAGGAGCCCCGCGGTCAGAGCGGGAATGAGCCAGAGGGCAAGCAGCTTCGGCATCGTCCCGTTGGGCTCGCCACCCGACCCCCAGTTCGTGACGAGCTCAGCGGGGAGCGATGGCGCGGCAAGCAAGCTCACGATACCGGACAGCGCGACGAAGCCCGCAGCCGCGAGGAACCGGTGAATCGTCTTCATACTGGAACGTACGGCCTGCGTGTAGATGAACGGGCGGGTGGGAAAGTCCGCCGGCCTCTCGTCATCGCGACAGGCCGGCGGTCCTCCGAGCGACCGGGGGGAGTTCGCCTCCGTCGCCCGTGACGTACTCACCCACGAAAGCCGAGCAGCCGAAGACCGTTCAGTGAGACGATGACTGTCGAGCCCTCGTGGCCGACTACTGCGAGCGGGAGCGGGATTCCTCGGAGGAGGATCGCACCGACCATGAGTGCAATCGCGCCGAAGGCGATTGCGAGGTTGATGGTGAGCGTCCGGCGAGTCCTGCGTCCGAGACCGAGCACGTAGGGAATCTTGCTGAGGTCGTCGCCCATCAGCACCACGTCGGCGGTGTCGAGCGCGACGTCGGTTCCCGCGCCGCCCATCGCGATGCCGAGGGTCGCCGTGGCGAGCGCCGGCGCGTCGTTGACGCCGTCACCGACCATCGCCACGTTCTCGAATCGCCCGACCAGGTCCTCGATGGTCGCCACTTTCTCCTCCGGGAGCAGTTCGGCCTGTACCTCGTCGATGCCGACTTCGTCGGCGATGCGCTGTGCGACGCGCTCGTTGTCGCCCGTCAGCATGACGATGTGCTCCACGCCGAGCGAGCGGAGGTCATCGATCATCTCGGCCGCGCCGGGGCGAACGGTGTCGGTGAAGGCGAGCCACCCCGACACGCTGACGTCGCCGTGGCGCTCTCGGGCGACGAGGACGCTCGTTTTCCCCTCTTCCTCTAACGTCTGGAGACGGTCGAGGCCCGGTTCGAGACCGTCGATCGCCGCGTCCCCGAGGATGGTCTCGAAATAACTTCGGTTCCCGATGTGCGTCGTCGTGCCGTCGACGTCCGCTTTGACCCCTTTCCCGGCGACCGACTGGAACCGCTCCGCGTCGGGGACGTCGAGTGACCGAGCATCTGCCGCCCGCACGGTCGCGCGGGCGAGGTGGTGCTCCGAACGGGCCTGCACCGCGGCCACGACAGAGAGGAGTTCGTCCTCGGTCAGCGTCTCGTCCGCCGTGTCGTCACGGACGAACACGTCGGTCAACTGCGTGTCCCCCTGCGTGAGCGTCCCGGTCTTGTCGAAGGCGACCGCATCGATGCGCGCGGCGGTCTCGACGTGCTCGCCGCCCTTGAACAGGACGCCCTGTCTGCCTCCGGAGGCGATAGCTGAGAGGACTGCCGCGGGCGTCGAGATGATGACCGCACACGGCGAGGCGGCGACCATGAGCGTCATCGCGCGGTAGAACGTCCCGGTGAACTCGTTCCCGAGCGCGACCGGAACGGCGATAGCTGCAATCGTGAGCCCGAACACGCCGAGGACGTACGGTTGTTCGAGACGGTCGATGAGCCGCTGTGTCGGGGCCTTCTCGCTTTGGGCGCGTTCGACCATGTGGATGAGGCGGCTGATCGCCGATTCGTGTGCCTGCCGCGTGACTTCGATTTCGAGGCTCCCGCTCTCGTTTATCGTGCCGCCGAACACCTCGTCACCGGGCACCTTGGGTACGGGAACTGATTCGCCGGTGAGCGAGGCTTGGTCCACCGTTCCCTCGCCGGACGTGACGATGCCGTCGAGCGGGATTCTGTCGCCGGGGCGGACGACGAACACGTCGCCGACGGCGACCTCCTCGATGGGAACCGTAACCTCCTCACCATCGCGGAGGACCTGCGCCTCGTCCGGCCGCATCTCGACGAGGGACTTGATCGCCCGGCGCGAGCGGCCGATCGCGTAGTGTTGGAGCGTGTTCGACAGCGAAAACAGGAAGAGCAGCATCGCTCCCTCGAACGGTGCGCCGATAGAGAGCGCCCCAAGCGCGGCGACGATCATCAACAGGTCGATGTCGACAGCGCCGTGACGGAGCGTCTCGATCGCCCCCTTGAGCCCGTACCAGCCACCGAAGGCGTACGCGACGCCGTAGCCGGCCCACATGAGGAGTGACGGTCCACCGAGCCATCCCGTCGCCAGGCCGGTCACCATGCCGACCAGCGTCAGCCCGACGAACACGGCCTCCCGCCTGAGGTCCGAGCGGGTGGTCGCCTCGTCGGGCGTCGTGTCGGGGTCGTCCCGAATCGAGACGTCGCGGTCGCGAACCGCTTCTCGAAGCTGTTCCTCCGAGGTGACGCTCTCGTCGTAGGTGATTCGAACGCTCCCCGTTCGGAACGAGACGTCGACGTCGTGGACGCCGGGCGTGTCCCGGAGGTATCGTTCGAGGGCTCGCGCTCCCGCTTCGCCGCGACCGCCTCGTCGCTCGATTTGGACAGCACACGTCGAGAGCGGGGACGATTCAGTAACGGTCACGCGGTCTCTCCATACACTGCATCCTGATTCTGTATTGTCGGTCTGTCATCGTGTCCCTGTCTGAGTGCAGACGAAGCGGGCCCCCACTGTCGACCGCCCTCGCGCCCTTCTGGTCCGAATGGTTCAACTGACGATCGTCACCGGAATCCGCGCTCGGCGGGTAACCGTCTCGGCAACGCTCCCGAGGAGCGCACGGTCGATTCCCGAGCGACCGTGGCTGCCCATGACGATCTGATCGATGTCGTGGTCGTCGGCGTATTCCAAGATTGCTCGTGCCGGTTTGCCGACCTCCGTGACGGTAACGAGTTCGGTATTCCGGTCCGCCGCGAGGTCCGTGGCCGTCGTGTGGATTTCGGTTGCGACTTCTTTCGCGTTCTCGTGCCAGTCTTCGGCGACTGGTAAGCCGCCAGCCTCCACGTCGATAACCGAGTCGAGCGGATTAATCACGTACATCGACGTGATGGACGCGTCCGGGAAGGTCTCGATGGCGTATGCGAGCGCGCGCGCTGAAAGCGGAGAGCCATCGAAGGCGACGAGAACGGTGACCGGCATGAGAGAACACTTCGTGGTGAGTAGGGATGAACGTACTGCCGCGCGGGTGGCGCACCGACGATTCGCGAAGGAGGGGCGTTCGCACAGACCGAGTCGCGGACATCACTCGGCCGGATTCGGCGATTGAACGCACTCACCTGCCTCGCGTGGCGACGTGAGTGTGCTAGCGATAGGCGTCGTCGCCGTCGGGTGTAGCCTTCTCGTCGGACTGCCGGCGTTCTCCGTCGCCCTAACCTCGCCATTCGGACGCCTCTACCACTCAACGAAAGGGTGGGACAGGCATAACCGTCCTGCACCGCTCTGTCTAGAGAGTTACTCATGAATATCTCTGAAATTCTCTCCACGAAGTTCACCGAGTTCGATATCGGGACGCCGCTGTCGAAGGTCGCCGGCGCATTCGAGAATCAAGAACTCGATGCCGTCGTGGTGACCGACGGTGACGAGTATCGTGGTGTTGTCAGCCGCCGACAGTTGGCCTCCTCGTCCAATCAGCCCTCCGCAAAGGTCGGCTCGCAGGTCCAGCACGTCCCGACCGTCGAGCGCACAGAGGACGTTCGAGAGGTCGCACGACTCATGATCGGGAGCGACGCTAAAACGCTTCCCGTACTCGATGAAGACCGTATCTTCGGTGTGGTGACCGCAGATGCTATCCTCGAAGCCGTGCGTCCGTTTCTCGATGCCGTGACCGTCGAAGACGCGTATTCGACGAAACTCGTCAGCACGACTCCCGAGGCGACGATCGGAAAAACGCTTAACGTGCTTCGGGAGTCCGGTATCGCCCATCTTCCCGTTATCGACGGGGACGAACTCGTGGGGATCGTAAGCCTGTACGACGTTATCGAATTCACGACGCGAGGTGGAAGCAAGAGCCAGGGAGGGTCGTCGGGCAGTTTCGGTGGCCGCGGACGCTCTGGGGGGTCTCACGGCGGGTTCGGTGCTCGCGAGGGCGACTCCGACCGGATGCTCGACCTTCCGGTCCGAAACCTGATGTCCGATGTCGTTGTGACGGTCCGCCGAAGCGCCCCGCTCGACGAGGTCGTCGAAACGATGTTCGAACACGAGGTCTCGTCGCTCGTCGTCACGGCCGACCAAACGGGCGAGCCAGTCGGAATCATCACCAAGACGGACGTTATTGAGGCGCTCACCTGGGAACGCGACGACCGGAATGCCGTGCAGGTGTTCGGACTCGACTTGCTAGAGGTGATGGACTACGACGACGTCTCCGCGTTGATCGAGAGCGTCACCTCGAAGTACGGCGAGATGAGCGTCATCAAGGCCAGTATCGAACTACAGGAACACAAAGAACAGAGCCGGGGCGTACCACTCGTGTTGGCACGGATTCGACTGGTTACTGACCGCGGGTACTTCACGGCCGACGGCGAAGGGTACGGCGCCACCCACGCACTCCGACTCGCCGCAAACGCGGTCGAACGCCAACTCCTCAAGGGGAAGACGTACGGTCAATCGAAGAAGCAATCCGACGCCGAGTCTCAAGAGCACCTCTACGGGTGGTGGCTCAGCGGGTGACGAACTCACCCTCCCACGAGAAGGCTGGTCGGCGTCGATCGACGGACTACCAGTGTGGTCGGTCGACCGTCACGGGACGAAATCGTTCATCGAGTTCGTGAGCACATATCTCCCGGACCATCCCGAACACCGTCCAGTATGCGGGAACGAAGCCCGCGCTCAGTCGGAGTGTCGGAGCGAAAAGCGCGATGACGACGGATTCCACTTCATGCACGCCTGTCCGGAGTGCGGGGCTGAGGAAGACGTATTTTTAAATCTCGCACCGGAACGCGGACGAACCAGACGGTAGTCGCACACCGATGACAGTGTAGTAAAAGCGGCGAGACGAACCTCAGCTCTGTGTTCGACGGGTGAACTCGTGGAGTTTCTCTTCGATGAGCGTCGCAACCCGTTCACTATATCGCCAGAGTGCCGCGTTGAGTCGCTCTTCGGCTTCGTCGTCGAGGTCGTCTGCCCCACGGAGGACGGAGTCTTTGGTGATCTGTGGGTGGTACACACAGACGACGCCGAGTGAGGTGTCCGAACTCGAGGTTCCCGCCGTGTGGATTCCGTACTGATCGGTTCCCCAGACACCATCGCCTCCCTCTCGTTCCAGTTCGGAGTCGAGCGCATCGAGCAGTTGCACTTCTTCGAGGGAGAGGATGGGGTCGTCACCCTCGAACAGTTCAGTGTACGCCTCCATCCTGGCACTTCTCGTCCACTGGTCCAACTGGGAACGCGCCCGTAGTACGAGTTGTCGTTCGTCTGGGAACTCGGCCATGCTTCTAGAAGGTGTGCAAGGCGAATGAGTGTTTGTACAGCGTCCACGGATGGTAGGTGCGTCAGTAGCGGTGGTGTACCTCAGGCGTCTCTATCACGGGCAGAGCATTCAAACAGAGTCTCCCCGTACATCGAGTATGTCGGTGAGAGAGCTATCGTAAAAGCCAACGACGGTCAGGCGGAGTACGCCACAATCCCGGAGACTATCGACATCCTCAGATATGTCGCGGAGAGTTTGAGTCTCTCTTTCAGCCGGTGGGACGAGCCGTACGTGACCGGACCGAGTCTCTATTTTATTGTCGTCGCTGACATCGATTTCGGAAGATACACCGATCCACTGGGAGACAACACGTGGCCCGTCGAACAGTGCCGGTCAGTCGGTATCACATCCAATGAGTTCATCGACGCAGCCCGCAACGTGGCATTCAGCTGCGATGGAGCAGTCGTCATTGCCGCGGATAAGACAATCCAAGAACAGATGGTTCGCGTTCGGACTCCAAATACTACTGAAGCGGTCGAAGAGACACCCATCGCCTCTGCCGCTTGGATGGGAACCAAACATCTCAGTGCGTTGGAAGTGTCTCTCCGGGAAGAAGTCCTTGCCAGTGTAACGCTGAGCGAAGAGAACGGCCGTGTGACCGTCTTTCGGAGTGGAGAGTATACTGACCGCGAACGTGAGGAGCTTGGGGGACGCTGGCGGACCGCACACTGAGGCTGCGCGTCTCTTCCGGCGGCGGATGTTCCGCGAACTCAGTTCTCGAACCCGTCGTCGTATTGTTCGTAGGTGATGGTTAGCTTGCCTGCCGTTGGACGTTTCGCTGCGTCTCGAAGCGTTTTGAACGATTCGAGGAGTTCGCTTGTGTCGGTCGAGTCCCCTCGGCCGCTCGATGACTCTTCCCGTATCGTATCGTAGACTCGCTCCAGGATACGTCGAGCGGCGTACGAATCGGTCTTTGAGTCGATGTCGAAGGAAGCCACGTGACGAGACATACGCAGATATCGTGCCCCACGATGTTAACAGCCATCATGGTTCAGCCGGTAGCGTGTCATCGCCCACCGTCGGAGGTGATTCTCGTCCACTCGGGGTCACCGGTTCGGACAGCGGTGAGGATACACTCTGGCTCGGTTCTACCGAGAACTACCGTTTCGCAGTGTGCACGGTGAGCCCCCTTCGCGGCGAGAAGGTCGGCCAGTACACCGTTTCCGGCAGCACCGCCGATATGGAGAACGGGGCCAATGGGTTGGCTCGGGCGGGACTCCCCAACGAGTCGAAAACGGAGAGGGAAGCGCCTCGGAACCCGGCCACCCCGCAGACCGAATCGGCACCCACCTTCTTTACGGAGCGTTCCGTGGTCGCGAATAGAGGACTCGATGACATCGAAACAGGGCGGACACACGCCGCTTTCTCCTCGCGCGACGCGAGCGTTCGAACACCTTCGGCCTCTCGTCGCCGACCGCGACTCGGGGATGCCCGTGGCGGACGCGCGCCGTCGGGTGCGCTCGGCGGGCGAAGACCCCGAAACCGTCGACGAACTCCTGAACAAGGGCTACCTCTACGAAGTCGAAGGCGACGTGTACGTGACGTGAGGCGTGTCGCGCTGGGCTGTGAGGCGCGCGAGTGCGGACCGTCGACAAAAAAGCCGAAGCGAGACGAACTCATCGCGATGACGGCGACTTATTGTCCCGGTGGTGACGTCGGCCGAGTGACCTGATTACCGACGCCGGAGACGACGTACGTCTGGTACTCCCAGTCGCCGCCGAACGCGGGCGGGCGGTCGCCCGTGTACCGCGGGTCCGTCTCGTGGACGATGTTGTAGTTGTAGTTCCCGTTGTCGTCGTAGCCGCGGCAGTTGATCTGGTTTCTGACCCAGCCAGTGTCCAAGAACGGGTCGTTCGCGTACGTTCCCCGGTACTGGACTTTGTACTCACAGACGGTGAGACGGTCTTGGTCAAGCTCATCGATGCTGTCGACCGTCCCGCTGACCCGACCGTCGCCGAGGTCCCAGTACCAGTCTTCCTGCGGATACGCTCCCGAACCGTACTCGCCCTCGTACGCCAAGACCGACTTGTACGCGCCGGTAACGACCTCCCCCTCGTCAGGGATACCGTTGCCGTCTTCGTCGTCGAACTGGCTTTTCGCGGTCGAACTCGCGGTGCCGACGCCGGCGAACGCGACGAGACCCACAAGTCCCGCCGCGTTCCGAAGGACGGCTCGTCGAGTTCGTGGTTTTGTTGTCACTTCTGAACACCTCGGGTGATAGACAATGTCGGCGGGTAAATAGATATTTATCTGTCATATCTGGACACTATCAAAATCACCTGAGTGAACTGGTTCGGTGGCTATTATACAATTTTGAATTTCTCACCCGTCACAAAATTCATAATTCTTATTTTTTTAGGCGGGTCAACAAGTCCCGGTCGGGAGACAAGTCCATATCCTCTGGAGGCTCGACGCGTGTGCATCAACGAATCGGTCGCACAGGAGATCAACTGTCGCTCGGAAAGTAGCGAGCCACGAGATACTTACACCGCGAACGAGACGGTCGGTGTGCATCATGAAGAAGGTCCTCGCACGAATCGGAATCGGCAACGCGACCGTCGATACCGTCCTCCCCTCCGACACCGTCCGCGCCGGCGAGACGGTCGATGCAGAAGTGCGCATCGAAGGGGGTTCGACAGAACAGGAAATCGGGAAGATTCGGTTCGAACTGGAGACCCGCTACCGGACCGAAGAGGGCTACCGAGAGGTGGATATCGCGCAGTACACCCTCGCGGAAAGCCTCACTATCCAACCGGACGAGCGGGAGACGCGAGCGGTCTCGCTCGACATCCCTCGCGGAACGCCCGTCACTCTCGGGAACGTCGACGTGTGGGTCGAAACCGAACTCGACATCGAGTTGGCCGTCGACCCCGAAGACAAAGACTACCTGAACGTCCAGCCGACGCCGCGGCTTCAGGCCGTCTTCGACGCGCTCGACGACCTCGGCTTCTCGCTGCACAGCGCCGAATGCGAGGCCGACCCCCACGGCGTGTTCACCGCGAGCAGGCGCTTCGTCCAGGAGTTCGAGTTCCGACCCACGTCGGGGCCGTTCGCCGGCGAGTTGGACGAACTCGAAGTCGTGCCGCGACCGGGCGAAGACGCGCTCGAACTGCACCTCGAAGTCGACCGTCGCGGCGGCGTGCTGAGCGAGCTTAGCGACTTGGACGAGCGGACGGTCCAGACGACGGTCCGGACCACCGACGCGAGCCAGGTGCGCGACGAACTGGAATCGCTGATTCGCGCGAACGCCTGACGGCGGAACGCGGGGCGACTCACCCCAATCGCCTTCCGGCTACCCAACGCTTTTGCGTCGATTCGGCGTATCTGTGCGGGCATGACGACACCCGAAGACATCGACCTGGACTTCGTGCCGTTCGGCGAGACGGGCCTCCAGACGAGCGAACTCCAGTTCGGGACGTGGCGGTTCGGCAAGGAGACCGAACAGGGCAACGTCGAAATCGACGAGGAGCGCGCGCACGAACTGCTCGACGCCTACGAGGCGGCCGGCGGACGCTTCATCGACACCGCGGACATCTACGGCGGCGGCGCGAGCGAGCGCTGGATCGGCGACTGGCTCGACGACCGAGACCGAGAGCGGTTCACCATCGCGTCCAAGATTTACTGGCAGATTCGCGACGGCGACCCGAACAGCCGCGGGACGAACCGGAAGAACATCCGGCACCGCATCGACGCCCTACTCGACCGCCTCGACACCGACTACGTGGACGTGCTCTACATCCACCGCTGGGACGACGAGACCCCTACCCGCGAGATGATGAAGACGCTCAACGGCCTCGTCGAGGACGGAAAGGTCCACTACCTCGGCGCGTCGACCCTCCGACCGAACGCGTGGAAAGTGGCGAAGGCGAACGAAATCGCCCGCGCCGAGGGCTGGGAGCCGTTCACCGTCGCCCAGCCGCGGTACAACCTCGTCGACCGCGAAATCGAGGGGGACTACCTCGAGATGACCCGCTCGTACGGCATCGCGGTCTGTCCGTGGAGCCCGCTCGGACAGGGCTTCCTCACCGGGAAGTACACCCGCGAGGACGGCCTCACCGGCGAGTCCCGCGCCGCGGAGTCCAGCCGGTTCGAGGAGTCGTATCTGACGGAGGAGAACTTCGACGTGCACGACGAACTCGACGCGGTCGCCGAGGAAGTCGACGCGACGCCCGCCCAGACGGCACTCGCGTGGCTCATGCACCGCGACGGCGTCACGGCCCCCATCGTCGGCGCACGTACGGTCGAGCAACTGACCGAGAACCTCGAAGCCGCCGCTATCGACCTCACGGACGAGCAGGTCGACCGCCTGACCGAGGCGAAGCCCGACCCCTACGCGGGGCTCTAACTTCAGCGTCGAAGGAAACGGTGAGACGGCCTCCGGGAGAACACAGCGTTCAATGAGTCGCCCACTCTGGTACCCGACCGTCGACGATGTCATCGAGATACACGATGACATCGTTTCAGAGTCTGCGGAGACGACGCGCGGGGTTCAGAGCGAGGGGGATATCGAGTTCGCGTGGAGTATATCGAAACGGGAAGCTTCGGCGCAGCACCGGAGACCATACACGAGAAAGCGTACCATCTACTCCGACTCCTCGTCGCTAACCATCCGTTCGTCGACGGGAATAAACGAACCGCGCTGAACACGACAGTCGTATTCTACCTGCTCAACGGGTATCGATTGGAGTACGGCCACGAAGTCAGAGAGATTCTCAAGCAGTTCGGAACCGATGAAGCCGCCACGGACGAGGACGGCGTTATCGATTATCTCCGGACACACACACCAAAGAAGTCGACCTCAATGACGTGGTCGAACAGTGGCGAAACGGACTCGTTCGGCACGGACTCGACCAGTTAGACGACGACGCATCAGACCCGAAGCAATAACTCTACGGAAGACACAGTAGGCGTATGGCAACGAAAGACGGCGCGAACAATGAATCTGAACTCGACAGGGTGATGGAAGACATCCGTCGAGAGCTCGTTCTCCGCGTCGCGAAGGCCGACCGCGACGACCACCGGGGCGTGTACGACGCACTCGAACACGAGTAAACCCGGGTTTTCCGTGCGACCGCCGAGTTGGGTAACTAGTAGGGTTTCTGGGACTTCTTGAGTCAATATCCGGACGGAATTCGGGACGAACCGTACTCCGTTACACGCCCTCCCGAATCGTCTTGTAGAGGTGCGCGAGCGTCTTCATTCCCGCCGCGTTCCGTTCGAGGCTGTAGAAGGGGTGGAGTTCGGGATTGAACTTCGCCTTGTACCGGTTGATACGGCGGTTGTTCGCGCCGACGAGGTCGTACGTCGTCCGCCCGCGGTCCATCGCGTCGCGCATGATGTGCCAGTCGAGCAGGTCGTTGACGGCGAGGTCGGTGTCCACGTCGGTCCGCACGCCGCCCTGCCACCGCGACACCGTCTCCTTGTAGTCGACGGCGAGGATGCCGCCGACGAACTCGCCGTCGGTTCGGAGGACGTAGGGGCGAATCTGTCCCTCGGGAAGGGTGGTGTAGAGGTCCTTGACGAACGACGGGGTCGACCGGTACGAGATGCCCTGTGCCTCGTAGCGCGAGGCGACCTGTTCGACGATTTGCTCGATTTCTTCGGGACCGCCCTCCTCGATGGTGTACGCGTCGTCGGGCGCGTTCCGGATGTTCGACCGAGCGTCGCTGCTGAAACTCATGAACACGTCGTCGGCGCCGGGCGAGAGGTCGACGTGGTAGGTGTACTGCGGCGTTATCGCGTAGTCGTTCCACGAGAAGGCCCTGAGGTCGTCGTACCGGCCGTCGAGGCGGATATGGGTGTAGCGCGGTCGAATTTCGTCGCGGACCCATTCGAGGCAGTCGTCGATGAACTCGTGGTGCCGGCCCTCGCGCTTTCGCTGTTTCATGTGGTCCATGTTCAACAGGACCGGTCCGAGATACGCGACTCGCAGTTCCGGCGGCGGCGAGAACACCGTCGCGATTGGTCCTTTGTCGATGCGGAACATCGGAAACAGTCCGACGACTTCCTCACCTTTGCGTCCGACGAGCGGTATCAACTCCGCGCCGGCGTGGGCCGCCTGAATCTCAAGCGCGTCGTACTGATGGAACGCGTTGCCGTGCGGGGACTGTTCGACGAACGCGTCCCAGCCGTGGACGTCGTCTCCAGTCGCCCGTCGAACCTCGATGCTCATGAGTAGGGTGCCTGAACTGTCGCGTCTGACCCCTTTGTTATGCACCCGTTATGAGGCCCCTTTCACCGAATTTGGACGGAGTCAAACCGCGTTTCGGCTGGCGTTAGGAGCGAGTGAACAGGGCAGAGAGGTGAGAGAGACTACGCGAGTCGCGAGCGTTCACGAGGCGGGACGTGGCGCGACCAGCGACTCGACGGGACGCGGCCAGCAGCGCGGGGACTACCCTCGCGTTTGTAAAACCGGAGCGAAGTCACCGTTTTACGCCGACACGACGATAATTAGCATATGGCAGGCCTCTCCGAACGCGCCGCGGCGCTCGTGACGAGCGAACCGGTCATGGCGCACCTCGCGACCAGCGTCGACGACCGCCCCCACGTCGCACCCGTCTGGTTCGACTACGCGGACGACCGCGGAGTAATCGAGGTGCTCACCACGGGTCGAAAGCTCGAAAACATCCGCGAGAACCCGCGCGTCGCGCTCTCAATCCAGAAAGACGAGAACGGACAGGCGCAGTGGAAGGTGACGATTCTCGGGACGGCCACCGTCGTCACCGACGACGACGCCCGGAAAGACGCGACCCAGCGAATCAACCGGAAGTACGGGGCCGAAGAATCCGCGTGGCCCGAAAACGAACTCGTCCGAATCTCGGTGGGGACCGCGACGGTCAGCGAGTACTGAAGTCGTCCAGCCGGGATAGTGAGGCGAGCGAGTCGGACGACGGTGCCTCAGTCGGACGACGGCGCCTCAGTTCGGCCGTCGTCGAACCGGCGAATCTCTCGCGAGAGCCGACCGAGGTCGAACCCGGCGTCCGTGAGTCGGGCGGCGACGAGCGCCGCCGCCGTCGACACCACGAACGCCCCGCCGAAGGACGTGAGATACAGCGGGTCGGCGGCGGGGAGCAGGCCCCCGACGACCGGAATCGACGTGATGACGCCGCGGAGGTCGGGGAAGAACGCGAGGCCGACGGCGAGTCCGGTGAGACTGCTCGCGAGCGCGCCGGGGCCGGTGATTCGCGTCGAGTACAGCCCGTAGACGAGAGGGAAGGCGACGGCAGCGCCGAGCAGGTCGGCGAAGAAGAACAGCCGGAGGACGCTCTGGGCCCGGAGGCTGACGTAAATCGCGGCGACCGCGACGACGACTGTGAGCGCTCTCGACCCGAGCGCGAGGCGGCGGTCGCTCGGTTCCGCGAGCAGGCGCGCGAGGTCGGCGGTCACGAGGCTCGAAAGCGCATTGAACAGCGTGTCGATGGAGCTCATCACGAGCAGGAGCGCGAGGAGGACCGCCGCGAGGACGAGCCACTCGGGGAACGCCTCGCCGAGGAGGACGAAGAAGGCGGCGTCGGCGTTGTAGCCCGCGCTCGCGGGGTCGGTGACGACGGCGGCGTTACCGACCGCGACGACACCGAAGAAGGCGGTGACGAACACGATTGCGCCGTTTGCGAGCGCCGCGGTTCGAAAGCTCCGCCCGACCGTCTCCGACGAGTCGGCCGCGTAGATGCGTTGCCACCACGTCTGGTTGATGAGTTCCGCGCCGAGGATGGCGAACGCGAGCGCGAGGCCGAACTGCAGGCCGGCGACCGCACCGAGGTCGAGAAGCGCGGGGTTCGTCGCCGTGATACCGTCGATGGCGGCGGCGGGACCGCCGAGCGCGACGAGCGTGCCGGCGAACGCGAGCAACAAGAGCGGGATAACGATGACCGCTTGGACCGCGTCGGTCGCGATGCTGGCGCGGAGGCCGCCGTAACTCGTGTAGAGCAGGACGAAGCCGCCGACGAGGAGCGCGGTCTGCCACTGCGGGACGCCCGCGACGAGCGAGAGCGCGCCCGCGATGCCGGTCAACTCGGCGGCGAGGAAGATGAACATGTAGAGCGCGCTCACGAGGAGGACGAACGCGTACATCGCTGACCCGTATCGGGCGTGGGCGTACTCGGTCAGCGAGTGACCCTCGGGGATGAGTTCCCGAATTCGCGGGCCGAGGCGGGCATAGACGAGCATCGGGACGGCCTCGCCGACCGCGTAGCCGACGACGGCCGCGATACCGAAGCTCGCACCCGCCTCCGGAGCCGAAAAGAGCACCCACACGCCCATGACGGACGCGACGAGCGTCGCCGTCGTCCGCCGGCTCCCCGCGGAGTCGCGGGCGCTGATGAGGTCCTCGACGGAGCCGACACGACCGCGAGAGAACCACACGCCGACGCCGGTAAAGGCGACGAGCGTCGCGACGGTCAGCCCGAGCGCGACGGTCGAACTCACCATCGACCGTCACCCGGTCGAGAAGAGCGACCGCCCGACTTCGAGGACGCGGATGAAGTCGTAGGTGCCGTCAAGTCGCCGGACGGAGCCAGTTCGTACGCCTCGTCGAAGAACGCGACCTCCAGTTCGACCGTGCGACGGAACAGTTGTTCGAGCCGCCGCTGCCGACGCGGGGAGGCGGCCGCGCCCTCGCGGTCGAGTTCGGTCCGGAGCCACTCGACGAACGCCGCGAAGTCGTCGACCGCGTGGAGGTCGATCCACTCGGAGAGGTAGAACCGCGAGGGTGATTCAGAGGGGTTCGAGCCGGTATCGTCCGCGGCGGTCGCCCACGACAGGTAGACCCACTCGGCGGGGACGAGCACCGCCAGCGTCTCGGCGTACCCGCCCTGCCCCGCGGCGCGTTCGAGGAGGTCGATAAAGGCGCGCGTCGCCGGCGTAGTCTCCGGGTCGGAGTAGACGGATTCGGGAACGTCGAGCGCGTCGAACGCCCGGAGGAAGTAGTCGTCCTCGTCGTCGGTGAGAACGCCGAGGAACGAGACGAGTTCCGACTTCGACTCCATGGTCGGCGCGGTGCCGACGGCGTGGCCGAAGACGCCGACGAGGGTCTCCACGAAGGCGTAGTCCTGTACCAGGTACTGTCTGAACACGTCGTCTGCGAGTTCGTCGGCGGCGAGTTCTCGCGTCAGTCGGTGTCTCGTCGCGTCGTCCCACGAGTCGCCCGCGCGCTCGCGGAGCCAGTCGGTAAAGCGCGGGTCCGACCGCGACGCGGCGAACTCGTCGTACGTCTCGGGGGCCGACGGGTCCGCGTCGGACGAGTCGGGCGAATCAATCGAATCTGACTGATCGGCGTCGGTCATAGCGGCCACTCCTCGCGACGCCAGGCGGCGTCCCAAAACAGGTACTCGTACTGCGCCGACGTACGGAACAGGTCGCGGTAGCGCTCGCGGTCCGACTCGGTCGCACTCGCGGCCACGTCGTCCATGAGCGACTTACACCAGTCGGTGAGTTCGGTGAACTCGTCGCCGGCGTACATCTCGACCCACGCGGCGTACTGTTCGTGGTCCGGAGTCCCCGCGTCGGCGAGTCGGCGTCCCGTCTCGTTGAACCCCCACATACAGGGAAGCAGGGCGGCGACGATGTCGCCGAAGGAGCCGAGGGTCGCGGTGCGAACGAGGAAGTCAGTATAGGCGCGAGTCGTCGGCGACGGCGTCGTGGCTTCGAGTTCGGCGAGGTCGATGCCGAACTCGGCGGCGTAGCTCCGGTGGAGGTCCATCTCCTCGTTGACGGTCGATTCGAGGAGGCTCGCGAACGTTCCCATGGAGTCGAGCGTCGGGGCCTTCGCGGCACCGAGCGCGAAGAGGCGACTGTACTCGACGAGGTAGACGTAGTCCTGCCGTACCCAGTAGCGGAACGGCTCCTCGTCGAGGCTCCCCTCCCCGAGTCGAACGACCATCGGATGGTCGAGGATGGCCGACCAGAACTCGTCGGCCTCGTCGTGTATCGTGTCTGTGAACGCCATGGCGAGTAATCGAAGAAGACGCTGAAAAGAATTATGATAGGGTGGTATTCATTGGTTATTCACGCGAGAGAGCGGATGTCTCGGACCATCGTATCGGATTTGTTCGGCGGGGTTGCCGCCCGTTTCGACTGTTGCCAAGTTCGGGGCGTTGCCCGGTTTCGACTGTTTTTCCGACTGCCGGTCTCGAATGTTAGTTAGTCGCCCGACTAGCCAGTTGTCCGGTGAGTAACGCGTTCGAACGACCCCGGTAGTTTAAGACGAGTGAGTGTCAACTAATTCACAAGATGTCGCACGTGAACGCCGTCGGGTCCATCGAGATTCAGAACGTCGTCGCTTCGACGGAGGTTCCGGTCGAACTCGACCTCGAACGACTCTCGCTCGACATGGACGGGACGGACTACGACCCCGAGAACTTCCCGGGACTCGTGTATCGAACCCGAGACCCGAAGTCGGCGTGTCTCGTCTTCCGGTCTGGGAAAGTCGTCTGTACCGGTGCGGACAGCGTCGACGACGTGGGCACGGCCATCGAAACGCTGTTCGACGAGTTCACCGACCTCGGCGTACCCGTCCCCGAGGACGCGGACATCACCGTGCAGAACATCGTTTCGAGCGCCGACCTCGGGGCGGCGCTCAACCTGAACGCGCTGGCTATCGGACTCGGTCTCGAAGACGTCGAGTACGAACCCGAGCAGTTCCCCGGACTCGTCTATCGCCTCGACGAACCGAGCGTCGTCGTCCTCATGTTCGGAAGCGGGAAAGTCGTGATTACGGGGGCGAAGCGGACTACCGACGCCGAAGCGGCGCTCAAGACGGTCGACGAGGACGTTCGCGAGCTCGGACTGCTCGGGTAAGGTCTCGGTGTCCGTTGGGGCTGCGTGACCGTGCTAACAGTGTCGGAGGGTGTGTGGACCGAGACTCGTGTTGCCGTGACGGTCAGCCGTCTCTCGGTCATCTCTCGGCCGGTTCTCGATCGTCTCTTGGTTGCTCACCGTCCGTTCTTTGTTCTTCGTTCCTGTTTTCTTGTATATTGTTATAGATTGTATTTTATTGTATGTCGAGTAGTAATAGTAGTAATAGTGGTAGTAGTAGCAGTAGTAACTACTAGTCTACTCTAGCTACTAGTGATACCTGCACACTAGCGGTGTCACTGGGTTCGTTCGAGGTTCCCGTTTCTTCGTTTGGCGGTTGCCGAGTAGTCGTGGTTTTCCCCCGGTCCAGTCGCTGTTCGCGGATAGCCGGCTAGAAGCCGTCGGCTCGTTTCGTTCGGCCTGTCCGTGTTCGGGAGTACACACACACACCCCCCTCGCGTTTGTAACGGCTACGCCAGACCCTAGGGGAATTCGACACACCCCCCTCGCGTTTGTAAATATAGAAGCAAAAACATCCGAGAACCACTCGACCTGCGAACCGCCCCCACGCCGATTCGCGTTACATTCGCGAGGGTGGTGTGTCTGCACCGGTGCTTTCGACGCTCAACGTTACAAACGCGACGGTACTCCCCCCGTTCAATTACAAACGCGAGGGTGGTCTCTCGCGACTCGAGTTACAAACGCGAGCGTACCCCTCCAGTGAGTGGTTCCCCCGAGACCGTCTCGCGCGTTACAAACGCGAGGGTGGTGTCTGACAGCCTTACTTGCGCGATACTACTCGTTGATCGTCGAATCCAAAACCGGGACTGAAATACCGCTCAAACGGCCGTATTTGTCGCTGTTACAAACGCGAGTCCACCCCTTCACCTTTATTACGGGTGAGTATGAATAGCGAACTCACATGACATCGGACGAGAGCGAGGGTGGGACTCGCGACCCGCTGTTTCGCTACGACCAGCCTATCTTCGCGAACGAGGATATCCTCAAAATCTCTCACCTGCCGGGTCCCGACAAGATCGTCGGTCGCGACGAGCACATGTCGAAAGTCGCACAGGCGCTCAACCCCGCCATCTTCGGACGCGAACCGACCCACCTGTTCATCTTCGGGAAGACGGGGTCGGGAAAGACGCTCACCGCCCGACTCGTGAGCGAGCGACTCCAACACGAGGCGGTCCGCGAGGACGTCGACGTTCGCATCGCCGTCATCGACTGCGGCGAACAGCACACCGAGGCGTCGGTCATCAAGACGCTCGCCTCGCAGGTCAACGACCCGTCGAAAAGCGGGATGACGATTCCCGAGCGCGGGCTGTCGACCGGCGACTACTACAATCGACTGTGGCAGGTGCTCGACACCTGTTCCGACGTGACCATCGTCATCCTCGACGAAATCGACATGCTCCGCGACGACGAGGTGCTTCGAAAGCTCTCGCGCGCGGGCGAGAACCAGAAGATAGTGGACTCCCGTATCGGCATCATCGGCATCTCGAACAAGATCGACTACCCCGAGGAACTCACAGAGCGCGTCAAGTCGAGTTTCGCCCACGACGAACTCGTCTTCCCGTCCTACGACGCGAACCAACTCCGCGAAATCCTCGAAAACCGGAAGGACGCGTTCAAGCCCGGCGTCCTCACCGACGACGTGATTCCCCTCGCGAGCGCGCTCGCCGCCCAGGAACACGGCGACGCGCGGAAGGCAATCGACATCCTCCGCAACGCCGGTCGTATCGCCCGAAACGAGAGCGCGGAGACCGTCACCGACGACCACGTGCGGGCCGCCAAAGAAAAGAGCGAGGCCGACCGCTTCAGCGAACTTCTCGAAGGGACCGCCACGCAGTCGAAGGCCGTCCTCTACTCGCTCGTCCTCCAGACCGGCGGCCGAAAGACCGCCGAGATCACGACGAACAAGATTTATCGACAGTACCTCACCGTCGCCGACGACCTCGACATGGACCAACTCTCGGAGCGCCGCGTTCAGGAACTCCTGCAGGAACTCGACTTCCTCAACGTCATCCAGTCCGAAGTCCGGGGTCGCGGTCGCGGGCAAGGCGTCCACGGGACCCACCGCCTTCTCGAGGACCCGGACATCGTCAAGCGGGTGCTTCTCCGAGACAGTCGTATCTCCACGCTCGAATAGCGACGCCCGACGCGTGCGTTCGCGCGGAACCTTCCACGCCGACGGTCGAGTTGGAAAAAAGCTATCGTACGAACCCTTAACACACGCCCGTCTCTGTCGATAGACGACCGAAATCATGGACGAGGAGTTACTATCGTTGCTCACGAGTCTCGTCGAAATAGAGACCGAGAACCCGCCGGGAGACGAGGCGGCGGCGGCGACTTTCGTGTACGACTGGCTCGAATCTCGGGGCGTCTCGGCGACGCTCGTCGAGGAACCGTATCCCGACCGACCGCAGGTCGCAGCCCGCGTCGGCGACGGCGAGCCCTCGGTCGTCCTCAACGGCCACCTCGACGTGGTTCCGGCGGGCGACCGCGACCAGTGGGACCTCCCGCCGTACGAACCGACTGTCAGAGACGGTCGGCTGTACGGTCGCGGGAGCGCGGACATGAAGTGCGGCGTCGGCCTCGCGATGCTCGCGACGGTCGAATTCGCCGACGCGCTCGACTCCGGAGCCCTCGACGGGTCGCTCGTGTTCCACGCGGCCGTCGGGGAGGAGACGGCCGAACCGGGAACGAAGGCGCTCCTCGAACGCGGCTACGACGGCACCTACGGCGTCGTGCTCGAACCCACGTCGCTGCGAACCGCGACGAGCGCGAAGGGCCTCGGCTGGTACGAGATTACCGTCGGCGGCGACCCGTCGCACGCGAGCCGGCCTGACGAGGGTGACAACGCGATCGGGAACGCCCGACTCGTTCTCGACGCGCTCGCGGCGTACGACGAGCGGATTCGACAGCGGTCTGACCCCCTCGTCGGCCGGCCGACGGCGACGGTCACGCAGTTCGAGGCGGGGACCAAGGAGAACGTCGTCCCGGAGGGCGCGACGATAACGGTCGACAGGCGGTTCGTTCCCTCGGAGTCCGTCGAGGAGGTCGACGCCGAAATCGACGCGGTACTCTCCGACGTCGCGGCCGAACACGACCTGCACGTCGAGTGGACGCGAACGCGGGTCTACGAGTCGGCGGCGATTCCGACCGACAGTGACATCGCGACGCGCTTTCGGGACGCGGCCGCCGAGCGGGCCGACGTCGACCCCGAGCCGTGGGGCATTCGGGCGGCGACCGACGTTCGGAACCTCGTCAACGACGCCGGGATGGACGCGATTACGTGGGGTCCGGGGTCGATGGCGCAGGCCCACGCCTACGACGAGTACATCGAGCTGTCGGAGGTCGAAGCCGGGTACGACATTCTCTGCACGGCACTCCGCGGACTGTTCGAAGACGTGGAGAACTGACGGTCCGAACGTCGGCCCTCGGCCGAACGACTCGAAAAAATCGGCTGACGGCGACTTCGATTATTCGACGAGCTCTTCGAACCGCTCGACTGCGGCGCTCGCGACCGCCATGTCTTCGGACACCTCGCCGCCGCTGACGCCGACGGTCCCGACGATTTCGCCGTCGACTTCGAGGGGATAACCGCCGCCGAAGACGACGAACCGATTCTCGTCGGTCGTCTGGAGTCCCCAGAGCGACTCGCCGGGGTGTGTCGGCTCGGCGAGTTCGTGCGTGGGCGTCTGTAGCGCGGCCGCCGTGTACGCTTTGTTCCGAGAGATGTCGACGCTCGCGAGCCACGCGTCGTCCATTCGGTGCTGTGCGATGAGGTTACCCTCCGGGTTCGCGACCGTAATCACCATTCGCAGTCCCATCGATTCGGCCTCCGCCTCGGCCGCCTCGATGAGTACCTTCGCAGTTTCGAGATTGATTGCATCGGACATATCGCTTCGTCGAAACGGGTCTCGACGGGCTCACTTATACGTAAGCCGAGGGGACCGACCGTTCGGCTGATTTCGTCTCTACGCCCCGATATCGGGCGTTTGAGTCGTCTCGAACCGCTCTGGTGATAGAACAATAAAAGTAAACTACGTGACAATACGTGTCGGCCTTCGGCGAGTGGGGGCCGGAGGGCGTCGTTGCGGCTCACCGCGATTCGCGACTCCGCGCACGTCTCGGCGTCCGGTCAGTCGTACAGCGGGTACTCGTCGGTCAGTTCGTCGACCTTCTGGCTGACGAACCCCTTGACGGACTCGTCGTGCGGCGCTTCGACGACCTCGTAGATGAGGTCGGCGACGGTTCGGCAGGCCTCCTCATCGAAGCCGCGGGTCGTCAGCGCGGGCGTGCCGGCGCGAATCCCGCTCGGGTTGAACGCCGAACGACTCTCGCCGGGGACCGTGTTGGCGTTGAGGACGATACCAACCTCTTCGAGGGCCGCTTCGACGTCCTTGCCGGTCGTGTCCGGGTGCGACGGCCGGAGGTCGACGAGGACCAAGTGGGTGTCCGTGCCCCCGGAGACGAGTTCGAGGCCGCGCTCCTGTAGCCGCTCGCCGAGGGCGGCGGCGTTATCGACGACCTGCGACGCGTACTCCTCGAACTCGGGAGTCAGCGCCTCGCCGAAGCCGACCGCCTTACCGGCGACGTTGTGCAGTATCGGCCCGCCTTGGAGTCCGGGAAAGACCGCGGAATCGACGTCGTCGGCGTGCTCTTCGTCGCACATGATGATGCCGCCGCGACCCGAGCGAATCGTCTTGTGGGTCGAGCCGGTGACGAAGTCCGCGACGCCGACGGGCGAGGAGTGTTCGCCCGCGGCGACGAGGCCGGTGATGTGGGCGATGTCGGCGAGGTGGTACGCGTCGACCGCTTCGGCCGCGGCCTGCACGCGCTCCCACTCGACCTCCCGCGGGTACGCGGAGTACCCCGAGATGATGATGTCCGGGTCGAACTCCTCGGCCTTCTCGGCGAGTTGCTCGTAGTCGACGTAGCCGGTCTCGGCGTCGACTTCGTACTGTTCGACCTCGTACGTCTTCCCCGCGACGTTCACCGGGTGGCCGTGGCTCAGGTGGCCGCCGTGGGTCAAATCGAGCGAGAGAATCTTGTCGCCGGGGTCGAGCACGGCGAGGAACACGCCCATGTTCGCCTGCGACCCCGAGTGCGGTTGGACGTTGACGTGGTCGGCACCCCAGAGTTCCTTCGCGCGGTCGATGGCGAGCTGTTCGACTTCGTCGGCGTACTCGCAGCCGCCGTAGTACCGGCTTCCCGGGTAGCCCTCGGCGTAGTTGTTCGTCAGCTCCGAGCTTTGGGCCTCCATAACCGCCTCGCTGACGTGGTTCTCGCTCGCTATCATGGCGAGCGTGTCGTTCTGCCGCCGGCGTTCGTCCGTTAGCGCGTCGGCGACTGCCGGGTCGGTCTCTCGAACGGTATCGTAAGGCATCGTGGGTGCATCTCGACTCTGCGGTATAACGCTTCGCCGACCCCCGAGACGGGGGCGGAACGTCGAGCGAGAACCACAACCTAACAGAACACGTATGTTCTGTGGTCGGGTCGATAGGCGTGACGATTGCCCGTGGTATCTATCTACGAATAATTCGAATTGAGTCCGTTGACTGCCGAAATCAGTACATAACGTGTTCGATGACCTCATTGAATTCGACCGACCGACGATAGTTCTATATTGGAACTTCGTCACGTTCGTCTCACAAACCGTGCTAAGAACTATCACAGCTTGCGAACAGTCTCGAACCCGGGGCGACGCGCGCGTGCCGTCCCGGCGTGCCGCGCGACCGACCGTCGGGGTGAGTCGCCGATGAGCGAGGCGGAGTCGCTCCCGGTGCAGTACCGCGATATTCAACGCGCGCGCGAGCGACTCGAAAACGACCGCGTCGTCAAGCGAACGCCGATAGAGCGGAGCACCTCGCTCGGCGACCTCGTCGGCGCGGACGTCTACCTGAAGATGGAACACCTCCAGTGGACGGGGTCGTTCAAGACGCGGGGCGCGTACAACAAGATACGACAGGACACCGACCGCGGAATCGACGAGTTCGTGGCCGCGAGCGCCGGCAATCACGCGCAGGGCGTCGCGCTCGCCGCGACCGAGTGCGGGGCCGACTCCACGGTCGTGATGCCGGAGAACGCCCCGCAGACGAAAATCGACGCCACGCGCGACTACGGCGCGGCGGTCGAACTCGTCGGCGAGGACTTCCAGGAGACGATGGCGTACGCGCAGTCGCTCGCCGAGGAGTCGGACGCCGAGTTCGTCCACGCGTACGACGACTGCGACATCGTCGCCGGGCAGGGGACGCTCGGCGTCGAGATGTACCGCGACCTCCCCGAGATGGACACCGTGGTCGTCCCCATCGGCGGCGGCGGACTCATCTCGGGTATCGCGACCGCCATCAAGCACCACGACCCCGAGATTCGCGTCGTCGGCGTGCAGGCCGCGGGCGCGGAAACGGTCCACGAGAGCCTCGACAAAGGCGTTCCCGTGACGCTCGACGACACGAACACCATCGCCGACGGCATCGCGACCGGCGGCATCTCGGAGTTGACGCTCCGAACCATCGAGGAACACGTCGACGAGGTCGTCACGGTCTCCGACGGGGAAATCGCAGAGGCCATCCTCCTCTTGCTCGAACGCGCCAAACAGGTCGTGGAGGGCGCTGGTGCCGCCTCGGTCGCCGCCGTGCTGAGCGACGACCTCGACGTCGAGGGCGAGACCGTCATGCCGCTGCTCTGCGGGGGGAATCTGGACATGACGATGCTCCAGACGGTGCTCGTCCATGCGCTCACCAGCCGCCGGCAGACGCTGCGCCTCCGGGTCCGAATCCGGGACGAGCCCGGCGAGATGGCGCGGCTCTCCCGACTCATCGCCGACCGCGACGCGAACATTCACGACGTTCGCCACGTCCGCGCCGTCGACGCCCTCGACGTCGGCGAGGCGCACCTTCTGTTCCGCATCGAGACGAAAGGGGCCGAACACGCGGCGGCCGTCGTGGACACGATAGAAGACGCGGGCTACGCGGTCGACGACGTTTCGGCCCGGCGATAGCCCGCGTCGCTCGTCGGTTTCGGTCGCTCTCGCGGTCTCAACACAACCTACCTTTATTTTGATAATTCGTGCGAGTTCCGTCGGGACACAGCTTGAAGGACGGGAACGCCGACACTCTCCCCGTGAAGCGAATCATCGATACCGACGAAGCGCCCGCCGCGGTCGGGGCGTACAGTCAAGCGACGACGAACGGCTCTATCCTCGTCACGGCCGGGCAACTCCCGCTCACCCCGGACGGGGAACTGCTCGACGACGAGTCGGTCGAAGAACAGACGCGTCAGTGCCTTCGGAACGTGGAGGCCATCCTCGCCGCCGAGGGACTGACGCCGGAAGACGTGCTCAAGACGACTGTGTTCCTCGACGACATCGACGACTTCGACGCGTTCGACGAGGCGTACAGCGCCTTTTTCGACGTGGAACCGCCCGCTCGGAGCGCGGTCGGCGTCGGCGACGTGCCGAAGGGCGCGGCCGTAGAAATCGAGGCCATCGCCGCGGTCGAATAACGCCCGCTACTTCTCTCCGGCCGACGCTCTGATGCGCGCCACGACGTCCTCTCGGCTCACATCGGGGTCGTCGTCGGTCGTGAGGCGGCCCATCACGAATTCGAGCAAGTCGAGGTCTTGGAGCAGTTCGAGCGCGTCCATACGTTCGAGGCCAAGCACCTTCCCGAACTCGTAGACGGTCTTGGCGTCGTTGGCGGCGTCGGCGAGTTGGTCGATTGTGACGGACTCGGGAAGGCCGATGCCGTCGGCGAGCGCCTCGGGAGATTCGCCGGCGTCGCTGGCCGGCGTCGGCGCTCGCTCGATAGCCGCCGGCTCGCCGGCGAGCGACGTTTCGTACGACGACGGCTCGTGGACGCCTTGGTCTATCATGTACCTGCGGACCGTCTCGTCGGTCACGTCCATCTCGAAGGCGTCGGCCATCCGCTCGAACGTCTCGTACCGCGCGTACACGGCTTCGAGGTACGGCGTGTCTTCGAACGCCGGCACGTTCGGGTCCCGGACGGTCTCGGGTGACTCGGTATCGGCGTCGCCCGTCTCCTTCGGAGCCGCCGGCGCCGCATCGGCCGCAACCGTGACGACGACCGAGGGCTCCCCGTCGAGCGAGACCTCCGCGGCATCGATGGCGACGTGTTCGCGGCCGCTCGGCAACACGTCGTCGACTTCGAGCGTGAGCCCAATCGTCCCGTCGGAGTCGAGTGAGGTCCCTCGGACTCCGACGCCGGAGCCGCCGCCGGCGCTCGACGAGAGCGTGAACTCGACGTCGGCCGACGCGCCCGTCTCCGTGACCGCCACGGACGACTCTTGGACGTTCGCGGCGTCCGTCCGCTCGCATTCTTCGAGGAATTCGCCCAGTCGCCGAAGCGATGTGCCCACACTCATTGTCCGTCTCGGTCTCGACGGACGCGCCGGGACTCCCTGAAAAGCGGTGTGGAATACTGAGTGGATTTATATAGCCCCACAGAATATGCGGCGAAAACTATTAACAAGAATCTGCTGTTCAAACTACTATATCGTGCCCACGAGAAACGTTTCTACCGCGAACGTCGAAACGACTTCGCGTACTTCAACCGATCCGACGCTCTGGTTTGCCCGGTCTCGAACCCCTTGGACTACGAGGTAAAGACACGATGAGTTTGATAACTGTTGCCGACATCGCGCACGACGACCTCGCGCTGACGCCGACGATTCGGTCGGACGCCGCGAGCGAGATAGACGTCATCTCGCAGTCCGCGACGGACCCCGAGACCGGCCTGTTCTTCTTCGTCGTGAAGGGCGCGGAGTGCTCGGCGTTCGAAGAGGCGTTGGAAGTCGACCACACAGTCAGCGACTGGCGACTCGTCTCCGAGCGAGACGACGCCGCGGTGTATCGCATCGGACACACGACGGACGCGATTCTCCTTTCGCCGGTCATCACGGAACTCGGCGGACTCATGCTCGACGCGTGCAGCAACGACACGGCGGGCTGGCGGGTCCGTCTCCAGCTCTCGGACCGCGAGGCGCTCTCGGAGCTGTGGGAGTACTGCGAGGCGAAGGACATCACCTTCGAGCTGAACCGGATGTTCCGACAGGACGGCTGGATGAACGGCGAGCCGAGCAAACTCACCGACGCACAGCGCGACGCGCTCGTCGCCGCCTACGAACACGGGTATTTCGAGGAGCCGCGAGAGGCGGCGTTAGACGACCTCTCGGAGGTACTCGACATCTCGCCGACGGCCGTCAGCGGGCGCATCAGGCGGGGGACCGCGGAGCTGGTCGAGTCGATTCTTCTCGACGAGTGACCGGGTGAGCCCCGCAGAAACGGTGTGGGAGTCAGACCGCGAGGACGTAGTCGTCCTGCGGTTCGTAGATCTCGCCGCTCATCCGCAGGTCGCGGACGGCGTCGAGCGTTTCGCCGATGGCGACGCCGTTGTCTGTGAGCGCCGCGGCGAGTCGCCCGAGCGCGACGCCGTCGGGGTGGTCCTCGCCGAGTTCGATGAGCGCCTCTTTCACGTCGTCGCTCTCGGCCTCGGCGTCGAACGCGACGCGCTCCCACTCGACGTCGTGGCCGGTGACGTTCGCGTGTCGTCGGTACAGTTCGACTGCCTCGTTCGGCTCCGAGACGGAGACGTGGAGGTCGCACGCCGGGCAGGTGACGACGCCGGCGCGTGGTTTTTCGGCTAGTTTGGAATCCCCGTCGTCAGGCATTGTAAGCGTCCTGTGCGAGTCGATGGAGTTTGTGGACGGTGTGTTCGTTCGGACCGAGCTGTGCCTGTCCGAGCGCGCCGGACTTGAGGCCCTCGTACTGCCGTTCGACGAGTTCGAAGTCCTCCTCTTGGAGCTGTCGGCTCGTCTGGACGAACTTCTCTTCTTCCTCGGAGAGGTCGGCATCGCGGAAGTAGTAGTCCGCGATGAGTTGGAAGCGCCCCTCGTCGATGGGGTCGATGATGTACGTGCCGTAGCCGTCGGCGGTGCCGTACATGTTGACCGTGAAGTTCGGCCAGAAGTAGTAGAACTTGGCCTCGTGCTCGGGATGGATGCGCATCTCGTCGTCGACGTCCTCTTTGTGCTTGTAGTGGAGCACCCAGTGGTAGTCGTTGACTTCGAGTTCGGAGTCCATGAGTTCGAGTCCCCGGACCCAGTCTTGGTGGTTCGCCTGACAGTGGTCGCACTCCGAGTAGTTCCCGCTGAACGTCTTCCAGTTGCACTCGACTTCGGAGACGTAGCGGCGGGCGTGTTCGTACTCGCCGAGCGGCAGGTCCTCGAGTTCGGTCTTCATCGACCCGGCCTGTTCGGCCAGCGAGAGGCTCGGTTCGTCCTCGAAGTTGACGAACACGAGCGGCCCGATAGCGTCCGTGTGGACCTCCATGAGGCCGTTCTCTTCGGGGTCGAGTTCGCTGACGGCGTCGTCGTCGAGGTCGGGGTTCAGACTCGCCTCCTCGAAGCTCTTCGGAGTGCTCTGGAGCGACCCGTCGAGTTCGTACGCCCAGAGGTGGTACGGGCAGGTGATTCGACTGAGGCTTCCGGGGTCGGTCATCGGCGTGTCGTCGAGCATCTTCGACCCGCGGTGGGCACAGACGTTGTAGAACGCCCGCACGTCGCCGTCGTCATCGCGGGTGACGATTATCTGCTTGCCGCCGATGGTTCGCGTGAAGTAGTCGCCGGCGTCCGGGATGTGGGTCGCGTGACCCGCGTAGACCCAGTACTGACCGAACACTTTCTCCTTTTCCATCTCGTGGACCTCGGGGTCCGTGAAGTACTTCGCCGGCAACGCGTTCGTTTCCGCAGTGATGTCGGCGCTAACCGCACCGATTTCGTCACGATTGTTGTTCCACCGTGTCATGGGAGGAAGAAACACACATCTTTGGAAAAGGGTTCGTCGGAAATAGTGGACCCGTATAAGTGGCGGTGGATAGTCGCAGTGGCGCGGCGATTCGGCCGTCAGCGACGGTCTCGACGGGTTTTGAGTCGGACATCGGAAAAAGGTGCTTTGTGATACAGGTCAAGAGTGAAGGGGGGACGTTCCGAACCGCCGAGCACAATGAGTGTCCGTGACGACCGATACGACGTCGCCGTCGTCGGGGTCGGCGGGATGGGAAGCGCGACCGCGTACCACCTCGCCGACCGCGGCCTCGACGTCGTCGGTCTCGAACGATACGACATCCCCCACTCGCAGGGGTCGTCTCACGGTATCACGCGCATTATCCGGCGCGCGTACTACGAACACCCCTCGTACGTCCCGCTCATCGAACGGGCGTACGACCTCTGGGACGACCTCGCCGACGAGACCGGGCGCGAGGTCATCCACCGAACCGGCTCTATCGACGCCGGCCCGGTCGACAACGACGTGTTCGCCGGCTCGAAGCGCTCCTGCGAGGAACACGACATCCCGCACGAGGTGCTGACCGGTGCGGAGGTCAACGAGCGGTTCCCCGGCTACGAACTCCCCGAGGAGTACCGCGCGGTGTATCAGGAGGACGGCGGATTCATCGTCCCCGAGCAGGCGATTATCGCGCACACCGAGGCGGCGCAGGCGCGGGGTGCGGAGATTCGTGCCCGCGAACGGGTCGAAGACTGGGCGGAGACGAACGACGGGGGAGTACGCGTCCGCACCGACCGCGGCGTGTACGTCGCGGACGCGCTCGTGCTCGCCGCGGGCGCGTGGAACTACAAACTCGCCGACGCCCTCGACGGGCTTGCGGTCCCCGAGCGACAGGCGCTCGCGTGGTTCCAACCCGAGTCGCCGGCGACGTTCGCGCCCGAGGAGTTCCCCGTCTGGAACCTCAGCGTCCCCGAGGGCCGGTTCTACGGGTTCCCGGTCCACGACGTGCCGGGCTTCAAACTCGGCAAGTACCACCACCGCGACGAGGAAGTCGACCCCGACGACTTCGACCGCGAGCCGAACCGCGCCGACGAGGCGATACTCCGGGACGTCACGGAGAAGTACTTCCCGGAGGCCGCGGGGCCGACGATGTCGCTCGCGACGTGCATGTTCACGAACTCGCCGGACGAACACTTCATCCTCGACACGCTCCCCGACCACCCGCAGGTCGCCGTCGGGGCCGGCTTTTCGGGACACGGCTTCAAGTTCGCCAGCGTCATCGGCGAAATCCTCGCCGACCTCGTCGTCGACGGCGAAAGCGACCTGCCGCTCGACATGTTCTCGCTCGACAGGTTCGAGTGACGACCGCGGCTTTCGGTTTCACCTCGTCAACCGATTTGAGGGTATAACTTTCGCAACGTCCCTCTATTTGCGTATAAATGCCACTATTATCGAAGACTATCGGTTAAGATGTGTAATACCGATGGGTTGGTTGAATCGTGAGGGGTGTGGGCTCGTGTCACGGTCCGAGTGGACGCGCCGGAGCAGGCGCCGACCTCGACGGTGACCGCGGGTGGCCCCAAAGCGGGACAACGATATGAGCGTACACGAATTCCAGAGGCGGTTCCTAACGGAGGGTGTATCGAATGCCGAATAGCAACGACTCGGCCGACCGGTCTACGAGCGAACTACAGGCGGACCTGTTCTACCCGGAGACCGAGCGCGAACCCGGCGATGGGAACATCCAACGCTGGGGGCTCGACATCCACCCCGTCGTCTTCCCGGCCGCGCTCTTGATAATCGGCGCCTTCGTCGCCGTGACGCTCGTCCTCGGCGAGCAGGCGGCGAGCGTCTACTCGGGCGTCAGGGGTTTCTTCGAGGGTAACTTCGGGTGGTTCTTCCTCCTGTCGGTCAATCTCTTTATCGTCGTCTTGGCGTACTTCGCGCTGAGCAAGTACGGCGAGATAACCCTCGGCGGCGTCGAGGCCGAAAAGGAATTCAGCGACTTCTCGTGGATGGCGATGCTGTTCAGCGCGGGCATGGGTATCGGACTCATGTTCTACAGCGTCTCGGAGCCGCTGTACTACTTCACCAACGTCCCCGGCTTCTTCGACGCCGAAGCCGGGTCCGGTGGCGCGGGCATCGCCGCGATGACCCAGACGTTCTTCCATTGGGGGTTCCACCCGTGGGCCATCTACGGCCTCGTCGGACTAGGGCTCGCGTTCTTCTCGTTCAATCGGGGGCTGCCGCTCACCTTCCGGTCGATTTTCTGGCCGCTCCTCGGCGAGCGAATCTACGGCTGGCCGGGCCATCTCATCGACCTCGTGTCGGTGTTCGCGACGCTGTTCGGCCTCGCCACGTCGCTCGGCCTCGGCGTCGCACAGATAAACACGGGTCTATCGTACATCCTCGGCGAGAGCATGCTCGGCATCCTGAGCGTTCCGAACAACACCGGGATGCAGATTGCGCTCATCGCCGCGATTACCCTCATCGCCACCGCGTCCGTCGCGGCCGGCCTCGAAGGCGGCATACGACGCCTGAGCACGCTGAACGTCTTCTTGATGTTCGTCTTGCTGGCGTTCGTGCTCGTCGCCGGTCCGACGATGAGTATCTTCGGCGCGTGGGTGCAGGGGCTCGGAAACTACTTCAGCGACTTCCTCTCGTTGGCGTTCTTCACCGGCACGCTCGGCGGCGGTGCGTCCACCGTCAACGGTTGGACGGTGTTCTACTGGGCGTGGTGGATTGCGTGGTCGCCGTTCGTCGGCATGTTCGTCGCGCGCATCTCGAAGGGACGGACGGTCCGCGAGTTCGTCTTCGGCGTGTTCGTCCTGCCGTCGCTGTTCTCGACGGTTTGGCTCTCGGCGTTCGGCGGGAGCGCCCTGTTCAACTCGCTTCAGGGCAACGGCGTCGTCCTCGCGACCTATGGCGAGGCCGGACAGACCGTCGCGATGTTCGCGCTACTCGAACAGTTCCCCTTCAGCGCCGTCTCGGGACTGCTCGCGGTGACGCTCGTAGTGACGTTCTTCGTGACCTCCTCGGACTCGGGGTCGCTCGTCGTCGACCATCTCACGTCGGGCGGCAAACACAACGTTCCGCGGACGCAGCGTATCTTCTGGGCGGTCACGGAGGGCGTCGTCGCGTCGCTTCTCCTCTACGGCGGCGGGCTCGACGCGCTCCAGACGGCGGCTATCGCGACGGGATTCCCGTTCGCTATCGTCCTCGTCGTCACGTGCTACACGGTCTATCTCGGCCTCGACAAGGAGTACGAACTCCTGCAGTCCGAGGAGTTCGCCGAGCGGATAGAGAACCTGGGCGACGAAGACATCGACATCGACGTCGGTCGGTCTCGGACGTCGGTCGTGACCGACATCCGAGAGAAATCCGGGACGACGGACGACTGAACGGAAGCACCGAATCGATGACTCTACGCTATCGATGAACGCGCTCGCTGTCGTTTCGGCGGCGTTCGCGGTCTTCCTTTTCGTCGTCGCGCTGTTCGCGATGACTGTCGGTGAGCTACAGGTCGCGGGTCTCGCGTTCCTGAGCGCCAGCCTCGTTATCTACCTCAGAGAGAAGTACCTCGTCGGCGAGTGACGCTCGTCGGCGAGAAATACTCGTTGGCAACTGACGCTCGTCCGTGGCCAGACCCGGTTCTCCTCTCCCCCGGAACTTATACACCTCAGATAGTGGACCCGGAGAGACATCCGAAGGCCGGAGTCACTACTGTTTGGTATATGAGCACATGGTCTACGTTTCCCGAACGCGCCGGAACGGTCGTCGTCGGGGCCGGCTGTGTCGGCTGTAGCGCGGCGTATCACCTCGCCGAGTCGGGTCGCGACGACGTCGTCGTCCTCGACCGGGGACCGCTGTTCGAGACCGGGGGCTCGACGTCTCACGCGCCCGGACTCGTGTTCCAGACGGCCGGGAACAAGCTGATGACAGAGATGGCGTCGTACACGCGCGACCTCTACGACGGGTTCGGCGACTTCCGGACGTGCGGTGGCAT
This sequence comes from Haloferax sp. Atlit-6N, assembly GCF_003383195.1. Lineage (NCBI taxonomy): Archaea > Methanobacteriati > Methanobacteriota > Halobacteria > Halobacteriales > Haloferacaceae > Haloferax > Haloferax sp. Atlit-6N. The sequence continues at coordinate 147,291 of NZ_QEQJ01000003.1, read as the reverse complement.
CGAAGTCGCCTACACCGAGGCGCGCTGGGACTTCCTCAAACGCAAGCGCGAGTGGGGGCAGTCCTACGGCATCGACGAGGGCGAACTTCTCACGCCCGAGGAGGTCGAAGCGCGCGTCCCGCAGATAAACTCCGACGTTATCTACGGCGGGTACTACGTCCCGTCGGACGGAAAGGCGGACGCCGTTAGCGCCGCCGAGTCGATGGCGGAGCAGGCACGCGAGGTAGGCGTCGAGTTCTACGGCCACACCGAGGTCACGGACATCGACATCTCTGGCGGCAGTATCGATGCGGTCGATACCGAACACGGTCGAATCGAGGCCGACGAGGTGCTCGTCGCCACGAACATCTGGGGGCCGTTGTTCGGCGAGATGGTCGGCACGGACATCCCGCTCGTGCCCTGCGCGCACCAGTATCTCGTCTCCGACGAACTGGACGAACTCGATGGCGCGTCGCGCGAAATCGAACAGCCGCTGCTTCGGCACCAGGACCACTCGCTGTACTACCGCCAGCACGGCGAGCGCTACGGTATCGGCTCGTACAACCACGAGTCGCTCCTCGTCGACCCGGCGGACATCTACGGTCCCGACAAGCTCGACGACCTCGGACTCGAATATCCGTCTCTCCGCGAGTTTACGGAGGAGCACTTCTACGAGAACACCCACCCGGACCACGACCGCTCGGCGTTCGACGCCGCCAGCGAACTCGTTCCCGGCTTCGAGGACTGCGAGTGGACCTCCGCCATCAACGGCATGTTCTCGTTCACGCCCGACGGCATGCCCATCCTCGGGCCGGACGAGGACACCGAGGGACTCTGGTGGGCGCTCGCCGTCTGGGTCACGCAGTCCGGCGGCGCGGGCGACATCGTCGCCAGTTGGATGGAGGACGGGACGCCGCGGCTCGACGGCTCCCGAGTCAACGCCTCCGGAGCGCACGTCTCCCGGTTCCAGTCTCACACGGGCAGCCGAGAGTACACCTACGGCCGCGGAGCACAACAGTACCGGGAGGTGTACCAGCTCATCCACCCGCGTGAGCAACCGAGCGGACAGCGTTCCCTCCGCCGGAGCCCGTTTTACGACCGGCAGGCCGACCTCGGCGCGGAGTTCTACGACAGCGACGGCTGGGAGGTCCCACAGTGGTACGAGTCCAACGAGACGCTCCTCGAAACGTACGACGTTCCCGACCGGCCGGACTGGCTCTCGCAGAACTGGTCGAAGGTCCACGGCGCGGAGCACCAGCACCTCCGCGAGAAGGTCGGCATGGTCGATATGACGACGTTCACCCCCATCGAAGTGACGGGACCGGGTGCGTTGGAGTTCCTGCAGGGTCTCCTGACGAACGACGTGGACGTCACGCCGGGCCGGATGCGCTACTCCGCGATGCTCAACGAAGACGGCGGCGTGCTCGCCGACCTGACGGTCGCTCGCCTCGGAGACGAACGGTTCGTGCTGTTCACCGGGGGCGGAAGCTCGGCGACGCTCCACTCGCGGTGGGTCACAGAGCACGCGCCCGACGACGGCTCCGTCGACGTGACCGCGCACGTCTCCAGTCGGACCGGCATCGGCGTCTTCGGCCCCGACTCCCGGAAGGTGCTTTCGGACCTCGTCGAGGCCGACCTCTCGAACGACGAATTCCCGTTCTACTCCGCACAGGAGACCTACCTCGGGAGCATCCCCGTGACGATGCTTCGACTCTCGTACGCCGGCGAACTCGGTTGGGAGATTTACGCCCCGACCGAGTACGGGTGCCAGCTCTGGGACGCGATTCGGGAGGCCGGCGAGGAGCACGACATCGCTCCCGTCGGCTGGGCCGCGCTCGACTCGACGAGCATGGAGAAGGGGTACCGTCTCTGGGGGACGGACCTCACGCCCGAACACACGCCCTACGAGGCCGGAATCGGCTTCGCTGTCGACCTCGACACGGACTTCGTCGGGAAGGCGGCGCTCGTCGAAGACAACGCAGACGACAGCACGCCGAGCGACCGAATCGTCCCGATAACCCTCGACGAGGAGGGCGCCGTCGTCGACGCGGGCCATCCGGTGTTCGCCGACGGCGACGTCGTCGGTTACTGCTGTCGGGCGGATTACGGCTACACTATCGACGCCGGCATCGCGTACGCCTACCTCCCCGAACAGTACGCCAGCGCGGGACAGGAAGTCGAAATCCGGTACGAAGGTGACGCCTACCCCGCAACGGTCCGGTCAGGGCCGCTCTTCGACCCCGACCGCGACAAGCTAATCCGGTGAGGGACGATTGCCGGTGCGTCACCGCCTCCGGTCTCCCACATCCCGCTTCCTACCCACTCGGTAGGGTCGTCTCCGTTGCTGACTTCACTCGCTGTCCGTCTCGCGAAATCCCGTCCGGCTCTACGGAGTTCAGCAGAGTCGGATTATCCGAATTATTCAGAGTTCTCGTCGTCGACGCCGCGCTGTTCGAGGACGCGCTCGACGATTTCTTCGGGGTGTTCGGTGGCCACGTCGAGCGCGGCGTTGTGGAGTTCGCTCTTCGTGACGCCCTTGAGCCCGTGGTCGCGGGTCAGTTCGCGCTCCACGTCGTAGGTGATGATGTCGTCGAACTCGTCGGCGACCGATTCGAGCACGTAGAGCGCCTTGTGAACGGTCTCGTCGAACTCGAACGCGGGGCGCTCTCGGGGGTCGATTTCGTCGAGCGGTTCCGGTTCTGGCTCCGGTTCGGATTCGGCCGCGTCGGTGGCGTCAGTGCCCTCGGGCTCCGGTTCTGATTCGGGTTCCGACGCGGACTCCCCGCCTCCCATCGCGGCGTCGAGGTCGCCGAAGGGGTCTTCGCTCATCGGGCCACCTCGCCTTCTTCGACGATTTGCGCGAGTTCGTCGTAGCACGCCAACTGGTCGCAGGTGCTGTCGTAATCCCGCAGCGGCATGTGCTCGCGAATCGACGCGTCGATGGCCGAGCGGTGCCGAATCCCCGGCTTCGGCAGGTCGTCGTTCCACTCGCCGTCGTCGATGGCCTCGAACACCTCCGGGTCGGTGTACGCGAAGTTCGGGAGCTTCGACGCGATGTTCGGCTTCGAGACGAGCGCCTCCACGAGCCGTCTCGTCGGGCGGTCGTGGTCGATTCGGTCCCGGAGGTCGGTCGGTACGACGGCGAGGATTTCGAGGTCGAAGTGCTCCCGCGCGGGCGTGATAAGCCGCTTGACCGTCTTTTCGAGCCCCGAGAGCGCGCCCGACTCGGGGCGCATCGGCAGGACGAGGTTCTGCGTGGCGTACAGCGCGTTGTCGTTGAGTTTCCCGCGCGCCGCGGGGCAGTCCACGACGACGTAGTCGTAGTCGTCGCCGAGAAGCGGGTCGATGACGCGCTGTTTGAGCCGCGCCGACCCCATCATCACGCCGCCGAGGTCCGACTCGACCTGTTCGATGCGGTCGTTCGACGGGAGGAGGTCGATTTCGAACCCGGTCTCCAGGATGAGCTCCCGCGGCTCCAACTCGGCGTCGTCGAGGAGCACGTCGCCGAGGTGCGCTTCCGAGTAGAACTCCTCGCCGAACCCGAGGCCCGTCGTGGTGTGTCCGTTCGGGTCGAGGTCGACGAGCAGCACGTCGCTGCCCCGGTGTGCGAGCTCGCGGGCGAGGTTGATGGAGGTCGTCGACTTTCCGATACCGCCTTTGAGGAGACAGACGCTGACTGCACGTGACATGATGGGGATATCCGTGATAGCGAGATTCTCGGCACAGTTGAAATAATTATGGTTACTCCGACTCTTTGAGAAGTTCAAATAATCCAAGTAATTCTAATAGTTTCTATTCGGGTCGTGTCAACTCGATTCGCGCTCTCTCCTTCGACTGGCGGCCCGAATTGTCGCCGGCAGTAGCTATTTGGGCCCGTTGTGTGCAGATAAATTCGTGACAGATTGGTTGCCCGGCCGAGGGCTACGCGCCCCCGAACTCTCGCCGCAGACGGTGACGCTCGCGGTCGCCGCCGCCTTGCTCCTCGCAGTCGTCGGGCTCCACCCAGTCTCCGTCCTTCCGGTCCGGTCGCAGTACGCGCTCTCGGTTTTCGTCGTCGCGCTCCTGCTTTGGTTGACGAAACCGGTTCCGTACGTGATTTCGAGTCTGGCCTGCGTCTCCCTGTTGTACGCCCTCGGCGTCGTGGACTCCTTCGAGGCCGCGGTGAGCGGCTTCACCTCCTCGCTCGTGTACTTCCTCCTCGTGCTGTTACTCCTCGGCAACGCGGTCCGGTCGGTGGGGTTGGATACCCGGTTAGCGAGCCGACTGCTGTCCCCGGACAGCACCCCTCGCGGGGCGTTTCGTTCCATCGCGCGAAACGTCCTCGTGCTGGCGCTGTTCATGCCGTCCGCGATGGCCCGTGCGGTCGCGTTCATCCCCATCGTCGAGGAGGTGACCGAGGAGTTCGACCTCCCGGCGCGAAGCGGGTTCGAACGGGCGACGTTCCTCCTCTTGGGTCACATCAATCCCATCGCGTCGATGGCGCTCATGACCGGCGGCGGGATGGCGCTGGTCACCTCGGGCATCCTCGCGACGAGCGTCCGACCGCTCTCGTGGGTCGAGTGGGCCGTCTTGATGATTCCGCCGACAGTGGTTCTCTACGCGCTCGCCGCCGCGGCCGCCGGTCTCTTCAACGCCGTCGATGCCGACTCGACTGTCGACCCCGGCGAGCCGGGGATTGCGGACGCGCCCCCCGACGGCGAGTTGACCCGCGAACAGGGACTCGTCGCGGCGGTGATGGCCGGTACCGTCCTCGCGTGGGTCGTCGGTTCGTTCGTCGGACTCCCCGAGATTCTCCCGGCGGTCGTCGCGGTCACAGTCCTCGCGCTTCCGGGAGTCGACGTTATCGACGCCGACGACGTCAAGCAACTCAGTTGGGGCGTCCTCTTTCTCATCGGCGCGACGCTGTCGATTCTGGACGCCCTGGAAGCGACCCAAACCATCGCGCTCGTCGTCGACCTCCTCGCGCGGTTCGTCCCGTTCGAGGCGTTCAGCCACTGGCAACTCGTCGGGCTGCTCCTCGGGTTCGCGGTCGTCGTTCGCGTGCTGTTTTCGACCGGGTCGGCCGCCATCGTGGTGATTCTCCCCATCGTGCTGCGATTCGCGGAGACGTTCGGCGTGACGCAACTCTATCTCGGACTCGCGGTCCTGCTCGTGGTGGGGTCGACCACGATTCTCCCGTTCAACACGACCGCCGTCCTCGTCTCGCTAGACCGCGGACCGCTGACGAACCGGGACGTGACGCTGTTCGGGTTCGTGACGATGGGCCTGTCGCTCGTCGTCGTGACCCTCTCGTGGCTCTTCTACTGGCCGCTCGTCGCCTGAAACGTTGACGAGGGCGTCGCGAACTCGGGCCGGTATCATCGCCCGTTGCGGTAACCACCGGTCTATTTGTAGGTGAACGGTATCTGCCCGGTACGGGTGAGTTCGCATCTTACGTGTTGAGTTTACGACGGCTCCGACCGGCGTCATGTCGAAGATAGATCGCCGCCTGCGAGACGCCCGGAGCATCGAGTTGGACAACGCGTTTTACGTCGAGGACGGGACGTGGATCGAGTCGCTCACTATCGCCTCGAACGGCCCCTTCGACGTGGAGTCCCTCCTCGCCGACATCTCGGGCGTGACCGTCTTCTACGACGAGGAGATTCCGACCGCCTCGACCGACGTGCAGATACGTCGAGTGACGATTCTCGCCAACGAGTCGTACCCGTTCATCCTCGGACTGGTTCTCAGACAGGAGACGATTCCGAACCGCATCGTCCTCCAAGACGGCGTCTTCGAGGTCGTCGCCACCGCCCAGGACTGGGACCACTTCAGGGAACTCGCCGACGAGATTCAGGAGACGCTCGGGGAGTTCGAACTCCGCTCCGTCACGCAGGACGAAGCCCCGGGTGAACCGCTCGACAGCGGCCGATTAAAGGAGGTGTTAATCTCCAAGCTGACCGACGACCAACTCGCGGTTCTGGAGACGGCATTCAACCACGGCTACTTCCACATTCCGCGGGAGACCTCTGAGACCGAACTCGCCGAGGAACTGGGTATCGCGCAGTCCACGCTGAGCGAACGACTCCGGACCGCGGAGCGAAATCTGCTCGAACTCATCTACGGTCCGCGACAGGAGTAGCTCACTGCTTGTTGGAGAATATTGCCGCATCCTGCCGACCGAGTATATAAAGAACGATAGATATCGGGCCGTATCGGGAACAGCACCATGGAAGATACTCCATAACAAGCGGTCGCAATGTCGGAGAAAAATCGTGATAGTTCGGGTGTCGAACGTGGAACTGGCCTTACGCGACGCGACTACGTGGCGGCGACTGCGACCGCCCTCGGCGTGACCGGACTCGCCGGGTGTACCGGTGGCGGCGACGGAAGCGGCGGGAGCGACGGCGGGTCGAGTCTCACCCCCGAGGTCCCGTCCGGAACCCCGGAGACGGTCGAGACGAAGTACTGGCGCGAGTGGGAGACCATCGACGCCGACGAACCGCCGCTCGACTACAGCGCGACCGCCGGCGCGGTGTTGGACCCCGTCCCGGTCGAATTTTCGAGCGAGGACGACCCGTGGATGCGGGAACACGCGCTCATGGTCCAGCGCGGGCTTGACGCCCTCGGCGTCGGGACGCAACTCAACGACCGACCGCTGAACCAACTGTACGCCCAGAGTTGGGACACGAAGGGGCTCGAAGCGATCATCTCGATGAGCACCCACGGTCCGGACCCGCAACGCGGGCTGGACCCGAACCCGCTTTTGATGCGGCGGAGCGAGACGAGCCTCTCGAACTACGACAACTACTACCACCCCGACCTGCAGGAGGTGCTGACGGAACAGAGTCAGACGACCGACCGCACCGAGCGCGAGGAGCTCGTCGCCGAGGCGCAGCGCATCTTCAGCGAGGACGTGGGCGCGCTCATCACGCTGTTCCCCGATATCATCACCGCGGTCAACACGGAGCGCTGGAGCGGCTACGTCCAGACGCCGGGCAACGGGCCGACGAAGGACTCGTTCGTCTGGTCGGAGGTGAACCTGCAACCCCAGACCGACGACCGGACCTACATCAAGGGCGTGACCACCTCGATGAACTCGCTGAACCTCCCGTGGGCCGCCGGCGGCGCGGAGGCGAAGCGGCTGACGTTCATTTACGACGGCCTCTTCGACGCCACGCCGGACCTCGAAGTCGTCCCCGCGCTGGCGACCGGCGGCGGGTTCGTCGACGACACCACCGTCGAACTCACTCTTCGCGAGGGCGTCGAGTGGCACGACGGCGAGCCGTTCACCGCGGAGGACGTGAAGTTCACCGTCGAACTGTACAAGGAACACTCCTCGACCAGTCAGACGCCGTTCTACGAGCCGGTCGAGTCGGTCGAGGTGCTCGGCGACCACGAGGTTCGGTTCAATCTGAAGGGCCCCGACGCGGCGTTCATGACCCAGCGCGTCGTTCGCAGCGTCATCATCCCCAAGCACAAGTGGGAGGACGTGGAGAACCCGTCCCAGCACAACCCCGAGTCGCCCGTTGGCACGGGGCCGTTCACGTACGAGAACTGGGAGCAGGGAACCCGCTTCGAGGTCTCGAAAAACGAGGGCCACTGGATGTTCGACGACGACTGGCGGGCAGACGTGCTCGGCGACCAGGCCACGACCGGCGAGGGCGTCGACCGCGTCATCTGGATAAACGTCGGCAACATCGACTCCATGATCGGCTCGCTGCAGGGCGGCGAAATCGACGCCATCGGCACGACGCTCTCGAACTCGCAGGCCGACCGCGCCGCGAGCACCGCCGGCGTCGAAAAGATGACCTCGGGCAACTTCGCGCCGCTCGACACGAAGCTGATGTTCTCCTGTCCGCTCGTCCGCGACAAGGAGTTCCGCGTCGCCCTCGCCAAGTCGGTCGACACCGAGGGCTTCGCCGCCGACGTGCTGCAGGACCGCGCGACCGTTCCGAGCGGGGAGAACCCGATTTCGGACCTCACGCCGTGGCACACGTCGGACACGACCCACTACGAGTTCGACATCGACGGGGCGAAATCGCTCCTCGAACAGGCCGGCTACACGCGGGATGGCGACGGCAACCTCCGGTTCCCCAACGGGGACGCGTGGGCCGCCTTCGTCGAGCGCATCCAGCCCGGGAACATGCACAAGCGCCGCGACGAACTCGGACAGGCGGACTTCTCGTGAGGTGACACGCATGTCGAACACTATCCACTCGTGGCGTTGGGGGGTCCGGCCATGAGCGAGTTCCAGCGGTTTCTCGCAAAGCGGCTCGCCATCTCCATCGTGCTCACCCTCGTGGCCGTCTCGGTCATCTTCGTCGTCCTGCGGCTGCTTCCGGGGAGTCCGTTCGAATCTCTCGTCACCGCGGGCAACCTGAGCCAGCAGCAAATCACCGAGATTAGAGCGATGTACGGCCTCGACCAGCCGATGTGGCGGCAGTACCTCAGCTACCTCCAGAGCATCCTGCTGTTCCAGTTCGGCTACTCCATCCTGCGGAGCCAGCCCGTCTGGGGGGTACTGGCCCCGCGGCTCGTCAACACGCTCATCCTGCTCGTCCCCGCGTTAGTGACGACGGCGGTCCTGAGTTCCCTCCTCGGGATGTACGTCGGCTGGAACCGCGGAAGCAAACTGGAGAAGCTCAGCATCATCACCACGACCTTCCTCCGGTCGACGCCGGTGTTCATCACGGGCATCCTGTTCGTCATCGTCTTCGCGTACAACCTCGAACTGGTGCCAGCTTTCGGGATGCGCTCTATCAGCGCCTCGCCGGAGGGCTACGTCGAGACGTTCGCCTCGCTCGACTTCCTGCACCACTACATCCTGCCGTTTACCGTGTCGGTGCTGTACTACAGCGGCGACTTCCTGCTGTTGGCGCGCAACGGCGTCGTCGAAAAGCGGGGCTCTGAGTTCCTCAAGCTCCACCGCGCGAAGGGGCTCTCGGAGATGCAGCAGCTCGCACGCGCGGGCCGGAACTCCATGCTGCCGATTCTGACCTACTTCGCGCTGCGTCTCGGGATGATATTCCAGGGACTCATCCTGCTCGAAGTCGTCTTCGGCTGGCCCGGCATCGGCCGCGAACTCGTGCTCGCCATCCAACAGCAGGACTACCCGCTGGTGCAGGCCGCCGTGTTCATCATGGCGCTCGCGGTCATCGTGGCGAACCTCGTCGCCGACGTGCTGTACGCCTACTTCGACCCGACCGTCTCGACCAGCGGAGGTGGTGCCGCGTGAGCACCGAGACGAAGCCCGAAGCCGAACTGAAAAAGCGCGTCGAGGGGGTCGCGGAGACGCTCCGCGACCAGTTCACGTTCCTGCGACGCGACCGCCTCGCGTTCGCCGGCGTCCTCATCGTCGCGGCGTTCGTCTTCCTCGGTCTCCTCGGCCCCGCGCTCGCCCCGCACGACCCCATCGAGCACACCGTCCGCGACGACGCCGGCTCGATGCTGCGGCTGTCCGAACCGACCGGCGCGGCTCCGTTCGGGACGACCGCCTACGGCAAAGACGTACTGAGCCAGTTCCTCGCCGGCGCGCAACCGACGTTCATCGTCGGACTGTTCGGCGGCATCGGGACCGGTGCGCTCGGCTTTCTCGTGGGACTCGTCAGCGGGTACTACGGCGGCTGGGTCGACGAGGTTCTCATGCGTATCACGGACCTCACGTTCTCGCTGCCGTTCACGCCGATGGCGCTGTTACTCCTGACGTTCGTGACGCCGAGCGTCTGGCTCATGACGGGTATCATCGTCGCGTTCCTCTGGAAGATGCCCGCCCGCGTCGTCCGCTCCGAGGTCCTCTCCGTCAGAGAGCGCACCTTCGTGAAGTCGGCGCGCGCCAGCGGCGCGAGCGACTTGCGGACGATGCTCTACCACGTCGCGCCGAACGTGCTCCCCATCGGCTTTCTCTACACGGCCTACGGCATCGCGTGGGCCATCGCCGCGCAGGCCAGCCTGGCGTTCCTTGGATTCGGCGACCCGACCGTCACGAGTTGGGGCCGGATGCTCCGACAGGTGTTCGAATCGGGCAACATGCGCGTCGCTTGGTGGTGGGTGCTCCCGCCCGCACTCGGCATCGCGGCCATCACCACCTCGGTGTTCCTCATCGGCCGCGCCTACGAAGAAGTCATCAACCCGGAGATTCAGACCGAACAATGAGCCTCCTCGATATCACAGACCTCACGGTCACGTACTCGACCGACAGCGGAACCGTCCACGCCGTCAACGACGTGTCGTTCAGCATCGACGAGGGCGTCAACTACGGCCTCGCCGGCGAATCCGGCTCGGGGAAATCGACGCTCGCCGAGGCGGTTCTCGGTCTCCTCCCCAGCAACGGCTCCGTCGAATCCGGCAGCATCGAATTCCAGGGCCGGGACCTGACCGGCCTCAGCGAGCGCGAGCGTCGCGACGTGCTCTGGGAGGACATCGCCTACATCCCCCAGAGCGCGATGGACTCGCTCGACCCGGTGATGTCCACCGGCGCGCAGATTCGGCAGGCGATTCAGACCCACCGGAACGTCACCGACGACAAGGCGCGTTCGCGGGTCCGAGAGCTGTTCGAAATCGTCGGACTCGACCCCGACCGAATCGACGACTACCCCCACGAGTTCTCCGGGGGGATGCGCCAGCGCGTGACCATCGCCATGGCGCTCGCGCTCGAACCGGACCTCATCATCGCCGACGAGCCGACCACGGGGCTCGACGTCATCGTTCAGGACAAGATTATCGACAAGATTCTGGAGATACAGGACCGGATGGACAGCTCGTTGCTGCTCATCACCCACGAAATCGGCGTCATCGCCGAGACGTGCGACGAGCTTTCGATACTCTACGGCGGGAAGGCCATGGAACAGGGAAGCGTCGACAACGTCCTCGTGAACCCCACGAACCCGTACACGATGGGGTTGAAGAACTCCTTCCCGGAGATAGAAGAGGGCGACCAGGACCCCGTCTCGATTCCGGGGTCGCCGCCGAACCTGAGCGAGGCACCCGGCGCGTGCGTCTTCAAGGACCGGTGTCCCTTCGCGACCGAGGAGTGCGAGGCGTCCCATCCGGACCTCGTCGACCTGCCGAACCGAAACCACCGCTCGGCGTGTCACCACGTCACCAAAGCCGCCCAGATGCGGCGCGACGCCACCGACCCGGAGACGTGGGGCATCCCCGACAGCCACGACGAATCGGACCGCGGCGAGGTGCTCCTCGAAACCGACGGTCTCGAGAAGTACTACGAGCAGAGCCAGTCGCTCTTGGAGCAACTCAGGGGGAACGACCCGAACTACGTCCGCGCCGTCGACGGCGTCTCCCTGCGCGTCCGGCGGTCCGAAATCCTCGGCATCGCCGGCGAGTCCGGCTGTGGGAAGTCGACGCTCGGCGAGACCATCGCGCTCCTGAAACAGCCGACCGGCGGCGAGTTCGTCTTCGACGGCGAGCCCTACGAGCACTACGTGGACGGGAACATGCGCGAGTTCCGCCGGAAGGTTCAGATAATATTCCAGGACCCCTTCGACTCGCTCAACCCGAGACAGACGGTTCGGCAGTTGGTCGGCGAACCGCTCACCATCCACGACTACCGGACCGACGAGCGCGAACGGGCCATCATCGAGACGCTGGAGAAAGTCGGGCTCACGCCCGCGCGGAAGTTCCTCGACCAGTACCCGCACCAGCTATCGGGGGGCCAACGTCAGCGCGTCGCGGTGGCCAAGGCGCTCGTCCTCGACCCCGACTTCCTCATCTGCGACGAGCCGGCGTCGATGCTCGACGTGTCGCTGAAGGTGAACCTGCTGAACCTCCTGCGTGAACTCGCGGACACCGAGGACATCGGCATCGTCTACATCTCCCACGACCTCGCCAGTCTGGTGCAGGTGTCGGACCGACTGGCGATTATGTACCTCGGTCGGGTCATCGAGGAGGGGGACGTCGAGTCCATCGCGGCCGAGCCGAAACACCCGTACACCACCTCGCTCCTCGCGGCCGCTCCCGAGAAGGACCCGACGGTCGACCGCGACCGCGTTCTGCTCGACGGCGAGCCACCGAACCCGGTCGACCTCCCGTCGGGCTGCGTCTTCGCCCCGCGGTGCCCGAAGGCCGAAGACGCGTGTCGCGAGAATGAACCGGGTCTCGACACCGTTCGTGACGGCGAACACCGCGCCGCTTGCTACTTCCCGGACGGGGAGATCCCCGCCGACGACCCCGCCGACGACCGCTCCGGCTCCGCATACGGGAACCCCGAGTTCTCGTCGCCGGCTAGTGGCGATTCGGCGAGCGACTGACGCCCTCCTTCGGTTCCTCTCGCTTCGTCTCTTTGGCGACCGCTCGGTAGCGCCGCGTCCCGACTCGGGCCTGGGGTTCGACCCGGCGCGACAGAATTGTCTAAAATAGAAAATTCTACCGAAGAAAATATTTGAACAGTTTTCAAATCATTGGGCGCATACTCCCGAAAAAGACCTGCAATACAAATTCTAAAATCCAATCATGGGTCACTTATCCAAGAAATTTAGAAAGAATGTATTGATTATCTATTCAGGCCGGTTAAAAACGCGAACTATATGCTATGGGCGTGCCTTAGTGGTTGAATTGCCGCCTCCGACCGAATATAATATTGTAGTATGTTTGAACTTCTATCTCTAGTTTGAACTGCTATCGACCGACACTCTCCTTACGCCAACTCCGAGATATCGAACACCGGCTTGCACGTCCCGCCCTCGATGAACGTCTCGAAGGCCTCGTCGGCTTCGAGCAGCGAAAACCGGGTGTCGACGAACGTCTCGCAGTCCACGTCGCCGTCGCGAATCAGGCGGAAGGAGCGCTCGAAGTCCTCGTACATCGAGGCGTACGAGCACTGCAGGTCGATTTCGGCCCGGACGAGCGGGGAGTAGGGCATCGAGGTCTCGCCGGTCTGACCGACGAGGACGATTTGGCCGCCCTTGCGGACCTCTTCGACGGCCGTCGTGAGCCCCGAGGGGTGGCCGGTCGTGTCGAACACCACGTCGTAGCCGACGCCGTCGGTGTGTCGCTCGCGGCGCGCCTCGGTGTCGTCGTCGGCGACGTTGACGGTCTCGAAGCCGAGTTCCTCCGCGAGCGGGAGCCGATAGTCGGCGTCCTGTCCCACGCCGGAGACGACGACGGTGCCGCCCTGTGCGGCCGCGACTTGGGCCGTGAGCAGACCGATCGGGCCGGGTCCTTCGACCAGCACGCGGTCGCCCGCGCCGACGCGAGAGTTCTCGATGACGGCGCGCGCGGCGATGCTCGTCGGCTCCGCGACCGCGGCGTGCCGCTGTTCCACGTCGTCCGGAATCGGATGGAGGGCGCGTTCCGGGACGGCGATGAACCGCTCGTAAGCGCCGTCGTGGTCGACGCCGGTGATGACCGCGTCCTGGCAGACGTTCTCCTCGCCGATGCGACACTGATAGCACTCGCCGCAGCCCCGAATCGGCCGTTCGACCACGCGGTCGCCGACGCCGAACTCGGTCACGCCGTCGCCGACTTCGACCACGCGCCCGGCGTACTCGTGGCCGATGACGGTCGGGAGCTCCATCCGCTCGAAGGCGGATTCGAACTCGTAGATGCCCGCGTCGCTTCCGCAGAGGCCGGCGTAGTCGACCTCCACGAGCACCTCTCCGGCGCCCGGTTCCGGTTTCTGTCGCTCGACGAACTCCATAGCGCCGGAGCTACGCTCCACTTTGGCAAGTCCTCGCATGAGAGCACATGTGGCACGGGTCCGTAAAAACGTATTGCATGCGGCACTCCCATCGCGCGTTCCGCAACTATCATGTCGGCACCGTGCGGACTGGAACCATGGTCGCATACGAGCACACGCCAGTCTCCGTCAGTGACAAGCGCGCTGTCGTCGTCGGCGGGACAAGCGGCATCGGACAGGCAATCGCTCTCGGATTCGCCAGCGAGGGGGCGGACGTACTCGCAACCAGCCGACGCCAGTCGGCGGTCGACGAGACGGCCGACGCCATCGAGGAGTTGGGCGCGAACGCGGTTCGGGAGACGTGCGACGTGACCGACCCGGCCTCGCTCGAACGCGTCCGCGAGCGCGCCGTCGAGGAGTTCGGCGGTATCGACGTGGTCGTCGCCTCGCAGGGCGCGATCTCCCGCGACTCGGTCCGCGACATCGACGACGACGCCTGGGACCACGTCACCGACATCGCGCTCGGGGGCGTCCGCCGCGTCACGCAGGCGATGGCCCCGGCCGTCGCCGACGGCGGGTCGATTATCAACATCTCCTCTCTGGCCGCGCGGCTCTCGATGGCGAACCTCCCCGCATACTCGGCGGCGAAGGGCGGCGTCGAGGCGTTCACCCGCGCGTCGGCGAAGGAACTCGCGCCCGAGATACGCGTCAACGCCATCGCGCCGGGGTTCGTCATCACGCCACAGAACGCCGACACCTACGCCGAAGGGACCGAAAAACGCACGCGAATCGACGAGCGAACGCCGCTCGGTCGAGTCGCGGAGCGAGAGGAAATCGTCGGCGCGGCGGTCTACCTCGCGAGCGACGCGTCTTCGTTCGTGACCGGTGAGGTCGTCACCGTCGACGGCGGGTTCGCCGACAGCGCCTTCTGACGCGACCCTCCGTATCTTCTTCCGCACGTCGTCATCCCGTCGCCGGCCGAGAGGGTTCTCTCGAACACCCGTACTGCCGTCGACGCGCGGTCACCGCCGGTTCCGAAGGGCGACTCGATAGGTGTTCTGTAATGGAGAACGCAGTCTACGGCGCGGAATCACGCTCGGTCTCGCATCATGACTCTCCTCGGTGCTCGCCCAATCCGGTCGCTTTCGCCCGCCTCCGCCCTTCTGCATTACAAGCGTACCTGTGTAATTTGGGCCGCGACCGTCCAGCGTCAAGCGCTTGCGTTGTGAACATTCCCGGTCGATATCGACGACCCATCGTTCTGTGATAGAGAACTTGTTGATTCGGCCGCCCCCGGGGCGAAGATACGCTGAATGTCAACGATACGCACGCAAAGACGGACTATCTCTCCTGTCTCTGGTAGACGTGTCTCTTCGGGGAGGCGGCAGACCGTGAGAACACGTCCGAAACGGCCGAAATCACGAACGTCGAACGTTCCGTCTCTCTGTGCCCGTGTTCTGACTATGAGAACAACACTGTCGGATGCCAGCACGACGGTTCCGAGCCCTTGGCGGCCACGTCGCGGCCGCCGTTCGGCGGTCGGCTCCTCGTCGCTCGGATACGACCTCCTCTCGAACTCGCTCTCGTCCCGCGATTCCGCGCCGTTCGCCGCCAGTTGGTGTCCACGTCGGGACGTACTTTTATAACAATAGATGGTAATGGGGATACTGAATGCAGTACCACCAGCTTGAGGTGTCGGGAGAGCGCTGTCTCACGGCAACTCGCGACTCCACGACGTACGACCTCACGAGCGCCGACGAGGATCTCCGGACGTTCGGGGATTTGGCTCGGGTGGCCGGTATCGCCCGAATCCCAATCGACCGACTTGCCGCCGAACTCTCCGAAAACGCCGACGTGATCGACCAAGAGTTCGTCGACCAGCACACGACCGTCCCAGTTGACGCCGAAGAAGTCTGGGCGGCGGGCGTCACCTACCAGATCAGCGAGCAGGCGCGCGAAGAAGAGAGTTCCATGCCGGACATGTACTACGACGTGTACGATGCCGACCGGCCGGAGATTTTCTTCAAGGCTACACCGTCTCGGACGGTCGAACCGGGCGACGCCATCGGCGTCAGAGACGACTCCGAGTGGGACGTTCCCGAACCCGAACTCGGTATCGTCCTCCGGCGCGGCGAAATCGTCGGGTATACTGTTGGCAACGATGTGAGCAGTCGGTCGATTGAAGGCGAAAACCCACTGTACCTGCCGCAGGCGAAAGTCTACGACCGCTGTTGTTCGCTCGGCCCGTGCGTGGTCACGCCCGACGACATCGACGACCCCCACGAGTTGGAGATGAGCATGACCATCGAGCGCGACGGGGAAGTCATCTACGACGACGCCACGAACACCAGCGAGATGGTCCGCAGTTGCGAGGAACTCGTGTCGTACTTCACGCGGCACAACACGGTCCCCGAACTTGCGGTCATCCTCACGGGTACCTCGCTCGTCCCCGAACAGCCGTTCGACCTCCAAGAAGGCGACCGCGTCGACATCACCGTCGAAGATATCGGCACCCTCTCGAACGGCGTCACCACCGTATGAACCCCACACCCACCGACAGCCTCGAAGAGTTCACGCGCCGCGATTGGCAGGGCGAGGACGTGACGGGCACCGTCAGGCTCGCCATGATCGGTCTCGGCTGGTGGACCCGCGACGAGGCGATTCCCGCGGTCGAGGAGTCCGAGTTCTGCGAGACGACGGTCGTCGTCAGTAGCTCGAAGGAGAAAGCCGAGGGCGCGAGGGAGTTGGCCGAGTCGATAACCCACGGGCTCACCTACGACGAGTTCCACGAGGGCGTCGCGGCCGACGCCTACGACGCGGTGTACGTCGTCACGCCGAACGGGCTACATCTCCCGTACGTCGAGACCGCCGCCGAGTTGGGGAAGGCGGTCCTCTGCGAGAAACCGCTCGAAGCGTCGGTCGAGCGGGCCGAGAAGCTCGTCGCCGCCTGCGACCGCGCCGACGTGCCCCTGATGGTCGCCTATCGGATGCAGACCGAACCGGCCGTCCGACGCGCCCGCGAACTCGTCGAAGCCGGCGTCATCGGCGATCCGGTGTTCGTCCACGGCCACATGTCCCAGCGCCTGCTCGACGAGGTCGTTCCCAACCCGGACCAGTGGCGGCTCGACCCCGACCTCTCCGGCGGCGCGACCGTCATGGACATCGGGCTCTACCCGCTGAACACCGCCCGGTTCGTCCTCGACGCCGACCCCGTCCGCGTCAGGGCGCGCGCCCGAGTCGACGACGAGGCGTTCGAGGCCGTCGGCGACGAACACGTCAGTTTCGGCGTCGACTTCGACGACGGCACGCTCGCGGTCTGCACCGCCAGCCAGTCGGCCTACCAGTCGAGCCACCTCCGGGTGACCGGCACCGAGGGGGAACTCGAAATCGAGCCCGCGTTCTACAACCGCCAGAAACGCGGCTTCCGGCTGTCGTGGGGGGACCAGTCCGCCGACTACGACTTCGAGCAGGTGAACCAGATGACCGAGGAGTTCGACTACTTCGCGTCCCGCCTCCTGACGGAGACCGACCCCGAGCCCGACGGCGACCACGCGCTCGTGGACATGCGCGCGATGGATGCGATTTACGCCGCGGCGGAGCGCGGCACCGACGTCCCGGTCGACACCGACGTCGACTCCGCCTCCGACGAGGCGTAAGTCCCGATTCGACGCGTTTTCGCCCGGAGTTTTATTATCGGGGTCGCCGCACCTCCCCGCATGCAGTTTGGTATCCTCGGCACCGCAGGTATCGGCATCGAATCGGTGATTCCGGCGATTCAGGCGAGCGACCACGCGGCGGCGGCCATCGCGTCCCGCGACGAGACGCAGGCGAGCGCGGTCGCTGACGAGGTCGGCATTCCCACCGCGTACGGCAGTTACGAGGCGCTGTTGGCCGACGACTCCCTCGACGCGGTCTACATCCCGCTTCCCAACAGCCTCCACGCCGACTGGGTTCGAGCGGCCGCCGACCACGGTCTGCACGTCCTCTGCGAGAAGCCGCTGACCGCCAGCGCCGACGAGACGGCCGCGGTCTTCGACTACTGCGAGGACGCGGGCGTCACGCTGATGGAGGGGTTCATGTACCGCTTCCACCCGCGGACCGAGCGGGCCGCCGAACTCGTCGCGTCGGAACTCGGCGAGGTCGTCTCGGTCACGTCGAACTTCTCGTTCCGGCTGCCCGACGGGGCGGAGAACATCCGCATCGAACCCGAACTCGCGGGCGGGAGCGTCATGGACGTCGGCTGTTACGCCATCAGCGCGGCGCGGCTCTTCCTCGGGACGCCCGACCGGGTGTACGCCACCACGACCGACACGCGCGACTGCGGCGTCGACACGCGGATGTCGGGCGTCTTGGAGTACGACTCCGGCGCGACCGCCAGCGTCGAATCGTCGTTCGACACGCCCGAGACGCAGTACTACCGCGTCCAGACCACCGACGGCTGGCTGGAGGCGAAGACCGCGTTCAACATCGAGCCGACGGCGTCCGCCGAACTCACCTACGCGACCGACGGCCGCGTCGTCACGGAGACGTTCGACCCGATAGATAACTACCGACGCGAGGTCGAGGCGTTCGCCCGCGCCGTCGAGACCGGCGAGACGCCGCGAATCGACCGCGAGGAGTCCGTCGACCTCATGCGGACCATCGACGCGGTTTACGAGAGCGCCGACACCGGGCGCGCGGTCGACCTGAACTGACCGCCCGCGGCCTCAGTCCGCTTCGGCTCAGTCAAGTCGAACGTCAGAGCGGAACTCGGGGCGACCGGACGCTTCCACGTCGAGGCGGAACAGCGCCCCGGCCGCGTCGTCTGCTCTGCCGTCCGGGTCGCCGCCGGCGGTCGTCACGTAGAGCGCATCGAGGTCGGACCCGCCGAACGCGACGCTCGTCACTTTCTCCGTCGGCACGTCGAACCGTTCGAGTTCGGTTCCGTCGCCGTCGTACTTGACCACGCAGCCCCCCTCCCAGCGGGCGGACCAGATGTTGCCCGCCGAATCGACCGTCATACCGTCCGGCAGTCCGGGCGTCTCCGGCGATTCGACGAACCGCTCGCGGTCCGAGACGGCTCCCGTCTCCTCGTCGTAGTCGTACCGATAGATGGTGTGCGCCTCGGTCTCCGTGAAGTAGAACCGCTCGCGGTCGCGGGTGAAGCCCATCCCGTTCGGGATTCCGACGCCGGTCTCGACCGTCGTCACCGTCCCGTCGGTGTCGAGGCGGAACAGCCGCCCGTCCCCGGACTCCGCGGGCATCGTCCCGCAGAACACCCGCCCCGCGGGGTCGGCGATAACGTCGTTGAACCGGGTCGGCGAGTCGACGATTTCCGTCGCCCCCGTGAGTTCGCCGTCGACGACGCGGCCGACGCGACCGCGGTCCATGAACGCCAACAGCGACCCGTCGCGCTGCATCGTCACGCCGGCGAGAACCGACGTTTCGACGGGACAGTCGTGCGCTCCCGTCTCGGGGTCGTAGCGGTGGAGCCGCCCGGCTTCGATGTCCACCCAGTACAGCCGCTTTTCGTCGGGGTGCCAGACCGGCCCCTCGCCGAGGCGGCACGACGTGTCGACCACTCGTGTGACAGTCATGGCCGTTCGTTCGCAACCGACCGCAAAATACGCTTCCCCCGAGTTCGCGGGGGTCGCCGCCACTCCCGTCGTCGCCTTCAGAAGTGCGAAATCTTGTCTCGCCGGTAGAGGTCGAGCGAGAGCACCGTGTTCGGCGACCGCTGGCGGACCGCGTAGGCGATGGCGTCGGCGACCTCTATCGCCTCCGTCACCTCGCCCTCGTCGAACGACTCCGCCTGCGTCTCGCCGCTCTCGGAGCCGAACTCGGTCCTGACCTCGGTCGGGTTGACGCAGGTCACGCCGACGTTCTCCTCGCCGATGGACCCCTGCAGGCTCGACGCGAACCCGCGGACCCACCACTTCGTCGCGGCGTACACCGGGTTGTGGGGTCGCGGGTGGTTCCCGGACATGCTCCCGAGGAAGACGATATTGCCCTCCGACTCCACGAGGTGCGGAATCGCCTCTCTCGCCGTGAAGAACATCCCGTCGACGTTGACGCCGGTCATCAGCCGGTACTCCTCGTCGGTGAGTTCCGCGACGGGCTTGTCGACGCCGAGGCCGGCGTTGCAGACGACGATGTCGAGCGAGCCGAACCGCTCGACGGTCGCGTCGACGAGCGCCCGGACCGCGTCGGGGTCGGTCACGTCGGTCGGCACGACGCTCACGGCGGCGTCCGTCGCCGCGCGAATCTCGTCCGCGAGCGATTCCAGTCGCTCGACTCTGCGGGCGGCGAGACACACGTCCGCGCCGTCTTCGGCGAGCACGCGCGCCGTCGCCGCGCCGATTCCCGAACTCGCTCCCGTGACGAGCGCCGTCCGCCCGTCGAGCGGGTCTTCCAAAGCGGTTGGTCGGTCGACCATACTCCGTGATTGTGACCCTGTCGCATACGTGTTTTCCCCGTGGCAATCCGGCGACGGGCGCTTGGAACACGTTTATTAGACTTCCGTCGATTGTCATCGTATGGCACGTATTGCGGTTACCGGAGCGGCTGGCAACGTCGGAAGAGTCACGGTCGAGACGCTGGACTCGGACCACGACGTGACGCCCATCACGCACCGAGAACGCGAGGGACTCGATAGCGTCATTCTCGACGTGCGCGACGAAGACGCGCTGACCGAGGCGTTCGAGGGCCACGACATCGTCGTTCACCTCGCGGCCAACCCGAACCCCGACGCGGCGTGGGACAGCGTCTACGAGGTCAATATCGGCGGCACGTACAACGTCTACGAGGCGGCGCTGGCGGCCGACGTCGACCGACTCGTCTTCGCCAGCACCAACCACGTCCACCAGATGTACAACATCGCCGACCCGACCCGACCGGAGACCCTGGCCGCCGACGCCGAGGCGGTCGGCGTGTCGGACCCGGCGCGTCCCGACTCGTACTACGGCGTGAGCAAGGTGTTCGGCGAGGCGCTGGGCAACTACTACGCGGACCGACACGGACTGGAAGTGCTCAACCTCCGCATCGGGTGGCTCCTGACGGCCGAGGAGGTCCGCGAGAAGATGGACGAGGAAGAAGACGTCGCGCGCTACGTCCGCGCGATGTGGCTCAGCCCCGACGACTGCGCACAGGGGATGCGCCGGGCCGTCGAGGCTCCCCTCCCGGACTCGCCGCTCGCGGTCAACCTCGTCTCCGCGAACGACGACCGGTACCTCTCGCTCACGGAGACGATGCGCGCCATCGGCTACCGCCCGCGGGACAACTCGGCGACTGTCGTGGAGTGAGCGCGGACCGAAGCGAACTGTGAGTGAGGTGTCGACCCGCCGCGAGGCGCGCCGCGGCTGACGACGCCCGTCCCCGCTCGCCGGTTGGTTCACCCGTCGAACGCGGTTCCGAACTATTATTCGAAAGGATGAGATGAGAAATATTTTCGAGACGAGCTTATTCAACCCCTCCGTTTTTATATCATCAACAGTCATTCACAACCTATATATGAGGGAAGATAACATGGGTACAACATGGCTGAGCATGGCTGTAGCGATGAAAGTGTGAACCGCCGAAAGTACCTGAAGGCCCTGTCCGTGGGTGCCGCCGCCGGCCTCGCTGGATGTACCGGGGGTGGCGGCTCCGAGACCGAGGCCACCGAGAGCGGGAGCGGTTCCGACGGCTCCGGCGGAGACACCGAGACCGGCGGGGACAACTCGGGCAGCACGTGGGACTCGGAACTCGAAGTCCTTCACGGCTGGGCCGGCGGCGACGGCGAGGCGGCGGTCACCGCGCTCATTGAAGCCTTCGAGGAAGAGCATCCCGAGATGGATACGAACTTCCAGGCGGTCGGCGCGAGCGCGAACGTGAACCTCAACGCGACGATTCTCCGACGGCTCGCGAACAACAACCCGATGAGTTCGTTCGCCAACTGGCCGGGGAAGAACCTCGAACGGTACTCGGGCGCACTGATGGACCTCGAAGCCGACGTGTGGGACGCCGAGGGGTTCAAAGACACCATGCAGTCCCGCGCGGTGGAACTGTGTAAGTTCAACGACAAGATGCCGGCGGTCCCAATCGGGTCTCACCGGATGAACAACCTGTTCTACAACACCGCCGTCTTCGAGGAGGCCGGCATCGACGCCTCGAGCCTCGACAGCGTCGACGCGCTCCTCGACGCGCTCGAAACCATCGACCAGAACACGGACGTGACGCCGATGGCGCAGGCGATGGTCGCGCCGTGGACGAACCTCCAGCTCTGGGCGCAGATTCTGACGAGCCAAAGCGGCGTCGAGGCGTACATGAACTTCATCGAGGGCAACCCCGACAGGGCGGCCGTCGTGGAGGCGCTCGAGGCGCTGAAGACCATCAACGAGAACTACATCACCGCCGACGCCTCGTCCATCAGCTTCACGACGGCGGGCCAGAAGGTCATCTCGGGGAAGGCGGCCACCATCCACCAGGGGAACTGGGTGTACGGCATGTTCCGCGCCGACGACAGCTTCAACTACAAAGAGCAGTGGGACTGGATACCGTTCCCGGGCACTGAAGGTATCTACTTCTACCACGTCGACTCCATCGTCGCGCCGAGCAACAACCCGAGCCGCGAGGAGACCGTCGCGTGGCAGAAGTTCGTCGGCTCGAAGAAGGCCCAGATCGCCTTCAACAACCCCAAGGGGTCGGTTCCGCTCCGCACCGACATCGACCCGAGCGAACTGACCGACTTCCTCGCGATGACGTACGAGGACCTCACCGATTCGGAGGCCTACCCGCCGACCATCGCCCACGGGCTCGCAGTCACGCCCAAGACGATGGGCGCGTGTAAGACCGCCTTCGGCGACAACTTCATGGGGCCGTTCAAGGTCGAAGCCACCGCCGACGCGCTCATCGAAGCGGTCTCCGAGTAGGGCTTCGGTCGAAACTACACCTTTATCACTCACAAATAAAATAATAGGTATATCCATGGCCACACACGACAACACGGAGCACGTCTCCGACGCGACCGACGAGGCGGTCGGGTGGGAGTCGAAGCTCCAGTATTTCCTCAACAGCGACTTCGTTCGCTCCGCGCCGTACTGGGGAATCCCGTTCGTCCTCATGAGCATCGCCGTCTACGGCGGCATCGGCTACAACTTCGCCATCTCGTTTACGGACTACGAGGGCCTCGGGACCCCCGATTACTCCGTTCTCGACCTGGAGATGTACGCCCAGGCGCTGTCGAGCGATGCGTTCATCGCCGCCGCACAGAACAACTTGGTCCTCCTGGTAGGCTTCACGACTATCTGTCTGGTACTCGGACTGTTCCTCGCAATCCTGTTGGACCACGGCATCCGCTTTTCGGAGAAGTTCCAGACGGTCTATCTCCTCCCGATGAGCCTCTCGTTCGTCGTCACCGCGCAACTGTGGCTATGGATGTTCAACGTCGAAAGCGGCATCCTCAACCTCGTCGTGACGACCCTCGGGTTCAATCCCGTGGACTGGCTGGGGAACCCATCAATCGCGCTCGGCGCGGTGATATTCGCCCTCATCTGGCAGTTCAGCGGGTACACGATGGTCGTCTACCTCGCGGGGCTCCAGTCGATTCCCGACGACCAGTTCGAGGCGGCCCGCGTCGACGGCGCGAGCATCACTCGGACCTACCTCCGCATCATCGTCCCGCAACTGAAGGAAGCGTCCGTCAGCGCGGCCGTCGTGCTGATGGTGTTCGCGCTGAAGGCCTTCACCTTCCTGTACGCTCTCGTCGGCCGCTACCGCCCGCCGAACGGGACGGACATCCTGGCGACGCTCATGGTGCGCCGCGCGTTCAAGTTCGGTGAGTGGGCCTACTCGGCCGCCATCGCGACCATGCTCCTCATCATGGCGCTCGGCGTCATCGGACCGTACCTCTACTACCAGTACAAACAGGGGAGTCTCTGACCATGTCACAGTCGTCATCCACAGGCAGTTTCGACGTCGCATCGCTCGTCGAGGACGTGAACCTCCGGCGCGTCGCCCAGTACGCGCTCGTCGTGTTCTTCCTCGGCTTCTTCCTCGTCCCGCTGGAGACGGGAATCATGACCGCCATCAAGACGAACGAGTCGGTCGCCCGTTCGCTCCCCTTCGCGCCGCCGGTCGGCGAGGGCTTCACCCTCGGTAACATCCAGTTCGCCCTCGAACAGCTCTCGGGGTCGTTCTTCAACTCGCTCATCATGTCGATTCCGGCGACTATCGGGAGCGTCCTGTTCGGGAGCATGGCCGCCTACGGCCTCACGATGGTCAACTGGCGGGCCCAGATGGGCGTGCTGATGCTCTTCGTCGTCGGCGTCTTCGTCCCCTACCAGGCCGTGTTGGTCCCGCTCGCGCGCTTCTGGAACAACATCTTCCCGCTCGCGCGGATGATAGAGCCGATGGTGGCGTCGATACCCTTCTTCCAGGGGTACCACGCGGAACTCGTCCCGCTCGTCATCACCCACATCGCCTACGGGATTCCCATCTGTACGATACTGTTCCGGTCGTACTACCAGAGCCTCCCGAACTCGCTCGTGGAGGCCGGTAAAATCGACGGCGCGAGCATCACGAAGATTTACCGGCGCATCATCCTGCCCATCTCGAAGCCGATGTTCGGCGTCGTGTTCATCTACCAGTTCACGCAGATTTACAACGAGTTCCTCTTCGCGTTCACGCTCGTCACCGGGTCCGACGCGCCCGCGGCACCGGTCACGCTGGTGCTGCCCGCAATCGGGGCGTCGACCTCCGGCATCGACTTCGGTATCAGGATGTCCGCGGCGTTCCTCGCCGCGGTTCCGACGCTCATCCTGTACGTCGCGTTCGCCGAGCAGTTCGCCAAGGGACTTCGCACGGAGGCCTAAGCTATGGGACAGATTCAACTCACCGACCTGACGAAGCGCTTCGGCGATACGGTCGCCGTCGACGACCTCTCGCTCGACATCGCCGACGAGGAGTTCCTCGTGCTCGTCGGCCCGTCGGGCTGTGGGAAGTCGACGACGCTCCGGATGCTCGCCGGCCTGGAGACCCCGACCAGCGGGGACATCTACATCGGCGGGGACCACATGAACTACCGCGTCCCGCAGAACCGCGACATCGCGATGGTGTTCCAGGACTACGCGCTGTACCCTCACATGACCGTCCGGCAGAACATCCGGTTCGGGCTGGAAGAAGAGGAGGGATACACGTCTGCGGAGCGCGACGAGCGCGTCGTCGAGGTCGCGGAGACGCTCGGCATCGCCGACCTGCTCGACCGCAAGCCCGACGAACTCTCGGGCGGTCAGCAACAGCGGGTCGCGCTCGGGCGCGCAATCGTGCGCGACCCCGAGGTGTTCCTGATGGACGAGCCGCTGTCCAACCTGGACGCCAAGCTCCGCGCGGAGATGCGAACCGAACTCCAGAACCTGCAGGACCAACTCGCCGTCACGACCGTCTACGTCACCCACAACCAGACGGAGGCGATGACGATGGCCGACCGTATCGCCGTCATGGACGACGGCGAACTCCAGCAGGTCGCCTCTCCCTTCGAGTGCTACCACGAGCCGAACAACCTGTTCGTCGCGGAGTTCATCGGCGAGCCGATGATAAACCTCGTCCGCGGAACGCGCTCGGAGTCGACGTTCGTCGGTGAACACTTCTCGTACCCGCTCGACGAGGACGTGATGGAGTCCGTCGGCGACCGCGACGACCTCGTCTTGGGGGTGCGCCCCGAAGACATCGAAGTCGCCGACGCGGCCCCCGACGACGCCGCGCTCGGCGATCACGAACTCCGGATGGACGTGACCGTCGTGGAACCC
This sequence comes from Haloferax sp. Atlit-6N, assembly GCF_003383195.1. Taxonomy (NCBI): domain Archaea; kingdom Methanobacteriati; phylum Methanobacteriota; class Halobacteria; order Halobacteriales; family Haloferacaceae; genus Haloferax; species Haloferax sp. Atlit-6N. Next base: position 121,938 of record NZ_QEQJ01000003.1, on the reverse strand, counting down.
CACGGCGACCAGAACGTCCTCCACCTCTCGCATCCGGACCAACCTTCCGACGACGACGCGCTACAGGCGGTCACGGAGGGAATGCACCTCGTCACGCGGGGCGACCGCGTCACGGTGAGGATTCCGCCGGACACGATTCACGTGTTCGACGCGGAGACCGGAACCGCGGTGCACAACCGCCGACACGACCAGGAAGCCGACCTCACAGAACTCGAACAGTAGCCATGGCACGATTGACACTCGACGACGTAACGAAGGTTTACACCGACGACGGCGGCGGCGACATCGTCGCCGTCGAAGAGATATCGCTCGACATCGACGACGGGGAGTTCCTCGTGCTCGTCGGTCCCTCGGGGTGCGGGAAATCGACGACGCTCCGGATGATGGCGGGACTCGAAACCGTCACGGAGGGCGAACTCCGACTCGAAGACCGCGTCCTCAACGACGTGTCCGCGCAGGACCGGGACATCGCGATGGTGTTCCAGTCGTACGCCCTGTACCCGCACAAGAGCGTCCGCGGCAACATGTCGTTCGGCCTCGAAGAATCGACCGACCTCCCGGACGACGAGATACGAAAGCGGGTCGAGGAGACGACCGATATGCTCGGTATCTCCGACCTGCTCGACCGCAAGCCGAGACAGCTTTCGGGCGGTCAGCAACAGCGGGTCGCGCTCGGGCGCGCCATCGTGCGCGACCCCGAGGTGTTCCTGATGGACGAGCCGCTGTCCAACCTGGACGCCAAGCTCCGCGCGGAGATGCGAACCGAACTCCAGCGCCTCCAAGAGGAACTCGGCGTCACCACCATCTACGTCACCCACGACCAGACGGAAGCGATGACGATGGGCGACCGCGTCGCCGTCCTCGACGACGGCGAACTCCAGCAGGTCGGGACGCCGCTGGACTGCTACCATCGGCCGAACAACCTGTTCGTCGCGGGCTTCATCGGCGAGCCGTCGATGAACTTCTTCGACGGGTCGCTTTCGGGTGACACCTTCCGCGGCGACGGCTTCGACTACCCGCTTTCGGACGCGACCAGAGACCAACTCGGCGACGCGAGCGCCCTCACGCTCGGCATCCGACCCGAGGATATCGAGGTCGGCGAGCGGCGCTCCGGCGACCGAACCTTCGACGCCGAGGTGGTCGTCGTCGAGCCGCAGGGTAACGAGAACACCGTCCACCTGCGGTTCGCCGAGGGCCGCGAGGGGGCTCGGTTCACCGCGACCACCACCGGGCGGTCGAGGGTCGAATCGGGCGACCGGACGACCGTCTCGTTCCCCGAGGACGCGATTCACCTGTTCGACGGGGAGACCGGCAACGCGCTGAAGAACCGAGAGCTTCCGTCGAACCGCGCCATCGGCGCGTTCATCTCCGACTGACGACTCGGCCGACACCCCCTGTCGCCGTTCATTCTTTCACCCCTGCGAGCCGTCCGGGCGTCCCACTTCCTCGGACTGACATCCACCCCACTTCCTCGGACTGACCATCCACACCTTCTCTCGCCTTCTGTTCGCAAGCGCTGCTCCGGTAGTCGTCAGTACTCGCCTCCCGGCAGCGCGGTAGCTACGTCCGCGAGTCGCGCCGCTCCGGTGTCGAACGACTGCGAGTAAAAGGCGGCCACGGCGGACGCGCCGCGAGCGGTGAGACGCTCACTTCTCTCGGCTGCGGTGTCGCGTCCAGTCGGTGTGTTATGTCAGGCTGATGCGGCCGCTGTGGGACAGTTTCCTCGGGTTACTCCTCGTCGAAGAGGGTCTCTCCTTCGACCATGTGTTCTCCGACGGCGTCGAGGTCGAGCGTCAGCCCGAGACCGGGCTTCTCGGGAATCTCCATGCGACCGTTCTGAATCAGGTCGTCCTCCTCGACGAGGTCCTCCCACCAGCCGAGCTGATAGGAGTGGTACTCGAGGGCAAGCGAGTTGGGGATGGCCGCGGCGACCTGCGCGGAGGCCATCGTCCCGATGGGCGACGAGACGTTGTGCATCGCCACGGGGATGTAGTACATGTCCGCGAGGTCGGCAATCTTCCGCGTCTCGCGCATGCCGCCGACGCGGGGCAGGTCGGGCGCGATGATGTCTACCGCCTGCGGTTCGAGCAGCGTCCGCTGGCCGAACTTCCGGTAGACGTTCTCGCCGACCGCGATGGGCGTCGTCGTGGACTGGGTCACGAGCTTCTGCACGTCGTGGTTCTCCGGCGGCACGGGGTCTTCGAGCCACCACACGTCGTAGTCTTCCAGCTCGGACGCGAGGCGCTTGGCGCTCCCGCCGGTAAAGGACCAGTGGCAGTCGAACGCGACGTCGGCGCGGTCGCCGACGGCCTCGGTGACGGCCTCGACGATTTCGACCTTGTGGTCGATTTCGGGGTTGCGGAGGTGGCGGTTCGCGCGGTCCTTCTCGTGGCCCGAAGGCACGTCGAGGTCGAACTTGATGGCGTCGTAGCCGAGTTCCTCGACCACGCGGACGCCCTCCTCGGCGCAGGCCTGCGGGTTGGCCTCGTCTTCGGTGTGGAGGTCGCAGTAGACGCGCACCTCGTCGCGGTACTTCCCGCCGACGAGCTGGTAGGCGGGCACGTCGAGGAGCTTCCCGGCGACGTCGTGAAGCGCGATTTCGATGCCCGAGATGGCGGAGATGACCTTGCCCGAGACCGAGCCCTCGCCGGACATCTTCTGGACGAGGTGCTCGTAGAGACGGTCGATGTCGAGGGGGTTCTCGCCGACGAGGAACGGTTTCATCCGCTCGATGATGGCGGTGTCGCCGCCGCCCCAGTAGGCCTCGCCGGTGCCGACGACGCCCGCGTCGGTGTAGACGCGGACGAGAATCCACGGGTAGTTCCCGTCGACCATCGTCGTCTGTACGTCCGTGATTTCGGCGTCGCGGACGCCGCCTCGCGGATTCGTGATATCCATCGTCTCCGCGGACAGGTCGCGCATCGTGTACTCCGCGTTCGGGTCGCTAAGCTTCGCTTGCTCAACCATTGCGCACGTATATCTCGAAAGCCACTACAAAAGTGTGTGGGTTGGTAGTTCGTCGCTCAGTTCGCGTGTACTCCCCGAGCAGTAACCGTCGCTGTCGCCCGAGCACCGGCGGTCGTTGACGGCTTACAAATGGTGACAATTTCGCAAGAATTGTATGTCGGAAGAGAGAACACACGACCGATGACGGAACCCAGTAAAAACTACGTCAACGGTGAGTGGGTCGCTTCGGAGACCGGCGAGACGGCCGAGGTGACGAACCCCGCGAACCCGAGCGAGGTAGTCGCGACGTACCAGCACTCGAACGAGAACGACGCTGCGGCGGCCGTCGACGCCGCCGTGGCGGCCGAAGACGAGTGGCGAAACACGCCCGGCCCCGAGCGCGGGCGCATCCTCCGCGAGGCGGGCACGCTCCTCGCCCAGCGGAAGGACGAACTGACGGAGATTCTCATCGCCGAGGAGGGGAAGGCGCGGCCCGAAGCGGCGGGCGAGGTACAGCGCGCAATCGACATCTTCCACTACTTCTCGACGAAGGCCGCCGACCTCGGCGGCGCGAGGAAGGGTGCGAGCGGACCGAACACGAACCTCTACACGCGACAGGAGCCCGTCGGCGTCGCGGCGCTCATCACGCCGTGGAACTACCCCATCGCCATCCCCGCGTGGAAGCTCGCCCCGGCGCTCGCCGCCGGCAACACCGTCGTCCTGAAACCCGCCTCCATCGCGCCCGGCGTCGTCGTCGAAATCGCCCGCGCGCTCGACGAGGCCGGGCTCCCGGACGGCGTCCTCAACGTCGTCACCGGCCCCGGTAGCTCGGTCGGCAGCGAGTTCATCGGCAACGAGGGCACGGACCTCGTCTCGTTCACCGGCAGCAGTCAGGTCGGCGAGATGGTCTACGAACAGGCCACAGACGCCGGCAAGCGCGTTCAGACCGAACTCGGCGGGAAGAACCCGACGCTCGTCGCCGACTCGGCCGACCCCGCCGAGGCCGTCGACATCGTCGCTAACGGCGGGTTCGGCACCACCGGCCAGTCCTGTACGGCGTGTTCCCGCGCCATCGTCCACGAGGACGTGTACGACGACTTCGTCGCCGAACTCGTCGACCGCGCGGAGTCCCTCGACGTCGGCCCCGGAACCGACCACGAGATGGGCCCGCAGGTCAGCGAGTCCGAGCTCTCCTCGACGCTGGAATACATCGACATCGCCGAGGGCGAGGGCGCGACCCTCGTCGCCGGCGGCGGCGTCCCCGAGGGCGAGGAAGTCGAGACGGGCCACTTCGTCGAGCCGACGGTGTTCACCGACGTCGACCCCGACATGCGCATCGCACAGGAGGAGGTCTTCGGTCCGGTCGTCGCCGTCATCGAAGTGAGTGACTTCGACGAGGGACTGGCGGTCGCGAACGACGTCGACTACGGCCTGTCGGCCAGCGTCGTCACCGACGACCACACCGAGGCGAACCGCTTCGTCGACGAGGCCGAAGCCGGCGTCGTGAAGGTCAACGACAAGACGACCGGCCTCGAACTCCACGTCCCCTTCGGCGGGTTCAAGCGCTCCTCGTCCGAGACGTGGCGCGAGCAGGGCGACGCCGGTCTCGACTTCTACACCATCGAGAAGACGGTCTACGACAACTACTGAGCGGCTCCCGACGGTCGTCGACAGCGACCGTCTGCAATCGTCTCGTTCTTTTCTCTCGTCTCCTCTCGTTTCCTCTGCTGTCGTTTTCTCACCCGTCACTCGCACCCTCACCCGGCCGAGACTGTTGGCACAGCCCGCTCCAAACACGATTCTCTATAACAGAACGGCACTCTACGGGTGACTGCAGTATGGGTTACACGACTAGCTGTGTAATTTTCACTCGTAATCACACGCCGAGAGCTGTGTTAACACGGCTCTACATCGAGAATTCGAGGGGCTCGCGGTCTGTTCCGAGATAGCGAACAGGGTGCGTCAGTAGTTGATGTTGAGCTCGACGACGTTCGCCGCGCTCAGGACGCGTTCGGGGAGCGACCCGTGGAGGTCTTCGTCGCTGACCCGACTGGCGGGTGCCGAGACGCTGATGGCACCGAGCACCTCACCGGAGGACGATTTGATGGGTGCCGCGAGGCAGCGCAGCCCTTCGAGGCGCTCGCCGTCGTCGATGGCGTAGCCCCGCTCTCGGACCGCTTCGAGCACCTGAAACAGCTCTTGTCGCGTGCCGATGCTCTTCGGGGTCTTCTGTTCGAGACCGTGCCGCTCGATTATCTCGTCCACCCGCGACTCCGGGAGGTTCGCGAGAATCGCCTTCCCGAGGGCGGTCGTGTGTAGGTTCGTTCGGAGGCCCGCGTAGGTGTCGAGGTCGACGGCGTCGTCGCCTTTCGCCCGCATCAGGTAGACGCCCATCCCCTGTTCTTCGACGAGGAGGTTGGCGAGTTCACCCGTGTCGGCGGCGAGCGACTTGACCTCGGGTTCGGCGACCTGATACACCTCCATCGACTTCCGACTGTGACCGCCGACTTCGAGGAACTTCAGACCGACGCGGTAGTCGTCGCCGTCCTTGAGAACGTACCCGTGTTTCTGGAGGGTCGTCAGGTGGTTGTGGACCGCGCTCTTTCCCATGTCGAGGTCGCTCGCTAACTCCGTGACCCCACAGGGTCCTTTCTCCATCAACTCCTCGACGAGCGCCAGTGTCTTCTCGGTGGTTCGCACCGGATGTTTGGCGTCCATAGCTACTCGTTGTCAAGTATCTGAATAAGTGTTCTGGTCCGGAGAACGGTGACGCCGAGTCGCAGAAAGGCGTCCCGTTCGACTCGGAAAACCGCTTTCGATGGTTGATGCTGAGCGTAACGCGAGAATCGGCGGTGGGCGTTCATGAGTTGGACTTGTCACGGCGTCCACCGCCGCCTCGCGCGTACTGGTATGACTGACACGTCACACGGTCGGACCGCTCGCGCCGACCACGCGTAACCTCGTGCCGGAGCGTGATAGTTTTTGGCATGGGTGTAGAGCTTGCCCGGCGGTCGTCTCCTCGGCGCGACCGGTTTGCCGTCGCGACCGCTGGTTCCTCACCGACGCTCACCCCGAGTATCGACCGAATTTATTTATGGATATTTACATAGTTCCTATAAAATAGTCAACGTATCTCGATGATTCGATTCCGTTTGACTCATATCTGAATAGTCGTTTTTGTCGCTGAGAATGGGCTCTTACAGGATTTCTGAGCCACACGTGAGTCTGCGAATAATCTCGTCTACCCCTACTGCGTAAACGTGTCAGATACCTCGGCACAAAACATATTCAATCTGTGATTTTGTCGATGAGTCCTCGGCCGCCCCGCGGGCGTCAGTCGTCGCCGGCCACGGCCCCCCTCACACCGCTTCGAGCGAGTGAGCGCCGCCGGGCGGCCCGGTAGAACCACAGCGACGCGACGCCGCCGCCGACGACGTTCGAGGCGGCGAACGCGACCCAGATGCCGCCGGGACCGAGGGCGCTCGCCCCCAACAACGCGGCCGGAATTCGCACGACGCCGAGCGCGAGGATAACGATGAGCGACGCCGCTGTCGTCCGCCCCGCCCCGCGCAGTCCGCCGGTGAACACGCGCATCAGCCCGACGAATCCGAACGAGGGGGCAATCGTTCGGAGGAAGGAGACGCCGGCGTCGACGACGGTCGCGTCGGCCGCGAACAGACCGACGAGCGGACGGGCGGCCACCCAGACGACGACGCCGCAGGCGCTCATGGCGCCGAACAGGAACGCCGCGGCGAAGCGGTTAGTCGCCGTCGCGCGGTCAGTCGCTCCCGCGCCGAGGTTCTGTCCCGTCATCGTCTCGACCGCGCTCGCGAACGCGACCGTCGGGAGGACGACGACCGAGAATACGCGCGTCCCGACCCCGTAGCCCGCGACCACGCCGGTCGAAAACAGCCCGACGACGGCCAAGAGGAGATTGATTGAGACCGCTCGTCCGGTCTCTTCGAGGGCGGTCGGCAGGCCGAGTCGGAACAGCCGCCTCGCGGCCGCGGCGCTCGGGACGAACTGTCCCGGTCGGAGCCGAAGCCCGCGTCGTCCGTCGAGGAGGATACCGACGCCGACGACGGCCGCCAGCCCGCGACAGCACACCGTCGCTATCGCCGCCCCGCGGATGCCGAGTTCCGGCGCGCCCCACCAGCCGAAGATGAGAATCGGGTCGAGGACGACGTTGAGCGCGACCGACCCCGCCATGACGAGCATGGGCGTGACGGTGTCGCCGCGGCCCCGCATGAGCGAGATGAACGCGTAGAACGCGAACACGAACACCATCCCCAGCGAGACGATGCGCATGTAGGCGGTCGCCAGCGGGAGGACTGCGGGTGACGCGCCCATGAACGCGAGCACGTCGTCGACCGCGACGTAGGCGACAGCGCCGACGCCGACGGCCGCAATGGCCGTGTACGTGAGCGTCTGCGCCGCCGCCCGCTCCGCGTCGAGCGATTCGCCCGCGCCGGTGTGTTGGGCGACGAGAACGCTCCCGGCGATAGAGAGCCCCAGCCCCAGCGAGAGGAACAGGAACACCAGCGGAAACGCGAACGAGATGGCCGCCAGCGCCTCGGTACCGTAGCGCCCCAGCCAGAGCGTGTCCGCGACGTTGTACGCCGTCTGGAGCAGGTTCGTGACGACGATGGGGAACGCGAGGTAGCAAAGCGGCCTCGCGATGCCTCCCTCGGTCAACTCGAGTTCGGACGGGCCGACGAACAGGCCGTCGAGGCGCGCTCGGAGCTTCGTCACGCGACCCATCAGTCGTATCGGTCGCGCCAGTAGCGCGCGAGTTCCGCGCAGGTCGTCACCCACGTGTCGCCGGTCGAGAGCATCCGCTGGAGCAGGGATTCGAGCGCGTCGACGCGGCTCGCTCGGCCCACAATCTGCGGGTGCATCGTCAAGACGAACAGCCGGCCGCGCTCGCGAATGCCGTCGAACTCGGCTTCCCACGTGTCGAAGACGGGATCGTGCGGCGAGATACCCGACTGAAACTCGAACGTCGGACCCATGTTGAACCCCCAGTAGACGAAGTCGTCCAACAGGTAGTCGTTGGGAATCTCCACGAGGTCGCGGTCCTCGCGGAGGTACGGCATGTCCGTGTCCTGCCACGAGGCGTCGTACAGCATCCCGGCGTCCTCGACGAGGTCGAGCGTCTGGTCGCGCATCCCGCCGACGGTCCGGTAGCCGACCGGTGGCTCGCCGGTGAGGTCTTCGAACACCTCGATGGTCCGTCGGAACTCGGTCGCCTCGCGCTCGGCGGACATCTCGCGGGGCGAGACGTGCGTGTAGCCGTGGTGGGCGATTTCGTGGCCGTGTTCGTGGAGGAGCTTCACCGCCTCGGGCCACTCCGCCGCGACCTTGCCGGGGACGAAGAACGTGCAGTTCACGTCGTACTTCTCGAACAGTTCGACGAGCCGCGGCACGCCGACTTCCGGCCCGTAGTCGCCGCGGTAGTCCAACCGGGCGAACTCCGGGTCGAGCGCGGCGGCCGCGCGCCACAGTTCGTTGGCGTCGAGGTCGAACGTGAACGTCGCCGCGGCGCGGTACTCGCCCCACGGGTCCGGCTTGTAGTTCGAATCGACGCGCGCGAACAGTTCGTCGCTCATCGGTCGCCTCTCGCGTCGCTCTCCGATCGCCGGTCTCCGTCCTCGCCTCCCGCCCGTGCCGCCGGTTCGAGGTCGAAAAGCGCGTTCGAGACGGTTCCGTGGGCCGTCACCGCCGGCGGCGCGTGGTCGTCGTCGTAGCCGTACTCCACGAGCCGATTCCGGTTCAGACAGAGCTTGTCGTACTCCGGTTTGAACAGGTCGAACAGCTCGAAGCGGTCTTCCAGTTCCGGGAACCGCTCGTGGTACCGCTCGATGCTCGCGCGGACCTGTCGCCACAGGCGCGTCTCGTCGTAGCCCTCGCGGCGCTCCAGCAGGTCGGCCACGTAGCGCAGGACGCAGACGAACAGCGTGCCGACGATGTGCTGACACATCCCGTCCGGCGACTTCCGGTGGACGATGTCGTCGTGTTCGTACAGGCCGTCGGGGAGTCTGTCGAGTTCCGGTAGTCGCGTCTCACTGACCGCGATCTCGTCCACGTAGTCCTTCACCGCCAGCCGGGTCGGCCGGCCGTCCCGAAGGACGAGCATCGTGTTCGTCCCGTGGGGCATGAACACCATCCCGTAGCGGTAGAGGTAGTGCAACAGCGGCGGCAGCAGCACGTCGAAGCAGTCGGCCAGCCACTCGTCGATGGAACAGCCGGCCCGCTCGGCGAGCTTGGAGACGACGGGCGTTCCGTCGGCGTCCTCGTGCATGAGCGCCGAGAGCGTGAGCACCTGCTCGTCGTCGTCGACGAGGGCCTCGACGCTCTCGCGCCACACCGCCCCGAGCAGTTCGTGGTACTGGTACGGCGCGTCGTCCAGTTGCGAGAACTCGGGGTGGTCGTAGTTGAGACTCGCAATCTCGCCCGGCAGCACCAACTCGCAGTCGTCGCGGAGGAACGGGTCGTCGTCGCGAATCGACTGCACGTACTCCGTGACCCGGGGCGCGGCGCGCGCCTGCTCGCCGGGCAGTCCCCGATAGACGATGGTGTTCAGCACGCGAATCGGGACCTTGACGTGCGGCTTTTCTGGGTCCGTGAGGTTCGTGAGCGTCCGCACCGACTGCTGCGGGAGGTAACTGTCGGGACCGGTCCCCAGCGGGACGATGTCGCCGGCTGCGACGTCCTTGGCGAACAGCTGTGCGACGGTGTTTTTCCACTGCCACTCGTGGACCGGGAGGTAGTAGTAGTCGTCGGGGTCGTGACCGCCGGCCCGGAGCGTCGCGTCGAACTCCGCCGCGGCCTCGCCGAGTTGCTGGGCTATCAGCGACTCGTACCGCAGTCCCTCGACGCTCCGGAAGTCGGCGCGGTCGCGGCGCGCGGCGACCCAGACGAGGGACTGCGGCGTCTTGCGCTCGGGGGCGTACGCCCGGTAGTCGTCGTAGCCGAAGCCGATGCGGCCCTTGTTGATGGTGAACCACGGGTGGCCCTCCATCTCGCCTTCGACCGCGGCGTACGGCATGTCCAGCAGGCTCTCGTCCGTCTCGGCCTTGCGGGCGTCGATGTGGGCGTCGGCGACCAGCGTGTTGTTGTACTCCCGGACGAGGTGACTCGCCGTCTCGGGGGCCACGCCGAGCGACTCCCGCGCGTCGAGGAGGAACTGGACGGGGTCGGTCGCGGGCCGCCAGCCCTCCCCGTCTCCGGTTTCGGTCGGGTTCTCGTCGGCGTCTCCGCTCTCCGTCTCGCCGCCGGCGTCTCCGTCCCGCCGCTCGATGCTGTCGGGGTCGACCCGGTAACTGTCGAACGGCCGCGATTGGGCCGCGAACCGGTATGCCGCGCCGTCGTAGTCCAGCCGGTACCGGGTCCACTCGCCGTCGGTGCCGCGTGCTTCGGGGTCGAGCAACTCCTCGTACAGGAACTCCTCGAACAGCTTCGTGAGCAGGTCGCGGCTCACGTCCGCCCACCGGTCCGCGTCGAGCGCGGTCCGGAGCGTCTCCAGTCCGTCTATCTGTCCTGTGCGTCCCGTCCGTCCGTTCGTCCGCAGTTCCGGTCCGTTCATTCGTCTTCCTCCGCCGTCGATACCGCCGCAGTCGCGCCGCCGGTCGTTTCGAGGAACCGCTCGACGGCGAAGTCCTGAAACACGGTGTCCTCGTCTTCGGGGTAGACCGTCCGGTCGCAGAGTCGGTTCACGATGTGCGCGTTGCGATAACAGCCGAGGCCGAGGTCGGGCGCGCCGACGCCGTGGGTGTGGCGTTCCGCGTTCTGGACGAAGATGCGCCCCGTCACGTCGTCGTCGAGGCGCAGTCGGTAGTCGTCGGTGACGCGGTAGCGACCCTCGTCGTCCCACTCGATGCGCGATTCGAGCGACGAGAGGAAACTCGGCGTCGGCCGGTGGTAGCCAGTCCCGAGGACGACGACCTCGCTCTCGTGAGCGAACGGCGTCTCGGACTGCCACTGCTCGCAGTCGAGGCGGTAGCGCGGTCCGTCGGAACCGGACACCCGCTCGATGCCCTCCACCGAGGTCATGGCGAACAGCCCCACGTCGGGGTCGCGGTCGCCGATGGAGCGACGGTAGAGCGCGTCGTATATCTCGGCGCTGGTGTTCACGTCGATGCCCTTGTACAGCAGGTCCTGTTCGGGGTACACCTCGTCGCGGGTCTCCTGCGGGAGGTCGTTGAAGTACGACGTGTACTCCGGCGTGAAGTGCTGGAGTCCGAGCTTCGAGTACTCCATCGGGAAGAACCCCTCCGAGCGCGTGAGCCAGTCGAGTCGGTAGTCCGCGTCGGCCTGCGCCTCCAAGAGGTCCAAGAACACCTCCGCGGCGCTCTGGCCCGACCCGACGACGGTTATCGAGTCGGCGTCGAGACACCGCTCTTTTCGGCTCCGGTACGCCGCGGTGTGGAACACGTCGCGCTCGGGCTGTCCCCCCAGATTCTCGGGGACGTGCGGCCGGCTTCCGACACCGAACACCACGTCCTCGGCCCGGTAGCGGTGCTCCTCACCGCTTTCGGGGTGGCGGGCGGTCACCTCGAAGTAGCCGTCTTCGACCCACTCGACGTCCGTCACGCGGCGTTCGAACCGGCAGGCGTCGAGTCGCCGGCTGACCCAGCGCAGGTAGTCGTCGTACTCCCGCCGGGGAATCTGGAACGTCTCGTAGAAGTAGAACTCGTAGATGCGGCCCGTCTCCCGCAGGTAGTTGAGGTAGCTGTGGGGGTTCGTCGGGTCGGCCAGCGTCACGAGGTCCGCGAGGAACGGCACTTCGAGAGTCGTCCCCTCGATGAGCATCCCCTCGTGCCACGCGAACTCGGCGTCCTGTTCGAGGAATACCGCGTCCACGTCGTCGGGCGCGCCGTCGAGCATGGCGGCCAGCCCGAGGTTGAACGGCCCGAGGCCGACGCCGACCACGTCGTGGACGGGTGTCTCGCTCATCGCCCCACCTCCGACTCCGCGTCGGCCGCGGTGTCGGCGTCGGAACCGCCGTTCACGTCCACGTCCGCGGGTTCCGCAACCGCGTCGAAGAACCGCTCGCGCTCGCAGTGCATCAACAGCGCCTCCTTGTCGGGGAGGTCGATGCGCCCCTGCGGCTCGTAGCCGCACCGCTCGAAGACGCGGATGGCGATTTCGTTGCGAACGTCCGGTTCGCTGACGACGCGACCCGCGTCGGTCGCGCGGAACTGAAACGCGGTAATCGCCCGCAGGAGGGGAACTGCGTAGCCGTGTCCGAGGTACTCCGGCGGCCCGATGAGCAGGTGGACGCCGCGGTCTTCGGGCTCCGCGTCGTAGCGCTCGCCGACCGCGTCGTCGGCCGCGCGGTACGTCTCCCAGTAGCTCATCGGCGTGTGGTCCAACAGGCCGACGTAGGGCGTGAGGTGGTCGTCGCCGAGCTTCGCGTCGAGCTTCGCCCGAAACGCCGCCTCCGGCAGGTCGAGTTGCCAGTACGGCTTGACGTGGTCGGAGCCGAACCACGCGCGAAGCCGGTCGAAATCGAGGGTCGGGTCGACCTCGGCGAACGCGACGGTCCGGTCGATGCGCTCGTTTCGAGCCCGATACGCGTACTCGCGCCCTCCGTTCGTTCGCGTCGCCGCGGCCGCAGCACCCGCGTTCGACCCGCTCATGGCGTCGGCACCTCCAGTTCCGTGACCAGCGGGTTGTCGATGTCGGCGTACACCGACTGATTCGCCAGCGAGCCCTCCAGTTCGTCCATGTCGTGGAACCGCGTGAGCAGGTTCGCCTTGCAGGGAATCGTCTCCCTGGTGAGGAGGTCGTCGAGCAGCGACGACGACGGCCGGTCGTACCGGCGGAGCGATTCGAGTTCCTCGCGGAGGACGCCCAGGAGGCGCCGTTCGTCGACCAGTCCGGCCGTGCCGAAGGCGTTGACGAGGCCGAGGGCGTTGTTGATGATGACGTAGTAGCGGATGCGCTCGTCGGCGACGGCGTCCGGGCAGACGGTGTCGGCGCGCTCGCCGATGCCGGGCAGGAGCGCGTCCACCTCCTCGTACATAGATTCGGGGAGGTAGTAGCCCTGATTGTCGCGGTAGCGGAACGTCTCGGGATAGCCGCCGTCGAGCGTCAGGACGCTGTTCTGCTGGTGGGCTTCGACGCCCAGTCCGCGTTCGAGATAGAGCCACAACACCGGCCGAACCGACAGTTCGAGGTACTGGCGGAACCAGTCTTCAGCCACCGCACCGGTCGGTCTGCCCTCGTGCTCGGCGATTCCCTCGACGAGCGTCGCCAGCCGCGACGACCCGTCGCCGAGGTGGTCCTGACAGAGGCCGACCACGGGCGTCGCGTTCGCCGCCGCGTTGCCGCGGAAGGGGTTCTCGCGGAGGACGGTCTCGAAGCCGGACTCGCCGTCGCCGAGGTCGACCGTCAGGTACGCCGGGTCGCGGACGACGTCGAACGCCGGGAACCGCTCTTCGAGGTCGTCGCCGAGTTCGGTGTCCAGCAGTTCGGTGACGGCGACGCCGCGCTCCAGTTCTGGGAGTTTGTTCGTCCGCTCGGAGTTGGTGATTTTGACGTTCAGCGAGCCTTTGACCATGAACGGCGCGTCCGGCGAGTACAGCGTCCGAACCGAGGAGGTCGGATAGAACTCCCTGCCGACTTGGCCGACGTATTCGAGGCCGTCGCCGAGGTGCGCCTGCACTTCGGGTTGCGCGCGGAGGTAGTCGGCCTGCCACGGGTGGACGGGAACCAGCACCTCGTCGGCGTCGACGCGTTCGGCGACGAACGACTCGGGGACCGACTCGTCCGCTCGGAGCGCCGACGCGACCCACTCGGCCGCCGAGTCGTCGCGCGCGGAGTCCTGCGAGACGAGCGAGGGGTCGGCGCTGAAGTACGCCAGCGGGAACGACCCGCGGAGTTCGGGCGCGTAGGTCCGCGACTCGTGGTCGGGGATGCCCTGTCTGCTCTTCGGCGTCGGGTGTAGCGGGTGGCCGAAGACGAGCGACTGCTCGGCGTCGCGGAAGGTGGTGTCGAAGCCGTAGAGTCGCTCCTCGTCGCCTTCGCGGGCCTCGACGAACTGTTCGATATTCTGACAGCTCTTGACGACTCGCAGGAGGAGTTCGTCGGCCGCGCCGGTGTCGTCGCGGTCGAGTCTGAGTTCGGTCGTGACGAGCGTCACGAGCATCGTGTACTCGAGCGGGAGCGTTTCGCCCCGCGGAAGCCGGTAGACGCCGGGGAGGTCGAACAGGTGGCGGTCCGTCGGCGACCGGTACGAAAGCGGGACGTAGAGGTCGACGCCCTGGTGGAACAGCGGCGCGTGGACGACTTCGTCGGCGTCCGTCTCGACCGGTGCGTCCCCGGCGGGGACGACGGTGTAGTCCCCCGTCTCCCGGAGGTAGCAGTTCAGGAAGCTGTGCATCGTCGCTGACTCGGCCGTGTCGTTCGGATTCATGCGTGTCGGTCGTCGGTCGTCGTTTCGAGTGCGGTGCCGCGGGTCGAAACCTCGCGCAGGAGTTCTCGGAGGTCCTCGCGCGTCGTTCGGGGGTTCAGGAGCGTCAGCTTCAGGCACGTCTCGCCGTCGACGGTGGTCCGGGCCACCACGGCCTCGCCGTCGTCGAGGAGGGAGTCGCGGATAGCTTCGTTCACCTCGTCGGCGCCGCGTCTGTCGGGGTCACCGTCCCGTCCGTCGCCGGGGACGTACCGGAAGACGACGACGTTCAGCTCGGAGTCGTGGACGAGGCGGAGGTCGGGGTCGGCCTCGACGAGCCTCGCGGCGTCGTCGGCGAGGTCGATGGTGTACTCGACCATCGACGCCAGTCCCTCGCGGCCGAGCGCCTGCATCGTGACGAAGGGTTTGAGCGCGTCGAACCGCCGGGTCGTCTGGACGGACTTCGAGACGAGATTCGGCACGCCCGCTTCGTCGTCGCGCTCCGGGTTCAGGTAGGCCGCGTTGCGGTCGATGAGGTCGTACGCCGACTCGTCGCGCACGAGGACCGCGCCGCAGCTAATCGGCTGGTAGAACAGCTTGTGGAAGTCGACCGCGACGGAGTCCGCGGCCTCGACGCCCGCGAGTTTGTCGGCGTGGTCGTCGCTCAGCGCGAGCGCGCCGCCCCACGCGGCGTCGACGTGGTACCAGCAGTCGAGTTCGGCCGCGCGGTCGGCCAGCGGCCCCAGCGGGTCGATGCTGCCGAAGTCCGTCGTCCCGGCGGTCGCGACGATTGCGAACGGGCGCTTTCCGCGCTCGCGGAGGTCCGCGACCGCCTGGTCGAACGCCTCCATCGACAGGCGGCGGTCGTCGTCGGTCGGGACGGTGACGACGGCGTTCTCGCCGAGGCCGAGGTGCGAGGCGGCCTGCGTGGCGGTGAAGTGGGCGTCGGCCGAACAGAGGATTCGCAGGTCCCGCGCCTCCGGCGGCAGCCCCTCGCGCTGGACGTCGACGCCGAACTCCTCCAGTACGACCCTGTTGCGCGCGAGGAGCAGGCCGACGAAGTTCGACTGCGTGCCGCCGCTTGTGAACACGCCGTCGCCGTTTTCGTAGCCGAACAGCTCGCACAGCTCGTCGACGAACCGCCGTTCGAGCTGCGTCGCGGCGGGGCTCTGGTCCCACGAGTCCATCGACTGGTTCGTCGCGGTCAGGAGCACCTCGGCCGCGAGCGCCGGAATCGTCGGCGGACACTGGAGGTGCGCGACGCAGGCCGGGTCTGAGACGCCGACGGAGTTTCGCAGAACCGGCTCGGTACGGTCGAGCGCCGCGGCCACGCCGTCACCCTCGTGGGGCAACATCTCGAATCGGGCGAGCACGTCGTCGAGCTCCTCGGGCGTCGCCCCCGAGTACGGCGTCGCCTCGTCGGCGAACTCGTCGAGGACGAGGTCGCACGCCCGGCCAATCGCGTCTCGGTAGCGCGCTCGGTCGTCGTCGCCGCCGCTCAGGAACCACTTCGCGGCGTCCGGCCGCGGGTCGCGCCGCTCGCCGACGCCGTCGACGCCGCCGACGTCGTTCATGCGGCGACCTCCCGGCGGCCGTCGGCGTCGACCGCCTCGATTGCGGCCTCGACGGCGTCCGCGAAGATGCTCCCGATGGCGTCCACGTCGTTCGGGGTGACGACGAGCGGCGGGAGGAACCGGACGACGCTCCCGTGGCGGCCGCCGAGTTCGACGATGAGTCCGCGGTCGAAACACGCCGCGCGGACGGCGTCGGCGAGGTCCGGATGCGCCGGGAAGCGCCCGCAGGCGTCGGGCGCTCCCGCGGGGTCGACGAGTTCCACGCCGAGCATCAGTCCGCGACCGCGCACGTCGCCGACGGCGTCGTGGGCGCGCTTCGTCGCGTCGAGGTGGCCGCGGAGTCGGTCGCCCATGCGCGCGGCGTGGTCGTCGAGGTCGTGTTCGAGCACGTGTTCGATGGTGGCGATGCCGGCGGCCATCGCGAGTTGGTTCCCCCGGAAGGTCCCGGCGTGCGCGCCCGGTTCCCAGACGTCGAGCGACTCGTCGTAGACGACGACCGAAAGCGGGAGCGACCCGCCGATCGCCTTCGAGAGCGTGACCGCGTCGGGGACGATGTCGGCGTGCTCGAAGGCGTACAGCTCGCCGGTCCGGCCGAGGCCGGTCTGAATCTCGTCCACGACGAGCGGGATGTCGCGCTCGCGGGTCATCCGCCGCATCTCTCGGGTCCAGTCGTCGGGCGCGGGAATCGCGCCGCCCTCGCCCTGCACGAGTTCGACCACCATCCCGGCGGGGTCAGTGATGCCGCTTTCGGGGTCGTCGAGGGTGCGTTCGACGTACCGGGCGGCGAGTTCGTGACACTCCTCGCCGCCGACGCCGAACGGACACCGATACTCGTACGGATACGGCAGGTGGTGTACGTCGGGCATCAGTCCCGGCACGTCCTCCTTCGGGTCCGTGTCGCCCATCAGGCTCAGCGCGCCGTTGGTCATGCCGTGGTAGCCGCCCTGAAACCCGAGGACGCTCCGGTTGCCCGTCGCGGTCTTGACGAGCTTGAGCGCGGCCTCGACGGCGTCGGTCCCGGCGGGGCTACAGAACTGCACCCGCGCGTTGTCGCCGAACTCGTCGGGGAGGCTGTCGAACAGCGTGTCGACGAACCGCTCCTTGACGGGCGTCGTGATGTCGAGGGTGTGGAGCGGGCGGTCCTCCGCGAGGACGCGCTCCATCGACTCGACCACCCTCGGGTGGTTGTGCCCGAGGGCGAGCGTGCCGGCCCCCGCGAGGCAGTCGTAGTACTCCTCGCCGTCCATGTCGGTGACGGTGACGCCCGAGGCCTCCCGTATCGCGTGCGGGAGGTGCCGGGGGTAGGTCCGCGCGCTCGACTCGCGGGCGGCCTGCTGTTCGAGTAACGCCTCGTTGCCGGCCGTCGGGTCGGTCATCGCCCTTTCCTCCGTCGGTTCGTCGTCGGTCTGTCGCTGCCGAGCATACAGCTTTAGGCTAACCTAAAAATACAAAAAGTTTACTGCAGGCATATTGAATTTGAATAATATCGGGACAGCGCGGCCGCTACTCGATCGCCGCGGAGCGTCCGCGACGACCCGCCGCCCGCCGCGTTCGACGGTTTTCTCTGTCCGCACGCCGGCCGCGCCGGGTCGAGTCGGCCGCTCGCGTCGCCGCCGCGTTAGCTCACCGCACCCCGTCGAACGCCGTCACCAGCGGGTTGTCGACCTCGACGAAAAGCGGCGCGTCGTCGAGCGAGTCGTCCAGTTCGTCGATGTCGTGGAACCGCGTCAGGAGGTTCGACTGGCGGGTCAGCGTCGGCTCGGCGAGCAACCGGTCGAGGAGCGACGACCCCGGCGCGTCGACCCCGCGGAGCGATTCGAGTTCCTCGCGGAGCGCCGCGAGCAGTCGCCGCTCCTCGACCAGCCCGCTCCGCCCGAGCGCGCTGACGACGCCGAGCGCGTTGTTGAGAACCGTCCAGTATATCATGCGCTGGTCCGCGATGTCGTCGCCGCAGACGGTGTCCGTGCGCTCGCCGACGCCGGGGAGGAAGTCGTCGAGTCGGTCGTACCGCGACTCGGGGAAGTAGTAGCCCTGATTGTCGCGGTAGCGGAACGCGGTCGGATAGCCGTCTTCCAACAGGACGACGCTGTTCTGCTGGTGGGCCTCGACGCCGAAGCCGTACCGGAGGTAGAGCCACAGCACCGGCCGGAGCCCGACCGAGAGGTACCGCCGAAACCACGACTCGGCGACCGCGCCAGATGGGCGGCCCTCGCGTTCCGCGAGCGTCCCGACGATGGTCCCGAGCCGGGAGCGATGCTCGCCGATGGGATTCTGACAGAGCGCGACCACGGGCGTCGCGTTCGTCGCCGCGTCGCCGCGGAAGGGGTTCTCGCGGAGGACGGTCTCGAAGCCGGACTCGCCGTCGCCGAGGTCGACGGTGACGTAGGCCGGGTCGTCGACGAGACCGAACTCGGGGAACTCGGCGTCGATAACGTCGCGGAGGCCGGCGTCGAGCAGCTCGCTGACGGCGACGCCGCGGACCAGTTCGTGCCGCTTGTTGACCCGCGCGGAGTTGGTGATTTTGACGTTCAGCGAGCCTTTGACCATGAACGGCGCGTCCGGCGAGTACAGCGTCCGAACCGAGGTGGTCGGGTAGAACTCTCTGCCGACCTCGCCGAGCGACTCGATGCCGTCGCCGAGGCGCGCTCGAACCGCCGGCTGTGCGAGGAGGTAGTCGGCCTGCCACGGGTGGACCGGGACGAGTCCGTCGTCGGTGTCGCCGTCGAGGTGTTCGGCGGCGAACGACTCGGGCACCGCCTCGTCCGCTCGGAGCGCGTCGGCTATCCACGCCGGGGCGCTCCGGTCGAGCGTCGAGTCGTGGTCGAGGAGGTCGGACGCGACCCGGAAGTAGTGGAGCCGGAACGACCCGCGTAGCTCCGGCGCGAACCGCGGTTCGTCGTGCGGCGCGATGCCCTGCCTGCTCTTGGGCGTCGGGTGTCGGTGGTGGCCGAAGACGAGCGACTGCTCGGCGTCGCGGAACGTCGTCTCGAAGCCGTAGAGTCGCGCTTCGTCGCCGCGGCGGGCCTCGACCGCCCGGGCGGTGTTCCGACAGCTCTCGACGACCCGGAGGAGCAGTTCGTCCACCGCACCCGGCGCGTCGCGGGCGAGCGACAGCTCTTCGAGGAGCAATCGCGCAAGCCGGAGGTAGTCGAGGTCGATGACCCGGCCGTCCGGGAGGACGGAGACGCCGGGCCCGCCGAACAGGTGTCGGCCCCCGTCGGAATAGTACGAAAGCGGCACGAAAACCTCGATTTTCTGCTCCGGAAGCGGGAGTCGAACTCCACGTTTACAGTCGGCCTCGAGCGGCGCTTCGGCCGCGTCGACGACCTCGTGACCGCCGATTTCGTGGAGGTAGCAGTTGAGGAAACTGTGCAATGTCGCTGACGCGGCGCGGTCGTCCGGGGCCGCGTCGGCCGCCGGTGTCCGCCCGATATCTCGGCTGGTCGCCATGTGTTTTAGGCTGGCCTAAAAACATATAAGAATTCTGGCGGAACGCGCCGCTCGACGGCGGAGCGAAACGGGAAAAGCGGGGCCGCGAAGCGGGACCGACTACAGGTCGCCGTTGACGATGTCGCTGACGCGCTGGGCGTCGAACAGGCGCTCGTCGGCGTCGTACAGCGTCTGCGCGAGGCGGTCCGTGACGACGAGGTTCGTGATGGGGCCCTGGTAGAGTCCGCCGGCGCGGTAGACGTCGTCGTTCTTGACGGCGGTGAGCTCGCTCGCGACCTCGTGGTTCTCCATGAACGAGATGACCGTGTTCTGGAACTCCTCGCGGTCCTTGGCCTCCTGTCCGCGCAGGAGGATTATCTCGGGGTCGACGTCCAAGAGCGTCTCGAAGTCGACCGCGCCGCGGTTGCTGAAGAAGTCCTTCACGTCGGTCGCCGCGAGCGCGTCGTTGACTTTCAGGTCGTTGAGGTGCTTGAAGCTCGTTCCCTCGTCGATGATGTAGGGGTAGAACTCCTCGGGTTCGTCGCCGCCGCCCCAGACGACGGCGGCCGAGGGCCGCTCCCCCTGCCCGGGGACGACCGACGCGAGGTTCGCCTGGAACTCGTCGTGGACCTGTTCGAACGCCTCGAAGCGGTCCTCGCGCTGGAACACCTGCGAGAGCTTCTCGAACGCCTCGTAGAGGTCGTAGTAACGGTAGTCATCGTGCCACGCGTAGCCGCGCGAGAAGATGCTGTTGCCGAAGAACGGACCGACCTGCGTGCTGATCTCCTCGACGTCGGCGTCGCTCCACTGACCGCGGTTCTTGAGGAAGTTCGGGTCGGCGATGTGCACGTCCGCGTCCATGTCGTAGAACTGCTCTTTGCCGACGCCGCTGTCGCCCCAGAGCTGTCGAATCGACGATTTGTCCACGCTCACGCCCGGAATCTCGTCGTAGTACTGCGTGTGGTACCGGCCGGTGAGCCAGACCCCCATCGGCGCGTCGAGGCCGAGCGCGACGCCCATGTCGGCCCAACTGCCGTTGTTCGCGACCCACGTCTCCGGGACCGAGTCGAACGTGACCTCCCCCATCGGCTCTATCGATACCGAGTAGGACTCGGATGTCTCGGTCGTCGTCTCAGTCTCGGCCTCGGTTGTCGATTCGGTCGTCGCCGCCGTGGTCGTCTCGGTTTCGGATTCGGTCGTCTCCGACCCGCCGCCACCGGTACAGCCGGCGAGCAGACCACCCGCAACGACCGCCCCGCCGTACTGCAGATACTCGCGCCGCGTCGATTCTCGACCGCTGTGTCCGTCGTTTGCCATGTGTTTTAGGCTTCCCTAAATGGTTAAAACGTCTTCGAAATTTAGGCGAGCCTAACTACCGCCGTGTGGGGCGGCTCAGTCTGTCGCGTCGACGGGCGCTCTGACGGCGAGGACCGAGAGATCCGAGTACGGCGTCGAGTCGGGACCGCTCCCGCCGGCCGACTCGCGGAGGTCGCCGAGCGTGGTTCGGGTGATTCGCTCGTCGTCGTGGGTCAGCCGTTCGAGCACGAGCGCGTCCAGCGATTCGTCCGCGCCCGAATCGACGAGGAACTCCGCGATGTCGCCCGGCATCCAGTCGAACGGCCGCGGCAGGACGAGCAGGTGGCGCTCGCCGACCGCCCCGGCCAGTCGGTCGAGGTCGGCGTCGAGCGACCCGCTCTTGTGGAGCGTGACGAACCGCGTGTCCTCCATCGGCG
Source organism: Haloferax sp. Atlit-6N (assembly GCF_003383195.1). NCBI lineage: Archaea > Methanobacteriati > Methanobacteriota > Halobacteria > Halobacteriales > Haloferacaceae > Haloferax > Haloferax sp. Atlit-6N. The sequence goes on along the minus strand of NZ_QEQJ01000003.1, from coordinate 100,861 downwards.
TCCGGGCGCGACTCGCGGCTATCTGGAGCGACGAGATACCCGGAATCACCCGCACCGGTCGCTCGACGGCCCGCTGGACTTTCCCGAGGAACTGGTAGCCCGAGTGGTTCGGGTCGCCCATGAGGACCGCCGTCCCGCGCTCGCCGGCCGCGACGCGCCTCCCGAACTCGGACAGCGCCTCTGCTTCGTCGGCGTAGCCGCAGGTGAGCAGGTCGGCGTCGGTCTCGTCGGCAACGAAGTCGACGACCGTCTCGAAACCGACGACCACGTCTGCCTCCCGAATCGCTCGCCGCCCGCGAGGCGTCATATACTCCGGGTTGCCGGGGCCGATTCCGACCGCGTAGACCGGCGCGTCGGCGACCGCGGAGCCCTCGGCGTCCTCGCCGCTCCCGTCGATTCCGTCGATGCTCGGTTCGGGCGCGGCGGCCGCGAACGCCGCCGGGTCCGGCCCGGAATCGAGGTCGTACGGGTCGTCCTCACTCATGGTTTGCGAGGTCCACGTCGCCGTTTCGAACGTCGCTCGCGACGTGAATCAGCTCGTTCGTGAGCGCGGCCGCGAGGCCGCTCCCGCCGCGTTTCCCGACGTTCGTCACCGCGGGCACGTCGTACTCGTCGGCGATTTCGCGGACGCGTTTTCGGCTCTCTTCGGCCTTCACGAACCCGACGGGCGTCGCGACGACGGCCGCCGGTCGGGTCCCGTTTTCGATGCAGTCGCACAGCGCCAACGCGGCGGTCGGCGCGTTGCCGACGACCGCGATTGCGCCGTCGTAGACGCCCCGCTTGTCGAGTTCGAGCACCGCGGCCGCGGTCCGGGTCATGCCCGTCTCGGCGGCGAGTTCGGCTCCGTTGCCGATTGCCTTCCGCACCGGGCAGTCGTGGCCGCGGCCCGTGACGCCAGCTTTCGCCATCGTGATGTCGGTCACGATGGGTCGCTCGTCGAGGACGGCTCTCGCGCCCGCGACGACCGGGTCGTTCTGGCACCGGATGAGGTGCTGGAACTCGATGTCGCCGGTCGAGTGGACCGCCTTCTGTCGCAGTCGGTCGGTCAGCGTCTCGTCGGGGACGAACGTCCGGACGATGTCCATGCTCGTCTCCGCGATGTCCATCGCTTCTTGCGTCGTCGCGCCGAGGTCGGCGTAGGCGTCTCGTTCAGTCATCGGATTGGGTCTGCGTCATGGCGTTCGTCGTGCTCGCTTCGAGGTCGCCCTCCACGGAGAGGTTGATGTCCTGTAACCGCTCTCTCACGCCGTCGTCGGCGTCCCACAGGTCGCGGTCGATGGCTTCGAGGAACGTCGCGGTGATGCTTTCGAGCGCCCACGGGTTCACGTCGCGCAGCCACTCCCGTCGGTCCTCGTCGAAGGCGTAGGCGTCGGCGAGGCTCTCCCAGAGGGTGTCGCTGACGACACCCGTCGTCGCGTCCCAGCCGAGCGCGACGTCGACCGTGGTCGAGAGGTCGCCCGCGCCCTTGTAGCCGTGTTCCTCCATGCTGTCGAGCCAGTCGGGGTTGAGGACGCGCGCCCGCATCGCCTTGCGGACCTTCTCCTCGTTCGTGTAGACGCTGACGTTGTCGGGGTCGCTGGAGTCGCCGACGTACGAGGCCGGGTCGCTCTCGGAAATCTCGCCGACGGCGGAGACGAACCCGCCGTGGAAGGCGTACCAGTCGGAGGAGTCGAACTCGTCCTGCTCTGCGGTGTCCTCGATTTTCACCGTGGCTTCGACCCCGCTCAGGCGTCGCTCGAAGGCGTCGTGGGCCTCGGTCACGCTGCCGCGACTCCCGAGGGCGTAGCCGCCCCACTGGACGAACACGTCCGCGAGGTCGCTCCGGTCGTCCCACTCGCCCTCGTCGACGGCCTTGTTCGTCCCCGCGCCGTAGCCGCCGGGCGTCGTCGTGAACACGCGGTGTTTGGCCAGTGTCTCGGCCTCGTCGGCGTCGACGCCCTCCGATTCGAACTCGGCGGCGTCCTCCTCGACGTGCTTTTTCACGTAGTTCATCTCGTGGGGCTCGTCGAGTTCGACCACCGCGTCGACGGCGTCGTTGACGACGCTCGCGGCCTGCGGGAACGCGTCGCGGAACAGCCCCGAGACGCGGGTGGTCACGTCGATTCGCGGGCGGTCGAGTTCGTCCAGCGGAATCGGCTCCACGTCGTCGACGCGGCCCGCGTCGGTCCACACCGGTTCGACGCCCATGAACGCGAGCACCTGCGCGATGGTCTCGCCCCGGGTCCGGACCGTCGGCGTCCCCCACGCGACGACCCCGAACTCCTCGGGGTACTCGCCGTGGTCGTCGTAGTGGCGGTCCAGAACGCCCTCGGCGACGCGCTCGCCGACGCTCCACGCCGGCTTGGCCGGGACTTTCCGCGGGTCGAGCGTGTAGAAGTTCCGCCCGGTCGGAAGCAGGTCCACCCCGCCGCGGGTCGGCGCGCCGGAGCCGCCGGGGCGGACGTACTCGCCGTCGAGGGCGTCCGCAGTCTGCGGAATCTCGTCTTCAGCGGCCGCGATTCGCGGGGCCGCCTCGTCGCAGACGAACGCCAGCACCTCGCGGAGGTCGTCGTGCGCGCCGCGTTTCGCCCGCGCGTCGCCGAGTCGGTCGATATCGACGACGAGCAGGTTCATGTTCACCTCGTCGTCGGGGTCGGCGTCGGCCTCCGACTCGGGCACGTCGAAGTCGCGTTCGGCAAGGGCCGACACCAGTTCGACGCACTGGTCGTAGACGCGGTCTGCGGCCTCCGAGAGGTACATCCCGAGGTCGTCGTCGTACGTCCCCGGCTCGTCTCGCATCCGGTCGTAGTCGACGCCCATGACGCCCGCGACGCTCTCGCGGAGGCTCGGCGTGTCGGCGTTCGGGAGGCGGGTGAGCGCGACGAGGTACTCCACGAGTCGGTCGCGCTCGGGCGGTTCGCCCATCGTGTGGAGACCCATCCGAATCTGCGTCGTCTTCACGTCGGTCAGGTACTCGTGGACGCGCTCGACGAGGTCGTCGAAGTCCACCTGCTCGGAACTGACTTCGGCATCCGCGTCGCCGATTGCGTCACCGACCGCGTCGGCGTCTTCGAACCCGAGTTCGACCGCGAGGTCGAGGTCGTCGACCGCGTCGAGGAGGAGTTCGCGGAGTTGGTCGCCGCGCTCCGGTCGGGCTTCATCCATGCCGGCCTCGCGGTACTCGCGGGCGAGTTCTTCGAGGTCCGCGAGGTCGTCGTAGGTCCCCGCGGTGCGCATGACCGGCGTGAGGTAGTCCACGATGGCCGCGTAGGACCGGCGCTTGGCCTGCGTCCCCTCCCCGGGGTTGTTGATGATGTACGGGTAGACGTTCGGGAGGGCCGAGACCAGTTGGTCCGGGGCGCTCTCGCCGTTCAGGCCGACGGTCTTGCCGGGGAGCCATTCGAGGCTGCCGTGGGTGCCGAGGTGGACCACGGCGTCGGCCTCGAACGCCTCGCGGAGCCACGCGTAGAACGCCACGTAGTCGTGCGGGGGCTGGAGGTCCGAGTCGTGGTACACTTTCGAGGGGTCCATCCCGAAGCCGCGCGGGGGCTGGACGGTCACGAGGACGTTCTCGAACTCGACGCCCGGAATCGCAAAGGGTCGCTCGGGCGGGTCGCCCCACTCGTCGACGACGTTGTCTCGGAATCGCTCGTCGGTGTCGGCGAACCAGTCGGCGTACTGGTCGGGTGAGACCACGTCGACGCTCAGGTCACGCACGTCCTCGGGCGCGACCCAGCGGTCGTCGAGAGTCAACTGCGAGGTGAGGTCGTCGATGAGCGCCTGCCCGTCCGCGGGGAGGTCGCCGACGGCGTAGCCCCGACCCCGGAGTTCGGACAGGAGGTTGACCGTGCTCGCGGGGCTGTCCATCCCGAAGGCCGTCCCGATGCCGTCGTCGCTCGGCGGGTAGTTGTGGAGGACGACCGCGACGCGCTTCTCGTCGTTCGGCAGGTGGCGGAGCCGCGCCCAGTTGACCGCGAGTCGGGCGACGTGGTCGACCCGGTCCTCGATGGGGAAGTGCTGTTTCGGCGCGCTCCCGACACCCGCCTCGTCTTCCATCCGCTCTTTCCCGCTTATCGGGTGGGTGATGACGTTGCCGTCGAACTCGGGGAGCGCGACCGACAGCGCGAGTTCGAAGCCCATCACGCCCGTGTCGCTCGACTCGTACCGGCTTCGGGAGCGCATGGTCGTGACGGCCTGTAAGACGGGAACGCCGAGTTCGGTGAGGAACACGTCCTCGGCGTCCGCGCCCTCGTCGTCGGCGTCGCGGCCGCGCTCGCTCATCGACAGCGAGAACATGAAGGAGCTGACGACCGCGTCCACGACGGGGCCGTCGTCGTCCGAAAACCAGTTTCGCGCGACCCACTCGGCGTTCTCCTGTCCCTCCTCGTCGGTCGCGGGGTTGCAGAACGCGGGCAGGACGTTCGCGCCGAGCGACTCGAGTCGCTCCACGAGCGCGTCCACGTACCGGGTGTTCGCGTGCGTCCAGTGGGACTCGTAGAACCAGACGCCGATGGTCGGCTTGTCGGGATCGTGAGTGTCGAGCAGTTCGTCGTACTCGACGCCGGGGTAGTCCGGGTGGTAGACGCCCTCTGTCGGGAGTTCGACCGGGTCGTCGACTTCGGTCTCGACGCCGGCGTACTCGGCGGCGAGGAACCGACAGAGGTTCTCGACGTTCACCGCGCCGCCGCGGTCGAGGTAGTCGCAGACGCGCCGGCGGTCCGCGTCGGCGACGGTCGTGTCCCGCCGCGCGAAGGCGTCGCCGGTGGCCTTGACGACGAGCGGCACGCCGGCCGCTTCGAGCCGTTCGACCGCGTGGTCGTAGCCGGGCATGCTGTCTTCGGCCCCGTGGAGCCAGAAGACGGCCGCCGTCGCCGACTCCAACTCGTCGACGAAGGCGTCCGCGTCGATCACGTCGTCCAAATCGCTCGCGGAGCGGACGACGAGGTCGATTCCGTCGAGTCGGCGCGCGGCCCGCTGGACCGCGCCCAACTCGTTTTCCGTCGCTGTGTACAGTCCGATTGTCGGTGTCATTGATAAAGTGTTATTGTCTTACTGCAAGTACGATTTCGCATTCGATGACGACTCAGACGCTGCCGTTCTCGGCTATCGTCGGGCAAGACGAACTGAAACGAGCGTTGCTGGCCGTCGGAGCCAACGACGACCTCGACGGACTCCTCGTTCGCGGCGAGAAGGGAACCGCGAAGTCGACCGCGGTCCGCGCGCTTTCCGACCTCCTGTCCGAACAGGAAGTCGTCGCTGGCTGTCCGTACGGCTGTCCGCCGGACCCGGACGATCCGGCCCGCCAGTGCGACTCGTGTCGCGCCCGCGACGACCCCGCGGTCGAGCGCCGGTCGGTCCCGCTCGTGACGCTCCCGCTCGGCGCGACCCGCGACCAGGTCGCGGGCACGCTCTCGGTCGCCGACGCGCTCGACGGGGAGGCGTCGTTCGACCCCGGGCTCTTGGCCCGCGCGAACCGCGGCATCCTCTACGTGGACGAGGTGAACCTCCTCGACGACCACCTCGTCGACCTGCTTTTGGACGCGGCCGCGAGCGGCGTCAACCGCGTCGAGCGCGACGGCGTGAGCGTCGAACACCCCGCCGAGTTCACCCTCGTCGGGACAATGAACCCCGAGGAGGGCGACCTCCGCCCCCAGCTCCGGGACCGCTTCGCTCTCCAGGCGACCGTCGTCGGCAGCCGCGACATCGACGACCGCGTGGAGATTATCGACCGGGCGCTGGCGGACGGCGACGACCCGGAGACGGTCGCCGACGCCCACCGCGAGGGGACGGCGGCGCTCGCAACCGCGCTCCGCGAGGCGACGGACCGCCTCGACTCGGTCGCGCTCCCGGCCGAGTTCAAGCGCGATATCGCCGAACTCTGCGTCGACGCCGGCGTCGAGGGCCACCGCGCCGACATCGCCATCGCCCGCGCGGCCCGCACCCTCGCGGCGCTCGACGGCCGGACGAAGGTGCTCGAAAGCGACGTGCGCGAGGCGGCCGCGCTCGCGCTCCCGCACCGACTTCGGAGCCGCCCGTTCGACGACGACCCGAACGTCGACGACGTGCTCGACGACCACTTCGACGGGGAAGACGACCGGGACGACGGTGACGGCGAGGAGGATGGTAGCGGTGACGGGAGCGAAGGTGCCGGTGGCGACGGCGATAGTGACGGGGGAGACGACGGCGATGGTGGCGATAGAGACGACGACGGTGGAGGCGACGGCCGCAACGACGACGGTGGCGAGGAAGCCGGTTCCGACGCCGCGGGAGATTCTTCTGATTCCGATGCCGGGGACGACGATGACGGGGACGATGCCGGCTGCGACGACCGAGGTGGAGCGGTCGGCGGAGCCGACGAGAGCGCCCCCGAAGACGACGACCCCGACGAAGCAACGCCGCTTCTCCCCGGGCAGAGCCGGGCCGCCATCGGCGACTCCGAGCGCCCGCCGGTCGAAGAGGCGACCCTCGACGCGGAGACGCCCGGTGACGGGAGCCGCGCCGCAGTTCGGGAGTCGCGGCAGGGCCGAGGCTCGCGGGTGCGGACCGAACCGGCGACCGAGACCGACGACATCGACGTTCCCGCCTCGGTCCGGGCCGCGGCCTCGGCCGGGCGCTCCCGCGTCACCCGGTCGGACCTCAGAACCGCGGTCGCCCGCGGGTCGGCCGAGACGCTCGTCGTGTTCGTCGTGGACGCGAGCGCGTCGATGCGCGCCGCGATGCGGCGGGCGAAAGGCACCGTGCTGTCGCTCCTCGAAGACGCCTACGAACAGCGCGACGAGGTCGCGTTCGTCGCCGTCGCCGGCGACGACGCCGAGGTGTTGCTCCCGCCGACCGACAGCGTCACGCTGGCGGCGCGGCACCTGAAGGAGCTCCCGACGGGCGACAGGACGCCGCTTCCGTCCGGGCTGGACGCCGCGCGCCGGGTCATCGACCGCTCGGACGCCGACGCCGCGCTCGTCGTCGTCGTCACCGACGGCCGGGCCAACGTCGCGGACGGCAGTCCCACCGGACAGACCCGGTCGGCGGCGCGGCACCTCGCCACCGCCGACGCCTCGGTCGTCGTCGTCGACGCCGGCGACGACGGTATCGGCGTGACCGACATCCTCGTCTCCGAGACGGGCGCGCGGCGCATTCCCCTGTCCGACCTGTCGGCCGAGCGGGTCGCCGAGGCCGCGCGCTCGGCAGACGGTCAGTAGCCGGGACTCGGTCGTCTCTTTTGGCATGGTGTGCTCCTATCGAATCGGTCGCGTGCGGAGTCGGTACGCCCCGCGAGTGACGCCCTCGTCGTGGTACTCGACCGGCTCTTCGACCACCGCGAGGACGCCCCCGCCCGCGGCGACGGCGGTCGGGATACCGGGGAGTCCCTCCGTTTCGACGTGCCCCGCGTCGGGGGCGAAAACGTGGACGCCGTGGCGCTCGGCCTCTCGCTCCCGGAAGTGCTGGGCGGACGGCACGAACGCCGCGAGTCGGTGGCGACGGCCGCCCGTGCGAACCCGCCGGTGTCGCGGGTCCACAGGCGCTCGCCCTCGTCGACCGAGACGCCGACCGCGGTGTGTTCGTCGGGGTGTCGCGCGTCCGGGTCGCGGGTCGACTCGGCGAACGTGTTCCCCGTGACGAAGACGGCGGTTCCGTCGGCGACGCAGACGTGGTTCGGGTAGGCGTAGACGGTCTCGTCGCCGACGCGGCGCTCGGTCGCGAGGTCGAGTCGCCACCGCGTCTGCCCGTCGAAATCGATGAGGTAGCCGCGTTTGTCGCCGTGGCTGGCGACGGCGACGGCGTCGCCCGCGAAGGCCACGTCGCCGGCGCGTCGGTCCCCGTCGGTGTCGGGGTCCCACGACGCGACCCGCGCCCCGGAGTGTGCGTCGAGGAGAACGAGACCGTCCTGTTCGGGGTTCGGACAGCGGTTGTACGCGACGGCGACGCGGTCCCCCTCGGCGGCGACCGCGATGGGCGACGCGTGGACGTGTCTGCGCCACGCGAGCCGTCCGTCTCGGTCGAACCCGAGGACGACGCTCCGCCAGGCCCTGTCCTCGCCGTCCCGCTCGTAGCGCCGGGCGGCGACGACGACCCTGTCGCCCGTCACCGCGAGGTCGACGACGTACGGCCGGAAGAACAGCGAGTCCTTCGTCGCCGTGCCCACGTCGTCGGCCGTCGCGTACGTCCAGCGGGCGACGCCCGTTTCGGCGTCGAGGACGCGAACCAGCCCGTCGCCGCCGCGCTCGCCGACGACGAGGGCGTCGTCTGTCGCGGCCATCGACACGACGGAGTGCTCACCGCGCGCCCGCCAGCGCTCGCCGGCGTCGGGCGCGGCGTCGGAGGCACTGGTCGCGTCGGTAGCAGTCTCCAGCGCGACGACGCGGCCGTCCGCGGTCCCGACGAAGACGGCGTCGGCGGTCGCTTCGACCGCGGAGCGCGCCCAGTTGTGGCGACTGCTCGCGGGCTCGACTTCCCCGAGGTCGCGGCGGGCCGTGAGTGGGGACGGTGCCATCGGGACTCAGTCCTCGACGGGGAAGGCGTCGTGGAGCGTGTGGTGCGTCTCTCCGAGGTCGTCGAGGAACGTATCGGCTCCCTCGCGGATGCGGCGAAGCGACCGCTCGGCGTCGCGGACGGCGACGAGCCGTCCCCGAAGGTAGCCCGATTGCGGGTCGTCCTCGTCGATTCGCGTCGCCTCCTCTTCGAGGTCGACGAGCGCGGCGTCGAGATGCCGCTGGGCCTCGTCGAGGGTGGTCGCGTTCGCGAGCGCCTGAATCGGGCCGGGGTCGTCGAGGTAGTCTTCGAGTTCGGCTTCGGCGTGTCGCTTCGCGTGTTCGTCGGTCGTTCCGGTGATGTTCAACAGCGCGAGTCGGAGCGCTTCGAGTTCTGCGCAGGCCATGGTTAGAGTGATTGGTGGACGAGGTTCGAGACGATGCGGTCCCGTTCGAGGTGGGACGAGACGATGCGGTCGGTGTCGTCGGGCGTCACGCCGCCGTACCAGACGCTGTCGGGGTAGACGGCGACGATCGGGCCGTCGCCGCACTGGCCGAGACACGAGCTACGAGAGACGTGCACGTCGCAGTCATCGGCGTCGCGCACGCCCTGTCTGAGCTCTTCGAGGACGGTCGCCGCGCCGCTGGCGGCGCAGGTCTGGTTCGTGCAGACCGCGACGTGTTTCTCGGGGGCGTCGTGGACGTGCGGGTCGTCGTCCACGTCGGTTCGGTCGGCGTGTTCGGCCTGATGGACGAGCGAGCGGAGCATCGCGCGCGCGCCGCCCTCGTCGTCCTCGTAGCCGGCGAGTTCGACCTTGTACTTGCAGGTGTCGCAGGACATCTCGACGCTCCCGGAGCGGGCCTCTCGATACCGGTCGGCGAGCGTCTCGACCACCCGGTCGTCCGCGCCGAGCGGTCCCGACGCGCCGGCGTCGACGTAGGGGTACTCCTCGTCGAACGTCTCGGCCGTGTCCACGATTCGCCCCGTCAGCACGCCGTCGCCGAGCATGTACGGGAGGACGACGACCGCGTCCGGGCGGTCCTTGGCGACGGTGTGAAGCGTCTCCTCCAACCGGGGCGTGGTGACGCCGATGAACGCCGATTCGACGCGGGTGAACCCGCGGCCCTCGTACAGCAGGCGCGCCAGTTTGTGCACGTCGCCGTTCGAGTCGGGGTCGCTCGACCCGCGGGCGCAGAGCACGACCGCCACGTCGTCGTCCTCGCGGTCGACGCCGAGGTCGGACTCGACCGCCCGCGCCCGCTCGTCCAGCAGGTCCACGAGCGAGGGGTGGATGCCGAGGTGCGACCCGAACCGGAACTCGGTGTCGTCGTGGGTCGCGCGGGCCCGCTGGACCGCCAGCGGCACGTCGTTTTTCACGTGGCTCGCGGCGAAAAGCGAGAGGGGGACGACGGTCATCGTCCGGCAGGTCGGTGCCAGCGACTCGATTGCGTCGTCTATCGACGGCTCGGCGAGTTCGATGTACGCCGCGTCGACCGGAACCGATAGCCGCGACTCCAATTTCGCCGCGAGCGTCCGCACCTGCTCGTTGGACGCCTCGCGGCGCGAGCCGTGGCCGACGAGGAGCACCGCGTCGTCGTCGAGCGCCGGGTCGGGCCGTTCGAGGCTCATGCGTTCTCGGCCTCTTCGAGACTGCGGACGAGCTTTCGCCGCCGCGTCGGCGCGAACAGGCTCGTCCCGTCGCTGCCCTCGTAGACCCACTCGCCGAAGCCGGCGGCCGCGTCGTCGTCGATACCGAACCAGTGGCCGCCCGACGAGGTCTCCTGAATCGGGCCGGTCGGCGCGTCAGCGGGGCAGGCGTCGAGCAGTCGGTCCACGGTGTCGAGGAGCGCCCGGTCGTCGTGGACGAACGAGATGCCGACCGTCCCCACCGAGGACTTGAAACAGACCGTCCCGCAGGATTCGAGGAGCCCCCGAAGGAGCTGTTTTCGCCGGTCTTCGAACGCGTCGAAGCGGTAGCCGCCGGCGTCGTCGCCGACGGGGAGGCCGAACGCGGCGCTCGCGCTTCTGACCACGTCGCCTTCGACCATGACGTGGTACTCGTCTTTGACGCGGGTGACGGCGGTGTTGTGCGCGTATTCTCGTTCCGTCTCCCGGCGGTCGATGTCGCCGCCGCCGGCGATGGCCGCGAGGCGGTTCGCGCAGGTCTCGTCGTTCGTCAGCGCCGTGAACTGCCCCGGCTCGACGCGGCCGCCGCCGGCGACGTGGCCCCACAGGTAGGCCGTCTCGGGCGCGCTCTCCAGGAGGTCGTCCGCGGGGTCGACGCCGACGTCGCTCACGCGTCCACCTCCCGGACCGAAATCGCGCCGGGCGGACAGGCTCGGGCCGCGAGCGCCGCGTCTTCGTCCGCCTCGGCGTCTCCTTCGAGGAGAGCGACGACGCGTTCGTCGGTGCGCTTGACGCGCACGACGCCCGCCGCGTCGGGGTCGATCGTGGCGAGGCCGTCGTCGTCCTCGACGAACCGCCCGTCGCGGGCGAGACAGGCGAAGATGCCGTCGCAGGCGTCTCGGTCGATTGCGATTTCGAACATCTCAGTACTCGTACTTCTGCTCGTAGCCTCGCGGCGTCACCATCCGGTCGTCCCAGACGTAGGTCTCCTCGTTGCCGACAAGCAGCGTCGTCGTCATGTCCACGAGGTCGGTCTCGCCGAGGTCGGGCAGTTCGCGGAGTTCGACGATTTCGACTTCCTCGTCGTCGCGGCCCGCGCCGTGGACGATGCCGACCGGCGTGTTGGGCGCGCGGTGTTCGAGGAGAATCTCGCAGCACTTCTCGTAGTTCGACCGGCGCTTGCGGCTCCACGGGTTGTAGATGGCGATGGTGAAGCCCTCCTTGGCGGCCGTGTGGAGTCGCGACTCGATGGTCGGCATCGAGGTCAAGTGGTCCGAGAGGCTGATGGTCACGGTGTCGTTGACGAGCGGCGCGCCCAGCCGGGCCGCGCAGGACTGCGCCGCCGGGACGCCCGCGACCACGTCGAAGTCGACCATGCTCGCGGTTGCGCCCTTCGATTCGAGGATTTCGAGCGCGAGCCCGGCCAGCGCGTACACGTTGGGGTCGCCGCTCCCGACGATGGCCACGTCGTTGCCGGCGAGCGTTCGGTCGACCGCCTCCTCGGTCCGAGAGACCTCGCCGCACATCGGCGTCGAGTAGATGTCGTCTGCGCCCTCGACGATGTCGTCTGGGAGGAGTTCGATGTAAGTCGTGTAGCCGACGATGTGGTCGGCCTCGCGGAGGGTGTCTTTCGCCAGCGTGGTCATCTCGCTCGCACGACCGGGACCGAGGCCGACGGCGACGAGTTGCCCCGGTTCGCCGTCGAAGTCCTCGATGGTCGCTTCGACCTTCTCGGCGGTCTGTCCCTTCTTCGAACCGCCCGAACTGCCGCCGCACTTCGAAGCAGCGTCGCCGTCGCCCTTCGAGGACGACGCGCCACACCTCGATTCTGAGTCGGCTGCGTCAGTCGATTCCGCCGTCGCTCCGCCGCACTTCGATTCGGATTCCGTGTCTGATTTGCTCATGCGTTAGAAGTCGTCGACGTCGCGCCCGCCGCGGGGCGTGACGAGATACGTTTCGTAGTCGTTGCTCCAGGGTTCGGTCTCGTGGGTGCCGATGAGAATCGAGGTTCCCATCCCGCCCACGTCGTCGTCGTGGGCTTTCGCGTCGCCGAGGGTCGTCACCGAGAACGTCTCGTCGTCCAGATTGCGGCCCGCCTCGCCGCGGCCGGCGTCGTTGAAGATGCCGACCGGTACGTCGTCGGCCCGCTCCTCGCGGACCACGTCGATGGCGCGTTCGTAGTTCCGCCAGCAGTTGTACAGGACGATGACGAAGCCGCTGATGGCGGCCGCGCGCAGTTTCTCTTCGATTTCGTCCCAGCCGCGCCACTTGTCGGACAGCGAGACCGTACAGAAGTCGTTCGACAGCGGCGCGCCCATCATGGCCGCGCCGCCGAGCGCCGCGGTGACGCCGGGGACGATTTCGATTGGCACGTCGGTCGCCTCGTCCGTCTCCGCCATCGTGAACACGAGGTCGGACTTCCCGTAGACGTTCGGGTCGCCGCCGGAGACGTGGACCACGTCCTCGCCGTCGCGGACGCGCCCGAACGCCTCGCGGGTCAGTTCGACCTGCTTTCCCATCGACGAGCGGACGACTTCCGGCCCCTCGTCGCTTTCTTCGGGTGGGAGCGTTCCGTCGTCGCGAAGGAACTCCTGATAGAGGTTCGAAGCGACCACGCAGTCCGAGGTCGAAACGAGTTCCTTCGCCCGCTGGGTCATGTGGTCCGGGAGGCCCGGGCCGATGCCGACGACGTAGAGCGTCCCGTAGTCGTCGGGCACCTCGTCGCGGCCGCTGGAGCCGGACGCCGGTTCGCCGCCGTCGCTCATCGTCCCACCGCCACGGTCACGGCGTCGTCGTAGCGCCGCTTTTCGACGACCAGTTCGTGGTCGCGGCCGCCGGCGATGGCGCTCGCCTCGGCGATGCCGGGCCAGCCGATGAGTTCCTTCGACCGCGAGGGCGTCGGTCCCTCGAACTCGGAGAGGGTCTCCTTTTCGAAGTAGACGACGCCCGCGCCGATTTCCTCGGCAGCGTCGAGCATACCGGGTTCGTCCGCCTTTCGCGTGCCGGTGGCGACGAACTCCACGTCGTCCCAGTCGCGGTCGGCGTCGTCGAGCGCCCGCTCCCACGCCGTCAGGAACTGCGCTTTCTTCGCGCCGGAGACGCTCCCGGTCCCGAGGACGACGCCGTCGTCGCCGTTGCGCTTCAGGACTGTCACGTCGTCGCCGACGAGGACCGCCTTCGGGCCGTCGAGTCGGGCGACCGGGCCGAGTTCGTCGTTGAGGACGGCGAGGTTCGTCGCCACGGTCGAATCGCCGTTGACGACGTGGGAGTCGAGCGCCTTCGCCTTGCTCTCGACGCCCTGTTTGCCCGCGGCCTCCGAGGCGGTCGTCATCGCCGGGACGGCCCCGAGTTTCGAGAGGTCGTAGGCGACTTGGTTCGCGCCGTGGTGGCCGCCGGTGAGCGGAATCGCCCACGTCAGTTCCTCGTCGACGACGACGACCGCCGGGTCCTCCCACTTGTCGTCGAGGAGGCCCGCGGTCTTCCGCATGGCGATGCCGCTGGCCATGAGGCCGACGAAGCAGTCGTACTCGCCCCAGTGGTCGGCGAACACGTCGCCGTGGTAGGTGAGAACGTCTATCCGGTCGTAGTCGTCCGCGAGGTCGCGCTTGATTTCTTCCGCCGTGTCGAGCTTTCGTTCGAAGCTGACGATGGCGATTTCGTCGGCGACCTCGCCGTCGCTGTCGGGAGTACTACAGTGGCCGCTTTCGGAGTCTGTCGAGTTGCCGCTCATTGTGTCTGCCCCTCTGTTTCAGAATCGGGTTCGTCGTTCGGCGCGTCGCCGCCGCGGGCCCAGTCGCCGTAGAGGAACGACCGCTCGTAGTTCGAGCCGTTCACCGCCTCGCCGATGATGACGAGCGCCGAGGCGCGGTAGCCCGCGTCTTCGACCCGCTGGCCGATGGTCTCGATGGTCCCCTCGATAACGTCTTCGTCAGGCCACGAGGCGTGGTAGACGACCGCGACGGGCGTGTCGGGGTCGTGGCCCTCGTCCAGTAGTCGGTCCATCGTCTCGGCGACGGCGTGGGTGCCGAGGTAGATGCAGACCGTGGTGTCGCCGAAGCCGACGAAGTCGCCGATGTGGTCTTCCTCGGGCGAGAGCGTCCGACCCCGCGGTCGAGTGAAGACGACGTGGTTCGAGACCTCGTTCAGCGTCAACTGGGTGCGGAGCGTCGCGCTCGCGGCGAACGCGGAGGTGACGCCGGGGACGAGGTAGCTCGGAACGCCCGCCTCGGCCAGCGCGTCCATCTGCTCCAAGGCGGCCCCGTAAATCGCCGGGTCGCCGCTGTGGAGTCGGACGACGGTCCGGCCCGACTCGTAGGCCTCCGCCATCAGGGGAATCAGCTCTTCGAGGTCCTTGCCGACGCTGTTGACTCGTTCGGCGTCGGCGCAGAACACGTCTAAGAGCTCGCTGTTGACGAGCGACCCCGCGTGAACCACGAGGTCGGCGTCCTCGACGAGTTTTCTTCCGGCGACAGTGAGCAGGTCCGGGTCGCCCGGTCCCGCGCCGACGAAGGGGATTCCCTCCTCGTCGGTGAAGCCGGTGTCCGCGTCGCCGTCGACGCTCACGCCGACCCTCCCGATTCGACGCCGTCGAACGCGGCGGTCGCCACCTCGCGCTCGACGCCCTCGCGCTCCGCGTAGGCCAGCGTGTAGTAGTCGCGCTCCGCGAGTTCGTCGGGGTCGTCGGTGACGACCGTCTCGCCTTGCTCCATGAACAGGCGGCGGCCGAACCGAACGTCGTAGCCCGCCTCGGTCAGTTTCTCGTGGGTCGTCGGCGCGTCGGTGACCTTGAACAGCACCATGCGGTCGGGGCCGGTCGGCGCGGAGCCGTTCGCGGCCTCGCGGAGCGCGAGCCCTGTCCCGGACTCGATTTCGACGCCGAGCACGGTCGTGAAGGCCGTCATCGCGCTCACGCCGGGGACGACTTCGAGGTCGACCTCGGGGTGGAACGCGTCGAGGGTGCGGCGGAGGTGCCCGAACGTCGAGTAGACGTTGGGGTCGCCGAGGGTCACGAACGCCACGTCCTCCGTGTCGGCGCGGGCGGCCACCTCGGCGGCGGCCTCCTTCCACGCGCGGCGGAGTTCGTCGGGGTCGCGCGTCATCGGGAAGTCGAGGTCGCCGATGCGCTCCTCGGGGACGTGGTTCAGCGCGACCGTCCGCGAGAGTCGGCCGGGCGAGTAGACCACCGCCGCCGATTCGAGCAGGCGTTTCCCCTTGACGGTCACGAGGTCGGCGTCGCCGGGGCCGAGGCCGATGCCGTAGACGGTCATAGCCCCTCCGCGCCCCGCCGACCGACGACGACGTAGACCGGGTTGTTCGACCGGAAACTCGTCGCGCCGGCGAGTTCGTAGCCGTGGCTCACCTGCAACTGGACGACCTCCGAGAGCAGGTCGCGCTCGCGGAACGCCTCGATGGCGTCGCCGGCTGGTTCGACCCGCGAGACGTTCATCACGACTCGGTCCACGCCGGTCTCGACGGCGTGGTCGAGGACGGCCTCGAAGTTCCGGCTCCCGCCGACGAACATCGCGTCGGCGTCGGCCGGAAGCCCCTCGGGGGCCTCCGCCTCGCGGAGCGTCACGTCGGCGTCGTAGTCGTTCGCCCCGAGGTTCTTCCGCGTCACGTCCAGCCGCTTCGGTTTCCGTTCGACGGCGGTCACGCGCTCGGCCCGCCGGGCCGCCTCGATGGTGACCGAGCCGGTACAGGAGCCGACGTCGACGAAGTGGTCCGTCGGCCGCAAGCCGAGTTTGTCGAGCGTGACCGCTCTCACCTCCGGTTTCGTGGGTCCCGCCTTGGCGTCGTGCGGGAGCGTTACCTGTGACATTCGACTCGACAATCCGGGCGCGGTTTGAAAACAATTGTGCTTGGAGTACAGCAAATCAACTTTCATAAAATCGACCCGCCGAGTTATTAAATTTCAGTTGCTGAAACACAATCTGGCTTGTCTTCGAAAGTTTTACAATCAAACTTGGTTTTCATCAATCTGAGTTTACCATGGCTACGGCGAACACCGTCAACGGTCGAATCGAACGCGCCCGAACCGAACTGGCTCCCACGCAGATGGCCGCGGGAGCCCTCTTCATCGCCGCGCTGGGCTTTACGCTCCTGTTCGTGCAGGACCCGCTCGTCCACGACTCGCTGCACAACTTCCGCCACGCGGCCGGTATCGCCTGCCACTGACGATGTTCGCCGAGTACCTGACGCGGGGAGTGAAGGCGGGGCTGGTCGCCGGACTGGTGTTCGGCCTGTTCATGGCCGTCGTCGCCAACCCCCTCGTCGCCTACGCGGACGAACTGAACCACGCCGCCGTCGAGGAGAGCGGTCACGGTCACGAGGCGGAGAGCGCCCACAGCCACGATTCGGAGGGGGCTCACAGCCACGAGACCGACGGCGCTCACAGCCACGACTCCGGTGACTCGCACGCCGGCGAAGGCGGCGGCCATCACGACACCGCGGTGTCGATGGCGGTCACGAAGGCCGTGAGCGTCGCGGCCGGCGGGCTGTGGGGCGTCGTGCTCGGCGGCGCGTTCTTCGGGGTCGCGTTCTTCTTCCTCGAACCGGCGATTCCCGGTCCAGACGCCACGAGGAGCTACCTGATGGGGCTCGCGGGGTTCGTCACCGTCTCGGGCGCGCCGTGGCTGGTCCTCCCGCCGGCCGCGCCGGGCGCGGAGCAGTCGCTTTCGGTGGCGACGCGGCTCCCGCTCTACGCCGGGATGATGCTCGCCGGGGCGCTCGCCTGTCTCTCGGCCGGTTACGCCTACGCCCGCCTGCGCGAGTCGAGCGGCCTCGTCGCGGCCGTCGTCGGTGCGGTCGTTCCGTTCGGTCTGCTCGCGGCCGTCGCCGTCGTCGCCCCCGAAAACGCGGTTCACGGGGCGCTGTCGCCGACGCTCGAAACCGGACTCGCCGGACTGTTCGCCTTTGGACAGCTCCTCTTGTGGCTGGTCCTCGCGGCGGCGCACGCCCAGTTCCGGTCGTCGGGCGAGTCCGAGTCGGCGACCCCGATTGCGGGCCGGGACGCGGCTCCCGCGGCCGACTGATGCGCGACCGAACCGACGAGGTCCGCGAGCACGGCTTTACCGACCACGTGCTGGTCTGTACGAACAGCCGAGAGTCCGACTACGCCGACTGCGCCGAGGCCGACGGCACGGCGGTGTACGACGCGGTGACCTCGTGGTTGCGCGACCGTGGCGTCTTCTGGTCGCGGGTCCACGTCGTCGAAACGAGCTGTCTCGGGCTCTGTAGCACCGAGGGGGCCGCGGTCGCCATCCACCCGCGAAACCGGTGGTACTCCGACGTTCGTCCGGACGACGTGCCGGCGCTGTTGGCCGACGAGTTCGGTCCCGACGCGTCGAACCTCGGCGTTCGACCCAATCGCTGACCGTCTCGGCGACGACCTCCGGCGTCTGCGCCGCGCCCGTCTCACCACCGTCTTGCCGCTATCTCCGTGACGAGGCCGGGATTGGACGCAGAACAATAATATCGTTGCACTTCTGATTACGGTTCATGGACGAGAAGGACCTTCGAATCCTCAAGGCTATCGGGACGCTCGAATCGGGGAGTCCCGACCGGATAACCGAGGAGACCGGCATCCCGAAGTCGACCGTTCACTACCGCCTCGAACGGCTCCAAGAGCAGGGAATCATCAAGAACGACATCTTCGACATCGACTTCGAGAAGGCCGGACTGAATCTCACGCTCATCACCGAGGTCTGGGCCGAGTACGGCTCGGAGTACCACAAGGAGGTCGGCGACAAACTCGGCGAGGTGCCCGGCGTCAACCAGGTGTATTTCACGCTCGGCGACACCGACTTCGTCCTGATTTCGCACCTCGCCTCGCGCGCGATGGTCGAGGACCTCATCTCGGAGTTCGAGGAGATAGACGAGATTTCGCGGACGAGTTCGACGTTCGTCATCACGACCATCAAGGACGAGCCGAACCCGCTGAACGACTACGAACTCGAAGAACTGAAAGACGCGCTGCTTCCCGACGTGTCGTAACGCGGTCCGCGTCGCATCCGAATTCTACCGCACCGCGCTTCGACCGCCGGAGGCGGCTTAGTCTTCGAGTTGCTGGGCGCTCAGGTGCGCCTTGGCCTCCGTCCGGGTCGGAAGCCCGCCGGCGACGGCCAACAGGACGACGCCGAGCAGGCACCAGCCGCCGACCATCGCCCACTCGTAGGGCCACGCCAGCGCCGAGAGCGAGCCGGGGAGGTAGAGGCCGACGAAGAACACCGTCAGCAGCAGGCCGAGAGCGCCGACCGCGTAGCCCGCCGGGAGCTTGAACGGCCGGTCGAAGTCGGGGTCGCGGTACCGGAGCACGAGGAACGAGACGACGACGAGGAACCACGCCGACACCATGCCGAGGCCCCCGGCGTTGACGACCCACACGAGCATCTGCTCGCCGAACAGGGGCGCGAGCGCCGCGAGGCCGCCGACGAGCACGATTGCGGTCGACGGCGTGTCGTGGTCGTCGTGAATCGTCGCGAGCCGCTCGGGGAGCATGTTCGAGTCGGCCATCGCGTAGATGGCGCGACTGGCTCCGAGGACGAAGCCGTTCCAGCTCGTGAGGATGCCCGCGAGGCCGGCCAGCGCCATGATGCGGCCGATGGTCACGCTGTCGAACGCGATTTCCATCGCCGTCGCCGCGGGGAGCGAGCTCTCGACGAGCGTCGCGCCCGTGGCGACCTGTCCGGCCGCCCAGATGACGGCGATGTAGAACGCGGCGGCGCAGGCGACCGAGAGGCCGATGAGCCCGCCGAGGAGCTTCGGCGACACGTCGGCCTCGCCCGCGGCCTGCGGAATCACGTCGAAGCCGACGAACATGAACGGCGTCATGATGGCGACCGTGAACACGCCGCCGATGCCGGCTCCCGCGAGCGGCGGCGACGACGGCGAGGTGCCGTTGAACAGCGCGCCGAGGAGGAGCGTCAGGCCGGACAGCGTGATGACGAGCGCGAGAATCGCCTGGAACTGCGCGGCCGGGCGGACCCCCCGGTAATTGAGGTACGTGATGACCACGGAGCCGATGACGCCCGTCGCCACCCACGTGCCGTAGACCGGCTGGCCGGCGACCGTCCAGAGTTCGAACACGTTGAAACCGGGGACGATGTACGCGAGGGCGCTCGGGAGCGCCACCGCCTCGAACGCGACGACGCTGATGTAGCCGAAGATTATCGCCCACGTGCAGACGAACGAGCCGGCCGGCCCCAACGCCCGCATGCTGTAGACGTGTTCGCCGCCGACGAAGGGCATCGCCGAGGCGAGTTCGCCGTAGATGAGCGAGACGACGAACACCATGAACCCACCGAGGACGAACGCCGAAATCGCGCCGGTGACGCCGCTCTGGTCGATGAAGTACCCCGTCTGTACGATCCAACCCCATCCGATCATCGCCCCGAGCGCGAGCACGAACACGTCGCGCTTCGAGAGGACGCGTGAGAGTTCTCCTGTCATGGTTATGATTGACATCACCACATTCTAACTTACTCACTATATATCTTACTGTGTTCAATTTTTAGAGGAAATAAGGAACACAGTTCAATAGAGAATCATGGTCTGGAACGACAAACTGGCCGACGATTCACCGGAAAATCGGCAAACGGCCGGCGGTTCGAATGGTAGTCAACTCGCAGAATCGAAAAAAAGCGTCCGCGTTCGATTCGGTTTGATTCGCCTTCCGGGCGTCGCCGCCGGTGTTGTCGCGGCTGTCGCGCCGAGTTCCTGTTCGGTTACTCGTCGGCGGGCGCGTCCTCGACCCAGACCGTCTTCGTGTTGACGAACTCTCGAATCCCGTGTTGGGAGAGTTCGGTCCCGTAGCCCGAGTTTTTCGTCCCGCTGAACGGGACCCGCGGGTCCGACGCGACGATGTGGTTGACGGCGACGTTGCCCGCGGTGAGCCTCGTCGTGAGCGCCTCGCCGCGTTCGGCGTCGGCCGTCCAGACGCTCGCGCCGAGGCCGAAGGGCGTGTCGTTCGCCACGCGGACCGCGTCCTCCTCGTCTTCGACCCTGATGACGGTGGCGACGGGACCGAACAGTTCCTCGGTCCTCGCGGGCGCGCCGTCGGGCACGTCGGTCAGCACCGTCGGCGGATAGTAGTGGCCGGGTCGGTCGAGCGGTTCGCCGCCGAGTCGGAGCGTCGCGCCGGCGTCGACGGACGCCGTGACCTGTTCGTGGAGCGTCTCCATGAGGTCTGCTCTCGCCTGTGGCCCCACATCAGTCTCGGGGTCCGTTGGGTCGCCGACGGTCAGCGCGCGCATCTCTTCCGTGAAGCGTTCGACGAACTCGTCGTAGACGCCCTCGTGGACGAGGAAGCGCTTCGCGGCGATACACGACTGGCCGTTATTCTGGGTTCGCGCCCGCGCGGCCTGCTTCGCGGTCGCTTCGAGCGGCGCGTCGTCGAGGACGATGAACGGGTCGCTCCCGCCGAGTTCGAGCACCGTCGGCTTGAGTTCGCGGCCGCTCGTCTCCGCGACGGCCCGCCCGGCGCGGGTGCTTCCGGTCAGACTCACGCCCCGAACCCGGTCGTCTTCGATGACGCCGGCGACGCGCTCGGCGGGAATCTGCAGCGAGGTGAACACGTCGTCGGGATAGCCCGCCCGCTCGAAGACGGAGGCGATGGCGTCGGCACAGCCGAAGACGTTCGGCGCGTGCTTGAGCACGGCGACGTTGCCGGCGGTGATGTGCGGGGCCGCGAACCGGAACACCTGCCAGAACGGGAAGTTCCACGGCATCACCGCGAGCACCGGGCCGATGGGCTCGTAGGAGACGTACGTCTTCGACCCTGGCACGGTGCCGATGTGCTCGTCCTGCAGGAACTCCGAGGCGTGTTCGGCGTAGTAGTCGCAGACCCACGCGCACTTTTCGACCTCGGAGACCGCCTGCGCTATGGGCTTGCCCATCTCTTCTGCCATCAGGCTCGCGTACTCCTCGCTGTGCTCGCGCAGCACGTCGGCCGCGGACGCGAGCAACTTCTCGCGCCGCGAAATCGGGGTCTCGCGCCACGATTCGAACCGGTCCCACGCGGCGTCCAAGCGCGCGTCGACCGTCGCCTCGTCGTGTTCCTCGTGCGTCTCGATGACTTCCTCGGTTGCGGGGTTGATGGATTTCATGGTCGGCTCTCGGGAGCGCGGCGGTCGCTCGCGACTCCCGCTTGCCCCGACTGTCGTCCCATATATTGATAAATGTTCCAGTAGAGTGGGATTATTTGGACTGTGTTCAACACGTCCTCGGTGGCGAACGGAGTCGAGTACGAGGTATCCAGCCACGTTCGAGTTCCGCGCGACCGTTTCGTGACCGAAGCCGACGAGTAGATTTGAACTTTATCCCATACAGAATAATTTATTAGGATTCAGTTTAGACTTTGTGTTCATGAGAGAACGGGAGACGAACTCGTCGGTCGAGGCGGCGTACGACGACTACCTCATGCCGATTTGGAAATCGCTGAACGTCCCGGTCGAACGGGCGTCCGGTTGCACCCTCGAGGACTTCGACGGCAACGAGTACCTCGACGTGTTCTCCGGCATCTCGGTGACGAACGTCGGACACAACAACGAGGCCGTCGTCGAGGCCGCGACCGAGCAGTTAGAGGAGTTCGTCCACGGCTGTTCGTACGTCCACCCCAACCGGCCGGTGGCCGACCTCGCGGAGACCATCGCCGAGGTGACGCCGGGCGACCTCCAGAAGTCCTTCTTCTGTAACTCCGGCACCGAGGCGGTCGAGGGGGCCATCAAGCTCGCCCGGAAGTACACCGGCTCCAAGGAGGTCATCTCGCTGGAGATGGGCTTCCACGGCCGCACCCTCGGAAGCCTCGCGCTCACCGGCAACAGGGCCTACAAGCAGGACATGGCCCCGACGATTAACGACGTGGCTCACACCGCGCCGCCGTACGCTTACCGCTGTCCCCGCTGCGACGGCGACACCTGCGGCGCGGACTGCGCCGACGCGCTCGAACGAGTCATCGGCTCGCACACCAGCGGCGACCTCGCGGCGGTCGTCGTCGAACCCGTCATGGGCGAGGCCGGCATCGTCGTCCCCTCGGAGGCGTGGCTCAAGCGCGTCCGGGACATCGCCCACGACCACGGCGCGCTCCTCATCGCCGACGAGGTCCAGACCGGCTACGGCCGCACCGGCGAACTGTTCGCCAGCGAGCACTTCGGCGTCGAACCGGACATCCTGACGCAGGCGAAGGGCATCGCCAACGGCCTGCCCCTCGGCGCGTTCACGGCCCCCGCGGAAATCGCCGACACGTTCGGTTCCGGCGACCACCTCTCGACGTTCGGCGGCAACCCCGTCGCCTGCGCGGCCGCGCTGGCGACTATCGAGGAACTGCAGAACGGTATCATCGACAACGCCCGCGAGAACGGCGAGTGGCTCTCGGCCGAACTCGCCACGCTCGAATCCGACTACGACGTGGTCGGTGAGGCCCGCGGCCTCGGACTGATGCAGGGAATCGAACTCGTCGACCCGGGGACGACCGGCCCGCAGCACGTCGCCCCCGCGCCCGACAAGGAACTCGCGGCCGCGGTCGGCGAGCACCTCCGCGAGGAGTCCAACGTCGTCATGGGCGTCGGCGGCTACTACAAGAACGTCATGCGCTTCCAGCCGCCGCTGACGATTTCGCAGGCGCAACTCGGCGAGGCCGTCGACGCGCTCCGAGTCGCGCTGGACGACCTGGCCTGAACAGGAGTCCTCCTTACCGCGCACTCGACCGATTCAGGGGCGGTCCAGCTCTTTGTCCCACGCCTTCCACGTCTTCAGAAGCGGGATGATGGTGTAGTCGTCGACGATTTCCTCGCCGTCGAAGAGGTCCCAGATGTACTCCTTCAGCGCGTTCAGGTCGGTGTGCCACGCGCTGAAGACGAGGTCGTACTCGCCGAGACAGGAACTCGTGTTGTAGACGAGTCCCTCGTCGATGAGCATCGTGATGAACTCGGTCCGCACGTCGGAAGAGACGTGCTGATTGAACGAGACGAGCACCTGCGCGTCGGCGAGGTCGGCCTCCTGGAGGACGATGACCGCGAGGATTTCGAGCACGTCGCTCTCCTGAAGCTTCTCGCGGCGGCGACGAACCGCGGTCCGGGAGAGACCGACGCGCTCGGCGAGCTCCGTGTCTGAGATGCGGCCGTTCTCGTTGAGCGCGCGGAATATCTCGTAGTCGTGCTCGTCGAGGTAGTTTTCGAGGACCGCCTCCGGCGTGTTCGGGTCGGACGGGGCGTCGGCGGACGTGAGGTCGGGGTTTTCCATGGTCGGATGTATTCGGGGGTTCGATTTGAAACTGCTGGTGACGTAAACGAATCAAAACGACACGTGGATTGTGCCGAATTGGCTAGTCAACGCGTCGGGGCGGGGTGGTGGTACGAGTTGGTTCGGTCGCGGGACGCCGCGCGAAACGCGGCGCCGAGGGCGATTCAGCGGTTAGGGCGGCGGTGGGACCGCGGCGACCGCGGCGTCACCACCCGGTCTCGTCCCGCGGGAGCGGGTCGTAGGGGATGTCGTAGCCGAACGCTTCGGGGCCGATGACGTCGAGCGCCTCGGGCGTCGTGAGCAGTTCGGGCGCGGGCACGCCGAGGACGCGGACGCGCTGGCCGTACCGCAGGGCGTCGGTCATGACCGGCGCGCCGGTGTCGGTGTCGACGAGGCAGATGAGGTCGGGGACGGTCGTGAGAAGCTCGCCGTCGTCGTCCCGCGCGACGAGGAACTCGTTTTGGAACTCGATTTCGAGGGTCGCGTCCTCGTCCAACCCGGTGAGCGTGACGCTCCCGAGGGCGAAACCGTCGCGGTTGCGCCGGTGTACGTCCACGATTTTGCCGGCGAACAGCTCCTCGCCGCCGAGGAGTTCGCGGCCGGCGTCGACGGGGTCGGTGCCGGCGTCGCGGGCGCGTTCGACCGCCCGCCCGAGTTCGGTGGCGAGCGAGACGGTGTGGGGGACCGCGTACTCCGAGACGAACTCGCCGGTCATGAGCGGGAAGGCGTAGCCCGAGCGGCCGCCCATCTGGACGGTGATGGCCCGCGCGAGGTCTTCGAGGCGCTTGGCCGAGTCGATGTCCCGGTAGACGACCTGATTGCCGCGCTCGTCGGTCGTCGCCGCGTAGTTCACGGGCGTGCCGTAGATGAAGAACGTGTCCATCTGCAGCTCGGGGAACGCCCGACCCATGCCGTCGGCGTCGACCACGGGGAGGTCGGTCATCGCCGCCACGCACAGCGGGGCCATGCTGTTCGCGCCGCCGATTTCGCCGGGGATGAGCGCGTCGACCGTCTCGCCGGAGAGTTCCTCGATGGCCCGAAGCGACTGCACCTCCTCGTCGCCGCCGGCGAACTTCTCGACGCTGATGGTGGGCGCGCCCATCCCGCCGACGCTCGCCACGGTGGCGTCGGCCGGCAGGTCCCGCGGGTCGACCAGTTCGACCGAGTCGGGGTAGGCGTCGTCTTCGAGGAGCGTCTGGAGTCGCAGGCGGCCGAGGCGGGGGTTGCCGCCCCCGCCGGTGCCGAGGATTCCCGCGCCGGTGCCGAGCGCCTCGAGGTCGTCGAGCGTTATCTCCGTCAGGTGTGGGATGTCGAAACTCATGGGTGGTCCGCGAGTGGTTCGTAGGTCGCTTCGAGGCCGAACGACGCCGGCCCCCACACGTCGAGCGCGGCGGGCGTCCGCATTATCTCGGGCGTCCGGATGCCGAGCACGCGGACCCGCGCCCCGTACCGGAGGCTCTCGGTCGGAATCGGACCGCCCGTCTCGCGGTCGAGGACGGTGATGAGGTCGGGGACGGTCGCCACGTAGCTCCCGTCGACCGCCGCGCCGAGGTTCTCGTTTTGGAACTCGATGCGCATCGTCGAGCCCTCGTCGCCGTCGAGGCCGTCGATATCGACGTGGCCGAAGACGAACCCGCGCTCGGTGCGGCGCTGGACGTCCACGATTTTCCCCTCGAACAGCGACCGCGCCTCGCCGTAAATCGACTCGCGGGTCACCTCGCGGATGGCGCTCATCGCGTCGTCCTCGGCGAGTCGGAGCGCGCGGCCGAGGTTCTTCGCGAGCGACATCGTGCCGGGGATGGCGGTCTCTTTGACCTGCGTCCCGGTCATCGGGTAGTCCGAGACGTAGGCGACGCCGCCCATTCTGACGGTGACGCCGCGGGCCAGCCACTCCAACTGGTCGTTGTCCTCGGTCTCGATGAGGCAGGTGCTCCCCTGCTCGTCGCTGACGGCCGCGGGCGTCCCGCTGACGCCGTAGATGTTGAACGTCTCGTGTTGGAGTTCGGGGAAGGCGCGTCCCATGCCGTCGGCGTCCACCACGGGAAGCCCGCGGCGGGCCGCGACGGCGAAGGGGAACGTCGAGTTGATGCCGCCGCACTCGATCGGCATCGTCGCGTCGGCGGTCTTCCCGAGTTCGCGCTCGATTCGCTCCATCGAAGTGACGGCTTCCCGCCCGCTGGGGAGCTTCTCGACCGAGACGGTCGGCGCGCCCATCTGGGCGGTCGGGATGACGAAGTCGTCCGCGTCCAGTTCGTCCGGGGGGAGAAGTTCGACGGGGCCGAACTCCTCGATGGCCTGCTTCGCCACGAGCTTGCCGACGTGGGGGTCGCCCCCGCCGCCGGTCCCGAGGACGGTCGCGCCGAGCGCGATGTCCTCTATCTCCTCGACGCCGATTTCGACCGTCATCAGTGGTCGAGCGCCCCGGCGGCCTTCACCTTGATTCGCACCGCGTTGCCGGGCAGGTACGAAAGCGGGACCTCCTCCACGTCGACGATGTCAACGCTGTCGGGGTCCGCGCCGGCCGCAAGCGCGTTGTCGGTGGCCTCGTCTTTCGCGTGCTGGATGGCCTCCTCGCGGTCCATCTCGTCGAGGCTGTAGATGCGGTCGACCTCGCCGGAGACCTGCGCGATGGCGACGCCGACGGCGTTTGCGACCTCGTAGTGGTCGGGCTTGTGGACCTCGCTCGCGCCCGCGATGTCGTCGGGGACGAGGATGCTCCCGCCGCCGACGATGACCACGGGGACCGGCTCGGCGCTCGTCTTCATTCGGTCGACCTCGCGCTCGACGCGCTCTCTGACGTACTCGCGGGCGGCCTCGACGATTTCACCGTCGACGTCCGGCGTCTCGGAGCCGATGTCGATGGTGCCCGCGGCGACTTCGAGGTCGGTCGCGGTCAGCGTCTCCCCGCCGAAACACTTCGCCTCCTCGGTCAGCTTGTAGCCGACGCTCTGGGGGCCGACGGTGACGCCGCCGTCGGTCGAGACGATGGAGCCGCCGCCGATGCCGATGGCGATGATGTCGGGCATGCGGAAGTTGGTCTTCACCTCGCCGATTTCGACGGCGACGCTGCTCTCGCGGGGGAAGCCCTCGGTGACCGCGCCCACGTCGGTGGTCGTGCCGCCGACGTCGACGATGATGCCGTTTTCGACCGCCGAAAGGTACGCCGCGCCGCGGACCGAGTTCGAGGGGCCGCTGGCGACCGTGAAGATGGGGTAGCGGATGGCGTAGTCGACGCTCATCAGCGTCCCGTCGTTCTGGCCGAAGTAGAGATTCGCGTCGATGCCGCGTTCGTTCATCGCGTCGACGAAGGCGTTCGCGGCCTCCGAGGCGACGCTGGTGAGCGCGGCGTTGAGCGCCGTCGCGTTCTCGCGTTCGAGCAGGCCGACGCTCCCGATTTCGTTCGAGACGGAGATGGGCACGTCGTCGCCGACCTCCTCGCGGATGAGTTCGGCGACCCGCGTCTCGTGGTCGTCGCGGACGGGCGAGAAGACGCTCGTCACGGCGAAGGCGTCCACGTCGGCGAACTCGCGAACCTGCGCTCTGACCTGCTCCTCGTCGAGGTCGTTGAGGAGTCGGCCGTCGAACTCGTGGCCGCCGTCGAGGATGGCGACGTTGTTGCCGATTGCCTCGGCGAGGTCGTCGGGCCACTCGAGGAGCGGGCGGATGCTCTGGGTCGCGGGCGCGCCGATGCGGATGACGCCGACCTCGTTGAGGCCGCGGCGCTCCGTGATGGCGTTCGTCGCGTGGGTGGTGCCGAGCATCACGTAGTCGAGTTCGTCCTCGGAGACGCCGCTGTCGTCGAGGACCACGTCGAGGGCGTTGAGGATGCCCGACGTGATGTCTTCCGTGGTGGGGGTCTTCGTCTTCGCGAGGAGGTTGTCGTCGCCGTCCATGACGACGGCGTCCGTGTTGGTGCCGCCGACGTCGATTCCGATTCGGTAGTCAGTCATGTTTGGGTTGCTGGAGAGTTTCGATTGGTTCGTAGTCGATGCTGTAGTCGAAGTACCCCGGCCCGACGAGGTCGAGTCCCTCGTCGGTTCGCCACTTCGGCGAACACGGCATCCCGATGACCCGCACCCGGTGGCCGTAGGCGAGTCGCTCGGTGGTGACGGGGTCGCCCGTCTCGGCGTCCAGGACGGTAATCAGGTCGGGGGTGCTCGCCACGACGCCGCGCTCCGAGTCGCGGGCGACGAGGTTCTCGTTCTGGAAGTCGAGGGTGAACGTCCGGTCCTCGCAGTCGTCGATGCCGTCGAGGGTCGCCTCGCCGACCGCGAAGCCGCCTTCGGTTCGGCGCTCCACGTCGGTTATCTTCCCCGCGAACAGCTCGTAGCCGTCGGTGAGGTCGAGAACCGCCTCGACGGGGTCCTGCGAGCGGTGCTTGGCGGTGCGAATCGACTCGCCGATGTCGTGGGCGAGGGACATCGAGTCGAGAATCGCGTGCTCGCGGACCTCCGAGCCGGAGAGCGCGTAGGTGCCTATCATGCACGCGCCGCCCATCTCGATGCTCGTCACGCGGGCGAACGCCTCGGCGTACTCGTTGCTGACGGTGTTCACGAGAAGCGAGTTGCCCTTCTCGTCGGCGATGCTCATCGGGGTGGCGCTGACACCGCCCATCGTGAGCGTCACCATCTGCACCTCGGGGAACGCCCGGCCCATGCCGTCGGCGTCCACGAGAGGGAGTCCGAGCGCGGCGGCGACGGCGATGGGGACGGTGCTGTTCAGCCCGCCCGCCTCGATGCTCATCGTCGCGTAGGCCTCCTGTCCGAGGTGCGTTTCGAGCGCCTCGAAGGCGGAAAGCGCCTCGGTTCCCTTCGGCATCTTCTCGACCATCACGGTCGGCGCGCCGAGCATCGCGCTCGGGATGACGAGCGCGTCGTCGGGCACGTCGCGCGGGTCGATGAGGTCGACGGGGCCGTGCTCTTCGATTGCCTGCTGTGCCATCAGCTTCCCGATGTAGGGGTCGCCCCCGCCGCCGGTCCCGAGGACGGTCGCGCCGGTGGCGAAGTCGTCGATGTTGTCTGTGGTTATCTTCATGGTTCGTGGGTGTTCGATGCGACTGTCTCGTCGGCGACCGCCGCGACGGCCACCTCGGGCACGTCGTCGAACGCGTCGGCGTACGCCTCGTCGTAGATGTGACACCGGACGCTGGGGCCGGCGTCGACCGCGACGAACTGCGGTTCGTCGGTCGAACACGCGTCCGTCGCGTAGGGACACCGCGTGTGGAACCGACAGCCCGCGGGCACGTCCCGCGGGCTCGGAATTTCGCCCCGGAGCGGTTCGTGCCGCGGCTTGTACGCCTCTTCCTCGTCGGTCGTGACGGGAATCGCGGAGAGAAGCGCCCGCGAGTAGGGGTGTCGCGGCCGCTGGAAGACCTCCTCCGTGGGGCCGCGTTCCTGAATCTCGCCGAGGTACATCACGGCCGTCTCGTCGGCGAAGTTGCGGACCAACGAGAGGTCGTGGGTGATAAAGAGGTAGGTGAGCCCGAACTCCTCCTGTAAGTCCTCGAGGAGCGCGATAATCTTCGCCTGCACGCTCACGTCGAGGGCGCTCGTCGGCTCGTCGAGCAAGAGCAGTTCCGGCTCGACCGCGAGCGCGCGGGCGATGTTCACCCGCTGTTTCTGGCCGCCGGAGAGCTCGTGGGGGTACTTGTTCCAGTACTCGTCGTTCAACTCGACGCGTTCGAGCAGGTCGACCACGCGTTCCCGGAGGTCGGACTTCGCCACGCCGCGGGCCTTCAGCGGGACCGCGAGCGACTTGCCGATGGTCCGCCGTGGGTTCAGACTCGACGTGGGGTCCTGAAACACCATCTGGACGCGCGACCGGAGGCGAGCCAGTTGCTCGTCGGTCGCGTTCGTGATGTCCTCGCCGTCGAACCTGACGGTCCCGCCGGTCGCGCCGGTCAGACCGATAATCGTCCGGGCGACGGTGCTCTTTCCGGACCCGGACTCGCCGATGAGCGCGAGGGTTTCGCCGCGCTCGATGTCGAACGAGACGCCGTCGACCGCCTTCACGTAGTCTGACGTGCGCTTGATGATGCCGCTTTTGACGGGGAAGTACTTCTCGAGGTCGTCGACTTCGAGCAGGGGTTCGGACACGTCAGTCACCCCCCGTCTGCTTGCCCGGTCGCCGGGTCATGTGGCTCCGGGTCTCTTCGACGGTCGGCCGCTCGGACGCCGGGACGGCCTCGTCGTAGAGGACGCACTCGACGCCGGTCTGCGGGCCGCGCTCGTACATCTCCGGGCGGGCCTGCTCGCACTCGGCGGTGGCGTAGGGACACCGCGGCGCGAACCGACAGCCCGGCGGCGGGTCGAGGTACTCGGGAATCGAGCCGTCGATACCGGTCGCCATCTCGTCGCCCGTCAGGCGCGGAATGGACGCGATGAGCCCCTGCGTGTAGGGGTGTTTCGGATTCTCGAACAGCTCGTCTGTCGGCGCGGTTTCGACGATGCGGCCGCCGTACATGACGTACACGCGGTCGCTCACCTGTCGGGCGACGCCGAGGTTGTGGGTGATCATCAGGACGCTCAGGTCGTGGTTCTCGATGAGGTCCTTCAGCAGGTCGAGAATCTGGTCGTGAATCGTCACGTCCAGCGCGGTGCCGATCTCGTCGGCGATGAGCAGGTCCGGCTCGTTCAGCAGGGCCTGCGCGATGAGCGCGCGCTGACGCATCCCGCCGGACAGCTGCGACGGGTACGAGTCCATGATGTTCTCGGGGTCCGGCATCTGGACCTCGCGGAGCATCTCCAAGACGCGCTCGCGCGCCTCGTCGCGCTCGCCGCTGAAGCGGCGGCGGAAGAACTCCACGACGCCCGTGCCGCTGTCGCCGCCGAACTGCGCGGTGTCGGTGAGCTGTTCCCCGATGGTGAACGTCGGGTTCAGACTCGACATCGGGTCTTGGAAGACGAGGCTCATCCGCTGGCCCTTGACGCGCTCGAACTCGCGGTCCGAAAGCGACAGCAGCTCCGTCCCGTCGAACGTGATTTCGCCGTTCACGCGGGCGGGCGGCTGGTTGAGCAGGCGGAGGATGGACTTCATCGTCACCGACTTACCGCAGCCGGTCTCGCCGGCGATGGTGACGACCTCGCCCTTGCCGATAGAGAGGTTGACGCCGTCGATGACCTCCGCGAAGCCGTCGAACGACTCGAAGCCGACTTCGAGGTTCTCGACGGTCAAAAGCGGGTTCTCGGCGACCGGCTCGTCGAGTTTCATCGGTTCACCTCCACGTCGAAGAGGTCGCGAAGCCCGTCGCCGAGCATGTTGAACCCCATCACGAGGACGAAGATTGCGAGCCCGGCGAAGACGCTCACCCACCACGAATCGGGCAGGTAGGACGTTCCTTGGCTGACCATCGTGCCGAGCCCGGGCTGGGGCGGCTGGACGCCGACGCCGATGAACGACAGGCCCGCGCCGATGAGGATGACGAAGCCCGCGTCGAGGGTCACCTTGACCAGAATCGGCGACAGCGTGTTCGGGAGAATCTCCCGGAAGAGGATGTGCGGCGTGCTCGCACCGGCGAGCTTCGCGGCCTGCACGTACTCCTCGCCGCGCTCGCTGGCGACGATGCTCTGGACGAGGCGGGCGTGCCACGTCCACCACAGCGCCGCGATGGCTATCATCGCGTTCGTCAGCGTCGGCTCTAAGGCCGAGGTGATTGCCAACGCCATCACGAGCGGCGGTAAGGCGAGCGCCGTGTCGGTCGCCCGCATGATAATCGTCTCAGTCCAGCCGCCGTAGTAGCCGGCGACGAGGCCGAGTAGCACGCCCACGGGGACGCCGAAGCCGAGGACGACGCCCACGAGCATGAGCGACAGTCGGTAGCCGAAGAGGATGCGCGAGAGCACGTCGCGGCCGACGTGGTCGGTCCCCAGCGGGTGGTCGAGGCTCGGCGGCTGGAGCGTGTTCGAGAAGTCGGTGAACTTCCCGGCGTGTTCGGGGTACGGCGCGACGACGGGTGCGAAGACGGCGAGCAAGATGATGGCGATGATGATTCCGAGACCGATGACGCTCATCGGCCTGCTCGTAAAGCGCTTCCACGACCGCTGCCAGAGTTCGCGGCGCTCGGCCGAGACGAACCGGTCGAGGACGCCCGCTGACTCGGCGCTCATGTCGCCTCCTCCATCGCCAGCCTGATGCGCGGGTCAACGCGACCCAAGAGCACGTCGACGAGGAAGTTGATGCTCACGAACGCGACCCCGATGGTCATCGTGACGCCGACGACGGCGTTGAAGTCGTTGTTCAGCACCCGGTGACGCCGTAGGACGCGAGGCCGGGCCACGAGTAGACGAGTTCGATGAGGAACGCGTTCCCCAGAAGCGAGGCGTACAGCAGCCCCAGAATCGTGAGCGTCGGAATGAACGCGTTCTTGAGCGTGTACTTGTACGTGACGAGCCACGAGGGGAGGCCGAAGCCGCGTTCGGCCTCGACGTAGTCCTGGTCTTTCACGTCAATCATGCTCGACCGGGTGATGCGCATCACCTGTCCGATGCCGGCGAGCGAGAGCGCGAGCGCCGGGAGGATGATGTGCGCCCACGCGTCGACGTGGGCCGCGAGGTTCCCGGACAGCAGGGTGTCCACGAGCAGGAAGCCCGTGAACCGCGAGACGCCCGAGCCGAACTCCGAGCCGAGCCGCCCCGTGATGGGGAGCCACTCGAGGAGGTAGCCGAACAGCAGCTGGAACATGATTGCGATGAAGAAGCCGGGCACGCTCACGCTGAAGAACGCGACGAGTCGCGTCGCGTTGTCGGTGAGCCCGTCTTTGTTCTGCGCGGCGACGACGCCGAGCGGAATTCCGATGACGACGGTGAGGAACATCGACACCGTGATGAGTTCGAGCGTCGCCGGCAGGTAGTAGACGATGTCGGTGCTGACCGCGCGCTTGGTCTCGAGACTCGTCCCGAGGTCGCCGACGAGCAGCCCCCGCATGTAGTCGAGGTACTGCAGGGGAATCGGCTTGTTCAGTCCCATCTCGGCGGCGAGCGCCTGCACCTGTTCTTCCGACGCGAGCGCGCCGAGGGCCATCCGCGCGGGGTTCCCGGGGAGCACTCGTGACGTGGTGAAGATGATTATCGACAGGCCGATGAGACTCACGAGGATGCCCGCGAGCCGGCGCACGAGGTACTGCCAGTACTTCATTCTTGGTAGAAGTCGGGGAACCAGTAGTCGAAACTCATCGACGGCCGGAACGTGTAGCCCTTCACGTCGTCCGCGAAGGCGTGTTTCTTCGACTGGACGAAGATGAACAGGGCGGGGAACTGGTTCGCGATGCGCTCTTGGACTTCGGCGTACAGTTCGGCGCGGGCGTCGGCGTCGACCGTCGAGCGCGCCTCGTCGATGAGGGAGTCGACCGCCTCGTCTTCGAGGTGTTCCATGCTCATCCACGTCGAGGCGGCTTCAGAGTGGTACTGGTTGTAGAACACCGTGTCCGGCGAGGGATACACCGGGCCATAGAACACCTGGTTGATGTGCGGCGTCCCCTCGACGCTCGTCGCGAGCTCGGTCATCGTCCCCCACGTCTGGGGGTTCAACTCGACGTTGATGCCGATTTCGTCCATGTTCTGCTGGAAGAGCAGGCCCATCTTCTCTTCGAGGCCGTAGTCCTTCACGTAGGTGTTCTGGACGGTGATGTCGCCCTCCTCGTAGCCGGCGTCGGCGAGAATCTGCCGCGCCTTCTCGGGGTCGTAGGTCGGCTGGACGATGTCGTCGTTGTGGACGCCGAACGAGGTTGGGAGCGGCCCCTGCGCGGGGAGCGACCCCGGCGCGATTTCGTTGCGCGCCGTCTCGTAGTCGAAGCCGTAGGCCATCGCCTCGCGGACGGCGGGGTCGTCGGTGGGGGCCTTCTGGGTGTTGATTTTGAAGTAGAACGTCGTCACCGTCGGGACCGACTCGACGCGGATGTCGTCTTCGGCCGCGAGAGCCTCGTAGGTCTCCTCGCTTTGGTACTGGCTCGACATGTCGAGTTCGCCCGTCTTCATCAGCGAGCGAACCGTCGGGTCGTTGGTGATGATCTGGACGACGACGTTGTCGTACGCGCCGTCTTTGAACGAGCCCCAGTAGTCGGCGTAGCGGCTGAACGAAATCTGCGCCTGCCGCTCGAAGCCCGCGAGCTCGTACGGGCCGGAGCCGGCGTCGTTGTCGTTGAGGAACGACTGGGCGTAGTCGCCGCGGTCGCCGAAGTCGCCGTCCTCGGCGTTGTCGAGGACCTGCTGTTTGTCGACGACGAACAGTAACACGAGCGTCGCGAGGAACGGCGAGTGGACGCGGTCGAGCGTGAACGACACGGTCCGCTCGTCCTCGACGGTCACGTTCTCCTTCGAGAGCACGTTCCCGAGCAGCGACGAGTAACCCTGGTTGATATCGAGGAACCGCTCGGCAGAGAACTGCACGTCCTCCGCCGTGACGGGGTTGCCGCTGTGGAACGTCGCGCCCTCGCGGAGCGTGAACGTGTAGGTCTGGTTGTCGTCCGAGACGGTCCAGTCCTCGGCGAGGTGTCCCTGTAGGTTCCCCTCCGTGTCGGGGAACACGAGCGGGTCGTAGAGGTTGACCAGCGCGAGCACCTGCGTGTAGTCCGTCCCCTTCGCGGGGTCGACCGTCCCGAAGCGTTGGGTCGCGCTCATGCGGAGCGTCGAACTCCCGGAGTCGCCGCCGGACGACGTCTCCGTCTCCGTCCCCTCGCCGTCGCCGCCCGAGGCCGTCGTCTGCTCTTCACCGTTGTAGCTCTCACCGCCGCCGGAACAGCCGGCGAGACCGGCGATGCCGGCCGTCCCGAGGACCTTGAGGAAGTTCCGACGACTCGCCGCGTCTCCGAACCGAGCGCGGATTGACTCCGATTTCGACCCCACCTGCGACCGCGTCTGTGTGATGTCTTTTCTCGACATACGTTACTCATTCTCACAGAGTTGCAATGGCACATAAAGATACCGTATAGTAACCTAAAACAATATTCTCGGTTCAAAGTGGAATGCTGTATGAACAATATGGAACAACGTGGTTGTGTGTCTTCTAGCACACCACTCGGTTTGCGGTGGTAATCGACCGACGCCGCCCTCCTCTACGGAACCACGTCCTGTCGCGGGTAACGACCGGGGTCGGTTTCTCCGCCGTCGACTGCTCTCTCACGCGCGCATCCGCGACTCATCGTTTGTCTCCGCGACGAGTCGCGATTCCCGGGGATACCGTTATCGGTTGGTTTCTCACGAAGAGTTATCAAAATAGTATATAAAAATTCTAGTTGATATTTCTAAACGAGATATACCTAAACTAGAACAATTCCCCGAAAAACAGTACATTTAGAATCTATACCCGACTAAATATGGACAAAATTGTTCAGTTAGGGTATATATTCGAGCAAAGTATTCTAAAATATATTCTTCTCGAAAACTCAATATGACATTTCGAACGTTGCTTACTCAACCTATCAAAATAATTTATACTTCTTCTCGGATTCTGTTCTGTGCCGAGTCCGTAATTCGGACAGTGCTGTGTCGCTTCCGTTGGACAACGTCCCTCTCTATCTTGTTTCTAAAATTGGAATTGCAATTGACAAAACGGGGCCTCACGACCGGGCGACCGACTCCGAGCCCGTCGGACGACGTTTAAGCCCCCGTGGAAAGAACGACCACTCGATGGCATGGAAGTTCGAGCGAGTCGCGGGTCCGTTCCGGGCGACTGAGGGCCCGATTTGGACCGGCGACGCGGTTCGATTCACGGAGATAACGGAGCATCGGGTCCTCGAATACGACCCCGAGACGGGGGAGACCGGCGTCTACATCGACTCGACCGCCGGCGCGGTCGGGCTTCACGAGGGCCTCGACGGCGAGCTGTACGCCTGTGAGGCCGAGGGCCACCGCATCGCCGCGCTCACCCCGGACGAGCCCGCGTCGGTCGTCGTCGACGAGTTCGAGGGGACGCCGCTCAACGGGCCGAACGACCTCGAAATCGACCGAGACGGCGACGTCTGGTTCACCGACCCCGACGACAAGGACCGGGGGTTGCTCGGCCACACCTCCGTCTTCCGGGCCGAGCGAGCGGACCCGAGAGACGACTGGCGACTCGTCCAGCTCACCCACGAGATGGACCGGCCGAACGGCATCCTCCTCTCGCCGGACGAGACGCGACTGTACGTCGCGGAATGCACCTACGGCCCGGACCAAGAGACGGACCTGCGAGCCTACCCGATTCGGGACGACGGGTCGCTCGGCCCCCGCGAGATACTGCACGACTTCGGCGACCACCGCGGCATCGACGGCATGACGCTCACGGAGTCGGGCGAAATCGTCGCCTGCGCCGGGTGGGAAAAGGGCGGACCGGGGCCGTCGATTTACGTCTTCTCCCCGTCGGGCGAGGTGCTGGAACGCCACCCGTTCCCCGAGAACCGCCCGACGAACTGCACGCTCGGCGGGCCGGACGGCTCGACGCTCTACGTCGCGGACATGACGGGGTGCCTCTACGCGGCCGAGACCGACCGCTCGGCGTACGTCCGCTTCTGACCGAAAAGGGACCGTGAGGACAGATACGCTGGATTGGGTGTCGTCGGAACCGAACCCGAACTCGGCGACTCCGACGCGGGCGTCTCAGCGGAGCGGTTCGAACGCCTCGAGCCCCGCCTGGGACGCTTCCATGTCCTCGGACACCGCGCCGCCGCTCGCGCCGACCGCGCCGACGACGACGCCGTCGTGTTCGACCGGGAACCCGCCGCCGAAGACGACGACGCGACCGTTGTCGGTGGTGTGGAGGCCGTACACGTCGCCGCCGGGTTCGGCTCCTTCCTTCAGTTCGTGGGTCGGCTTCTTGACCGCGGCCGCGGTGTAGGCCTTGTTCTGTGCGATGTTGCTCGCGACGAGCTTCGCGCCGTCCATCCGGCGGAACCCGAGGAGGTTCCCCTCGCTGTTCGTCACCGCGAGGTTCAGCGGGACGCCGAGTTCTTCGGCTTTCTCCTCCGCCGCGTCGAGAATCGTCTTGGCTTCGGCTAGCGTTAGCTCTTGAACCATCGACTCGACCGTCGACCGCTCGGGAGAAAAAACCACCGTTCACGGGGAGAACAGCCGTCTTAGCGGACATAGCCGGCGATACGGCTATCCGAACCGAATCGAACGCCGCGCGCTCGACTGCGCGTTTTCGCGTTCGTCTGTCGTTGTCGCGTCGGCTTGAACGTACGGGTTACCGCGGGAGGGCGTTCCCCGACCGCTCGAACGACTCCACGTCGCCGGCGTCGGCGGCGTCGATGAGGTCGTTGTTCACGAACAGGCGTTCGCCGTCCGTGTTCGAAAGCGAGAGGAACGTCCCCGTCCCCGCTGTCGCCCGGGAGTTCCGAACCGTGATGTCCGTCGTATCGACGAGCGAAATCGCCGCCGCGTCGTCGTCCCGGTGGGCCTGTCGGCCGACGAAGCCGTCGACGAGCAGGCCGTCAACGTCCTCGCAGGCCAGTCCGCTCCGGTAGTAGTCTGGCAGGTCGTCGCTGTCGTCCCATTCGACGGTCACGTCGCGCATCGTCACGTCGCGGGCGTTCTCGACGTGGACGCCGGCGATGTCGTTGGCGAAGATGGGCGTGACGACCGAACTCGGCTGGAGGTCGAAGTTGCCGCCCACCTCGTCGGCGTGCTCGCTCCCGGTGAGTTCGATGCGGACGTTGTCGAACTCCACGGTCTCGATGTCGGAGTCCTCGGAGCCGTAGACGAGCGCCCCGTTCTCGCTGCGCGCGACGATGTTCGAAAAGCGCACGTTCCGAATCCCGCCGAGGTCGGTGTCGTCGTCCCGCGGGACCGACGTGACGTAGATGGGTTCGCCCTTGCCCCACCACGGGCCGGGGAGCATGTTGGAGTTGACGACGATGTCGGTGAAAAGCACGTTCTCGACGACGCCCGAGTCGCGGTGCTGGATGCCGAGGCCGCGGTTCGACTCCTGGACGACGATGTTCTGGAACAGGCAGTCGCGAATCGTGTCGTCGGTGCCCGAGCCGAACTTGATTGCGCAGGCGCTCGACCGGAGCGTGCAGTTCGTCACGACGATGCCCTCGCAGGTCACCGGCTCGTCGGGTCGCGCGCCGAAGGTGATGCTGTCGTCGCACGACTGGATGGTGCAGTCGGAGATGTGGACGTTCTTCGTGTCGCCGAGCGCGATGCCGTCGCAGTTCGGGATGAGCAGGTGGTTGAGGATGTCGACCCCGCGGATGTCGACCTCCTCGGTCCCGTGGAACGACAGCGTCCACGCGGGCATGTCGCGGATGGTCACGTCGCGGATGCGGACGTTCGTACAGTTGTTGAACCGGAACATCGGACCGGGGCGGAAGTCGGGCTTCGCGACGGGCCAGCCCTCGGTCCCCTTCGTCCGCGAGAGGTAGGCGTCGCCCTGTCGCGCCTCGTGGGGGCCGTTCGAGATGAGCGGGTGCGACGCGCTCTCGTTGGAGTGGCCCTGAATGGGCGTGTCCATCCGCATGAACTCGGTTCCGAGGCCGTCGAACTCGCCCTCGCCGGCGATGGTGACGTTCTCGACGTCCTCGGCGAGGAAGAAGATGCGCTCGTTGTCGGGGCCGATGAACTTGTCCGTGTACTCGGCTTCGTCCTTCGCGGGGCTGACGACCGCGCCGGCCTCCAGATAGAGCGTCACGTTACTTCGGAGATGGACGGTTCCGACGGTGTACGTCCCGCTGGGGACGGTGACGGTTCCGCCGCCGGACTCCGAGCAGTCGTCGATGGCCGTCTGGAACGCCTCGGTCTGGAGGTCGTCGGTCGAGTCGGCGTAGGCTGTCACGTCGAAGGCACTCGCTGCGGGTGGCATGTACCCGTACCGTCGCGGTGGCCTATCTTTATACTACTGGTGGTCGGAGTTCGGCCGTGAGTGATGCTCGCCCAAACGTCCTGTTCGTGATGACTGACCAGCAACGGTCGGACACGATTCAGGCGCTCGGAAACAGTCGAATCCACACCCCGAACATCGACCGACTCGTCGACCGCGGCGTCTCCTTCACCAACGCCTACTCGCCCGACCCAATCTGCATTCCGGCGCGACACACCATCCGAACCGGCTGCGAGGCCGTCTCGACGGGCTACCTCGGGAACGAAAAGCGCGACGCGCGACATCTCGAAGACCGGTGCGGCCCCTTCCTCGCTCGGAGCATGCGCGAGCGTGGCTACCGGACGTTCCTCGTCGGGAAGTATCACGCCCACCCCCGCGACATCGACCTCGGCTACGACCACCACCTGAGCTTCGAGGCGTTCCGCGAGGAGACCGGCCACGAGGTCAAGACGACCGCCCGGCAGGGCGCGATGGTCCACCTCCCCCAACAGAACCGACTCCCGCCGGACGACAACTACGAGGCGTGGATGACCGACCGCGCGGTCGACCTCGTCGGCCGCGACACCGACGAGCCGTTTTTCGGCCTCGTCTCGTACGAACCGCCGCACCCGCCGTTCGCGCCGTCACCGCCCTTCGACCGGATGTACGACCCCGAGCGGCTCGGAAACCCGGTGAAAGGCGACATCGAAACCGACCACATGGACGAGAAGATACCCGCCCAGAACCACCACTTCTGGACGACCCGCGAGGGCGGAATCGACGACACCACCGTCCGGGTCATCAAGGCGTACTACTACGGGATGATTTCGGAGGTCGACCGGCGCATCGGTCGCCTGCTCGACGCGGTCGAGGCCCGCGACGACGCCGACAACACCCTCATCTGTTTCTTTTCGGACCACGGCGAACTCCTCGGCGACCACCGAGGCTGGGAGAAGTCGTCGTTCTTCGAGTCGTCGTGTCGCGTCCCGTTCCTCGTGAGCTGGCCCGCGGAGCTTCCGGAGGGCGACCGCCGCGACGACCTCGTGGCGCTGACCGACCTGTTCGGCATCGCGACGACCGCCGCGGGCGACCAGGAGCTCCGCGACGGCGTCGACGTGCTCGGGACGATTCGGGGCGACGCGGAGCCCCGCGAGCGGCTGTTCGGCTACCACCGGACGCCGCGGCTCCCGCCGAACTTCACCGGGATGGTCCGCGAGGGCCGCTGGAAGT
This sequence comes from Haloferax sp. Atlit-6N, assembly GCF_003383195.1. Taxonomy (NCBI): domain Archaea; kingdom Methanobacteriati; phylum Methanobacteriota; class Halobacteria; order Halobacteriales; family Haloferacaceae; genus Haloferax; species Haloferax sp. Atlit-6N. The sequence continues at coordinate 61,555 of NZ_QEQJ01000003.1, read as the reverse complement.
ACGTGTTCATGCGCAACGGCGGCCGCGAACAGCTGTTCGACCTCGCGGCCGACCCGAACGAACTCGACGAGTGCGCCGCCGACAACCCCGAGGTCGTCGCCGAACTCCGCGACGCGCTGGCGGAGAAGCTGACCGACGCGGGAGCGGACGAGTTCGTCGAGAACGGGACGCTCCGGCGCGCGCCGTACCAGGAAATCGACATGGGTCGGCTCGTCCGCGAGCCGTACCCCGAGGAGCCGGCCGACGTGCTGGACTGACCGACCGGCGTCACCGGGTTCTTTCCCCCGCTCTCCCCGGGTTCTCTCCCCCGCACTCCTCGCCGTCCGGTCCCCGAAATCGCCGGTCCCGCCGTACTTTTATGAGCGTTCCGCGTAACCGACTACCACGAATGGAGATCAGCGACATCCGTACCATCCGGTTCAGCTGTGAGTCCCACATCGACCCCGACGAGAAGGGCCACGGCCACCCCGGCGAGCCGAGGGAGTCGACGCGGACCATCACGCACGTCGTCGTCGACGGCGGCCCCGACGGCTACTGCCGCGGCGGTCACGAGGCGGCCAACGAGTTCGCGAAAAAGCACCTCGTCGGCGAGAACCCGCTGTACCGCGAGAAGCTCTGGCAACTGCTCTGTCGGGCCGAGCGACTGAACAAGGGAACGCTCACAGACAAGCGCGTCGCCCCCATCGACTGCGCGCTCTGGGACGTCGCCGGCAAGGACGCCGGCCTCCCGGTCTACCAACTCATCGGCGCGGCCCGGGACTCGGTCCCGGCCTACGGCAGCACGATGGTCGGCGACGACGACCCCGACGGACTCGGCTCGCCCGAGGCGTACGCCGATTTCGCCGAGGAACTCGTCGAGGAGGGCTATCAGGCCGTCAAGCTCCACACGTGGATGCCGCCGTTCGGCGACGACCCCGAACAGGACATCGCCGCCTGCCGGGCGGTCCGCGAGCGCGTCGGCGACGACATCGACCTCATGCTCGACGCCCACCACTTCTACAGCCGAAGCGAGGCCAAGAAAATCGGGAAGGCGCTCGAAGACCTCGACTTCCGCTGGATTGAGGAGCCGATGGACGAACACTCGATGTCCTCCTACGAGTGGCTCTCGAACGAACTCGACATCGCCGTCGTCGGCCCCGAGACCGCCGAGGGTCGGATGCACACCCGCGCCGAGTGGATAAAGCGGGACATCGCCGACATCATCCGCGTCGGCGTCTACGACGTGGGCGGCATCACGCCGGCGCTGAAGGCGGTCGGCCTCTGCGAGTCGTTCAACATCGAGTGCGAGATTCACGGCCGCGACGCGCCCAACCTCCAACTGCTCGGGACGATGGCGTTCCCCGGCCGGTACTACGAGCGCGGCCTCCTGCACCCGAAACACGACTACGAGACGTACTTCCCCGGCCTCGAACACCCGCCGGACGAAATCGACGAGAACGGCGTGGTCGAACTCCCGCAGACGCCCGGCCTCGGCTACGCGTTCGACTGGGACTACATCGACGCCAACCGCGTCGAGTAACCGCGCGAGAACGCGCGGCGAAACGGAGTACGGAACAACTGACGAGGGCCGCTACGAAACAGAATCGACTGCGGTCGCTGGCGCGGCGTTGCGCGCTGCTTTTCGGTTCGGTGTGTTAGTTCGACGTTCGGTGCCGGTGACTGAGCTCCGCGGTCAATTGTACGAGCCCCAGAGTCGGAGCAGCAGGTAGCCGCCGATGCCGACGCCGACGAGCGAGATGCCCCAGACGCCGAACATGCCCGCGAGCGTCCCGCCGAGGACGAAGCGCGCGAGCAGAATCATGAAGACGCCGGAGAGCACGGTCATGATGAAGTTCCGGTTCGACGACGCGGCCTTCCGGAGCGAAGGCACGCGCGATGCGTTGACTGACATACGTACTCACACGGTAGCTCTCCGCACACAAATAGATACTGTTCGCGGGCACGTCGTTCGACCGGCTCGAACGGCTCTGCGGGTCGAAAACGGATAGTTGAAAACTGGGTCTGGGTCGCGGCGTCCCGAGCGGCTGGCTCAGTCGTCGACGATGCTCGGACTGTCCCAGTACTCGTGGGTGTCGTCGGCGCGGAAGCACCGCGCGGCGTGGCCGTCCTCGTCTTCGAACGCGCCCGGGTCGTCGGTCTCACAGACCTCACGCGCCTTCGGACAGCGCGGGTGGAAGTGACAGCCGCTCGGCCGGTTCGTCGGGTCGGGGATGTCGATTTTCCGAATCGGGAGGTCGTCGTCTCCCTCTCCCTCGTAGAGGTTCGGCGTCGCCCACTTCAGCGCCTGCGTGTAGGGGTGCTGGGGGTTGCCGATGACCTGCTCTATCGGCCCGACTTCGACGATGCGGCCGAGGTACATGACGGCGATGCGGCCGCCGGACTTCTCGGCGATGTACCGGGCGTTCGAGAGGTCGTGGCTGATGAAGACGTAGGAGGTGTTGAACAGGTCCTGCAGTTCGAGCATCAGGTCCATCATCTCCACCCGGAGGCTCACGTCGAGGGCGCTGATGGCCTCGTCGGCGAGGATGACGTCCGGGTTCAAGAGCAGCGACCGAACGAGTACGACGCGCTGTTTCTCGCCGCCCGAGAGCTGGTGGGGGAACCGCTCGACGAAGTCCTCGGCGGGCGTGAGCCCGACGCGTTCGAGGAGCGCGTAGACGCGCTTTCTGCGCTCTTCCTCGCCGAGGTTCGGGTTCCACTTCTTCAGCGGGAGCATCAGCGAGGTGAGGATGCGCTGGTTCGGGTTCAGCGCGCTGCCGGGGTCCTGGTGAATAATCTGGAGGGACCGCCGAATCTCCGAGAACGGGATGTCCGGGTCGCGGCTGTTTTTCGCCTCCCAGATGTCCTGTCCTCGGAAGGTAATCGACCCGTGAGTCGGCTCTTGTGCGCCGATGATGGTCTTTCCGAGCGTCGACTTGCCGCAGCCGGACTCGCCGATGAGCGTGACCACGTCGTTCTCGCCGATGTCGAGCGAGATGCCGTCGACGGCGCGGACCGTCTGCCGCTCGCCGAACAGGCCGAGGAAGCCGCTGCTGTCGGTGAAGTGGACCGACACGTCGTCCACCGAGAGGATGGAGTTATCGACGCTCATTCGCCCTCACCGCCCTCTTCGGCCGCTTCCATCGCGGGAATCGGGATTTCGTCGGACACGTCGTCGTGGTAGAAACACGCGGTTCGGTGGCCGTTGCCGCGGTCCGCCATCGGCGGTTCCGCCTCCGCGCAGGACTCGTCGGCCATCGGGCACCGCGGCCGGTACGAACAGCCGGGGATGTTGGTCACCGGGTCGGGCTTCGAGCCCGAAATCGACTGCATCTCCTCGATGGGCGCGTTCAGGTCCGGGGTCGCGTTGAGGAGCGACCGCGTGTACGGGTGCGCCGCGTCGTAGAGAATCTCTTCGGTCGAGCCGACCTCGACGATGTCGAACGCGTACATCACGACGAGCCGGTCCGCGAGCTTAGTGAGAAGCGGCAGGTCGTGCGTGATGAAGATGATGGTCAGGTCGTACTCCTCTTTGAGGTCCTTGAGCAGCGACACGATAGAGCGCTGCATCAGGAGGTCGAGCGCGGCGGTCGGCTCGTCCATCACGAGCACCTCCGGTTCGAGGATGAGCGCGAGCGCGACGAGCGCGCGCTGTTTCATCCCGCCGGACAGCTCGTAGGGATACGAGTCGAGGACGCGGTCGGGGTCCAAGTAGAGGTCGCCCAGAATCTGGTGAGCCCGTTCGAGCCCCGCCTCGACGTCGCGGTTGTGGTCTTCGAGGGTCTCCTTGAAGTGGCCGCGGACCTTCTTGACGGGGTTGAACGAACTCATCGCGCCCTGGAACACCATGGCGACTTCGCCCCAGCGGAACTTCCGAAGCTCCTCTTCGTCGAGTTCGAGCACGGAAATCGGCTCGCCGCCGTCGGGCGGGTAGTAGGTGACCTCACCAGAGGTCTCGCCCGGGCTGACGACCGCGTTCATCAACGCGGACGAGGTCATCGACTTCCCGCTGCCGCTTTCGCCGACCATGCCGAGCGTCTCGTTGCGGTAGATGTCGAAGTCGACGTTGCGGACGACTCTCGATTCGCCTCGGTTGGTCCCGAAGGTGACCTCCAGGTCGCGGACTTCGAACACGACGTCTTGGTCCGGGTTCGAGTCGTTCTGATTCGACGTTCGCATTGTTTGGTTGGTAGTCATCGTCTGGTAATAGGTGTTGGCACGGGGTCAGTCCCCGCCGGTCGCCTGCGATTGGTTGTTCTTCGAGGTGCCTTTCTTCTTCGAGGTTTTCGCGTGGCGTGCCCGGAGACGGACGTTGAACAGGCTGTCGAGCCCCTGCGATAGCAGGACGAGTCCGAACGACAGCAGGAAGATACAGACCATGGGCGCGACCATCCACGGGAGCATGTCCGGTCGGGTGAGTGCGTTGCCCTCGTACGCGAGGTTCATCATCACGCCCCAGTTGAACGTGGTGAAGGGCAGGATGCCGAGGAAGTACAGACCCACGGACTCGAAGATGATGCGTCGAGAGGTGAGCGCCCCGTTAATCATCACGTACGGCATGAGCTGCGAGAGGATGTCCCGCCGGAGAATCGACGACAGCGGGATGCCCATGATTTCGGACGCCTCGACGTAGGACTCCTCGCGGATGCTCAGCACCTGCGAGCGGACGGTCCGCGCCAGTCCCGGCCAGTTGTCGATGCCGAGGAACACCCCGACGATGTAGGGGTTCTCGGGCTGGAAGATAGCCGTGATGACGATGATGAGCGGCAGCCCCGGAATCGTGATGACGACGTCGGTGATGGTCATCAGGAACGAGTCGATGCGAGTGCCGTGTTCGAAGCCGGCGACGACGCCCACGAGGGCGGCGAAGCCGACGCTCACGACCGCGCCCGCGAAGATCATCTTGAACATGCCCGGCGTCGCGTGGATGAGTTGGGCGTGAATCGGCTGGCCGAACACGTCGGTGCCGAGCGGGTACGCGAGCGATTCGAACGGCGCGGCGAGGACGGGGGCGTCACCGCTTGTCGGCCGCTCGACGAGCCAGACGCCGACGGTTCCCATGAGGAGGAAGAACGCGAGAATCGCGCCGCCGACGAGCGCGCGCCAGTCGTCGACCGCGATGCGCGCGGGGGCGACGATATTCATTTCGAGGAATCGCTTTGCGCGGTCGGCCCGCGATTCCGGGTCCGGGTCGATGTCTTCGTCGTAGAGGTCCTTCAGGTCGAACGAGTCGGAATGTGCTTCGCTCATAGTTACTCCTCACCCACCGAGATGCGCGGGTCGATGAGCGTGTACGTGAGGTCGGCGATGAAGATGGCGGTCAGCGAAATCGCCGTGAACACGATGAGCGTGCCCATCAACAGCGGGTAGTCTTGCGTCTTGACCGCCTCGAACATCAGGAGACCCATGCCCGGGTACGCGAAGACCTCCTCGACGATGACGGCGCTGCTGAAGACGCCGGCGATGCCGATCATGAACTGCGTGTACATCGGGAGGATGGAGTTGTGCCCGAGGTACTGCGTGGCGATGCGGGTCTCGCGGAGCCCGCGGAGCTGCGCCACGCGGATGTAGTCCTCGCCGAGGACGCGAATCGCGTTGCCGCGCATGGCGAGCGCCCCGGAGGTCGCGAGCGCGCCCATCGAAATCGCCGGGAGCGCCGCGTGCTTCACGAGGCTGAGCATGAACTCGGGGTTGTACCCCGCCACGATTCCCGAGCCGATGCGGCCGCCCGTCGGGAAGTAGTTGTTCTGGATGGCGAGGAAGTAGATGAGCACGACACCGACGATGTAGTACGGAATCGAGTTGAGTCCGATGATGAGAGATGACACCGTGGAGTCGAACCGCGACTTCTCGCGGTAGGCCGTCATCACGCCGAGGAAGATACTCAGCGAGTAGCCCAGCGCGAGCGCGTAGACGCTGATGAACATCGACCACGGGATGCGCTGCATGATGAGCGTCGTGACCTTCTCGTTCTTGAAGAACGAAGTGCCCAGGTCCTGCCGGAGAATCACGTCAGACGCGTAGTTGAAGTACTGTACGTGCATCGGCTGGTCCGGATTCACGTTCGTGTAGAGCTGTATCATCCTGTTCAGTCGGTCGATGTCGACGCTCCCGCCGCTCTGCGAGAGAATCACGCTCCGCATCGCCTCCGTCGGACCACCCGGCATGGCTTGGTACAGCAGAAACGAGACCGTCATCGTGACGAGAAACGTCAGTATCGCTTGCCCGAGACGTTTCAACAAATACTTTGGTGTCATTATTAATAGTTTGGCTTCTAGCGTGAGAGGGCTTAATTGTGGTGGTTAAGCCCGTTGGGGGTGCCGTCTGACCTTACTCCGAGTTCGAGCTAATCCATCCGTTCTTGAACGAGAACTCGCCCGGCCGGTTCGTGTTGAGTTCGTAGTCGTCGCCCGTCGGCATGGAGAAGTCCTGCGTGTCGCCCCAGTAGCCGGAGTCTTCCTCGACGAAGACGAAGTCCGGAAGCGCGTAGTTGAACCACTGGACGAGGTCGCGGGTCCGCTCTTTGACCTGTTCTGCCGACTCGGAGTTCGGCAGGTCGTTCATGAGCTGTGCGGGCTGGATCTCCTTGCCGCTGCCCGAAACCTCGGTCGCGCCGACCTCGCTCGGGATGGTCGTCGTGAAGGGCTTGCCCGTCGGGCCGGTCTCGTTCCCGCTGGACGGGTCGCCGACCTCGATGCCGTAGAAGTTGTTCGAGAAGTACGCCGTCGGGTGCCAAAGCGCCTTCGCGACGTGCCATATCCAGAAGATGTCCGCCTCGTACGTTTGGAGGCGCTGGTAGTAGTCGGTCGAGCTGACCGTGCTAATCTTCGTCTGGATGCCGAACGCGTTGAGCTGGTCGTTGAAGACCTTCGTCGCCTGCACCTGGGTGTTGTTGTTCTGCGTGAGGACGGTGAACGTGAAGGACTCGCCGTCGGGGTCGACCCACGTCCCGTTCTCCTTGGTGTAGCCGGCGTCTTCGAGCAGCTGCGTCGCGGTTTCGAGGTCCTTGCCGACCGGGTAGTCGATGAGCTGGTCGACGAAGTCCGAACCGAGGTACTCCTCGTGAATCGTCGAGCGCAGCGCCGTCTGGTTCTCGGCGGGCGCGCCGACGGTTCCGGCCTGCCGCATCGCGGCGACCATCGATTCGAAGTCCACCGCGTTGACGATGGCGCGTCGGACGGGGAGCCTCGCGATGTGCTCGTTCTTGAAGTTGAACGTGAACTTCTGGGTGCGGAACCAGTTGAGCCGGTAGACGTTCTCGATGTTGTCCGGGTACCGGGACTGCTGGGACTCCGACATGAGCACGTCGGGGTTCATGTCGAGTTGGTCGTTCACCGACAGCGACTCCACGTCGGAGGTCGTCTCGGGGATGATGCGGACGTTCGGGATGTCCGTGCGGCTCGCGTACGGGTGGTCTTCGAACTTCTCGAGGATGGTCTCCGAGGAGTTGAAGCCGGTGACGCGGTACAGCGCGTTGCCGAGTCCCTCGTCGATGAGCTGTTGGGTCGTGATGCTCATGTCGAGGAGGTCGCTCGTCACGCTCTCGCGCTCGCTGTCACTCGATGCTTCCTCGTAGCGCGTGAGGTATTCGCGGTAGACCGACCGCGGGGTGTTGACGAACGTCTCGGCGACGTTCGCCTTCATGAGGTTGGGCGAGACGGCCGTCTTGAACGTCCGCTCGATGGTGTAGTCGTCCACGAGCGTGTTGCTCTCGATGGGCGACTGCTCGGGCGACTGCAGGCGGTCGATTTCGAGGCCGATGTAGTAGTCCTCGGCCGTCAGGTCGTCGCCGTTCCACCACTTGAACCCCTCGGGGAACGTCAGCGTGAGGGTCCGCCCGTCGACGGTCATGTCTTCGAGCAGGTCGGGTCGGACCGTCCCGTCGGCGTAGCCGCGCGCGACTTCCTCGAACAGTTGGTCCTGCAGGGTGTGCGCGTAGTTGCCGAGACTGTAACGGTTGAACTGCACGTCCGTCGCGGGTCGGCCCGCGGGGTAGTCGAGGGTGTCGTCGGCGATGGTCGCGCCGCCCTCGGTGCTCGTACCGCCGTCCGTGCCGCCTTCGGTGCCCTCTTCCGTCGTCGTCTGCCCCGAGCTATCGAAACAGCCTGCCAGACCCGCTGTGCCAGCGACTGCCCCGTATTTGATAAGGTCTCGTCTACTCCAGTTGGTTGAACGCTTTCCAGCCATGCGGTATCATCTATCATGATACTCCCGGTTAATATAGATACTGGATTTGTCCATACTGGCCGTGCCAGAGAAAATAACTATCATAGTTGTGATTCCTGACTGTCAGGGTTCGATGAACGTCTCTCACGCGCTTCTGGCCGTCCACAGGAGGAGTCCGAGCATCAGGACCGCCAACCCGCCGAACGTCGTCAGCTGGAGGTAGACGAGCGCGTGGGTCGTCGTTCCCGGCTCGATAGACGGGAGCGAGATGAGCAGCAGGACGATAGAGGCCAGCGAGATGACGAGGACGAACTTCATCCGGGTCTCGTAGTCGCGGAGCACGTCGGCGAGACTCGTTTCGGGCATGCCTACGTAGAGTACCGCGGTGTATTTCAGTATACTGCCCCGCCGGGCGACGAGTCGCGCGTCGCACGCGAGTGAGAAGAGCGCGGTCCGGTGGGTCGCACTCCCGCCGACCCCGCCCGCGCCGTCCGTTCCTGCGGTAGACTTAGATAAGACGAGACGAAATGCAGGTGCATGGACAGAGGATTAGTACTCATCGAGAACACCGACTTACACGCGGACCTCCTCCGGGAGGCCAGAGAACACGCGCTCGGCGCGGACGCCGACCTCGTCCTCCTCGTCACGCTCACCGAAGACGAGTTCGAGGAGACTCAGGAGGTCCTCGACACCATCGGCGACGTCGAGCACACGTCGTACACGGAACAGGACGCGTTCAAGGGCGCGATGAACGACGCCGAGGAAGTCGCCCGAGAGGTCTTCGGGACCGACGACGAGGTGTCCTACGAAATCGTCCCGCGAATCGCCAGTGAGAAAGAGCGCGCCGAGACGGTCATCGAAGTCGCAGAAGAGGAGGGCGCAGACCACGTGTTCATCCTCGGTCGGAACCGCTCGCCGACCGGGAAGGCGCTGTTCGGCGACCTCGCGCAGTTCGTGATTCTCAACTTCGACGGCTACGTGACGCTTCACACCGAGTGAGCGTCGCCGCGGCGGTCTGAACCGTCACCTGTTTTTCGGACTCATCGACCCGCGCAGTCGTTCGTCATCAGCCGTCGGCAATCGTCCACGTCGGCAGTCGTCCACGTCGGCCGTCAGCCGCCGGGTGCGACGGCCGCTTCAGCGCGTCTTGTCCACGACGTAGTCGAGCGGCACGTCGACGCCGGGGTCGGTGTGCCACTCGAAGACGAGGTCCCAACTCCCGGCGGAGCCGTTCCATTCCACGTAGCTCTCCCACGCGTACGTCTCCGACGACCCCGTGGTCGCGGGCTTCGCGCGGACCGAGAGCGCCGACGCCTCGAAGTCCTCCGGTTCGTCGACGCTCCCCGGGATGGTCACGTCGGGGAACTCGCTGATTCCCTCGACGCGGGCCGCGGGCGACTCGCCGGCCGAGAGCGTCACCTCGCCGTCGGCGAAGCCGCCGCCGACGTTGTCCCGCACGACCGTGGTGTTCGAGAAAATCCCGATGTTCCGGGTCGTTCCGCCGCCCCGCACGTCGTTGTTGACGATGCGGTTGTGGTTGCACGCCGGGCCGGTTTCGAGGATTCCCCACGTCTGTTTCGGCTCGTCGCGGTCGTCGTAGACCCGGAGGTTGCTGATGGAGATGCCCTCCGCGGGAAGCTGTTCACCGTCGTTCCGCGAGTCGATGCGGACGCCGTCGCCGTTCGTGTTCTTGACGACGCCGCCCTGCACGGTGAAGTCCCGGCAGTTCTGGATGAGAATACCCTGGTCCTCCGCGCCCTCGATGTTGACGTGGCCGATGGTGATGTCGTAACACTCGGAGACGCCGAAGACGCCTCGATTGCCGCCGCGGCTGACGACCTCGCCGACCGTCACGTCGTGCGCGCCGTTGGCGACGCGGAACGTCGCGTAGCCCGCGGGGCCGCCGGGTTCGAGGCCGACGACGCTGTTCACCGTCGCGTCGACGGTGTCGTTGAGGAGGACGACGCAGCTCGCGGGGTCGTTGCCGACGACCTGCTCGATTTGGATGCGGTCGACGCCGTAGGTCTCGACGCCGTGGTGGCCGTTCCCCTCGATGTATATCTGCCCCATCTGGATGTCGGTCGACCGGGGCGCGTCGCCCCGCCCGTCGATGCGGATGCCGTCGCTCGTCACGCCCGTGATGCGGATGTCGCCGAGACGGACGTTCGAACAACTGGTGAGCCGGACACCCATCGCCGCGGGCCCGTCGACGACGAGGGACTCTACCTCGACGTGTTCCGCGCCGACGGCCCGGACGACCGGCGGCACCGACTCCCCGTCCGGAATCGAGAGCGTCACCGGCGCGTCGAGGGTCGTGTAACTCGGGAGTTCGAGGTTACCGTCCCCCCCGGTAATCTCGCCGGGCGAGGCGATGAGCACCTTCTCGTTCCACGTCCGCCCCTCGGTGAGGCTGTCGACGGCCGCCTGCGCGACCGGTACGACGCCGTCGCCCGACGCGACTTCGCCGTCCGCGCCGTCCGCGTGGAACGTCCCGTCGTCGTCCTTCCAGACGATGACATCGGCGTCGCGCGCCGAGGTGTAGAGGTGGTCCACGTCGAGCGACGCGAGGTTATACAGGCTGTTCCCGTTCGCGTCGACGTCTCGATTCCACGGCTTTCCGTCGGTTCCGCGACCGTTCCCGCGACTCTCGTCGCCCTCGCGTTCGTCGTCGGACTGGGCGGCCGCGGTGCCGGACAGCGCCGCGACACCCGTGCCCCCGAGGAGCGCGAGCGCGGTTCGTCTGGTGAGCGAGGCTCGGTTCGAATCGCTGGCTGTGGGTGTGTCTTTCATACCCACGAACCCGTTTTTAACAAATACACATAAAGTTAATTGCAGAATCAGGTCGGCTTGCGTCAGCGACGACGCGTCGGCAGAAGAATCGAAAATGGGACAGACGGGACAGACAGCGGGACGTGGCTCGGACGTTCGGGACTACTCCGGCGGGCTATCCCACTCCTCGCCGTCGTCCTGCGGGTGGTACCCGATCTGCGAGCGGGCGTGTTCGAGGTCGTACCACCGGCGCTGGTTGTCGCTCACGCCGCTGAAGATACCGAACTCGACGTTGTCGTCCTGCAGACAGCAGTCGATTTCGTGGGCGAAGTCGCGGCGGGACTGCCACATTGCCTTCATGCGCCCGACGGTCTCTTCGTACTCGGCGCTCCCGCGCTCGAACTCGCCGTTCTCGACGGCCTGCTCGGCGTCGCCGTAGGGGTGGTCGTACTCCGGCATCCGGACGCTGCACACCCGGAGGGCGTAGAACTGCTTGGGGTATTCGTAGTTCTCGACGTAGTATCGGCCCATGTCCTCGCCGTAGGCCTTCGACGCGCCGTAGAACGAGTCGGGGCGGACGGGGTCGTCGTGGCCGACGACGAGGCCGTGACCCGGCTCGTAAATCTCGGGGGAGAACTCGTCCTCGTAGCCGCCCATGACGTGGTTGGTCGAGAGGAAGACGAACGACTCGATTTCGTTCTCGCGGGCGACTTCGAGCGCGTTGTACATCCCGATGATGTTGGGCTCGAAGATGTCCTCCCACGTGCCGTCGGTGTAGGGGTACGCCGCCATGTGGATCATGGCGTCCTGTCCCTCCGCGGCGTCGTTGAGGGCGTCGTAGTCGGACACGTCGCCGACGACGGTGTCGTAGCCACCGTAGGGGTGGTCGTCGGGACGGTCGGAGCGGTTGAAGTACGTGAAGTCGTAGTCGTCGTCGTCGTGCAGGTGGTCTATGACTGCGGTGCCGCACCGGCCATAGACGCCGGTCATCAAGACGTCCATACGAATCCACTCTGACCAAATCGTAATAAATTGATGGGTGACCGCGAAATCCGACTTCGCGCCGGCGTCGCTCGTCGGCCGGGAATCGACCCCCCGACCGTTTCGATAGTTCACAAAGCCTGACTGTTGATTCGCGGATGGGCCACTCGCGGGCGCTCTCGCGCGCGAACACCGGATTCAGGGGTTGACGATGCCTTTATCACGGTTGACTCAGATTGACTGTACCATGCCACTCGCAGACGACCGTGTACGTAGTCGTCTCCGTGGCGTCGCCGTCGGCTTGCTCACGCCGTTCGACGACGACCTGGAGATCGAACACGACAAACTCGAAGCTAACGCGAAGTCGCTTTCCGGCGACGGTATCTCGTCGTTCCTCGCGGCCGCGAACATCAGCGAATATCACTCGCTGACCCAACAGGAGCGCGTCGACGTGACGGAGACGAGCGTCGAAGCGCTCCCCGACAGCGCCTGCGTCCTCGCCGGCGTCGGCGGGTCGACGAAGGCCGCGACCGACCTGATGGAAGCCTACGACCGCATCGGCGTGGACGCGATGATGGTCATGCCGCCGGACCACACCTACGTCCACGAGCGCGGACTGCTCCGCTACTACGAGAAGCTCGACGCCGCGACCGACACGCCGCTCGTTCCCTACGTCCGCGGCTTCGACCCCTCGGTCTCCTTCCTCCGCGACCTCTCGCGCATCGAGGGCGTCGTCGGCGTCAAGTACGCCATCGAGGACCCGGTCAAACTCGGCTCCGCCGTCGCCGCCGCGGACGACGACGTGGTCTGGGTGGACGGCCTCGCCGAACCCTTCGCCGTCTCGTTCTGGAACGAGGGTATCGAGGGATTCTCCGCGGGCGTCAGTAACTTCCGCCCGGAAATCGGCCTCGCGCTGTTCGAGGCGCTCACCGAGGAGAACTGGGAGCACGCCCGCGAGATTCGCGACCTGACGCTTCCCTTCCAGGACTTCCGCGGCGAGACGGGCGAGGACAACGACCTGCCCGGCGCGATCAGCGTCTCCGCGGTGAAGAAAGGCCTCGAACTGGCCGGCCTGCACGGCGGGAACGTCCGCGAGCCGATTCGGTCGCTGTCGGCCGCCGACGAGCGCCGCGCCGAGGAACTGTACGAGGAACTCGACGACGGCATCGCCCGCGTCATCGACTGAACCGACGACTGCGACCGGAGCGCGAACCGACGGCTCCGACCGCAGCGACACCGACTGACCACGCTCACCACACCTGTCTGACGCCACCCGGCCGCATCGGTCGGACGCGCCCCACCACCGCTTTTCGTCGTCTCGCCGTCCTCACTCCGTTGCCGAGCCGTTGTCTCATCGGTCCGTTTGTAACCATCGGCTCTCGACCCGTGACAACTGCGTTACTCCTCACTTCGGGCAGCCGAGCGGACAGCCCTCCGGAGACTGAGCGCCGCGCGGTCCGCGTACCACCCGATTTTGTTCGCCACTAGCGAACGAACAATCGCCGAATTGTGCCTCATTGTTCACTCTCGATGGGTTCCCCGTTCCCTGCTTGCGAACGGGTCGTTTCGAGCCTCTAACTGCGTTGAATCGGGGGTTTAGCTGGTTTGAGGTTCTTTTTGGCTCGCCGCTCCGAACGGCGAACGCGCGAATTCGGCGCTATAGCCACCGATAAATTACAAACATATATCTGTAATTTTCCCGCCTCGGGAACCCGACTGCCGGACGAGGGCTCGTCTCGCGCCGAATCTCGCCGCGCTCGCCGCCGCGCGTCGGTCGCTGGAGGTAGCGATAAGTAGGTGCGGCGTGTGCGAGACTCACACGGTATGCAGCACGACGATATCCAGCACGACGACATTCAGTTCCACAACGTCAGGGCGCTCCAACGGGTTCGGCCCCGCGAGGGACTTCGATTGCTCCGCGTTCCGGAGGCGGTCAGGAGCGGCCTGAACACCGGCGCGCAGACGCGGATGTCTCACCCGGCGGGGACCGAGATACGGTTCGTCCCGGAGGAGACGGTTCGTATCACGCTCTCCTCCGAGGAGCGAAACAGCCTCGTTCGTCCGTTCTGGGGGGACTTTCAGGCGACAGGCGAGGAGTTCACGCTCGGGCCGGAACCGAAGACGGTCGAACTATCTCCCCCGGAGTCGCTTTCCGACCTCGACCCCGAAGCGACCGGCGAGATGCGCTACGCGCCCGACGTGTGTCGACTCGTCTTCCCCGGCGACCACCGCGGCGGCCACATCTACTACCACGACGTCGAGGGCGCGCGGCGGCCGCCGACCGCCGACGAGGTGCCGAGCCTCCGATACCTCGCGTACGGCACGTCGATTACCGAGGGCGAGGCCCCGTCGGCGGAGATGCTCACGTACGTCAACCAGACGGCGCGGCGACTCGGCGCGGACCCGATAAACCTCGGCTCCTGCGGGACCGCCTACTGCGACCCCGCGATGGCCGAGCACATCGCCGCCCGCGACGACTGGGACGTGGCGACGCTCTCGCTTTCGGTGAACATGGTCGGTCGGTTCTCGCCCGACGAGTTCCGCGACCGGGCCGCGGACATGGTCGAGACCGTCGCCGCGGCGAACCCGACGAAACCCGTCGCCTGCATCACGCTGTTCCCGCACGTGCGCGAATACAAACGAGACCACGAGGAAGCGACGCTCTCCGAGACGTTCCGCCAGCACCTCCGCGACGTGGTCGCCGAGTGCGGCTACGACAACGTCCACCTCGTGGAGGGTCCCGACCTCCTGCCGACCGCCAGCGGGATGACGACCGACCTCGTTCACCCCGGCGACGACGCGATGGTTCGCATCGGCGAGCGCCTCGCGCGCGAGCTCGAATCTCTCATGGACGATTGACCGGGATGTGCGCGACTCAGACGCTCTCGTAGTCGAATTTTCCGAACGAAATCTCCGCGAGCGTAACACGGAAGGACCCCCCTGTTCGATGGGAGGGTATGACCGTCGCCGCAAATCTGGGCTACATGCTCGGGGTGCTCTGCCTCGGGGCGCTAGCGAAGCGTCTCGGCCTCCTCGACAGTAGCCGCCGCGACAAGCTCACGTTCTTCGCGTTCGCCTTCGCGCTCCCCGCGCTCGTGTTCACCTCGACGTACGACCAACCGATTCGCGAGGTCATCGAGCCGACGCTCCTTCTGGGCTTCTGGCTCGTCCTCTTCACCATGCTCGCCGTCGGCTGGGTCGTCCACCGCCGGGTGTCGCCGGACTCGGTTCGGAGCGTCGCCATCGTCCAGTCGTACTACTCCAACCTCGGTTTCCTCGGCCTCCCGCTCGTCGCTTCGACGTTCGGCTCGCTGACGACGGCGAAGGCGAGCGTCATCCTCGGCGTCGGCGCGCTCACCCACGTCCCGCTCACCATCACCGTTCTCGTCCTCGTCAACGGCGCTGACGTGTCGTTCAAAGAGGAGTTCATCGGCGTGCTCAAGACGCCGGTCATCCCGGCGCTCGTGTTGGGGCTCTCCTTTTCCGGGCTCGGCCTCGGCGTCCCCGGGGTTCTCGTGACGGGCCTCGACGCGCTCGCCTCGCTCGCGCTCCCCGTGGCGCTGCTCTCCATCGGCGCGTCGCTCACCGTCTCCGCCGAGTCGCTCGACCTCCGCACCGTCGGGGCCGTCGTCGGTAGCAAGGTCATCTTGATGCCGCTCGTCGCCTTCGCGGTGTTCTCGACGCTCGCGTCGAGTTGGACGACGGTCCAAGCCGGCGTGACGATGCTCGCGACGCCGACCGCCGTCTCGTCGTTCATCTACGCGAACGAACTCGGCGGCGACGCCGACCTCGCGTCGATAAACGTGTTCGCCACCACCGCCGTCTCGGTCGTGACGCTCTTCGTCGTCCTCCAGTTCCTTCTCTGAGGCGGCGGCTCGTCGGCAGTTCTCCGAACGCCCGAATTCGATTCTCTCGCGCCTTGTGACGGTCACGAACGCGTGGCGGCCACCGCCGCCGGCATGAGAAGCTTACTTAGTGATGGGTGTGCATGGCTAGGTCGAATGTCGAGAACTTACGGTAACTTCATCGACGGCGAATGGACAGACTCCCAGTCGGGAGAGACGTTCGAAGTCACGAACCCCGCGGCGGCCGGCGAAGTCGTCAGCGTCCACCCGGCGTCCTCCGAAGCGGACGTCGAGGCGGCGCTCGACGCGGCCGTCGCCGCACAGGACGAGTGGGCGTCGACGCCCGGCCCGTCCCGCGGCGCGATTCTCCGCGAGGCCGGCAACAACCTCGAAGCGCGCAAGGAAGAGGCGACCGAGGTGCTCGTCCGCGAGGAGGGCAAGACGCGCTCCGAGGCGGGCGGCGAGGTACAGCGCGCCATCGACATCTTCCACTACTACGGCGCGAAGGCGCGGGACTTCGGCGGCACCGTCAAGTCCGCGAGCGCCCCCGGAAAGGACCTCTACACGAAGCACGAACCCCTCGGGACGGTCGCGCTCATCACGCCGTGGAACTACCCCATCGCCATCCCGGTCTGGAAGCTCGCCCCGGCGCTCGCCGCCGGTAACACCGTCGTCCTCAAGCCGGCGTCCGAAGCTCCGGCCGTCGTCTCCATCGTCCTCGAATGCCTCGACGACGCGGGACTCCCGGCCGGCGTGGCGAACACCATCACCGGCTCCGGCAGCGAGGTCGGCGGTCCGCTCATCGAGAGCGAACGCATCGACGGCGTCTCCTTCACCGGCAGCACCGCCGTGGGGACGATGGTCGCCGAGACGGCCGCGGTCGACCTCAAGCGTGTCCAGTGTGAGATGGGCGGCAAGAACCCGACCGTCGTGATGCCCAGCGCGGACATCGAGGCGGCCGCCGAGACCGTCGGCGTCGGCGCGTTCGGCACGACCGGCCAGTCGTGTACGGCCACCTCGCGCGCCATCGTCCACGAGGACGTGTACGACGAGTTCGTCGCGGCCATCGCCGACTACGCCGAGTCGCTCGTCGTCGGCGACGGGCTCGACGACCCCGACATGGGCCCGCACGTCTCCGAGAACGAACTGTCCTCGACGCTCGAATACATCGACATCGGCTCCTCGGAGGGCGCGACGCTCGAAGCCGGCGGAAGCCGGCTCTCCGGCGACGACTACGACGACGGCTACTTCGTCGAGCCGACCGTGTTCTCCGGCGTCGGAAACGACGCCCGCATCGCCCAAGAGGAGATTTTCGGCCCCGTGCTGGCGGTCGTCGAGGCCGACTCGTTCGAGAACGCGCTCGACCTCGCCAACGACGTTGACTACGGCCTGTCGGCCAGCATCGTCACGCAGGACCTCAGCGAGGGCAAGCGCTTCGTCAACGAGGTCGAAGCGGGCGTCGCGAAAATCAACGAGAAGACGACCGGTCTCGAACTCCACGTCCCCTTCGGCGGCTACAAGGACTCCTCGACCAACACGTACCGCGAGCAGGGCGACGCCGGCCTCGACTTCTTCTCGTCGGTGAAGACCATCTACGAGAACTACTGAGCCGCGGGCCCCCGCGCGCTCAGGAGAACTTCGTGTTCAGTTCGATGACGTTCGCGGCGCTCCGGACGTAGTCTGCGAGTTCGCCGTGCAGGCGGTCCTCGGTGAACCGGCTCGACGGGCCGGTGATGCTAATCGCGCCGAGGATTGTCTCGTCGTTCTTGACCGGCGCGGAGACACAACGCAGGCCGTTGATGTTCTCCTCGTCGTCGATGCCGTACCCCTGCTCGCGGATGGTTTCGAGTTCCTCGAACAGCTCCTCGGGCCCGGTGATGGTGTTCGCCGTCTTGGGCTCGTACTCCATCGCCGCCGCGATCTCCTCGATGCGCTCGGGGGGAAGGTACGCGAGAATCGTCTTGCCGAGCGACGTGGAGTACATCGGCTGTTGGGTTCCCACCCGTGACAGCGTCTCGACGGCGTGTTCGCCCTGCGCCTTGTGGAGGTACGAGACCATTCCGTACTCCTCGACGCCGAACTGGACGATTTCACCCGTCTCCTCGGCCAGCGAGTCGACCTCCTTCTGGACGATGTCGAAGTTGCCTATCTGGTCGCGGACGTGCGAGGCGACGTCGAGGAAGCGCAGGCCGAGGCGGTAACCGTCGCCCTCGCGCACGATGATGCGCCGCTCTTCGAGCGTTCGGAGGTGGCTGTGGACCGTGCTCTTCGAGTGGCCGAGTTCGTCGGCGATTCGCGTCACCCCGATGCCCGCCTCCTCCTGCAGGAGGTCGATGATATTGAACGCTATCTGGACCGAGCGGATCGTTCGGCCGGGGCGTTTGTTCGGTTGGGGGCTCATGGTGTGACAGTCGAACCCGAGCCGTATATATCTGTTCCCGCCTGGGGAACGTTTCCGTTGCGACGAACGAGCGCTTCTCGGTTTCGGACCGGCTGACCGACCGGCGCGCACGGCCGCCGTCCGGTGGTGGCGCGACGCCATGGGATACATTTTTCATCCTCGCACGTATTCGTGTGGGTACTGTACCCATGCCAGCAGACGAGCTTACACCAGTCCAGCGCGCCGCGTCGTATCTCCGGTCGTTGGACATCGACGGTCAATCGTGGATCACCGGCGTCGCCATCAACGGCCTGCTCGCCGAGGGCGGAGACGAGTCGGTCGAGCGCGCGAAGCACTTCGTCGACACCGCGGTGGCGACCCAGAACGACGCCGGGCAGTTGAGCTACGGCCCGAGCTACCCGATCGAGGTCTTCAGCCACGGCCGCGAGTACGAGGCGAGCTGGGAGCTGACCGTCAAGAAGTGCATGAACACGAACAACAGCACCGCCATCGGTCACGGCGTCCTCGACTTCTACGACCGCACGGGCGAGGACCGCTACCTCGACGCGGCCGAGCGCGCCTACGAATCGCTGCTCTCCTTCGAGCGGACCGAAGACGGCGGCATCCCCCACCACGACCCCGAACTCGCGGGCATCAAGTCGCTGTGGATCGACTCCGTCTACATGATGTGCCCGTTCCTCGCGCGCTACGGCGCGGCCGCGGGCGACGACGACGCCTTCGACGAGGCGGTCGAGCAGATTCTGATTCACGCGGCGCACCTCCGCGACAGTCACACGGGCCTGTTCCGACACATCTGGGTCGAACAGCCGAACCACTACCCGCAGGGCGCGTTCTGGGCGCGCGGCAACGGCTGGGCCGCCGCCGCGTCGGCTGACGTGCTCGAACGGCTCCCCGAGGACCACCCGAAGCGCGACGACCTCCTCGACCTGTTCCGGTCGCACTGCGAGGCGCTCCTCCCGCTGCAGGACGGCAGCGGCTTCTGGCACAACCTCGTCGACGACCCCCACACGCCGCTTGAGTCGTCGGGGACGCTCATGTTCGCCTACGCCTTCGCCCGCGGCATCGACCTCGGCATCCTCGACGAGGAGACCTACCGCCAACCCGCCGAAGACGGGCTTGCGGCCGTCTCCCGCGTCGTCGGCGAAGCGGGCGCGGTCAACCGCGTCGCAGGGCCGCCGGGCGGTCCCGAAGCACCCCTGACGGACACGCCTTACGGGCAGGGCTGGTTCCTCATGGCCGCGGCCGCGCTCGACTGAACCTCTCGACCCCCGGTATCCTTCTCGGCGCTTTCGGAGCCGGCACCACAGTTATGCGCTCCGGCGAACATTGACGAACGAACGCGAGCGACAGAAGACACCATGACCTACCACGCAGGCATCATCGGCACGGGCGGCATCGCAGGGATGGGCATCCTCGGCATGCACGACGAGGAGGCCATCGGCAGAGAGAAAATCGACGCGAGCCACGCGGGCGGGTACGCCGCGACCGACGACATCGAACTCGTCGCCGTCGCCGACGTGGACGAGGCGAAACTGGACACCTTCGGCGAGGCGTGGGACATCCCCGCGGACCGCCGGTACGTCGGCCACGAGGCGATGCTCGAGGCCGAGGACCTCGACGCCGTGTCGGTCTGCACGCCGTCGTTCCTCCACCGCGACCACGTCGTCGACGCCGCGCGCTCCGCGGCCGACCCCTCGGTCATCTGGTGCGAGAAGCCCATCGCGTCGTCCGTCAGCGACGCCGAGGAGATGGTCGCCGTCTGCGAGGAGGCCGACACGGAACTCGTCATCAACCACTCCTTCCGGTTCACGGACAAGCTTCGCCGACTCCGCGACCTCGTCCGCGAGGAGGGCATCCTCGGCGACGTGAAGTCCGTGAGCGCGCAGTACCGGATGGAACTCATGCGGAACTCCACGCACGTCCTCGACACGCTCGTCTACCTCCTCGACGCGCGGGCGTCGCGGGTGAGCGGCCACATCACCGGCGAGAACGAGGCGCTCGACGCGCTGGACGCCACGGAGTCGGTCGTCGACGCCGGCGGCGGCGGACACGTCGTCATGGACGACGGCACGTTCGTCACGGTAGACTGCACGATTCCGCGCGATATCTCGTCGATGACGCTGAGCTTCATCGGCACCGAGGGCAAGCTCTACATGAACAACGACGACGGCGAGTGGCGCTACTGGTCGCTCGAAGACGGCGAACACGTCGAGCGACCGCTCCCCGGCATCGAGGGCGCGTGGACGTGGGAATCGGACTACAAGGGGTCGTTCGCCAACGCGGCGGCCCACGTGCAGGACCTCCTCGACGGGACGGCGGAGAACTACTCGCCCGGCGTCGCGGCGACCCGCTCGCTCGAAATCATCGTCGGGTTCTACCTCTCGCACTACACCGATTCGACGGTCGATATCCCGCTTCCAGGGCCGATCCGGGAGGTCCCAATCACGTCGTGGTGAGGCGCGGTCGGTCGGTCAGTCGCTCACGCCGGAAAGACTTCCGGTATGGCCGGATGGTCTCTTGACGCCGGTTCTCGAACTGAATCGGGCGTATATTGCGGATAGAGGCCCACATAGTGCTGTATCGCGTTTTCCATTGCTCTCTCCCGCGTTGATCTTCTCGTCCGGCCGGTCGAATCTGCGCTCCGGGATATATCCGCGTCACTCCGCGTAGAAACAATTCCAAATTACAATTCTATGGTAGTAATGATTAGGGGCGTACAACCCGTTTGGACGGCAATCGCGTACATCGAGCCGTCGTACCACTCGGTTAGCGGATGACGCTCCACGGTCGATTCGAGCCGCGCCGATTTTCCGCCAGTGGCGGATACGTATCCGGAAGGACCGGAGCGAACGGTTATCTCGGGAAACGGCTATTTGTGCGCCGCTGCTCCGCGGTAAATGCGACTTTGGGGTAATTCGTCCAGTACTGTTCCCGGTGAGAAATTCATCGCTGATGGCGGACGCTCCGCCATGGCCGGACAACTGTCTCCTTCGAGCGTCAGATCATCCGATAGACTTCGTCCATCCAACTGTCGTCGGTCTCGACGGTGATGCCGCTCATGAGCTCCGCCCAGTCGGCTTGCGCCTCGCTGTTGTCCATCACCTCTTGGATGGCCTCCGGGTCGTCGACCTCCATGAAGCCGAAGACGTGGCCGTCCTTCTCGAAGACGCTGTAGGTCTGTAGCCCGGCGTCGGAGTCCAGGTAGGCGGATTCGAGCGCCTCGGGGACGTTCTCGTGTTTCGTTCGGTACTCCTCTCGCTTGCCGTCCTTTATCTCAAGGTGGAACGCGATTCGCGCCATACGACCCCCGATTCGACGGCACCCGTCTTAGCTCTTCGGCGGGTAAGATTTAGTACGGGGTCGCCCGTCATCGACTGTAATGATAGATACCCACACCCACGCGTGGGGAGCCGCGAGCCCGGAGCATCCGTGGACCAACGGCCCCATCTTGGACCTCGTGGACAGCTTCGACGTGCACACCGTCTACACCGCCGAGCGCCTGCTCGCCGACATGGACCGAAACGGCGTGGACGAGGCGGTCGTCGTGGGCTACCCTATCTGCGACTGGACGGACAACTGGTACACCCGACGGGTCGCCGCCGAGTACGACCGACTCCACGGCATCGTGATGCTCGACCCCTTCGCCGACGACGCCGTCGAGCGCCTCGACCGCTGCATGGAGACCGACGGCGTCCTCGGCTTCCGACTCGGCGCTGCCTGCCCGTACGACCGGATGTGGGAGACGTTCGACCCGAGCGTGACGTGGCTCCGAGAGAGCATCGAGGAGACCGCCTTCTGGGAGGCCGCGGTCGAACACGACGCCGCCGTCCAGATTCTCTGCGACCACGGCCAACTCGACCAGGCGCTCGACCTCGTCGAGGCGTATCCCGAACTCACCTACCTGTTCGACCACTTCGCTCACGCCGGCCCCGAGACGCCCACCGACGAGGGCACGTTCAGCCGGTTCGCCGACCTCGCGGAACACGACTCGGTCGCGGTGAAGGTCTCGGAAATCGTCCACATGTCGGACTCGGCGTTCCCCTACGTCGACATGCACGACCACGTCCGGTGGCTCCTCGACACCTTCGGGCGCGAGCGGGTCGTCTGGGGCTCGGACTACCCCAACGTCAGCGACGTCGCCAGCTACGCCGAGGCGTGCAACTGGCTCAAGCAGGTCGACTCGCTGTCGGAGGCCGACCGGTCGTGGCTGACCGGGAAGTCGTTCCGGCGGCACGTCGACCTCGGGTGAGCCGCCGTCTTATGGTTCGTGCTGGCGGACGCGGGGCGTGTCGCCGGATATAGCCGACAGCTCGCCCCGTGTAGCCGCGGCTTCAGCCGCGCTATCACCGAAATTCTCCGCCCGCACCCAAACATATTAATCGGTGTGTTCACATGGTGTAAACGAGACGAACCCACACGGTTATTCGCAACTATGAAAGCCATTATTCAGACCGGGCCGCGCTCGGTAGAGACACAGGAGCGAGAGGTCCCCACCCCCAGTGCAGACGAACTGCTCATCAAGGTCCACACGGCGGGCCTCTGCGGCAGCGACGCCCACGCCTACAAGTACGACGGCGGCTACGAGTGGATTCCCATCCCGCGTATCATGGGCCACGAGTACTCCGGGACGGTCGCCGAGGTCGGCGGGAACGTCGAGACGTTCGAGGTCGGCGACAAGGTCGTCGAGGAGCCGATTCACGACTGCGGTCACTGCTTCCAGTGTCAGAACGGCCAGCCCAACGTCTGCCAGAACTTCTCCATCACGGGCATGCACCGCGACGGCGCGTACACGGAGTACGTCACCGTCGCGCCCGAGCACGTCCACGCGGTGCCCGAGGGCGTTCCCCTCCGGCACGCCGCCATCACCGAGCCGACGAGCATCGCCACGCGCGCGGTCCTCGACCAGTCGGTGACGACCCCCGGCGACAACGTCCTCGTCGAGGGGCCGGGCCCCATCGGCATGCTCGTCGCCGCCGTCGCCGACTCCCTCGGCGCGAACGTCGTCGTCTCCGGGCTCGGACAGGACGCGGCGTATCGCCTCCCGCTGCTCGAAGACCTCGGCATCGACACGG
Organism: Haloferax sp. Atlit-6N; assembly: GCF_003383195.1. Taxonomy (NCBI): domain Archaea; kingdom Methanobacteriati; phylum Methanobacteriota; class Halobacteria; order Halobacteriales; family Haloferacaceae; genus Haloferax; species Haloferax sp. Atlit-6N. The sequence goes on along the minus strand of NZ_QEQJ01000003.1, from coordinate 38,342 downwards.
TGAACCTCCAGGAGGAAGACGGCCTCGACGAGCGGGTCGAGAGCCAGACCGACGGCATCGGTTTCGACGTGGTCTTCGACGCGACGGGCCACCACAGCGGCGTCGTCTCCGGGAATGACGTGGTCCGCAAGGGCGGCCAAATCGTCGTCGTCGGCATCCCGAACTCCCCGAGCGAGCTCAGCCTCACGTCGACCGTCCGCGGCGAAGTCGACATCAACACCTCCTACGGCTCGACGTGGACCAACTTCGAGCAGGCGCTTCGCCTGATGGAGCGCGGCGAAATCGCGGTCGACAAGATTCTCGACACCTCCTACAGCGTCGACGACCCGGCCGAGGCGTTCGAGGCGTTCCTCGACTCGGAGACCTGCAAGCCGGTCTTCCAGTTCGACGGCTGAAGCGACACGACAACAGGCACCCCACCGAGGCGGCGCCGCCGCGTCACCGACTGATTCGAGTCTCTGACCGACTGACGGCGGGCCGACCGACCGACGAACCAGCGACCTCTCCGGGCCACAGGTCGCCCAACGACAGAAACTATTTTACCCGTGCCGATTGGATGTGAGGTCGTACCAAACAAATCATGGAGATTACAGACATCTCAGCGACGAAAATCAGTAACGAGTCGTGGGGCGAGTTCATCGAATTCCCGCTCGTCACCATCATGTCGAAGTACGACGAGTACCGCAACGTCGACGGCGAGAACCCGCAGGCCCGCCGCAAGTGGATGGGCCCCGTGGGCGACGTGGTCGTCGAGGTCGAGACGGACGCGGGCATCACCGGCGTCGGCGTCGGCAACTGGGGAACCGGTGCCATCGCCACCGTCGTCGAGGAGACGCTCTCGAAAATCGTCGTCGGCGAGGACCCGATGCAGCGCGAACTGCTCTGGGAACAGATGTACCGCGCCACGCTCCCGTTCGGTCGGAAGGGCGTCGCCGTCATGGCCATCAGCGCGGTCGACCAGGCGCTGTGGGACATCGCCGGGAAGGACGCCGGCAAGCCGGTGTACGAACTGCTCGGCGGCCCCACTAAAGACGAGATTCCCGCCTACGCGTCGAACCTCCACCCCGTCGACATGGAGAAACTCGAGCGCGAGGCCATCCAGTACGTCGAGGAGGGCTTCGACGCGATGAAGCTCCGCTTCCTCCACGGCCCCGAGGACGGCCGCGCGGGCATGAAGAAGAACGAGGAAATCGTCGCGACGGTCCGCGACGCCGTCGGCGACGAAATCGAAATCGCGGGCGACGCCTACATGGGCTGGTCGGTCAAGTACGCCAAGGAGATGACCCAGCGCCTCGGCAAGTACGACATGGCGTGGGTCGAGGAGCCGGTCATCGCCGACGACATCTCCGGCTACGCCGAGGTCCGCGAGGCCGCGCCGATGCCGATTTCGGGCGGCGAACACGAGTTCACCCGCTGGGGCCACGAGGACCTCCTCGAGGAGGGCGCGGTCGACATCCTCCAGCCCGACGTGGGTCGCGTCGGCGGTATCACGGAGCTGCAGAAAGTCGCCGACATGGCCGAAGTCCACGACGTGCCCGTCATCCCGCACGCCGGCACGAACCCGACGCTTCACGCCATCGCCGGGCACACGAACATGCCGATGGCGGAGTACTTCCCGACCCCCGAGTGGTTCGAGGAGCGCCAGGAGAAACGCGAGTCGACCTACGCCGACGCCATCTTCCAGAACCCGCCGTCGCCCGAAAACGGGTCGATTCCGCTCCCTGACGAACCCGGTGTCAGCACCCAACTGAACCGCGAGGCGCTCGAACACTTCGCCATCGAGTAACGATGTCTGACATCAGCTTCGAGTACAACGTCCCCGTCTTCGCCGGCGCGCCCGACGAGGGGACCGAGCCGACGCACCGCGACACCCCGGAGTACGAGGCGCTCGACTGGGAGACGACCAAGATGGGCGTCCAGAAGGCGGAGGAACTCGGCTTCGACGCGGTGTGGGCACCCGACCACCTGCTGTTGGGCCGCGACCACGCCGAGTACGAGTGCTGGACGCTGCTGTCGGCCATCGCCGGTTTCACCGAGGACATCAACCTCGGCTCGCTCGTCCTCTGTAACGACTACCGCAACCCGGCGCTCGTCGCCAAGATGGCGGCCACGCTCGACGTGATTTCCGACGGGCGGCTGGAACTCGGCCTCGGCGCGGGCTGGCACGAGCCGGAGTACGACGCCTACGGCTGGGAGTACCGCGACGGCTTCGAGCGCCTGATGCGCCTCGACGAGTCCATCCGCCTCATGAAGCGCATGTGGGCCGCCGGGACCGACGGTGCGAGCTTCGACGGGAAGCACTACCAGATAGAGGACGCTTACTGCGTCCCCGGGCCCGTACAGGACCCCCACCCGCCCATCCTCGTCGGCGGGCAGGGCGAGGAGGTCACGCTCAAACTCGTCGCCAAGCACGCCGACGTGTGGAACACCGACGTGTTCAACGGCGACGTGGAGACGCTCGAACACAAAATCGGCGTCATCGAAGACCACTGCGAGACCGTCGGCCGCGACCCCGACGAAATCGAGTACTCGTGGGACGGCCACGTCATCTGCACGCGCGACGAGGAGAAGTTCGACCGCCTGCTCGACCTGATGACGCCCATCCAGTTCGAAGAGGAGTATCAGGACCAAGCGCCCATCGTGACCGAGGAAGACGCCCGGGAGTACTTCATCATGGGGACGCCCGAGGAGTGCGCGGAGGCCATCGAGCGCCGCATCGACGCGGGCGTGACGAAGTTCCAAGGCTGGTTCATCGACTTCCCCGACACCGACGGGATGGAACTGTTCGCGGACGAAGTCATCCCGCAGTTCAGCTGAGACGCCCCCGCGGGTCGAGCGCGTCGCGCTCGCGTCTCCCCCGGGCACTCGTTTTCTTTTTTGCCACCCTCGCGTCATACGTCTACTTGAATACCCCAAACTATCTGGATTATTTGAATTATTTAGGTACTCTCAAACCCGGCTCGTCGCTCGTGACACCTCCATCATTTCCGGCCATAGCGGAAAGACATTTGAGGGATGAGGATTCATAACCAACTATGGCGAAGGACGTTCCGGTCAACGCGGTCAAAATCTCGCTCGAACTCGTCGACCTCCTGCGGGAACTCGACGGGGCGGGCGTCTCGGAGGTAGCCAAGCGGCTCGATAAGCCGACCAGCACGATTCACGACCACCTGCGGACGCTGGAGCAACAGGAGTACCTCGTCAAGGAGGGCGACACGTACTACGTCAGCACGCGGTTCCTCCAGTTGGGCGCTCACGCGCGGTCCCGCCAGAAGGTGTTCAAAATCGCCCGTCCCGAGATAAACGAGCTCGCGCAGGTGACCGGCGAGCACGCGAACCTGATGATAGAGGAACACGGCGTCGGCGTCTTCCTGTACCGGTCTCGGGGGCCCGACGCCGTCCGGCTGGACACCCATTCGGGGATGCGTGTTCCTCTGCAGACGACGGCCCTCGGAAAGTCTATCATGGCGAACCGGCCGCGAGAGGAAGTCGAGCGAATCCTCGACCGCCACGGGTTAGAGGCGGTGACGGACCGCTCCATCACGGACCGCGAGGAGCTGTTCGACGTGCTGGAGCAGGTCCGCGAGCGCGGCTACTCGTACGACGACGAAGAGCGCGTCAAGGGCATGCGCTGTGTGGCCGCGCCGATACTCAACGAGGACGACTACGCCATCGCCGCCGTGAGCGTCTCGGGGCCGAAAAGCCGGATGCGCGAGGAGCGGTTCACCGAGGAACTGCCGAACCAGATTCTCAAGAGCGCGAACGTCATCGAGGTGAACCTGACGTACTCGTAGTCGGCGGGCCGCGGACCTATCCCCGCCGTCGCAATGCTGCGTAGAGCGCAACAGTTACGTATCACGGTGTGGCATCGTGTAACGATGCAACTCGTTCGATACACCGCAGGCGGCGCCCCAGAGTGGGGTGCCCATCGCGACGGCGAGGTCGTCCCGCTTTCCGGCCTCCGCGAAGACGTCACCGTCCAGAACCTGAACAGCCCCGGCTTCCTCACCGTCGTCGAGGACGCCGCGGACGCCGCCGAGGACCAGTCGGTCCCCGTCGAGGACGTGAAGCTCCTCGCGCCCGTCCCGCGCCCCGGCAAAATCGTCTGCGTCGGGCTCAACTATCACGACCACGCCGAAGAACAGGACGAAGAGGTGCCCGAACGTCCGCTCCTGTTCGGTAAGGCCGGCACGTCCGTCACGAACCCCGGCGACCCCATCGTCCACCCGGCGGCCATCGACGAGGTCGACTACGAGGTCGAACTCGGCGTCGTCATCGGCCAGACAGCCAAGAACGTGGACGCCGAGGACGCCTTCGACTACGTCGCGGGCTACACCGCCATCAACGACGTGAGCGGCCGCGACGCCCAGTTCGACGACGGCCAGTTCTTCCGCGGCAAGAGCTACGACACGTTCGCCCCGATGGGGCCGACGTTCGTCCCCGAGGCAGACCTCGACCCGCACAACCTCGACGTCGCCTGCCGCGTCAACGGCGAGACGAAACAGGAGTCCAACACCTCCGAGTTCATCTTCGGCGTCGACGAGGTCGTCGAGTATATCAGCAACATCACCACGCTCCGACCCGGCGACGTCATCTCCACCGGCACGCCCGGCGGCGTCGGCATCTTCCGCGACCCGCCGGAACTGCTCGCGCCGGGCGACAGCGTCGACGTGGAAATCGAGGGCATCGGCACGCTCACCAACCCGGTCGTCGCCGAGCGCGACGAGTAACCGGCCGCCGTACAGCGCAATTATTTATACGATATCCCGGTACTACCGACTATGAGCACGCACACAGACACCCGATTGAGAGACAGGCATATCGTCGTCACCGGCGGCGCGCGCGGCATCGGCCGCGGCATCGCGGTCCGCTGCGCCCGCGCGGGAGCCGACGTATCGATTTTCGACACGAAGCCCGAGGTGGCCGCGGAGACGGCCGAACTCGTCCGCGAGGAGGGCGGCGAGGCCGAGGTGTACGAGGTCGACGTGACCGACGCCGAGGGCGTCGAAACCGCCGTCGACGCCGCGGTGGAGTCGCTCGGCGACATCCACGGCCTCGTGAACAACGCGGGCGTTCAGCAGGCCATCCCGCTTCTCGAAACGACCGAAGACGACTGGGACCTCCACTTCGAGGTGAACGCCAAGGGGACGTTCCTCGTCTCCAAGGCCGTCGCCGCTCGGATGGTCGACCGCGAAATCGAGGGGAGCATCGTCAACATCTCGTCGGTCGGCGCGGAGCGGCCGTTCGCCGGACAGGGGGCGTACGGCGCGTCCAAGGCGGCCGTCCTCGCCTTCACGACCGTGCTGGCGAAGGAGCTGAGCGACCACGGCATCACCGTCAACGCGCTCAAGCCCGGAACCGTCGAGACGCCGATGGTCGAGGCGTGGCTCGACGAACACGCCGAACAGTCGGGCAAGTCGCCGGACGAAATCCTCGCGGAGACGCTCGACGCGCACATCCTCGACCGAATCGGCCAACCCGAGGAAGTCGGTCACGTCGCGGTCCTCCTGCTCTCCGAGGAGGGTGACTGGATAACCGGCGAGTCAATCGCCGTCGACGGCGGCTACCTCAAGCAATAGCCCGCATTTCGACGGGCTTCCAGACGTTTTACCGCCACCACCATCGCCCGCGTCCCGTTTTCCTCGCGTCGGTACGTCCCCCTCGTCGACTGCTGTCCGACACTGATACGGCCGAGATCGGTGCTTTAGCTTTCAATACGTCGGTTTCGCATCGACGCTCACTGCGGACGATTCTCATCCGGCATCGTCGGACATATTTTTGCGTAGTACCCCGGGAGTCAGTCGGTCCGGAGGCTCGACGCGAACTGACGCGACGGCGCGGAGCCGGAGTGCTCGGAGATATCGGTGCCGAGCAGTATCGACCCGCCCGCGGAACGTCGCCGACGCCGCGGTGTCTCCCGGTCGCCTTCGGGTATCGGCGTCGAACCGGCGGATTCGGGCGGGGATTCGCACCCGACTCACAACGGTTGCCAAGTACATAATTATTATATAGGTGTGATTCATAGTAGCACATGGTCGGAGCAATCTGACCCATGTGTGATCAGCATCCCGTGCGACCAGCACGATAGCCATCAGTACGTCAGTCATACTGTACGCGTGGTAGCCCCCACCGAGTACGCCTGCCCAACTGGTACTCATGAACGCGTGGGGTGACTACCTCATCGAGCACAACGTCCCATTGATGCTCCATTTTTCGGCTGTTTCCCGTCCGCTACGTAGCATCTGCGTTCTCGACTCACGTTTCGCGCTACTGCTCGGTCTCGCGTGAGTCGCCCAATCCGATTCGATCTCATCCGATATTACCGGACATCGTCGGCTCAATTCTGACGAACGCGCCTCGCCGGGTGTGACGAACCGCCCTCCAAACCTGAAGATATTTTACGTTACCGTGTGAATCACGGGTAATGGGTACCGACCAAAGCACGAACCGTCGCCTAAGCAAGGTAGAACGGGTCATCGAGACGTACGATTTGGACGGATTCGGCGAGCAACTCGCCGACCGCTGGACGGCTCCCGAGGACAGCGACAGCCTCCGTGACCTCGCGGACCTGATGAACGAGAAGGTGCTCGACGCCGCGCTCCGCGAGGCGGGCGAGGACGTTCTCGAAGGCGAAGTAGAGAACCTCTACACGCTCCTCACCGGAGACGAGACCACCGAGGGGATGCGCGTTCAGGCGAAGAACACACTCCAATCTCGCGGCGTCGACGTCGACCAACTGCTCTCCGATTTCGTCTCTCACCAGGCGGTCTACACCTATCTGACGGAGATTCGCGGCGTCTCGAAAGAGTCCTCCTCCGGGAACAGAATCGACAACGTCGTCGAGTCCATCCAGCGACTCCGCGGTCGACTGGTCGCGGTCATCGAACAGAGTCTGAGTTCGCTCCGCAACACGAGCAAACTCCGGCTCGGCGACTTCGACGTCCTCGTGGACACGCAGGTGTACTGCCGCGACTGCGGGACGCAGTACGAGGTCATCGAACTGCTCCGGCGGGGCGGTTGCGACTGCGACGAGGACGTGTCGAACTAGCGGCTTACATAATTAGTTCTGTCACATTCTGTTCGATTCAACGGATGATTTTATATTGGTGTACCTATTGGGTCATGGTATGAGTTCAGAACAAGTGTCGAAATCCAAAGTCCACCTTTCGGTCGAGAACATTGGTGGCATCGACAACCTGTCAACGTCGTTCGAGCCGGGCGTGACGGTTTTGGCGGGACGGAACGCCACGAACCGAACGTCGCTTTTGCGGTCCATCATGGCCGCCCACGGGAGCGACGACGTGGCGCTCAAGGGCGACGCCGACGAGGGTTCGGTCGAGCTCACCATCGGCGACGAGACGTACACCCGGACGTTCGAGCGACAGGGCGACACGGTCATCTCCGGCGGAAACCCCGTCCTCGACGACCCGGACCTCGCGGACCTCTTCGCGTTCCTGCTCGAGACGAACGACGCCCGACAGGCGGTCGCACGCGGTGACGACCTCCGCGACCTCATCATGCGTCCGGTGGACGTCGAGTCCATCAACGAGCAGATCGAGTCGCTCCAGCAGGAGAAACGCGACATCGCCGACGAGCTCTCGACGCTCAGCAACCTCTCGGACCGCCTGCCGCAGCTCGAACGCCGGCGGACGAAACTCGAAGACCAAATCGAGGAGAAGGAAGACGAACTCGCCGAGAAAGAACAGGAAGTCGAAGAGTACGACGCCAGCGTGAGCGAGCGGCAGGAAGTCGAAAGCGAGCTCGAATCCAAGCTCGGCGACCTCCGGAGCAAGCGCCGCGACATCAACGACGTGGACCGCCGCATCGAGACGGAGAAACAGAGCCTCGACGCCCTCGAATCCGAGGAGGACGAACTCGAGGACGACGCCGAGGACCTCCCCGAAGTCGCGGGCGGCAGAATCGACGAAATCGAGTCCGAAATCAGCCGGCTCCGGACGCGACGCCAGCAGATTCAGTCGACCGTCAACGAGCTCCAGTCCGTGATTCAGTTCAACGAGGAGATGCTCTCTGGCACCTCCTCTGACGTCGTGGACGCGCTCCGGGACGCCGACGACTCCGGCGGCAGCGTCACCGACCAACTGCTCGGCGACGACCAGGTCGTCTGCTGGACGTGCGGTTCCGAGGTCGATAAGTCCGAAATCGAGGGCACGCTCGAACGCCTCCGGACGCTCCGCGAGGACAAGCTCGAGGACAACCGCGCACACCGGGAACAGCTCTCCGAACTCGAAGACGAGAAGTCCACCTACGAGCGCCGCCAGCGCGAGCGCGACCGCATCGAGCGCCGCCTGTCCGAAATCGAAAGCGAGCGCGAGACGCGCCAAGAGCGCATCGAGGAGCTCAAATCCGACCGCTCGGACCTCGAAGACGAAATCGACTCGCTCGAACAGACCGTCGACGAACTCGAAAGCGAGGAACACGGCGACCTGCTCGACCTCCACCGCGAGGCGAACCAGCTCGAATACGACCTCGGCCGCCTCCGCAGCGACCTCGAGGACGTCGAAGACGAAATCGCCGACATCGAGCGCAAACTCGACGAGCGCGACGAACTCGAAGCGGCCCGCGAGGACATCGAAGACGAACTCGCGGAGCTTCGGACGCGCATCAAGCGCCTCGAATCCGAGGCCGTCGAGGAGTTCAACACCCACATGGACGACGTGCTCGACGTGCTCGAATACGACAACCTCGACCGCATCTGGATCGAGCGCACCGAAAAGCGGGTTCGGGAGGGCCGAAAGAAGGTCACGAAGTCGGTGTTCGACCTCCACGTCATCCGGACGAACGAAGACGGCGTGAGCTACGAAGACTCCGTCGCCCACCTTTCGGAGTCCGAGCGCGAGGTGACCGGCCTCGTGTTCGCGCTCGCGGGCTACCTCATCCACGACGTCTACGAGACGGTTCCGTTCATGGTCCTCGACTCGCTGGAGGCCATCGACTCGAACCGCATCTCGCGGCTCGTCGACTACTTCGCGGACTACGCCGACTACCTCGCCGTCGCCCTTCTCGAAGAGGACGCGCAGGCCGTCGACAGCGACTACCCGCGCTACTCGCCGGCGTAACGCCGCCGCCGACGGGTTCATCTCTCGTTTTTTCGCACCCGCGTCGAGACGCACTCCGGGCTGAGCGCCCCGTTTCGAGTTACACTATTAGGTGTGTCACGAGCCGAGTGAATCCGGCGGCCGCGAACCGCGCTCAAGAGAGCGCGATGCTCAGTTCGAGTTCCTCGGCGATGCCGAGGAGGACCTCGGTGAGTCGGTCGAACTGCTCGCCTTTCATCCGATTGGACGGGCCGGCGACGCTCAGCGCGCCGAACACGTCGCCGTCCGGTCCCATGACGGGAGCCCCGACCGCGCGGACGCCGCTGATCTGTTCTTCGACGTTCAGCGCGTAGCCGCGCTCTCTGATTTCGGCGAGTTCGTCGAACAGCGCCTCCTCGTCGTGAATCGTCCGCTCCGTCTCCTGCGGGAGACCGACCCGGTCGATGATTTCGCGGACCCGCTCTGTCGGCATGTGGGCGAGGATGGCCTTCCCGCTCGCCGTCGAGTGGAGGTAGACGCGCTTTCCCACGGTCGACTGCGTCCAGACGCCGTGTTTTCCGGGCGAGGTGTGGACGTACACTCCTCGGCCGTGCTCTTCGACGGTGAAGATGGAGCGCCGCTCGGACTCCTCGGCGAGCACGTTGGTGTAGTGTTCGGCTTTCCCGAAACGGCGTTTCCGCGTCCGGACGAAGTTCCCGAGGCCGAGGAAGCGAAGCCCGAGATGGTAGGTATCGCCCTCTTTGACCACGTATTCCTGCGCTTCGAGGGTCGTCACGTGGGTGTGCGCGGTACTCGGAGCGATGTCGAGTTCGCGGGCGATTTCGGTCACGCCGGCACCGTCGCGTTCCCGGAGCAATTCGACGATTCTGAGGGTTGTGACCGTCGTTTTGAGCGAGCGGTCGTTCGCGTTTGTGGTCATTACCTGCGGGTCGTCACCACGACACATAGTATTTTCGGCTCTCCCGAATGATGATTGCTAGATGATGAATCTAGGGCGTACCGACGCCGAAACGAGTCGTTTGTGAACGATACGCACGATACGTGCCCGATTCGGAGGATACCACCCCGTCCCTGATTCGGCGAGCGAGACAATCGAAACCGGGAGATAGCGGCTCGAACGCCCCGGGTATCCGGTGCTACGCCGCTTTCTCGGTTTCGGCGTCTCCCACCGCTCACATTCGCTCCTCATGAATCACAATCTCTAACCCGAATATGGCGCCTGAACGTCCACCGCTCCGGAAGTGTTATTATGGTTTCTCCAGTCGAAGCACACGAGACGCAATGAATCACAACGAGACGTTCGAGACGGTCGAGTCGCTGGAGGCGGAACTCGTCTCGCTCACCGAGTCGCTCTGGGAGACGCCCGAGCTCGGGCTTCACGAGACCGAGTCAGCCGAGTTGCTCTCGTCGGTTCTCCGCGACGCCGGGTTCGACGTCACCGAGGGTCTCGGCGGGATGCCGACGGCGTTCAGCGCGACCTACGGCGAGGGCGAACCGCACGTCGGCATCCTCGGCGAGTACGACGCTCTTCCCGGACTGTCGCAGACGGTGTCGTCGAGCAGAGAGCCGGTCGAGGCCGGCGCGCCGGGCCACGGCTGCGGGCACAACCTCTTCGGAGTCGCCGGTGTCGGGGCCGCGCTCGCCGCGAAGCGCGCCATCGACGACGGGCGGGCCGAGGGGACGGTCACGTTCTTCGGCTGTCCCGCCGAGGAGATACTCGTCGGCAAGGTGTTCATGGCTCGCGACGGGGCGTTCGACGACCTCGACGCCGCGCTCACGTGGCATCCGAGCCACCTCAGCGCGCCGTTCATGGCCCAGACGCTCGCGATGAACTCCGTCGAGTACACGTTCTACGGCGAGTCGGCCCACGCCGCCGACAGCCCCCAGTCCGGCCGGAGCGCGCTCGACGCGGTCGAACTGCTGAACACCGGGTCGGAGTTCATGCGCGAGCACGTCTCCGACGACGCCCGCATCCACTACACCATCCCCGACGGCGGCGGCGCGCCGAACGTCGTCCCCGCGGAGGCGACGGCGTGGTTCTACGTCCGCGCGCCGACTCGCGACGAGGTCGACCGCATCACCGACTGGCTCGACGACGTGGCCGAGGGCGCGGCGCTCATGACTCAGACGACGGTGTCGCGGCGGTTCCACACCGGCTGTTACGACTACGTGGCGAATCACGCGCTGTCCGACCAACTGTTGGAGAACATGCGACTCGCCGGTCCCATCCCGTACACCGACGAGGACCGCGAGTTCGCGGCGGAGCTTCAGGAGACGCTCTCGGCCGAGACCATCGAGGCGCGGACGGCGCAACTCTCCGAAGAGCGACGCGAGGCGGCGCGCTCGTCGGTGCTGTATCCCGACGCCCAACCCTCCTACGACGTGGGGACAGTGCTCAACGGCTCCACGGACGTCGGCGACGTGAGCTGGATTACGCCGACCGCGCAGTTCTGGGCGGCGTCGTGGCCGGTTGGGACGCCGTCGCACACGTGGCAGGCGGTCGCCGCAAACGGGAGCTTCGGGTCGAAGGCGGCCGTGTACGCCGCGAAGGTCCTCGCGGCGACGACGCTCGACCTCCTCTCGGACGAGGCGCTGGTGGCGGCGGCCCGCGAGGAGTTCGAGGCGTCGGTGCCCGGCGAGTACGAGTCGGCGCTGCCGGAGGGGACGGAACCGCCGTTCCACCTCACGCTGTAGGCGGTGGACGTCGGTAAAATCTCGTTTCGTTCGGGGTTTCGCTCGCTACAGTTCGTCTCTCGGTCGTCGAGCGTCGCGTTACTCCAGTTCCGACCGGAGGTGCGTCAGGATGCGCTCGGTCGTCGCCTCGATGACCTCTTCGAGGAACTCGGGGTCGGACTGCGTCGGGTCGCCGAGGCCGCCTTCGACGGTCAGGTCGTCGAAGTGGGCGTACTGGCGGACTTCGTAGCGGTTCTTCTTCGTCTGCGGCGTCTTGCGGTCGCCGTGGACGAGTTCGGGGCGGTAGTGCTCGATGACGCTCGTCTCGTACTCGCCGGCGTGACCCCACTCGGTGCCGAACCGCTCTTCTAACTGGTCGCGGGCGAAGTCGGTCCAGTGGGCGTAGTACGAGTCGAGTCCGTGGTCGCGCTGGAGCCGGTCGAGCGCGAGCTTGTGCGGTTCGATGTTGCCACCGTGGAAGTTGGCGACGAGAAACCGGGTCGCGCCGTGGCGCTGGACCGACCGGCCCACGTCGATGATTATCTCCTGGTACGTGTCGGCTCCGAGCGAGACGGTCCCCGCGTAGTTGATGTGGTGCTCCGAGTAGCCGTACGGGAGGACCGGCAGAACGAGGAGGTTCAGGTCGTGTTCCGGGGCCGCCGCGGCGAGTTCCGCGGTCAGGTTCTCCGCCCGGATGGAGTCGACCGAGGTCGGGAGGTGCGTCGAGTGCTGTTCGGTTGCTCCGCAGGGGAGCACGACGAAGTCCGCCTCGTCGAACGCGGTTTCGGCTTCCTGCCACGTCATCTCCGCTAGGAGTGACTGTGACTCCGTTGAGTCCATACGGAGATACGCACAGTTGTCGTATATAATACTTCACGAAGCGGCAGCCTGAGGTAATAAGAGGAAACGGATGTACAGTATGCAAATGCTTATGTTGGTGATGCCGAAATGATTCGGCGTCAATGATGAGAGAGAGTGTCTCACGTAGAAACATACTGAAAGCGACGGGTGCGTCGATACCCGTCTTACTCGCCGGCTGTACGTCCGACTCCGGTTCCGAAACGACGACCGAGGGCGACGGCGGCGGCGGAACGACCACGAGCGGCGGGACGGAGACGACCACCGGGAGCTCCGACGCGACGATAAACATCGGACAGTCGCTGAACCCCGTCCGATTCGACCCGATAACGCAGCTTTCGAACCCCGACGCGCTCGTCGCGAACCGGGTGTTCAGCCAGCTGTACACCTACGGCGAGGGGACGGACGTGGTCCCGAACCTCGCGACGAGCATGCCGACCATCGAACGGGACAACACCCGTTATATCGTCGAAATCGTCGACAACGCGATGTTCCACAACGGCGACCCGGTCACCGCCGAGGACGTGGCCTACTCGTTCCGCGCGCCGATAGAAGAGGAGACGCCCCTCTTGGGCATCTTCAGCGTCATCGATTCGGTCGAGGCCATCGACGAGACGACGGTCCAGTTCGACCTCTCGAACCCCTACGCGATGTTCCAGCACGTCCTCACCCACCAGGTCGTGCCAGAGGCCGTCCGCGAGGAGGACAAAGAGGCGTTCAGCACCCAACAGCCCATCGGTTCGGGGCCGTTCAAGTTCGTCGAGTGGGAAGAGAGCAACTACGTCACGCTCGAACGCTGGGACGACTACTGGGGCGACGAACTGCCCAACGTCGCGGGCGTCGAGTTCACGCCCATCACGGAGTCGACGACGCGCGTCACCAACCTCCGGACGGGCGACGTGGACGTCATCGAGACGATTCCGCCCCGGCTCTGGGACACCGTCGAGAGCACCGAAGACACGAGCATCTCCGAAATCGAGAGCGTCGGGTACTTCTACGTCGCGTTCAACTGCAACGAGGGCCCGACCGCCGACAAGCGCGTCCGCGAGGCCATCGACTACAGCTTCTCGATGGACGACGCGGTCGACCGCTACATCGACCCGGCCGGCCTCCGTCAGTACGGCCCGCTTCCGGGGCCGATGGTCGAAGAGTGGGACATGCCGCTCGAAGAGTGGATGGAGATTCCGAACGACAAGGACGTCGAGCAGGCGACGGCGCTGTTCGAGGAGGCGGGCGTCCCCGCCGACTGGGACGCGAAGATTATCGTCCCGCCGGACGACAACCGCGAGAACATCGGCCTCTCCATCGCCAACGGCATCAAGGAGGCCGGCTACGAGGCCCACGTCGAACGGCTCGACTGGGGCGCGATGCTCAGCCGCGCGTACACCGGCAACGCCTCGGACTACAACATCTACGTCCTCGGGTGGGTCCGCTACCCCGACCCGGACGACTTCATGTTCAACCTGTTCCACGAGGAGTCCGAGGGCGTGAACCAGGGCGTCTACTACAAGAACGACGAGGTCATGGACCAGATTAAGGGCGCGCGCGAATCGACCGACCGCGACGAGCGCCAACAGCTCTACCAGTCCGCCATCTCGACGCTCTTGGAGGACAAAGTCCACCTCCCCGCGTTCAACTACAAGAACTCCTACGGCGTGAAGTCCACCGTCAGCGACTTCCAGGTCCACCCGGTCTCGCCGCAGAACCCGCGGCTCCTCACCGGCTACAACAACGTCTCTGTCGACAGATGACGTTACCTTGTCGGTAACAGTTACCAAACGTTATATGCTCACTCCCCATCCACTCCACCCATGACGACAACCGGTTACATCGGACGGCGATTACTCCAAATCGTTCCGGTCATGCTGTTCGTCGTTACGGTCACGTTCGTCCTCATCAACTCGATACCCGGCGACCCGGTTCGCATCCTCGTCGGGCCGGCCGCCGACGCGGCGGCTATCGAGGCCGCCCGCGCGAAGTACGGCCTCGACCAACCGCTGTACGTCCGGTACGTCAGGTACCTCGCGGCGGTCGCGACGGGCGACTTCGGGACGAGCATCCACTACGGTGGGGTCGCGGTGACGGAGAAAATCTTCGAGCGGCTCCCGGTGACGCTCTTGCTCCTCGCGTCGAGTTTCACCCTCGCAATCGGCACCGCAATTCCGCTGGGCATCTTCGCCGCCAAGAACCGTAACAACGGCTACGACCACCTCGCCCGCGTCACGTCGCTCATCGGCGTCAGCACGCCGAGCTTTTGGGTCGGCCTGCTGCTCATAATCGTGTTCGCGTACTACGGCGACCTCCTGCCGCCGAGCGGGCTCATCATGCCGTGGGCCGACCCCGCGTCGGTCGACGGGGCGACGTCGAGACTGGACGTGCTCGTGACTGCGGCGTCGCATCTGATACTCCCCTCCATCACGCTGGGGACGCTCCAGATGGCGGCCATCACGCGCATCGAGCGGTCGTCGATGCTCGAAGTGCTCAACAAGGACTACGTCCAACTCGCCCGCGCCTACGGCGTCTCAGAGCGGACGATTCTCCGGCGGCAGGCGTTCAAGAACGCGCAACTGCCGGTGCTCACCGTCATCGGCATCCAGATGACAACCGCCCTCGGCGGCGCGGTGCTGACCGAGACGGTCTTCAACATCAACGGGATGGGGAACCTCATCATCACCGCGGTCCGGGCGCAGGACTACCAGCTCATCATGGGCACGACGATATTCTTCGCCATCGTGTTCGTCCTCGGCGTGCTCGTCGTGGACGTGCTGTACGCGGTCATCGACCCGCGCATCTCCTACGGGGGTGGTTCCGGTGAGTGATTCGACGGCCGCCGTCGGCGACTCGGCCCGCACGGGCGGCGTCGCGGACGCCGACGAGCGCTCCGCCGTCTCGCGCTCCTCGCAGGTGCTCCGACAGCTCAAGCGCAACTCGGCGTCGCGCGTCGGCCTCTACGTCATCGGGCTCGTGACGCTCGTCGCGCTGTTGACGACTATCGACGCCGACCTGTTCGACTACCAGTTCGCGGCGACGTTCTGGTACCACCCGGAGAACGACCCGGCGGGAAGCACCATCCTGCTTCCGCCGGTCGGCATCGAAAACAGCTTCGGGACGGGGTCGTGGGCGCATCCGCTCGGGACGGACCACCGCGGCCGCGACATCCTCGTCAGGCTGGTCTACGGCACCCGCATCGCCGTCCAGGTGGGTCTCATCGCGACGGGCATCGGGATGACCATCGGGACGGTCGTCGGCGCGGTCTCCGGCTACTACGGCGGCTGGGTGGACGACGTGCTCCAGCGGTTCGTCGAATCGCTGTACGCGATTCCGTTCCTCATCCTCGTCATCGCCATCATGTCCGCGTTCGGCCGCGAACTCGGCATCGCCATCGTCGGCGTCTCCATCACGACGATTCCGGTGTTCACGCGGCTGATTCGCTCACAGGTGCTGAGCGTCCGGGAGATGGAGTACGTCGAGGCCGCGAAGGCCGCCGGCGTGCGCGACCGCCACATCATCTTCCGCCACATCATCCCGAACAGCTTCGCGCCGGTGCTCGTCCAGTCGACGCTGCAGGTCGGCGTGAACATCCTCATCGTCGCGTCGCTGTCGTTCCTCGGGTTCGGGGTCCAGCCCCCGACGCCGTCGTGGGGGCAGATGCTCGCCCACTCGCGGCAGTACATGATCGTCAACCCGTGGTTCAGCATCTGGCCCGGCCTCGCGATTCTCGCGACGGTCATCGGCTTCAACCTGCTGGGCGACGGCCTGCGCGACGCAATCGACCCGCGGTCGAACGACTGACGATGAACGGACCACACGTCTCACCGACCGTCCGCCGCGGGGCCGGGAGTAGCCCGGTCTCCGCCGCTCGCTCGCCCGCCGAACTATCGCTCCCTTCCCGGGACGGCGTCGGAACTCGCTCTCGCGGTTCTGCAGAGGCACCCATCTCACGCACCGACGCCCCCCACCACTCCACGACCAATGTCTGATACGCTACTCACCGTCCGCGACCTGCACACCCACTTCCGCACCGACGCGGGGACCGTTCGGGCCGTCGACGGTATCTCGTTCGAGGTACAGCGCGGCGAAGTGCTCGGCTTAGTCGGCGAGAGCGGCGCCGGAAAGAGCGTCGCGGCGCGGAGCATCATGCGCCTCATCGACTCGCCGGGCGTCATCGTCAACGGCGAGGTCCGCTTCGAAGACGACCTGCTCGTCGGCGTCGAGCGCGGCGACGACCCCGACGACGAACCGCGTCAGGACCCCGAGATGCTGTCGAGCCGCGAGATTCGCGAGCGCATCCGGGGCCGCGAAATCGCGATGATATTTCAGGACCCCACGGAGAGCCTCAACCCGGTGTTCACCGTCGGCGAGCAGTTGAGCGAGATTATCGGGCTCAACCGCGACGTGTCGGCGGCCGAGGCCGAGGCCATCGCCGTCGAGCGCCTCCGCGAGGTCGGCATCCCCGAGGCCGAACGCCGGATGGACGACTATCCCCACGAGTTCTCCGGCGGGATGCGCCAGCGCGTCCTCATCGCGATGGCGTTCGCGTGCGAACCGAGCCTCGTCGTCGCCGACGAGCCGACCACCGCGCTCGACGTGACTGTCGAGGCGCAGATTCTCGACCTCGTGAAGGACCTCGCGGCCCGCTACGACACCTCGTTCGTCTGGGTCACCCACGACATGGGCGTCGTCGCCGAGATATGCGACCGCGTCGCCGTGATGTACCTCGGCGAAATCGTCGAGCAGGCGACCGTCGACGACCTCTTTCACGACACGAAACACCCCTACACCGAGGCGCTTCTCGGGTCGATTCCGCGGCCCGACCGCGACGTGGACGGCCTGTCGCCCATCGAGGGCATCATGCCGGAGGCCATCAACCCGCCGAGCGGCTGTCGCTTCCACACGCGGTGCCCGCACGCCCGAGAGGCGTGTCTGCACGTCCACCCCGACGCCCGACTCGTCGACGAGGGCGGCGAAGGAGACGGCGACGTGGCGATACAGGCCGGTGACGGAACCGCCGTCACCGAAGTCGCCGCCGCGCCGCACCGGGCGGCGTGCCTGCGCAACGACTCGTTCGCCGAGGCGGGCTACTGGGAGAGCGCCCCGCTCGACGACGCCGAGTCCGCCTCCGGGTCGGCCGCCGCAGAGTCGGATTCCGCCGAGACCGGTGACGCCGCCGAGACTGGTTCCAGTTCAACGTTCGACCCCGACGCCGACCCGCTCCTCAGCGTCCGCGACCTGCGGAAGTACTTCGACGCGAGCGACGGCTTCCTCGACCGCCTCCGGTTCGACCGCGACGCGGGACTGCTTCCCTTCTCGGTCGACCGCGAGTACGTTCGCGCGGTCGACGGCGTCTCGTTCGACATCCTGCCCGGCGAGACGCTCGGCCTCGTCGGCGAGTCCGGCTGCGGGAAGTCCACGCTCGCGCGGACGCTCCTCCGGTTGGTCGACCCGACCTCCGGCGACATCGTCTTCGACGGGGAGAACCTCGCCGAACTGTCGAAAGAGGAGCTTCGCAAGCGCCGCAAACGCATGCAGTTCGTCTTTCAGGACCCGCAGGCGTCGCTCGACCCGCGGATGACCGTCGGCGAAATCGTCGAGGAGCCGATGCAGGCCCACGGGCTCTACGAGGGCGAACGCGAGGCGCGGGCGCGCGAACTGCTGGAGACGGTCGGCCTCGACGCCGACCACTACAACCGCTACCCCCACCAGTTCTCGGGCGGCCAGCGCCAGCGGGTCAACCTCGCGCGGGCGCTCTCGGTCGACCCCGACTTCATCGTCTGCGACGAGCCGACCTCGGCGCTCGACGCGTCGGTGCAGGCGCAGGTGCTCAACACGATGAAGGAACTTCAGGACGAGTTCGGGCTGACGTACCTCTTCATCAGCCACGACCTGAGCGTTATCCGCCACGTCTGCGACCGCGTGGCCGTGATGTACCTCGGCGAACTGGTCGAACTCGCGGACAAGGACGACCTGTTCGAGTCGCCGAAACACCCCTACACGCGGGCGCTCCTCTCGTCGATTCCGGTGCCCGACCCGCGGGTGTCCCGCGAGACCGTCCCGCTGTCCGGCGACGTGCCGTCGCCGATTCACCCGCCGAGCGGCTGCCGGTTCCACACTCGGTGTCCGAGCCTCGTCGCCCCGGAGGACCTCGACCTCGGCGACGAGGACTGGGACCGCGTGCGCCGGTTCGTCAGAGCCGTCCAGCGCGAGTCCCCGGATGTCGTCGCCGACGATGCTCGCGCGACCTACTTCCCAGACGGCCTCCCCGCCGGCGACGCCGGCACGACCGTGGAGCGCGCGCTCTCGCTCGCGGCCGGCGGCGCGTGGCGCGACGCCGCGTCGCTCCTGACCGAGACGTTCGTCGAACCCAGCGTCTGTACCTCCGAGGTGCCGGCGCTGGACTCGCCCGACGAACTCGACCGTATCGTCAGCTGTCACCACTACTCCTGAAAAAGCGCCGCCGGCTTTACCTCGCCCTCACGCCGACCCGAACCGGTCGGCGACTTCGTCCACGGTTTCGAAGGCGACGCCCGGCGCGTCGGCGACGTGTTCGACGAACGATTCGAGCCGGGCGAGCCGGTGGGACTGCCCGATGACCTGCGGGTGCATCGTGAGGACGAACACGCCGCCGTCGACGTTGTCCACCATCCAGTCGAACTGCTCGCGCCACTGGCGGAACACCGCTTTCTCGTTCGCGTAGCCCCGCTCGCGGTTGAAGGCGAACGCCGGGAAGTCGTCGCGTTGCCACGAGACAGGCACCTCGACGATGTCGGTCTCGGTGCCGCGTTCGAACGGCGCGTCGGCGGGCGCGGCCCACCCCTCGCGGATGCGGTACGGCTCGAAGTCGGTCGCCATCTGGCTCGAGTCCCACTCGAAGCCGAGCTCGTCGAGGATGCCGAGCGTGTGGGTCGAAAAGTCCCACGAGGGCGAACGGTAGCCGGTCGGCCGCCGACCCGTGAGGTCGACGATGCTCTCGACGCCACGTTTCACGTCGTCGTACTCCGCCGCTCGCGACTCGTACTGTCGCGGGCGGGTGTGGGACCAGCCGTGGTGCTGGACGTCGTGGCCGCGGCTCCACACCTCCTCGGCGGCCTCGGGGAAGCTATCGATGGTGTGGCCCGGCGTGAACCACGTGGTCTCCACGCCGAACTCGTCCAAGAGGTCGAGGACGCGGGGCGCGCCCACGTCGACGCCGAAGAGTCCTCTCGACAGTTTCGTCGGGCTGTCCGGCGATTCGAACGAGTGTATCCACGAGGAGACGCCGTCGAAGTCGAAGGTGAGGCAGACGCTGTGGTGAGTCACGCTTCGACGTACGAAAATAGATGTGATAGCTGTTTCCATGCCGCACTCGCGGGACGCGGCCCACGCCGGGTCGATTCGCGGACTCCCGACCCGCAGGTTACCGAAACGCCGGCGCGACGCGCTCGGCGAACAGCTCGGCGCTCGTGGTCTCGGGGAAGTCCACGAACTCCACGACGACCTCGTCGAAGCCCATCTCGTCGAACGTCTCCAGTCGCTCGCGGACTTGCTCCGGCGTGCCGACGAGCGGGTACTCGCTGTCGGCGACGTTCTCGGGTTTGAACCGCGGGAAGTGCTCGTCGAGCAGGGCGTCGAGTTCCGCCTCGTCCTCGCGGAGCAGACACCGTGCGAACCACGAGCGCTCTATCTCCTCGAACGGACGGCCGTAGCCCTCGCAGTGGCGTTCCAGCACGTCCAGTTTGTGTTGCATCACCTCCGGCGGCCCCCAGAAGTTCCACGAATCGGCGTACTGGGCGGTGATTCGGAGCGTGAACGACTCGCCGCCGCCGCCGACCATGATGGGCGGATGCGGGTCTCGGACGGGATGCGGCTGACACATCGCCTCGTCGAGGGTGTAGTAGTCGCCGTCGAAGCTGACCGTCTCCTCGGTCCACAGGCGCTTGAGCATCCGAATCGACTCCTCGAGCATCCGGAGGCGAGTCGGGGCGTCCGGCCAGTCGTAGCCGTAGGCCCGCGCCTCGCTCTCCTTCCAGCCGGCACCCATGCCGAGTTTCAGCCGTCCGTCGCTCACGGCGTCGAGCGTCGCGGCCTGCTTGGCGAGGAGCGCGGGGTTTCGGAAGTGGTTGTTCACCGTCTTCGGGTAGAGGTACACGTCCTCGGTCTCGCGGGCGATGGCGGCCAGCGTGACGAAACACTCCGTCGTCGGGCCGCTGCCGGTCATGACGTGGTCGGGGACGGCGACGCCGTCGAAGCCGAGGTTCTCCATCGCCACGGCGAACTCGACCTGCGCGTCCCACGAAATCTCGTCGCAGAACGCCAACTGGGAGTGAACGGAGTCGCCGGCGCTGGTCGGAACGTTGACTGCGAACTGCATACGAACGGCTCACGCGCGACCACGAAAACAGTTACCACTCCACTCACCGCGTTATTCGCCTCGACCGCGTCGTTCGCACCGCGCTCGGCTCCGACAGTACCGCTCGTCGGCACCCCGACAGTACCGCTCGCCGCCACCCCAACACGTACTACGGTTCGCGCCCTCCCGAACCACATGACGGACAATCAGCGCGCGGCAGTCGTGACCGGCGCGTCCAGCGGTATCGGGCGGGCGGTCGTCGAGCGACTCCGAGCGGACTACGACTACGTCGCTTGCTTCGATATCGAGACCGGCGAGACCGACTGGGACGACGAGCGCGTCCACGAGTTCGCCGTCGACGTTCGCGACCCCGACGCGGTCGCGGACGCGGTGGCGGCGGTCGAATCGGTCGCCGACGTGGCGGCGCTCGTGAACAACGCGGGCATCTCGCGGGCCGTCTCTCTCGCGGACCTCGACCCGGACGAGTGGGACCGCGTCCTCGACGTGAACCTCAAGGGGCAGTACGTCGTCGCCCGCGCCGTCGCGCCGGCCATGGTCGAGCGCGGCGAGGGTGCCATCGTCAACGTGTCGAGCGTCGCCGGCCTCCGCGGGAGCGCCACCGGCGGCGTCCACTACTCCTCATCGAAGGCGGGCGTCTTCGGGCTCACGAAGGGGCTGGCGAAACAGCTCGGCCCCGAGGTGCGCGTCAACTGCGTCGCGCCGGGGCTCGTCGAGACGCCGCTTCTCACCGAGTCGAACCTCTGGACCGAGGAGGCGCTCGCCGAGTACGCCGCCGACCTCCCGCTCGAACGCATCGGGACGCCCGAGGAGGTCGCCGACGTGGTCGCGTTCCTCTGCGACGGCGCGGGCTACGTGACGGGCACGGTGCTGACGGTCGACGGCGGGTCGATGCTCCGGTGACTCGCCGGCCGACCGCGGTCACGGACAGTTCCGAGTTGCGCCGGGCCGAACCGAGTTGGTCGTCAAATATATCGAAAACAAACATATATCAAATACCGGAACTACTGTCGCTCGTCCGAATACCTTCGGGCGATTCGCCGTCGGTCGGTCTCTCCGTCGGTTCGACACGCCCCGCCCGTCGGTCGCGATAACGCTGCCCGGCGAAAGAACGCGCTACTCCGCCTCTGTGCCGGATTCCATCCACTTTCTGTGCGTCCGAGATGACGACCGGACGAGCGCGGTCGGATTGGTTGTCGTGTCCGCGGTCATCCGTGACTTCGACGACCACCCCGCCGACCGAATCCGTCTATTAGAGGGACAAGCCGTCTATCACGGGCCGGAAACTGGGGATACTGGCGAATGGGAAGATTGGCCCGCGGTCATCGATTTGATGTGACAGTGGGCGGGCGGGGAGTCGAGAACGAGACCCGACTAACATACGTGTGAATCGACTGTTCTTGTGACTATCTAGAAGTCAAACAATTTGGAACCCCGTTCGTCCCGCAACGTTGAGCCTTTCAAAACATATTACGCCGCCGCCGCTGTACCGGACGCTCGGGCACAACCATGGACTACGTCAAAGAAGACGACACGGTCGTCGTCAGGCTGGACCCCGGCGAACAGGTCCTCGACTCGCTCGCGACGGTGCGCGACGAGTTCGACATCGAACACGGCTTTCTCACGGGTATCGGCGCGGTCGACTCCGTCACGCTCGGCCACTACGACGTGGGCGACCAGGAGTACCTCGAAGAGGAGTTCACGGGCCAGTTCGAGGTGACGAGCTTCCTCGGCAACATCGGCCCCGACAAGATTCACACGCACATTCAGGTCGGCACGCGCGACTTCGAGACGCTCGGCGGCCACTGTTCCGGCGCGCGCGTCTCCGGGACGTTCGAGGTCGTCATCCACCTCGGCGAGACGCCGTTGACCCACCACCTCGACGAGCGGACCGGTCTCGACGTGTTCGACATCTGAACCGGGCCGGACCGGGGCGGGCCGAACTGAACCGGACTGACCCGAGTGAGCCGCAGTGCGGACACTCGGTTCCTTTTCTGCGCGGCTGTCGCGGGTCGAGAGCGGCGCGCTCGTCGGGCGACGAGTGAGGTTCGGAGAAAGAAAAGACGGTGCTGTCGGGGCGTCGGCCGGCGGTGGAGGGCCGAAGCGAGGGGGGCTGGAGGGCGCGTGGTCGGCGGACTGGCCGACGCCCCGAGCGCACCGAACGAGGGTTCCGGGGGGTCGTCCGCCGACGCGGGGTCCGCCGCGGGGACGCGACCGGGGACCGGTGGTCGCGCCGCCGTCGGCGGGTCGCAACCGCCGGTCCGTTGGAGCGCGGCCGGCGGCAACTATTCGTAGTCGACAACCCACATTGGCGGTTCCTCGGTAACTACCGTAAGTTACGTGAGTAGCATGAATAGCGTGTATATATCTCTATTCGGCGTTTATGGGTCCTCTACCGTTCGCTCACGCGAGAATCTCCCAACCGAATGACTTTCGACGCGGGAAGTCGTGGCCGAGAGTGACAGATGAAACGACACCTCCGCGTTCACATCGTCCCCCTGTGGCGCGAACACGACCGCATCGTCGGCCCCATCGAGGACGACCGGCCGGACAAGGTCTACCTCCTCGAACACGAGGACCCCGCGGTCGAGCGCCCGACCTACCACGACGCGGTCGTCGACCGCATCGCCGACGTGGTCGGCACCCCGCCTGACGTCGAGTACCTCGACCTCTTCGACATGTACGAGGTGATGGGCGCGATTACGACCATCGCCGACTGGCACCCCGACGACTTCGTCCGCGTCAACGTCACCGCCGGCACAAAGCGCGCGGCCGTCGGCGCGACGATGGCCTGCATGGACGAACGCACCGACGCCGAACCGTACGTCGTCGACCCCGAGGTCCGGCCGCACGGCCTCGACGCGCCGGTCACCGAGGGCTTCGCGCAGGCGTCGCTCCTGACGACCTACCAAATCGACTCGCCCTCCCCCGACCAGGTCGCCGCGCTCGCCATCATCGAGGCCCACGACACCGACGCCAAACACGCGAAGAAGAAGACGCTCATCACCGAGGCGGCCCGCTACGGCCTCGAGTTCATGCGCGGCCGCGTCGACGGCGAGGCCGCCGACTACGAACCCGTCACCGGTGACTACAACGTCCTCGACAACCGCGTCACCGCGACGCTCGAACATCAGGGCTACGTCACCGTCACCCAGCGCGGCACCCGCCGCTACCTCGAACTCACGGAGGAGGGCAGACAGACGCTCCGCGCGTTCCGACACCGCGCCGAATCGGTCGTCTCGGACCTCGAAGCGCGGACCGACGACCCGTCCGAGAACGTCGATTTCGCCCTCGACAACCCGGTCGACGCGCTCGTCGAGGGCCGGTAAGCTGCGTCGTTAGTCTCTCCTTTTCGCTGTCGCCCCAGGGACAACTGTTAGTACGGTAGCGACGGGACACAGACATGTATGCCCTCCAACATGCACACGCGCAGAGCCGTCCTCGCGGCCGGCGGCGCGACCGCCCTCGCGTCGCTCTCAGGCTGTGTCGCCCGCGCGTTCAGCACCCTCGACGTCGAGCGCGACTACCGACGCGACGCGCCCGTCGGCGACGTGACGGGCGCGTGGCCGACCTACCAGCGCGACTTCGCCAACACCGGTTACACGACCGACCCCGGCCCCTCGGCGGACGCGGGCGTCGAGCGAATCGCGTCCGGCGACGCGGCGCTCGCCACCTCAGTCGCGGTCGCCGACGCCCGCGGCGTGCTCGGCTACAGCGACGGGGACGGCGAGGACGGCGTGTATCGCGCGCTCGACCTCGACGCCGAGACCGCTCCCGCGGACTCCGACGACGCGTGGACCGTCGACTACGCCTACGGGAAGTCCACGCCCACGCTCGCCGGCGACGCGATGTTCGTCTCGACCGCGGAGTTCGTCGCGGCCTACGACGCCCGGACCGGCGAGCGGTGCTGGCGGACGAGCGAGGGCGGGTACGGGACTCCCGCGAACGCGCCGGTGCTCGCCGCGGAAACGCTCGTCGACGGCGGCGGTTCGACCGTCTTCGGGCGCGACCCCGCGACCGGAGAGGAGCGATGGAGCTACGACGCCGGCAGGGCCTCGCCCGGTCTCGCCGCCCGCGACGGCGTCGTCTACACGCCAATCGGCGTCGACCACGAGCAGACCGGCGTCGCCGCGCTCGACGCCGCGACCGGCGAGGAGCGGTGGCGACGCGAGGACCTCCCGCAGAGCGCCGTCCCGCTCACGGTGGACGACGCCCATCTCTACTACAGCGCTCACCGCGGGAACGTGCTCGCCCTCGCCCTCGAAGATGGGTCGACGCAGTGGCGGGCGTCGGTCCCGCTCCCGGAGAACGGAAGCCCGCAGACAGCCGTCGCGGACGACACGCTTCACGTCCAGTCCTCGCGGGGGAGTCTCGCCGCGTTCGACGCCGCCGACGGCGCGACGAAGTGGACGCTGTCGCTCGATGCGGATACGTTCGCCCGCCCGCCGGTCGTCGCCGGCGACACCCGGTTCGTGGCGAGCGACGACCGCCTCTCGGCCGTCTCGGCGGCGTCCAGCGAGGTACTGTGGTCGAAGGCGCTCGACGTCCGACCCACCGGCGGCCTGTCGGTCCGCGGGTCGGAACTCTACTTCGCCGGGACGGGCAGGAACCCCGGCGTGTTCCGCGTAGCGGACTGAGGCCAGCGGGCCGTCGCCGCGGTTGCCGACGTGACGCCGAGTTCACACCTCACGACGCGCTCGCCGTCACTCGAACGTGTACGTCCGGTACCGTCGAACCGCGTACCGGTACGAACCGTAGGAGACGCCGACGGTCACGAGGAGGTACAGCCCGAGCCCGGCGGCGAGAAGCGGCGTCGCGGAGAGGTGCCCGGTGACGCCGAACCACGTGGCGACGAGGCCGATGACGGTGCCGGGGCCGACGACGAACATGAACGCCATCAGCACGAGCGTCGAGGGGACGACGGTCGTCGCGCCCCAGAACTCGCGTTCCTCGTATATCGGGTACGCCGCGCCGATGCCGACCGCGAAGGCCGCGGCGGCGACGCACATGAACACGCCGACGAGCGCGAAGCCGACCGCCGACAGCGGCGACGTGCCGAGGGCGACGGTCGCCAGCGGGAGCGCCGCGGCGACCGGCACCCCGAGAATCACGCCGGCGAGCACGCGACCGCGAACCAGTTCCCGCGGCGCAGTCGGAGTCAACAGCAACATCGGGAACTGCGGGCGGTCGTCGCCGATGGGGTTGAGACCGAACGTCGCGCCCGCGAGGTAGGTTCCCAGGCCGGCCCCGCTCGCGGCGAGCAGCGGGCCGAGGCCGTCGGCCGAAGACTGGACGATGGTCGTACCGAGCGGGCCGAGGAAGAACACCAGCATCACGAGGTGCGTGAACTTCTGGGGGTGGCGGACGCCGCGGACGAGTAGTCCCCACGCGACGTGGCCCCCGTTCGTCCCCGCGAGCGGTTTCGGCGTCGAGAAGCCGCCGGTCGAATCGGTCGCCTTCGCGCCTGCCGCCGACGAGCCTCGGTCGCCCCCCGTCGCGCGGTCGGTGAACCAGAGGGCGCTCGCCTGTCGGGTGGCGACGGCAAGGCCGACGGGCGTGAGTGCGACGATGGCCGCGAAGGTGACGACGGCGGCCGCCGAGAACGGTCGGGCGAGCGGAGTCCCGACGAATGCGAGCGCGAGGTAGTCTGCGAGCGGGCCGACCGTCAGCGTCGCCGCCAGCCACTCGAGCGGGAGCGACCCCTCGGCCAGCAACCGCCCGAACGACTGCGAGACGAGGACGAGCCCGACCATCGCGACGAAGCCGACGACCTTGAGGGTGCGCCGGACGCCGGGCAGGCGCTTGAACGCGCGGAGCACGGCGACGCCGACCGCGTAGCCCCAGACGGTCGTACAGCACGCCAGCGGGGCCGCGACGACGGCCGTCGTGAGCAACAGCGACGGCGCGCCGAGGCCGGCCGTGAACGTCGCGGCGACGACCGCGAGCGGGAGCCCGAACCAGAGTCCAATTCGACAGATTTCGGCGGTGATGAGTCCGATGACGACGGCCCGCGGATGAACCGTCGTGAGCACGAGCGACTCGTTTTCGACGCGGCCGATGCGTTCGAGCGTTCGGAACGTCGCGAGGAGCGCGAGCCCCACCGGTATCGCGGTGGCGACGAGGTCGAAGAAGGGAATCTCGGTCACGGACTGCGCGCCCCGGCCGACGACGTAGACGGCCGGGAGCGAAAACAGGAGGCTGCCGCCGAAGAACAGCAAGAGCAACAGCAGGCCGATGATTCGGCGCGTCTCGGAGGCGTACCCCCGGAGGCTCCGCACGAACTCGGCGCGCCCGATTCGCAGGCCGTGGCGAACGTCTCGTCGGAGGCTCATTCGTCGGCGACACCCGACAGCTGCGTCTCGTCGCTCGTGACCGCGAGGAACGCGTCTTCGAGCGAGCCCTCGCCGCCCGTCTGGGCGCGCGATTTCACCTCGTCGGGCGTCCCCTCGGCGACGACGCGACCGTCGAACAGGACGCCGACCTCGTCGGCGACGGCCTCGACCACGGGGAGGATGTGCGTCGAGAGGAAGACCGTCGCCCCCGCGTCGGCCACGTCGCCGATGGAGGTCCGAATCTGTCTCGCCGCGCGGGGGTCGAGCCCGGAGGTCGGCTCGTCGAGAAACAGCACGTCCGGCTCGTGGAGCACGCTCTGGATGAACGCGGTCTTCTGTTTCATCCCCTTCGAGTACGTGCCGATGCGCTTGTTCGCGTCGCCGACGAGGTCGAACTGGTCGAGCAGGTCGTCGATGCGCGCCTCGGCGGTCTCCGACGGGATGTCGCGGAGGTCGGCGACGTAGTCGAGTTGCTCGCGGGCGCTGAACTCGTCGTACAGCGGCGGCGTCTCCGGGAGGTAGCCGACGTGCGGCGCGAGTTTCCTGCGGTCGCTCACGTCGAGTCCGCAGATGCGGACCGAGCCCGAGGTGGGCTGTGAGAGCCCCGTCAGGATGCGCATCGTCGTCGTCTTCCCCGCGCCGTTCGGCCCGAGAAATCCGTACACCGTTCCGCTCGGAATCGACAGCGAAACGCCGTCGAGCGCGACCTCGGAGCCGTAGGACTTCCTGAGGTCGGTCGCTTCGACGGCGACGTCCGCGTCCGCGTTGGTGGAGGGCATGGGACGGCCCGCGTTTCGCCCCCCGGACGCCTAACGGTTGCGAATTGATACACGTCCGACAGAAATGGCGGCGGTTCGCGGCGGCGTCAGGGGTTTACTCCCTCGGGGTTCGCCGGGCGAATCGACCGGTAGAACGCGGTCGAGTACGCGGCGAAGAAGCCGCCGGTGAGACCGCTGACGAGGACGAGGCCGACCGCGATGGCGACCATGCCGACGACGCCGACGGTCGGAAGGCTCGAAAACGCCGACGCGGCGGTCGCGCCGGTTTCCGACCCGGCCACCGCGGCCCCCTGATGCTGGAGCGACGGGGTGAGTAGGAGCGAGGCCACGCCGCCGACCACGCCGGCGAGGAGGCCGCCGAGTCCGACGATGACGGAGTAGCCGAAGACCGACACGAGGTTGTTCCTGACGCACGAGATGCTGCGCTTGACGCCGTCGACCGCGCCGAGGTCGTCGATAACGATGGCGTGACCGAAGAACTGCATGACGAACACCACGGCGAGGTAGGTGAGAGTCACGGCGAGGACGATGACGGCCAGAACCGCGAGCGTGGCGGTCCCCGGTTGGCTGCCGCTCCCGATGAGGAGGAGGCCAAAGAACAGCGAGGCGAAGACGCCGATGAACGCCAACACGAGGTTGACCGCGAGCAGGCTGAAGTAGACCGCGAGCAGCGAGACGTAGTGCGACTTCCCCTCGTTGACGAGCGTCCCGAGCGAGGTGTGACCGTCGATGGCCTCGTTGGCCATGCCGAGGACGCCACCGAGGAAGAACGGGACGACGAACACGGTGAGGCCGCTGAATCCCAGCGAGACGATGCTTCCGATGAGCGGGCTGACCGCCTGCGCGAACAGCGACGGGAGTTGGATGAGGCTGAACGCCGCGGCGACGACGAACAGTATCGGGTTCCGTCTGAGAGAGCCGGCGGCTGTGCCGATGGCTTGGAGGGCTGCCATACCGACCACGTCTCCGCACCGAGCAAAGAATGTTGGGTTGACAGGTCGTCTCGCGCGTCCGGTCTCCGACCCTCGATTCGGTCGCAAACGAGCGCGAGACGGCTCGTGTCTCTGAGATTGCGATTACACCTGTACCCGTGTAATCGACGTTTTCACGCGTGACTGGCCCGATCACGGAGGAACGAATCGACCGCGGCCGCGACCCGCTCGGGGTCGTCGCCGGGGCCGCCGTGACCGAGCGCGTCGAACTCGACGAACCGACTGGTCGGCAGGGAGTCGTGGACGTTTCGGGCGCTCTCGCGGAGGAAGTCGGGGCCGCCGGTGCCGGCCATGACCACGGTGGGTGCGTCAACGTCCAGGCGGGCCGGAAGCCGGTAGCGTTCGACGGCGCGGTTCATCCGGACGACCTCCTCGGCGAGGGCCACGCAGTCGGGCCAGACGGGCCACTCGTCGAGCCACGCGTCGAGGTCGTTGATGCCGTCGGGGTGGAGCACCTGCTCGACGTAGCGTTTGACCGCCTCGCGCCGCTCTCCCGCCTCGACGAGCGCGGCCATGCGCTCCGAGAGGTCCGCCTCTCTCCGGTACGCCTCCGGGAGCACCGCCGGCTCGTAGGCGGCGACGGCGGCCACCCGCGCGTCGGTCGCCGCTTCGAGAGCCGTGAGCGCGCCGAAGGAGTGACCGAACAGCGCCGGGTCGCGTCCGGTCGCCTCGCGAATCTCGTCGACGGCTTCCCGGACGTACTCGACCTCGCGCTCCAGCACCGCCTCGGCGGGCGTCGTCTCGACGTCGTCCAGACAGGTGCCGAAGTCGGGTCGCTCCGGGACGACGACCTCGTAGCCGTCGAGGTGCGGGACGACCGCGTCCCAGTACGCCGGCGGTGCCATCCCGCCGTGACAGCACAGAAGCGGCGCGCCGCTCCCGAATCGCTCGTCGGACAGTTCTGTTCCGCGTTCGAATCGAATCGGTTGCATCGCGGCCTCGCTTGTCGCCGGCGGCGACTAAGTCGCACTCTCAGCCGTGCGGTCGTTTAAGTGGCCTCCGAGGGCGGGCGACCGCCTCGGCCGCTTCGACACGTCCATGACCGACCGCCGAGACAGCGGACGTATGGGTCTCATCGCCGAGTTCGACATCGACTGCGACGCGCTCCCGCTGACCGGGGTCGCGGCGGCGGTTCCGGAGGCGACGCTCGCGTTGGAACTCCAGTACAACCACGGCGAGCGGCCGATGTTCATCGTGACGGTCACCGGCGGGGCACACCGGGCACTCGAAACCGCCATCGACGACGCCGTCGACGTGGCCGACTGGACGCGAATCGGCGAGTCGGGCGAGACCCGCCGGTATCAGGCCGTCCCGGCGCTGAGCTTCGAAGAACAGCTCGGTGACAGCCTCGACGACCTCACCGGGCTGGAGGCCCTCGCCACCGCCGACGCCATCATCGAGCGCATCGAAGTCCGACGGGGTGGTTGGCGACAGACTGGTTGGTTCGCGGACCGCGACGCGTTCGGGCGGTTCGCATCGTTCTGGCGGCGGAACGCCGGCTTCGGGCTCCGGCGCCTCGCCCGCGACGGCGACCCCGAACCGCCGGGCGAGGGGCTCACCGACCGACAGGACGAGGCGCTCCGGACGGCGTACGAACTGGGCTACTTCGACATCCCCCGCGGGGCCACCCTGCGGGAGGTCGCCGACGAACTCGGCATCACCGCTTCTTCGACCTCCGAGCGACTCCGACGCGCGCAGACCCGGCTCATCGCCGAGACGGTGGCGACGACGTGGCCGCCGCTTCCGAACTGACGGGTCGACGAACCACTCGGGTCGGTCCCGCCCGAAGACCGACCTAACTGAGTCGGACGACGGCGCCCCGGCCGGCGAAGTAGACGCCGCCCTCGGCGACGCTCGGGCCGATGTCGAAGCGCTGGCGTTTGCCCGCCGCCAACTCTTGTCGCGTGTTTCCGGTGGGGGCGTCGAGGACGGTTATCGCTCCCCCGCTGTCGTCGTGCGTCGGGACGAACACGGTCCCCGCGCCGACGGCGATGCCGCTCGCGTAGCTTCCGGCGTAGTTTCGGTTGTCCCAGCAGCGGGTCCCGTCGGCCAACGCGAGCGTGACCAACCGGTCGTCGGTCGCGACGTACACCCGGCTGCCGTCGGTCGCGATGGTCTCGGGCCGCCTCGGTCGACTCTCGCCGCCCGCCCGCTGCGGTTCGAGTCGATAGCGCCAGCGCTCCGCGCCCGTCTCGGCGTCGAGTCCGAGCACGCTCCCGGCACCGGTCCCGACGAGGACGGTTCCCTCGACCACCGAGACGTTGCACGCGATTCGGGCGCTCGTCTTCGCGCGCCAGCGCTCCGTCCCGTCGGCCGTCGCCAGCGCCCGGACGTAGGTGTCGTCGCCGGCGGTGTAGACGGTGTCGCCGGCGACGGCGGGCGTCGAGTCGGAGGGGAATCCGGTCGCGGCCCGCCAGCGGGTCTCGCCGGTCGAACGCGACAGCGCGTGAGTCGCGACGCCCGCTTGGACGTAGACAGTGTCGCCCGCGACGATGGGGCTCGCGCCGAAGATGCCGCCGCCGAGTCCCTCCCGCTTCCAGCGTCGGTCACCCGTCGCCGCGTCGAAGGCGTGGGTCTCCTCGCGGGTCACGACGACGAGCGTTCCGTCGCCGACTGCGGGCGCGGGCTCGGGGTCGGTGAGCGGTCTGGTCCACGTTCGCTCGCCCGTGTCGGCGTCGACCGCGGAGAGTTCGTCGTCCATGTCGTGGACGTAGACGGTGCCGTCGGCGACGACCGGGACGTGGTGGCCCACGTAGGTCTCCACGGGCACCGTCCAATCGACGGCGAGGTCGCCCTCGGGGACGGCCTCGGACGCGACGGCCCCGGTGTTCGTCGTCGGACCCATCACGCCGCGCCAGTCCGCGGTCGCCGGCTCGACGGGGTCGTACTCGGGGCACTCCCCGCTCGTCGGGTTGTGCTCCGACCGCGTTCCGAGACAGCCCGCCGCGCCGACGGCGGCGGCGCTTCCGAGACTCGCCAAGAGTCGACGCCGAGTCGGTCGCTGGCCGGTGTCGGTCATGCGACCTTCACCACCCCGTGGTGCGCGTGGGTTAGATACATCGCCTCCTCGGTGATGACCGGCGACGCCATCGGCCGCCTGTAGTACGGTTCGGCGAAGTAGTTCCCCGACTGGAGCCACTCGTCGGCGTCGCCGCCCCACAGGCGCGTCCCGTCGGCGGCGTCAACGGCTCCGGTTCGGAGGTAGACTCGCCCGTCGGCGACGGGCGGGCGAGCGAGATACGGGAGGGTCGTCGGGTCGCGGTCGTGGCTCGGCGGCGCTTCGTTCACCACGCGCCAGCGCTCGCCGCCATCGGTCCGGGAGAGCGCGTAGAGGTTCTTCGCGCCGACGTAGACTCGCTCGCCGTCGACCGTCGGCGGGCCGGCGGCCTCCGAGCCGGTCACGAACCGCCAGCGCTCCTTGCCGGTGTCGGCGTCGAGCGCGTAGACGGTTCCGCCGACGGTCGCGTACAGCGTGTCGTCGGTGACGGCGAGGCCGTTGGGCGACCGGCCGTACCGGCCGTCGAGCACCGTCCGCCAGCGCCGCCCGCCGCCGTGGTCGTAGCCGAGGACGACGACCGCCTCGCGCTCCCGCTCGAACGGCGTGAAGGCGGCGTAGACGCCGCGGTCGTCGGCGACGGGCATCGTCGTCTCGACCGGCTCGTCCGGGCCGACGAGGAGTTCGAGCGCCCCCGGCCGGTCGGCGGTCCACAGCCGGTTCCCGTCGCTTCCGACGGCGTGCAGGCGGCCGTTCCCGCTTTCGACGTACAGTCTGTTTCCGTACGCCGTCGGGGTTCCCAGCCGGCCGCCGAGGTCCGCGGCCCACTCGCTCGACCCGTCGCTTCCGACGGCGTGGAGGGTGCCGTCGTAGCCTCCGACGACGACGATTCCCGGGTCGTCGCCGACGACCGCGGGGCCGCCGCTGAGCCCGTCCGGGAAGCCTTCGACCCACCGGACCGACCCGGACTCGGCGTCAATCGCGGCCAGCGGGCTGGTGAAGTCGTCCGGCCTGTAATAGTGGGTAGCGAGTCCGGTGACGTAGACGGCCCCGTCGGCGACGACCGGCGGGGCGAGCGCGCCGTAGAGCGGCGGGTCGAGGCTCCCCCGCGAGACGCTCCACGAGACGGTTCCCTCGGGCGGGCCGGCCGGTGCGTGGCCCGTCGCCTGCGGGTCGTAGCCGGTGGTCGGCCACGCCGTCGTCGGCGCGTCGAACGTCGCGTCCGGAGACGGTGGTGAGCCACCGCACCCGGCGACCCCGCCCGCGAGCGCGACTCCGCCGGCGGCCAGTACCTCGCGTCTGGAGAGCATACGACCGCCGTCTCGGCGCGGGATAAAAACCTTCGTGGCTCCCCGCTCGAAGGGTTCGCCGGCCGCGGCCGGTCGCGCCGCCGTCGAAACCAACAGGAGTATTATCAGCCGGTCCACACGTCCTCGCTGATGCCCTCCTATTCGCGACGCGACGCGCTGAAGGCTCTCCCGGCGCTCGCCGCTGGCCTCGCCGGCTGTGCGAGTCTCACGGGCCACGAGGACTCGCTCCCGATGCCGACCGCGTGGACGGCGGGCGTTCGGACTCCGACCCGCGCCCTGCGCCCGCCGTCCGGCCCCCTGCTCGTCGGAACCGGGAGCCCGTTTCACGCCGACCCGATGGTGTCCGCGCTCGACCCCGAGACCGGCGAGGAGCGCTGGGCGGTGACCGGCCGGAAGGGCTACCGGTCGCCGCTCGGCGTCGACGACCAGTATGCGTACCTGTTCTCGAAGGCGGGACGGGCCACGGCGGTCGATTACGAGGCGGGCGAGCGAGCGTGGAACATCGGGCTGACGGGCGTCGGTAGCGCCGACCCGGGCGTCGTTCAGTACCCGCCGGTCGTCGCCGACGACACCGTCGTCTTCCCCATCTCGGGCACCGAAAACGACGTGGTGGACCGACTGCTCGGGCTGTCCCGCGAGGACGGCGAGCAGCGTTTTCGCGCCGAACTTCCGGCGTCGCTGGCCGGCGCGCCCGCGTCCGCACCCGCCGGAGGTGGCTCCCAAGCCGGTGTCATTGCGCCCATTCTGGACGGAACAGTCCGCCGGTTCGCCACGGATGAGTCCGAATCGTGGCGCGCCGACGTGGGGGCGTCCCCGTCGTCGGTGGCGGTCGCCGGCGACACCGTCTTCGTCGGGAGCGCGACCGAGGAACTGTTGGCGCTCGACGCGGCGACCGGCGAGCTTCGGTGGCGCGGGTCGCTCCGAAACACCGTGTTCGCCCGGCCGCTCGTCTCCGACGGCCGCGTGTACGTCGGCGGCGCGGACTACTTCCTGTACGCCTTCGACGCCGAGACGGGAACCCGACTGTGGCGGCGCGAACTGGCCGGCCCCGTGACCTGCGGACCGACCCGCGTCGGCGACCGACTGGTGACCGTCGTGGGGTCGGACCTCCTCGTCCGGGGGCACAGCGGGACCGTCCCGTTCGAACCGACCGCGCTGTACGTCCACGCGACCGACGGCACCCTCCTCGGCGAGTACCGGTTCGAGGGCTACCTCGACGGCGGCACGGTGAACTGGGTCGTCGCCGCGGGCGACGGCGTCTACGTCGGACAGGAGTGGCAACTCGCTCGCCTCGACGCGGAGGTGCTCGATGCCGAGTGAGCGTCCGGAGCGGACGGGTTCGGCCGGAAGCCGGGAGCAAACCGTCACCCGCCGCGAGGTGCTCGGGACGCTCGCGGCCGTCGGCTCGCTCTCCGTCGCCGGCTGTAGCTCGATTCCCGGACTCGGCGGGAGACGACCGGTCTGGCGACGCGATATCGACGGGGCGTTCATGGCCGGCCCGCCCGCCGTCACCGACGAACTGGTCCTCGCCGGGATGCAGGACAAGGCGTTGTACGGCCTGCGGCGCGAGGATGGGTCGACCGCCGTCCGGTTCGAGACCGGCGGCCCGATAGAGACGCGACCCGTCGCCCCGCCGTCCGGCGGCCCGTACCACGTCCACAGCACCGACGGCGACCTCTACGCCGTCGATTCCTCGGGCGACGAACTGTGGCGCGACGAGGGCACGGCCCATCGAGCGAGACTCGTCCGCACCGAGTCGCTCGTCGCCGAACTCGATTTCGCCGGCCCCGAGAACACGCTCACCGGATACGACCCACAGACTGGCGACCGACGCTTCCAACGGGCGGTTTCGTCGTACTCCCTCGACGGTGTCGCCGACGACTCGGTCGTGGTTCGCGTGCCGGTGAGCGAGACTGAATCGCGCGTCGTCTCGCTCTCGCCGGCGGACGGGAGCGTCCGGTGGCGGACCGAATCCCAGCCGCGGCACCCCGCGGTCGTCGCGGAC
Source organism: Haloferax sp. Atlit-6N (assembly GCF_003383195.1). Taxonomy (NCBI): domain Archaea; kingdom Methanobacteriati; phylum Methanobacteriota; class Halobacteria; order Halobacteriales; family Haloferacaceae; genus Haloferax; species Haloferax sp. Atlit-6N. Next base: position 2,998 of record NZ_QEQJ01000003.1, on the reverse strand, counting down.
TCCCGACTCGCCGTCGCCGTGTGGGACGGGACGCTGGTGGCCTACGAACCGTCGAACGGGAGCGTTCGCTGGCGAACCTCTGTCAGCAGCCCCGGGCGCACGATGGTCCTCGGGTCGCAGTTGTACCTTTCCCACGACCGACCGGACGGGCACGCGGAACTGCTCGCGTTCGACCGGAAGACGGGCGAGAAGCGGTGGGCGAATCCCGTGGGCTATCAGATCCGGTCGGTCGAGGCCACGGACGACGCGGTGTTCGTCGGGAGCCGCGTCGACGACCCCGACGGCGGGATTCTCGGCCGAGTCGACTGCTTCGGCCTCGACGGCACGCGGCGGTGGCAGACCGTAACCGGACTCCCGTCGCTGGACTCGCTCGCCGTCACGGGCTCCCGCGTCGTCGCCGGCTGGGACCGGGGCTTCGAGGTGCTTTCCCGGGAGTCGGGCCAGACGCGGTGGTCGTACGAACCAGACTCGCACAGCCGACTCTCTCTCCGCGTCGAGCCGTCGTCGGTGTTCGTCTCGTACGTCGACGACGGCGCAGTCGCGCGGTTCCCGCTGGAGTGACCGCGAGGACGACGCGGCTCGTTGCCTCGCGTCGCTTCGACTCGACTACGCGGCCACCGCGGCACGCCGGTAGTGGATGAGTGCCGTCGCACCGGCGACCAGCCCAACAGCGATAGTCACGCCGTGGAACGCCACCGGAGGGACCGCCTCGACGACCCCAGCCGAGGACGTGGCGACCAGCGTTGTTCGGACGGCGCCGAGCCCCACTTCGGCCGCGAGAAGTGGCGCGAGCAGGAACGTTGCTCCGACCTCCGCGCTCCACCTCGTCGGGTTTCGGTCGCGGCGTCTCGCGTGTCGATACGTCGCGGCCGCGGTCACACTCCCAAGGAGCGCCGCCGCGGCAAGCGTAATCGGGCTCACGGTTCTGTCGTCGCTCCGCGAAAATGTAGTCTTTTTGTCTGTTCTGTTCTGTTCGGTGTCGACGACGCGGTCTCCCACTAACTTATTGACGTACCGAGGAGATACTTCGCTAACGAGGCACACGAACCGATGGACGACACACGTCACGCGCCCCCGCTGGAGCGCCTCGTCGAATCAGCCGAAAACCGCGCCTACGAGGCGGTGAGCGGGGCGCTCGGGGAGCTCCGAACGGCGTCGACCGAGGACCGAAAACGGGCGCTCCGAGAGCTTCGGCGCCTCGCCGACGACCGGCCGACCGCGTTCGAGTCGGTCCTCCCCGCCGTCACGCCCTTTCTCACCGACGACGACCGCGCCGTCCGGCTGTTGACCGCGAAGGCGCTCGTCGCGGTCGCGGAGGCCGCTCCCGACGCGGTCGCTCCCGCCGTTCCGTCGCTCGCCGAGCGACTCGCCGACGAGGACGAGTTCTACTACGTCCGCGCCCGGTCGGCCGAGGCGCTGGGCTACGTCGCGCTCGAACACCCCGACGCGGTCGCCTCGCCGGAGGTGCTCGCGGACCTCCGCGTCGGTCTCTCGTTCGACGAACCCGAGGTGAAACAGAAGCTGGCGAAGGCGCTCGAATGCGTGGCGCTCGGCGACCCCGGTCGACTTCGCCACCGCGTCTCGGCGCTCGCCGAACACCTCGACGACCGGGACGAACTCGTCCGCTATCACCTCTGTACGGCGGTGGCGGTCGTCGGCTGCGACGCGCCGGATTCGCTCGCCGAGGCTCGGACGGCGCTCTCGGCACGGCTCGCCGACGAGAACGCCTTCGTCCGGGGCCGCGCCGCCGAAGCGCTCGGACTGTCAGTCCGTGGGGGCGGCGAGGCGGTTCGGGTACCGGATTCGGTGCTCGACGCGGAATCCGACGAGGCGGCCGAGTTCGTCGCCGAACGGGTCCGCTTTCTCCGGGCGGCGTCGGAGGGAGAATCACTGGAGTCACCGGCCGAAGGCGTTGGGTCGCTGGCCGGCGTTCGGGGCACGACCGACGACGCGGTCGACGAGATGACGTCGCCAGACGCCGACGGGAAGTGCCCCCACTGCGGCGTCGACCTCCCCGAGGGCGCGCCGCCGATGTGTCCGAGCTGTGGCGCTCCGTACTGAGTCGAGCGCGCGGTTACTTCCGGTAGCCTCCGGGAGTTACTGCGTCTCGCCGTCGCCGACGGCGAGGTTGCCGGGTCGCTTCAGTCGTCTGCGTCGGCCGTCGTCTCGGTCTCTAACTCGGCTGAAACGGGGGGAAGGCCGTGGACGAGTGCGTCGCCCGACGCCGTATCGAAGAGGTGGACGTTCCCCCGGTCTATCACCACTTCGACGTCCGTGTCTTCTCGAATCGTCGAGTCGGGCTCAACGCTCATCAGCAACTGGTCATCAGCCCCTGACTGGTCCATCGAGGTTCGGCCTTCGCCCAACAGCATGTACGCGAATATCTCGTCGCCCATCGGTTCGAGAATATCGACGCGCGTGGCGATGAGCGAAGAGGGGTCTTCGACTTCGACGCGCGCTCCGCTGGGATAGATGTCTTCGGGACGAATCCCGATGGTTACCTCGTCACCCACGTCCACAGCCTCGACAGACGCCGGATCGAACGCGAGCGAGAAGTTTGCTGTCGAGAGCGCGTCTTCTGTGACCGTCGCCTCGGCGAAGTTCATCGAGGGCGAGCCGATGAAGCCGGCGACGAACAGGTTCGCGGGCTCGTTGTAACAGACGAGCGGCGGGTCGATCTGCTGGAGTTGGCCAGCGTCAAGGACGGCGATACGGTCCGAGAGCGTCATCGCCTCTTCTTGGTCGTGGGTGACGTAGATGATGGTCGTGTCCAGTTCCTTGTGGAGGCGCTGGAGTTCGGTTCGCATGTGGACCTTGAGCTTCGCGTCGAGGTTCGCTAACGGCTCGTCCATGAGAAAGACATCGGGCTCACGGACGATGGCGCGGGCGATGGCGACGCGTTGTCGCTGGCCGCCGGACATCTCGTCGGGCATGCGTTCGAGCATGCCCTGCAGCTGGACGATTTCGGCGGCGCGCTCGACGCGGCGCTCGATTTCCT